>JAHBTN010000009.1 GCA_019638575.1 Ferruginibacter sp. | reverse complement strand
TTTACTTCGGCATTGTAACTTTCAAAATCGCCTTTTTCGGCTTCTGCTTTAAAATATTTACTTAACAATGCCTTGGCTAAAATTACATTGATTAGTAAATGAGTGTAAGGGTTAAATGTTTGTACCAAACAATATTCAATATTTGGTCCTACCGTTAAACCCAGGTTTGATGGGAGTGTCCATGGAGTTGTTGTCCACGCCATTAAAAATGCCTCCCCATCAAAATTTTTAATTTTTACTTTTGATTTTTCACTTATTTTAAACATAGCCACTGCACTTGTATCCTTCACATCTTTATAAGTACCGGGTTGATTCAGTTCGTGGCTGCTTAAGCCCGTACCTGCAGCAGGCGAATAAGGTTGAATGCTTACACTTTCATACAAATAACCCTTTTTATACAATTCACTCAGGCACCACCAAAGTGTTTCTATATAATTGTTTTCAAAAGTTACATAAGGGTTTTTCAAATCAACCCAGTAGCCCATTTTTTGGGTTATTTCATCCCATTTATCCTTAAATCGCATCACCACTTCACGGCACTTCTTGTTATATTCTTCAATCGAAATTTTTGTGCCTATATCTTCTTTTGTAATACCCAGTTCTTTTTCAACACCAAGTTCTACGGGTAACCCATGTGTATCCCATCCTCCTTTGCGCTTTACCTGGAAACCCTGCATAGTTTTATAGCGGCATACCAAATCTTTTAAAGTTCGGCTTATAACATGATGAATACCAGGCATTCCATTGGCACTTGGCGGGCCTTCATAAAAAACAAAGGGAGGGCAGCCTTCTCTAAGAGCGATACTTTTTTCAAAAGTATCCTCCTGTTTCCATTTAGCAAGTATCTCTTCGCTTATTGATGGAAGGTTAAGTTGCTGATATTCTGTGTATTTGCCACTCATAATCGTTGAAAATAATTTCTATTTTGATTTTTACCCCTAAAAAGGGAGGGGATTTAAATAAGTGTGCAAAGTTAATTAAATAAGGGCTTTTTAACGTTTTGAGTTTTCAATCTTACAATAACTATTTTAACTAACGGGTAAAGGATGTAAAATTTAAATGATGGCTTTATGTACCAAAAGAGTAGTATATAAAAATAACAGGTATATTTTATAGAATTTTTACTACAAAAAAATACTACTAAATTAAGGTTAAACCCTTAACTATACTCAATTTGAGCCTACTTATCCACATTTATATCCTTTGGCATAAAATTGGCTTTATTTCTGAATTATAAGAAAGACTATAATTTTTTAAAATTAATATATGAAGAGTTTTGCTGGTTTAGGGTTTTATTAGGGTAAAAGACGGGAATAGTCTTATTCCCGTCTTACTTTTAATATCACATAAATACAGCTAAAAGGCCCCCGTTTTAAATATTCAATATGTGTTGCATCAACCTTGGGAAAACAGAATTTAAGCACAAAGATTAACACCCAATGAAAAAAAGCCGCTGAATTTCAGCGGCTTTTTTAGTGCATGTTATATTTATTTAATTTAGAAACTTACTGAACCATTAGCCTGGTAAGTATATCTAAACCTGTATATTAATTGTGAAGGCACCGGGCCTACAAATGGAGCATAATCTACAGCCAGTAATTCCATTTTTACAAAATGGTTATCTGCCGTACGGAAAATAAATGTTTGTCCGGCTTTTGGTGCAAATGAATGTGTTATTGGGTTATAATCGTACCAGCTACCATCTTTAATTGCTTTTTGAGAAGTTGTGGTATCATATGCATAACCGGTAGTAGGCGCTGCTGTTACACTGCTATAAATATTATTTTGTAAAATGGCACCTGCATTTCCAGTGCCATAGGCGCCGCTGTTGAGGATGAATGTTGTTAAGCGCAAACCAAAATCCCATTTTGTGGTAGCACTGTCTGTATTGGCAACAACAGCACCATTTTTAAAATTAAAAAAAGCAAAACTGCTGCTATTGCTGAAATTAACAACCAATGAATCTGTTTTTTCTACAGTGGTAATTTCATTCACAGGGTCTTTTGAGCATGAGCTTAATGTGATTACAATTGCTGTGGCGGCTATCATACCAGCCTGAATCATCTTCTTCATTTTTGTGTAGTTTTTATCTTTAACCATACATCGTATTTTCGTAAGGTGGGTTAAAGTTGTTTAGTGAATAATTGGTTTAAATTAATATTGAGATTTACCAGGTATGTAATACCCGGCAAGTTGGGTAGTTTGTTTTTATCCTTATGGTTCAAAATGTTTTCAGCGCCTGCCTGTATTTCAAAACCCTGTTTAAATGATTTGCTAATGGCTGCGTTTAGCAATACATAAGCCTTTACATATTCCCGGCCATCATCAAGTATATTATTACCGTTGATATCGCTGTATCCAAACCGTCCCCTGTAATTAGCCCTAATATTAGCGCCCCATTTTTTATTGTTACTGTTATAAAATAACTGCAGGTTAGCAGTGTGTTTACTGCGATTAAAAAGTCCGCCATATTCTTTACTGGTTACATAACTGCTTACAAAAGTTACGGGGTCTCTTTTCACCATTTTGCCATCTTTAATCTTTTTTATTACATCCTTGTCTTTTGCTTCCAGGTATTGATAACCGGCATTAATGCTGAATAAATTATTTAACTGGTGATTAATGTTTACATCCAATCCCTGCGTAAAAACATTATTGATATTAATATAGCTGAAGATAGCTTGCCCGTTTGTTTTTGAGAAAGGCAGGTTAAAGCGGTCAATAAGGTTGTTTATATCATTTCGGAAAATATTAAGAGTAAAAGTTGTTTTGTTGTGCAGCAAATACCTGCCACCAATATTTATACCCACCGATTTTTCTGGCGATAATGCATTATTGCCCAGGTATGGTGTTATGTTAACAGATGGTTCAATTTGCCCCTGTTGCTGTAATTGTAAAAGGCCATTGGCAAGTTCATCGGCACCCAACAACGTATAACCTACCAGCGAATTGGTAAAAAATAAAAATTGCTGCCTGAAATCGGGAGCCTTAAACCCGGTACCAATAGAGGCATTGATGGTTAAATGAGGCGCTGCTTTATAAGCCAATGCCAGTTTGGGATTAAATTGCAATTTATACAGCGAATGTTTATCAAGCCTGCCACCAACTGTAATATTCAGTTTATTATAAAGCATCCATTCTTTTTGTGAAAAAATATAAAATGCATTGAACCTTTTTTTATCGGGATATCTGTTAGCTTCTACGGTTTCAAAATTATAACCGGCACCGGCTATTAGTTTTTGGTTTCTTTTATCACCAATTTCAACTTGTATTTCGGGCTTTAATAAAAACTGCTGCATATAGCTTTTATCAAAAAGCTGTTTATCACTCATCATAAACACTTCTGCATTGTCTTTATACCCTGTAATATAAAGCCGTGAAATCAGTTTTACTTTTTTTGAAATCTTGTAATGCAACTGGTTGTTGAAACTCCAATCGGTTTCTATGCTGCTGCCATCAACCGCCTGCGGCTGATTGGCTGTGTACACCAGGTAATTATTAAACTGTTTTTGAGTGAACAGCCTTGCCGAAGATTGCAGTTGTGTTGTTGCATTTAAATCGTACTGAAGATTGCCGGCAAAAGAATAATTCCTGTATGGGTCGGTTGTTTGGCCATAGATGGTTTTATCAAGATCGTAACCGCTGCTGCTATACCGGTTTGCAAAGAGTTGTAAAGCAGTTTTATTTTTTTTAAAGGATTGGCTGGCGCTAAAACCCCAGGTTTTGTTGCTTGACTGGTGAACCTGCAACAAACTGTTATTGCCGGTTGGTTTTTCGGTTATGATATTGATAACACCTGCCAATGCATCGGAGCCATACAAACTGGTAGCCGGGCCTTTTATAATTTCTACCTGTTTAATATTTCCTACAGCAATCCTTCCTAAATTAAGAATACCGGCATTTCTTCCTGTTAATGGTTCTCCATCTACCAGTATCAGCGTGTAGGCCGGGTCTAATCCCTGCATTTGAATTCCGCTGCCAAAAGGGTTGGGATAACCTTGTAAAGATTGCCCCAATGGGTTATCAGACAATATAAGGCCGGTTTGCTGTTGTAAAATATCAATCAACTTTTGAGAACCCGATTGCTGAATAAATTTCTTACTTATCACCTGTATGGGAACAGGTATATCGCCAATAGATTTTATGGTTCGTGTAGTGGAAACTGTTATTTCATCAATAGTATATACTTTATTAAAGCCGGTATCTTTAGCAGCGTATTGCGAATAGGCACTAATGCCTGTGAATAATATACTAATGAAAACAGAAGAGAATGATATACTTTTTACCAATGCGCTCATACAATTGAAATGCAAAGGTGAAACAGCTGCGTTTTAATTTTATCATGAAATTGTCATGTTGTTATCAATCTGATTAAAATCATATTGTTTTACCGAAAAATGACATAGCGCAGTAATGTAAGCAAATGAAATAGCTATACTAATTAATGCAACAACAGTTCACAGGGCTTTATGCCGGTATGTTTTTTAAATGCAGTTGAAAAATGCGATATGGAAGAATAGCCCAGCATCATAGATACTTCGGTAACGCTTAAACCTTTTTCGTACAAAAGATATTTGGCGTGTTCCATACGCTGGCTTTGATAAAAATCAAAAATAGTGGTACCGAAAATTTCTTTAAACCCTTTTTTAAGGTAACATTCGTTAATAGCCACTTTGCGGCTTAAGGCTTTGATGGTTATTGGCTCACCTATATGCTGTAATAGCACTTCTCGTGCTTTAATAATTTTTTCCCTGTCTTGTGTGTTTTGCAGAAACTTGCAACTAAACTCGGTTTCCTTATCATCGCCCAGCATGCAATCCATACTATACAATAATAAGATTTGAGTTTGTGCATTAATGAAAATATTTTCCCTGGTATCGGTATAAGTATGGTTCAGTAAAGCTTCAATAGCTGTACGGGTTTTACCGCATAAAGGCAGTTGTTTACTAAAAGATGATGTATGCCTGAAAGAAAGCACCTCTTCGGTTAAACCGGTATCTGTAGTGTTGTTGGTAAACTGTGTAAGATAATTAGGTTTAAAACTAAAGCTTACCACATCTACACTATCCACTTTTTCAATACAACCCTTACTGTTATTTGCTTTACAGTAATCACATTCGGTTTGCTTTTGCCGGCAATACACATTTCCGCTTACGCAAAACTTAAGCTCCAGGTGATTGGCATCGGGATTGTTTTTTTCTACATGATAAATTAAAATGCCGGTATCTTCAATACTCCATTGTGGCTGTTTGCGGTAGCGCTTAATAGAATATTGCACCGATCCCGGAACCGTACGCTCAACATGCAGCAGCACATCCAAGTCTTCCTGCAAAAGAGGTTGCCGGTGTGCTATTGCTAATATGTCGGTTAATTGGCTCATGTATTTATTATTTGCAAAGATAAGCATAAAGAATTAACGTTTAAACATTGTAAAAGGTTTAATAAAGGGCATTTTATAGGTATATAAAATTTCGGGGCAAAAAATCAGCTCCTGTAAGCCTAAAAAATTTTAGCCATTTAGTATTTAAGTACATGTTGGGCAAGTATAAGAACAGGCTATAAAAATTGTGGATATCCATGTATAAAAACATGGTAAAATAAACAGCCTGATTTTGCCTCAAACGCCTGTTTTTTCGTACATTTGCTCCAATCCGAATTTTACTAATTAAAAGAGATTTTGAACGATAATATGAGTACAGAAGAAGCAGTAGTTACGGCTCCCGCCAATACAGGTTATGGTGCAGACAGTATACAGGTTTTAGAAGGTTTAGAAGCGGTACGTAAGCGCCCCGCCATGTACATTGGTGATGTGGGCATTAAAGGTTTACATCATTTGGTGTATGAAGTGGTTGATAACTCCATTGATGAAGCGCTTGCAGGGCATTGCAAAAATATTTCGGTTACCATTAACGAAGATAATTCCATTACTGTAGAAGATGATGGCCGTGGTATACCTACGGGCATGCATACCAAAGAAAACCGCAGTGCATTGGAAGTGGTGATGACGGTATTACATGCCGGTGGAAAATTTGATAAAGATTCATACAAAGTTTCCGGCGGTTTGCATGGCGTGGGTGTAAGTTGCGTAAATGCATTAAGCACAAAGCTGCATGTAGAAGTAAACCGTGATGGAAAAAGATTTGAACAGGAATATGCAACGGGCATACCTAAATATTCGGTACGTGAAATTGGCAAATCAGATAAACATGGCACCAAAACCCAGTTTTGGCCCGATCCGTCCATCTTCATCACTACCACTTACAACCGTGAAATACTGGAAGCCCGTTTAAGAGAGCTTTCTTTCCTCAATAAAAAAATCACCATACATATACATGATTTAAGGGAGAAGGAAGAGGATGGCAGCACATACTCAAAAACATTTTACAGCGAGGGCGGTATTGTAGAGTTTGTGGAGATGCTGGATAAGAATGCAAACCGTAATCCATTGCTGCCTACCGTTATTTATTGCGATGGGCACGATGAAGCAAGTAATGTAATGGTAGAAGTGGCCATGATATACAACACAGGCTACCAGGAGCATCTCTTCAGCTATGTAAATAATATCAATACCATCGAAGGCGGTACGCATGTATCGGGTTTTCGCAGGTCGATAACAAGGGTGTTTAAGAGCTATGGCGAAAAAGAAGGTATGTTTGAAAAAGCCAAGGTAGAGATTGAAGGCGATGATTTTAGAGAAGGGCTGAGCGCTATTGTATCTGTAAAAGTGCCGGAGCCACAGTTTGAAGGGCAAACAAAAACAAAGCTGGGTAATAATGAAGTGATGGGTGTGGTTGATTCTACTTTAAGCAGGGTATTAACTGCATACCTGGAAGAAAATCCTAAAGATGCCAAAACCATCATACAAAAAGTGATACTGGCAGCGCAGGCAAGGGCGGCAGCAAAAAAAGCCCGTGAAATGGTACAGCGTAAAAGTGTACTTACTGGTGGTGGCCTGCCGGGCAAACTAGCCGATTGCAGTGATAAAGATCCTAACCGCTGTGAGTTATACCTGGTAGAGGGTGACTCGGCAGGCGGTACTGCCAAGCAAGGCAGGGATAGGTCGTTCCAGGCCATACTACCATTGCGTGGTAAAATTTTGAACGTAGAGAAAGCCATGGAGCATAAGATTTACGACAATGAAGAGATACGCAACATGTTTACCGCACTGGGTGTAAAAATTGGTACACCCGAAGATCCCAAAGCGCTTGACCTATCAAAACTGCGTTATCATAAGTTAATCATCATGACGGATGCCGATGTGGATGGAAGCCATATAGCAACACTTATATTAACGTTCATCTTTCGTTATATGAAAGAATTGGTTGAGCAGGGGTTTGTTTATATTGCACAACCGCCACTTTATCTTGTTAAAAAAGGAAAAGACCAGGCTTATGCATGGAATGATGAAGAGCGCAAAGCATTGATTAAACAATTTGGCCAGGGAAAAGACGACAGTGTAAATACACAACGCTATAAAGGTTTGGGCGAGATGAATGCCGAACAACTTTGGGAAACTACCATGAACCCGGCAACCCGTACTTTAAAACAGGTTACGCTCGAAAGCTCGGCAGAAGCCGACAGGGTTTTTAGCATGCTGATGGGTGATGAAGTACCGCCACGCAGGGAGTTTATTGAAACGCATGCCAAATATGCAAAAATTGATGTGTAGCTTTTTAATTGATGAACTGTTTGAAAACAGCTTAAAAAAGTACCATTTTACGTATAAAAACGATAGTTTTTTTAAAAATTAGTTATATATATATTAACATTAAATCCGGGGCCGGGCACCCGGATTTTTTTTATGTGGCCCTTTGCCAATGATATTTTAAAAAGAAAGATACATTACATATAAAACTATATGGATAAAGGCTTTGCAGCCATATCATATTTTTAAAAAAGCGGTGATTTCTTTAAAAATAGCCGGTTTTACGTATTAAACTGTTTTAAAACTAAGGCTTAAAATGTGGGTAACTCATTGATTTTATACGTAGCTACAGGCCCTGTGTTTTTGCAAAAAGCGATATTTTAAGTAGCTTGTACGCAATTACTAACCATAAATTTATCAAAAATGTCAAAAATGTTAACAGCCTATTGCATGAAAACAAAGGAAAAAAATGTTCCTATGCAGGATGCAGTAATAACTAAAACTTCCCGTGGAGGTTACATGGCCCAGGGACACGATGGAAAAGGAAACAAGATGACTACCATGCTAAGCGAAGCTGCAGCACTTGAAGCTGTTAAAAACGGCGTGGCTAAAAAAGCCTGGTAAATACTTACCATTTACATTACTTAGTTGCCGCCTCAATAATTTACGAGGCGGCTTTTTTATTATCCTTATTGTTGCTTAAAAATTCAAATTCCCTATATTTAATTAATCCTTTTTTTGAAAAAAATACCTTCAGATATGAAAAAATCTTTTACCCTATTTTTATGCCAGTTGGTATCTTTTGTTATAGCTGCACAAATACCAAACTATGCTGTATTTACAATTCCCGATTCGTTGCGTAAAGATGCCGACATGGTGATAAGGGATGAACGGATTAATGTTAGCATAAAAGATAAGAACACTGCTTTTTACGAAGTGCACCGTGTATTTACAATACTGAACGAGCAGGCTAAAGACAACCTAAACTTTGTACAGTTTTCTGATAAGTTTCATGTGCTTGACGATGCCGAAATAAAGTTGTACGACCAAATGGGAAAGGTAACCAAAACCTATACTAAAAAAGACATGACCTCATTAAACTACGGTGATGGCCTTGTGCCCGAAGGCAAGGTTACTTATTACAATGTTATTGCGGCATCTTACCCTGTAACAGTTGAGTATAATTATACCATTAAGTTTAAAGGAATTTTTAGTTTGCCCGGTTACGATATGCAATCGCCCTGGCTGTCTGTACAGCATTCGGTATTTAATGTAGAAGTGCCTTCCAGTTTAGGAGTGCGCTATAAACTTGTAAACACAAATCATAAGCCGCAGGTGAATAATACAGGCAGTAAGGATATTTATACCTGGGAATTAAAAAACCTGAAAGCTTACCAGCTTGAAAAACATAGCGGCTCGTCATATTCTTATGAACCCACTGTATTGCTTGCTCCCAATAAATTTGAGTTAGATGGTTATGATGGCGATATGACAAGCTGGAAAAATTTAGGCGCCTGGATTGAAAACCTCTATGCAAAAACAACCGGACTGCCCGATGATAAAAAAACATTTTACCAGTCGATGGTAAAAAATGCAGGTACCGACAGGGAGAAAGCCATGATTTTATATAAATACATGCAACAAAATATGCGTTATGTAAGTATCCAGTTGGGCATTGGAGGCTTAAGGCCTTTCCCGGCAAGTTTTGTAGATGATAAAAAGTATGGCGATTGCAAGGCGCTGAGCAACTATTTAAAATCGGCATTAGATGCTGTAAATGTAAAAGCAAATATTGTAATTATACAAGGCAGTACTACACCCCGGCAAGTATATGAAGATTTTCCGGCCAATTATTTTAACCATGTAATACTTTGCATACCGCAGCCCAAAGACAGCATTTGGCTTGAGTGTACCAGCACTACGCTGCCCTTTGGCCAGCTTGGCCCATTTACCGAAAACCGAAAAGCCATGATGGTAACTGCCGATGGAGGTGTGTTGGTTAGTACGCCTGCAAGTGATTATAAAAGCAATTCAAAATATATGAAAACCGTAATTGAGGTTGATGAAGATGGCGGCGCAAAATTGAAAATGAATTACAGTTTGTATGGAGACGACAGGGATATATTTTTAATGCGCTACCACGATTTAAAAGAAGATGAAAAACGCAAATTCTTTATTTCGTATATGGAGTGGAAACATCCCGATGAATTTACTATCAGCAATTCAAAAGACAAAGACAATCCATACATGATAAACGCTAACATGAGTTACGAAAAAATTTATGCCTTTAATGCAGGCAGTAAACTATTTTTCGACAGCAGGCTTTACCCTGTTTTTGATGAAGACATACAGGAAAATGAAAACCGGCAGCGAGATTATTATTTTACCAACCCTTACCAAACCGTTGATACCACTGTGTATAAATTTCCGTCGGGTTATAGCATGGAATCTATACCCAAAAACACAATGGTTAAATTTCCATTTTGTGAATATACCAGCACTTACACTTGGGATGCGGCAAATAATACATTAAGTACATTTACCTCTTTGAAAATAAAAGACAGAATTATTAAAGCAGTAGATTATCCCCAACTAGTTGATTTTAAAAAACAGGTTTTGGCAGATATGAATGAAAAGATTGTGATGAAGAAGGAGTAACAGCTTTTAATTCTTTTATTTAGCTAAATATCCTGTTATGTTTTTCTTTTAAATATGCCAATGAACAAAGTATTGAGTAAAATTAAAATTATAAAGGTAAATTTGAAACCAAATTTATCATTCATTGAGTGGCATTAAAAAATTAGCAGGGCAAACTATATGGTATGGGGCCAGTTCCATTGCTGCAAGGTTTATTAATTTACTGCTAACACCGTTTCTTACTTATAGCCTTGCCAACACGGCAGATTATGGTAAGATGGGTCTTATATATGCAGCCATCCCAATACTGAATGTAATTTTCACTTATGGTTTTGAAACCGCTTATTTCCGGTTTTCGGCAAAAGAAGAATATAAGAAAACCATCTACAGCACTTCAGTATTATCCATATTTTTTTCCACTATCATCTTCACAAGCATATTATGGATTTATCAGGATACTTTTGCCAGGATTGTAAGCTTGCAGGATTTTCCTCAAATTGTACAGCTTAGTATTTTCATTATCGCATTGGATGCCCTTAACCGCATACCCTTTGCCAGCCTGCGTGAACAGGAGCGCCCCCGAAAATTTGCTTTCATCAATATCTTAAGCGTATTAATCAATGTTTTTTTTACCTGGTTTTTTATTGGTTATTGCCCTAATCATTTACAGCAAAACCCCGGTAGCTGGATAAGCGCTATTTACAGCCCTGGCACCAACCCAATAGTTTATGTGTTGGTTGCAAACCTTATCCAATCGGTAGCTACACTTTTATTGTTGTCTGGAGAGATTTCTAATGTTCGTTTCCGGTTCGACGTTAGGCTTTGGAAAAAAATGATGGTATATTCTATGCCGCTGATTATTGTGGGTATGGGAGGCATGATAAATGAAACTTTCGACAGGCTGATGCTTGCCTGGTGGTTACCGGGTTCTTCGGTGTTTAAAGAGCAACAGGTAGGAATTTACAATGCCTGTTACAAATTATCCATACTCATCACATTATTTATACAGGCTTTTAGGTTTGGCGCAGAGCCGTTTTTCTTTAAACAGGCCGAAGGGCAAAATCCTCAAAAGGTTTATGCAAGGGTGATGAAATTTTTTGTCATTATTATTACCGTGATGTTCCTGCTGGTGAGTTTATATATACCCATTTGGAAAAATTTTATTGGCCCAAAATACTGGGGTGGCCTTTCAGTGGTACCCATCCTGTTGCTGGCAAATATGTTCCTGGGTATTTATTATAACCTTTCTATCTGGTATAAACTTTCGCATAAAACCATGTCGGGTGCATGGATAACTTTAATGGGTGCAGCTATTACATTTGCCGTCAATTATTTTTTTATACCACATTACAGTTATACAGCTTGTGCATGGGCAACCTTTACTTGTTATGGCGCCATGATGGTTGTGTCTTATTTGTGGGGACAAAAAGAATACCGCATACCTTATGCCTGGAAAAAATTACTTGCCTACATGGTAATTGCTGTCATCATTTATTTTATACACTATGGTATCACTAATTTGTGGAGCGGCTTTGCTGTAAGTTTCATCACCGCATCAATACTGCTGTTGCTCTATGTATTATTTGTATCTAAAATAGAGGCAAAAGAATTTGCAAAACTGCCGGTGGTGGGTAAATATTTTAACCGCTAATTGCATCAATCATCATCATTTAAAATTAGTTTTATAAAAGCAGTTCATTTTTTATTCAATATCGATACCGGTTCGATGACATATAAAGTGCCGTTGCCAATAAATTTATTATCCTCTCAGTAAAACGAGTTTTAAAAAAGGATAATTAACTTATACATTATTTTTTTATTGTTGTTCATCATCAAACAAACCAATCAATATTTTTTATACAGGCTGTAAATGATTTTTTCATCTGCCAGGTTAATTGTTGGTAATGTATCCTGTTGCACAAAATGCAGTTTAAATGCTTTGATGGCGGCAATGCTGTCTTTGGTTTTGTATCCTATAATGCGTAATGCATCCATGGCATTAAAATTATTAGGCAACGATACATTTGTTGTATCGTACCAGTTGCCAAATCCGTTTTGCGCAAGCTGCTGCCAGGGGAAAAACCTGCTTGGGTCTACTTTCCTGGAAGGGGCAATATCTGAATGGCCAATAAAATTTGCAGTTGGGATATTGTATTTTTTCTTCAAATTTTTTAAAACCATCAACAGGCTGTTGATTTGAGTTTCGGTAAATGGTTCGGACCCATTATTATCCAGTTCTATACCAATAGATACAGAGTTTACATCGGTAACATTGCCCCAATTGGCGGCGCCGGCATGCCAGGCACGCAGGTAATCATTTAACATATGGTGTACAGTGCCATCCCTGCAAATTACATAATGGGCACTCACCTGCGTACGGGTAAGCGTAAACGTACGAAGCGTTTGTTCGCAACTGTTTTGTGCCGTATGGTGTATGATGACAAAGTTGGGCCTGCGAATACCAAAATTTGTAGTGCCCACCCAGGCTGCAGGTGCAATAGTACTGTCGGTATTGGCAGGTTGTTCTTTTATTTCTCTTGCCAATGCACGTGCCTGTTTTTTATAACTGCGGTTAGTGGCAGCATACTTACTGCAACTGTTACTTAAAAAAATAACCAGCAGTAATGGAATAATTTTTTTGAAGCTCATAAAAGAAAGTGGTAGCGAAAGTTACATCTTAATTTGCAAGTAACAGTTTAAACTTATACAACGGGTAATTTGGCCGGCAGAATAGAGATAAGTTAATGATAAATGAACATATCATTTAGATTTGGCTTAATTTTATACAGGTGGTATTGAAATAAATTCTTCATATTTACAACCCGGTAATTAAGATTACCTTTCAGGGATAAGATTACAAGCATGAAAAAATACTTACTCTTCATTTTTATTTTAATTAGTGCAACTTTTGCGTATGCACAGCAAAAACCTGCCTATATACTTTATAATGCAAAGGGTAAAAAAGTTTCTTACGATAAGATGATACGCCGTCTTGCAAAAAAAGATATTGTTCTTTTTGGCGAATACCATAACAATGCTATTGCACACTGGATGGAGCTTTCAGTGGCAAAAGACCTAAGTAAAAAACGAAGTTTAATTTTTGGCGCCGAAATGTTTGAGGCAGATAACCAACAGGCATTGAGTGATTATATGGCCGGAAAAATTACATCCAAAGGATTTGACACTGCAGCAAGGCTGTGGAATAATTATAAAACCGATTATGCACCCATTGTAAATTTTGCCAAAGAAATTAAAGCGCCGTTTATTGCTACCAATATTCCCAGGCGATATGCTTCGCTGGTTTCAAAAAAAGGATTTGGTGCTTTGGATAGTTTATCGGCATTAGAAAAAAGCTGGATGGCGCCATTACCGATGGATTATGATTCCACTTTACCCGGTTATGTAAAAATGCTGGAAATGATGGGTGGCCATGGCGGCGCTAATATGCCAAAGGCACAGGCAAGCAAAGATGCTACCATGGCTTATTTTATCTTACAAAATTATAAGCCGGGCTCGCTTTTTATTCATTACAACGGTTCTTACCACTCGGATAACTATGATGGCATAAACTGGTATCTTAAAAGAAAGCAACCGGGTTTACATTATGCAACTATTACAACGGTATCTCAAAAAGATATAAAAACTTTATTGCAGGAAAACAAACACAAAGCCGATTATATAATATGTGTTGATGAAGACATGACCAATACGTATTAGCTTTTTTAAAAAATTAAATGGTTAAAAAACCATTCCTTTTTTACAGGAACTTTAAAATTTCTTAATTTTATTTTATTGCAATAAAACAATTTCATAAAAACAATTACTACACCTTGCAATTCATAAAAGTTTTTTTCAAGAGCCACGCAAATAACAGGGATTTTAAAAAACAACTTAGCAATGTGCTTGGTTTTATGCCGGGCGATATTGCCTTGTACAAAACTGCATTAAGCCACCGCAGTGTAAGGGAAGGTGCTGATGAAAATAATGAAAGGCTTGAGTTTTTGGGTGATGCGGTACTAAGTTCAATTGTGGCACATTATCTTTTTAAAAAATACCCGTACAAAGGCGAAGGTTTTTTAACTGAAATGCGAAGCAAAATGGTGAACCGCCAAAAGCTTAATGATATTGCTTTAAAGATGGGGCTTAAGAAAATTACTTTTTATAATAAGTACGATAATGCGCTGAAGATTTCGCAAATTTTTGGTAATACTTTAGAAGCTTTGATTGGCGCCGTTTATCTTGATAAAGGTTATATTGGCACACTTAAATGGGTGGAGAAATACATTATTATGCCACACATGTTTATGGACGACCTGGAAGATGTGGAAATAAACATCAAAAACAGGCTGTATGGCTGGGCTAATAAAAACGGGAAGGCGCTTGAGTTTGAAACACTGGATGAAAAATTTGAAAATGGCCGCCGTTTGTTTACCATTGGTGCCACTGTTGATGGCGAACTGATTGCCGAAGCAAAAGGATACAATAAAAAGGATGCCAGCCAGGTGGCCGCACAACTTGCGGTAGCTAAATTGGGGTTATAAAAAAATCGTTCCTGTAATTATTTAAAAAGAAAAAACTAACCATGCGTTTTGGTATATTAGGAAGTGGAAGTTGGGGAACAGCCATAGCAAAAATTTTAACCGATAACGGTAACTCAATATATTGGTGGAACAGGAGCGAAGCAGATATACAATACCTGCTTAACCGCCGGCACAACCCACAATATTTATCTGCAGCACATTTTGATATTACAAAACTTCATTTAACCACCAATCCGGCCGAAGTAATTGCCAACAGCGATTTTGTTGTAATTGTAATACCATCGGCATTTGCAGAAGATGCATTAAAAGACCTGGACAGGAATATTTTTAAAGGGAAAAAAATTATCTCTGCCATAAAAGGCATTTTGCCCGGGCAAAACATTTTACTGAATGAATACCTTTCTATTGAATTTGCTGTAGCGCTCAACGATTATTTTGCCGTGCTTGGCCCCTGCCATGCCGAAGAAGTGGCTGCAGAAAAATTATCGTACCTAACCTTTAGCGGTATTGATGTAAAAACAACAACTGCCATTGCAACTTGTTTTAAAACTCAATACATTAATACTATTGTTAACGATGATATTTTTGGTGTGCAGTATGCAGCCGTGTTAAAAAACATTTATGCTGTTGGCTCTGGCATGGCGCATGGACTCGATTACGGTGATAATTTTTTAAGCGTATTTATTGCCAATGCAGCCGATGAAATGGCAGGCTTTTTAAAAAAGGCCGGCATTAAAAATATTGAAGTGGGGCATACCGATACCAGCCAGGCATCTGTTGAGCAAAAGAAAAATAATTATGCTGCATCAGTTTACCTTGGCGACCTGTTGGTTACCTGTTACTCATTACACAGCCGTAACCGTGCTTTTGGTAACATGATAGGTAAGGGCTATACGGTAAAAGCAGCACAACTTGAAATGAGTATGGTGGCCGAAGGTTATAATGCCAGCAAGTGTATGCACATCATCAATAAAAAAATAAATGCCGATATGCCCATTGCCGGCACCATCTATAAGATTCTGTGGGAAAACCTGCCTGCAGCCGAAGGATTTAATATAATTGAACAATCATTGGTTTAAAAAGATATTTTTGGCTCATCATCACTTGTAAGTAAAGCTGTATAAAAATTTTATCATTTAAAAAAATAAAGCAGCAGCAATTCCATCGGCAAATAATTTTCCTTTATCAGTAAGTACAATAAGGTTGTTATTAATTTTTAACATGCCGGTGCTTTCATATTTACGGCTTGTATCTTTCAGTATAAAACTTTTTTCTTCGCCAAAATGATGTACTATATAATTTAAGTCAAGGCCTTCTATAGTTCTAAGCATCGTCATAATATATTCGTTAAGCTGTTGTGTTTTAGTAAGCGTTTCCTGTTCAAACGGGATGATGTTATTTTGTAGCGATTGGATGTACAGGCTGTTGTTGGCAATATTCCACCATCGTTTTTTTCCGTCAAAGCCATGTGCGGCAGGGCCAAATGCATAGTAGCTGTCGCCGGTCCAGTAACTGCTGTTGTGCCTGCTTCTGTAACCGGGCTTTGCAAAATTACTTATCTCGTAATGTTCATAACCGGCGGCTTTCATCCAATTCATAAGCATTAAAAACTGGCGGGATTGTTTTTCGGTATCCACATCCTGCTTTTTTTGCTGGGCAATCATCGTGCGCAAGGCGGTTCTTGGTTCTACCGTTAATGCATAACAGGATACATGCGGAATGTTTTTTTCAATCACCATCGCTACATTTTTTTTCCAGTTATCATCATTTAAAATGGGAGAGCCATAAATGAGGTCAACAGAAAAATTGGTAAAGCCTGCGGCTTGTATTTTATCAATACAAACTAAAGATTCGGCTGCAGTATGCACCCTGTTCATCCACAACAGTTCTTCATCCAAAAAACTTTGTATGCCTACGCTTAGGCGGTTAATGCCTAATAATTTCCATTGCTGCAGTTTTTTATCGGTGATATCATCGGGGTTTGCTTCTAATGTAATTTCAATATCATCTGCAAAACTAAATTGCTGATGTAAAGAATCGAAAATTTTTTTCAGTTCATCTTCATGTAAAATGCTTGGTGTGCCGCCGCCAAAATAAAGTGTTGCAATTGTTTCTTTGTGTTGATGTGGTGCATATAAGGATATCTCTTTACATATTGCATTAATCATTTTTTCTTTTTGCCCCATTGAAGTAGAAAAATGAAAATTACAATAATGACAAGCCTGTTTGCAAAATGGAATATGAATATAAATGCCGGGCAAGGTTTTTGTTTTTTTAGCCCAAAAGTATCGGGATAATATTTTAGATTTGATTATTGATGGCCCCAGTTAAATTTATACGCTGCAAAATATTGATTCCTGTATTGCTTTGTACAGGTATTTTTTTTTCTGCATCGGTCATTGCACAGGTAAATAAAAGCCCTGCTTACCTGTTACAAATTAAACTGGTTGACAAAGATAGCGCCTTTAACCTGCAGCTATTAAAATTACAAACAGGCTTTTCAGGTAAATCTTCTTGTTACAATTATATCAGCGGTTTAATTTCTTTATTAAGCTCAAAAGGTTATCCAACAGCATCGGTAGATAGTATTTTTGATAAAGAAAATTATACACTAATCCATTTGTTTTTAGGCAAACAATATTATTGGATTAACCTGCATACCGATAGTTTGGAGAAAGCCGCATTAGCTTACAGCAGGTTTCAAAATAAGGATTATGAAGGTAAGCTGTTAAACATGCAACAACTCACCAGCCTGCAACAAAAAATATTAACCTATTATACCAATAATGGTTACCCTTTTGCAAAAGTTTATTTAGACAGTATTCGGCTTTACGATGATAAAATGGAAGCAAGGTTAAAAACTGATAAAGGGCAGGTATATTTTTTAGACAGCATCAGGGTTATTGGAAAAGGAAAAATTTCAAAAAAGTTTTTGCAACATTATTTAAATATCTCCAATGGCAGTTTATATAACCAGCAAAAAATTGACCAGGTAAGTAAACGCCTGCAAGAACTGCCTTACCTGCAGGAGCAACAGCCTGCTAATATTGGCATGTTGGGTACAGGTGCTATTCTTAATTTATACCTAGCGCCTAAACGGAGCAGCCAGGCCGATTTTTTAATTGGATTTTTACCTGCATCGGGCCAGCAAACAAAACTTCAAATTACTGCCGATGTTAACCTTAACCTTAAAAATGCATTGAATAACGGCGAAACCATCTTATTAAAATGGCAGCAGTTGCAACCTAAATCGCCCAGGCTGAATGTTGGATTTCAATATCCATATATCTTTAATTCAAATTTTGGAGTAGATTTTTTGTTTGATCTGTTTAAAAAAGACTCTTCTTTTTTACAGGTAAATGCACAACTTGGTTTGCAGTACCTTTTAGCTGCTAACCAGGCTGGTAAAATATTTGTGCAATGGCAAAATAATTTTCTACAGGGCTCGGGAGTTGATACTAACCTGGTGAAAGCTACCAAAATGCTGCCGCCCAATATTGATGTAAAAGCTGTAAACATAGGCCTTGACTACAACTGGCACAACACCGATTACCGACTTAACCCACGTAGCGGTAATGAAGTGAATATAACTGCAGCTATAGGTATAAAAAATATTAAACCAAATTCCGACATTTTAAGTATAAAGGACACATCTTTTAATTATGCAAGCCTTTATGATTCGGTTAAAAACCGTTCGTATCAATTAAGGATAAAGCTGAGCGGTGCACATTATTTTCCGCTGGGCAAGCAAGCCACATTAAAAACAGCAATTAACGGTGGGCTTTACTCAAGCCCGGGTACATTCCGTAACGAATTGTTCCAGATAGGTGGATACAAGATAATGCGTGGGTTTAATGAAGAGAGTATTTATGCTACGCAATATGCTGTGCTTACAGCAGAATATCGTTTCAGGTTGGCATTAAATTCTTACTTCTTTGGATTTACTGATGTTGGATGGACAAAAAACAAATATCAAAACATTGATGTAAACAATAGCTTTTTTGGAGCCGGCCTTGGTCTTGCTTTTGAAACAAAATTTGGGTTGCTTAATATAAGTTATGCAGCAGGTAAACGAAACGATGTTAAGTTTAATATCAGGGAAGCATCAAAAATACATTTTGGGTATATCAATTACTTTTAACATTCTCGTCGGCAGCAATTATTTTTGCAGCTAAATAATTATCAGTGAAGCAGCTTGTATTCTTTATATTGTGTACCCTGCTATTTTCTGTTGCTACACAGGCACAACATACCGATACTACCGGTAAACAAGTTGATACTTCAAAAAACAGGCTGAGTAATGATTCGGCAGTAGCCATTAATATGGCTACCACTCAGCCCTATCACTATAAAAACAAAATATTAAACAGCGATGGAAGCCCGGTTTCGTTTGCTATTGATATAAAAAAAACAAATGAAAAGGACAGTTTATTTTATTTAGTTGCCTTGTTAGTATTGTGTTTGGCTATATTAAAGTATTTTAACAGCCGCTATTTTAATAATCTTTTCAGGGTATTCTTTAATACTTCATTAAGGCAAAGCCAGTTAACCGACCAGTTGATACAAGCAAAATTAACATCCTTGCTTTTTAATGTGTTCTTTATAATAAGTTGCGGATTTTATGTTTACCTGTTATTAGCAAACATTGGCTATGCCGATGAAAATCATAACTGGATTTTATTACTTTCGGCCATTGTATTAACAGGTGTTGTATATCTTATAAAATTTTGTACACTTAAATTTACGGGTTGGGTAACTGGTTTATCTGCAATTACAGATACCTATCTGTTTATAATTTTTCTTATTAATAAAATAATTGGCATTTTTTTGGTGCCGGTAATAATAGTGTTTGCTTTTTCATCAAAAGAAATAGTACACATTAGTTTAATTATTTCTGGCCTTTTTATTGTAATGCTTCTTTTTCTTCGTTTTTTCAGGTCCTATGGCTTATTACAACACCAGTTACGGATTAGCCGTTTTCATTTTTTCTTATACCTTATTGGAATTGAGGTATTACCAATTTTGCTCATTTATAAAGGGGTGATGGTTTATTTATCTAAAAATCTTTAATTTTGCAAAAGCACCCTGCAGTATATTTATGATAAAAAATGGCTCATCAAAAACTGTTGCTTCTATAAAACCTGTAAAGAAAATTCTTATTTCCCAACCTAAGCCTGAAGGTGAAAAATCGCCCTATTTTGATTTAGCAAAGAAATACGGCATAAAGCTTGATTTTCACCCATTTATCATTGTAGAAGGAATTACAGCCAAAGAATTCAGAAAGCAAAAAATTGATTTTGCCAATTATAGCGCCGTAATTTTTACCAGTCGTAATACAATAGATCATTTTTTTAGGATTTGTGACGAAATGAAAGTGAGTGTATCGCAGGATACCAAATATTTTTGTATTACCGAAGCGGTGGCACTTTATCTTCAAAAATTTATACTATACCGTAAGCGAAAGGTATTTTATGGTGCCGATGGTACCAATAAAAGCCTTTTTGATGTTATAAATAAACACAAAGACAATGAAAAGTTTTTGTACCCTTGTTCAGAATCGTTTGACAGCGATATAACAAACTGGCTGATACAAAACAATTGCGGTTATGCTACACCTGTACTATACAGGATAATAAGCAACGATTTAAAAGAAGTAATAGCCAGGGAATACGACATTATATGTTTGTTTACACCCGGTGGCGTAAAAAGCCTGATAGAAAATTTTCCAAAATTTAAGCAAAACGGTACCAGGATAGGGGCTTTTGGCGTCAATACATTTAAAGCTGTTGAAGATGCAGGGTTGGTACTTGATATTAAAGCACCACAACCACAAGCACCCAGTATGATTAGCGCCCTTGAACTATACCTTACTTCCCTAAAGAAAAAATAGCCATCTATTAAGTGTTTAGCTTTTGCCAGAAAATTTTATGATTTTCCTAACAAAGTAAAAACCGGGTTTTATCGTTTATGAATATGCACAGAGGAACAAACACAAAACTTCATTTTTTTTGAGAGGAGGTAAAAAACTTAGTTTCCTTTACAGCAAAATCATCCTTAACTGACTTGAATACCTGCAAAACCTCAATTTAAAAACCTCAAAAAAAGCAGTTTAAACACAATATTTGCAATTTTATACCGTTTACAAATTTCGGGTTCAAATTATTGTTTAAAAAATTATTTCAATATCAACTAGAAAACGATGATAATTCAAAATAATCATTACATTTGCCCAATACCCTCAAAGTTAAAAACAATGAAGTACAGGCTCTTTTACCTGGTAGCATTTACAGCTATCACAACATTATCTGTCAGTTGTAAAAAATCTGGTAGTAAATCCAGTGCCGGTTACAAAGCCGACAAAGGGCAACTCATAGGGGTTGCACCATCATCAAAATGGAGCTTGCCAAAGCCTCCGGGCATGGTTTACATTCCACCAGGAACATTTCACATGGGCGCAAGCGATGAAGATATGAGCTATGCATTAACAGCTCGTAACAAAGCTGTGTCAATTAGTGGCTTTTGGATGGATGCTACTGAAATAACCAATAATGAATACCGCCAGTTTACTAACTGGGTAAGAGATTCTATTGGCGCAAAATTGATGGGCTTTGTAAAACAAGGGGCCGATGGAAATGAATATATTGACTGGGATAAAGCTTATAAAATTAAATGGAACGATAAGGCAACTTTAGAAAAAGTTGATGCCATGATTGTTACTCCTGATAATAGAATTTTTGGAAAAAAAGAACTTGATGCTACAAAAATTGTTTATCAGTCAGAAGTGTTTGATTATAAAGCAGCAGCCCAAAACAGGGATGCAACCATACCACGCTCTAAGTTCATTATTAAAAAATCTATACCTGTTTATCCTGATTCATTATGCTGGGTAAGAGATTTTGCTTATTCGTATAATGAACCAATGGCAAAAAAATATTTTAGTCACCCTGCATTTGGAAATTACCCTGTAGTAGGTGTAAACTGGAAACAGGCAACAGCTTTTTGCGAATGGAGGACACATTATTTAAATGCATACCTGGAATCGAAGAAAAGGAATACAGAATCTGACTTTAGGTTACCTACAGAAGCTGAATGGGAATATGCTGCAAGAGGCGGCCGTTCACAAGCTGATTATCCCTGGGGCGGTTATTACCTGCGTAATAAAAAAGGATGCCTTTTGGCTAACTTTAAACCGGGCCGTGGTAACTACCCTGAAGATGGGGGTTTCTACACCGTTCGTGCAGATGCTTACTGGCCAAACGATTTTGGTTTGTACAATATGGCTGGTAACGTTGCAGAATGGACTTCTTCATTGTATTATGAAGGCGCCTACAATTTTCAACATGATATGAACCCCGATATAAGGTACAATGCCAAAGAAACAGATAAACCCCGTGATAAGCGTAAAGTAATTAGGGGCGGAAGCTGGAAAGATGTTGGTTATTTCTTGAGAACGGGTACTCGTACTTACGAATACCAGGATACATCCAAATCTTATATAGGTTTCCGTTGTGTAATTGATTTACCACCAGCTCAAAAAAAAGGTAAAAAATAAATCATTTTTTAATTAACTATTTACTGTTGTTTTAAGTACCTGGATGGTTGTTCAGGTACTATACAACGTATATATATTCAAACATAAAAAAACCTCCAAATTAAAACTCTAAATTTTTAAAATCATGGCTCACAACAAAAGAACCTTTTTAACCTTAATCGATGTTTTGGTAAGTGCCGGCGCTGCCGTAGTAATATTTGCAGCCTGGGCAAAACTTACACACCAGCCTTTTGCTGATTTGATGTTAACAATTGGTATGTGGTGCGAAACAGCCATATTTCTTGTGTACGCAATTGTAGAATGGGTAAAACCAAAACATCACGAGGAAGACGACCAGCCAGATGATATCGTTTCTCAAAATCCTTCTTTGGAGTCAATGGATAAGATGCTGCAAAGTGCAGATATCACTCCTACCAACCTTAAAAAACTGGGCGAAGGTTTTCAAAAACTTTCCAGCACGGTTGGCAATATGCACGAAATTGGCGATGTGGTTAAAAACACCGGCGATTTCAGCAATAAAACAAAAGAAGCTACCGCAGCATTGGGCAGTATGTCAACTGCATTTTCGAGTAGCGCTGCTACCATGAGCAGTTTTAACAATGCTGCCGATAGCGCCAAGGGTTTTCACGAGCAGGTACAGGTATTAACTAAAAACCTGGGCTCGTTAAATACCATTTATGAACTTGAACTTAAAGAAAGCAATAATCATTTAAAATCGTTAAACACTTTTTATGGTAAACTTGCCGAGGCCAGCCAAACTATGATGAGTACAGTAGATGATGCTGGAAAGGCTAAGGAACAAATTAGTGTATTGGCTAATAACCTGGGTAAATTAAATGCAGTGTATGGTAACATGCTAAGTGCTATGCAGGGTGGCCGTTAATACATAAAAGTATCATCCCAATAAACAAAGAAAACCATTTTAAACTAACAATCGTAAAATCAAAATATTATGGCTTTACCTAGAGAGCCCCGGCAAAAGATGATTAACATTATGTATTTAGTGTTAACAGCTATTCTGGCGCTGAACGTATCAGCGGAAGTTATTGAGGCTTTTAAAACGGTGGATAAAAGTTTGCAAAATTCAAGCGCAAACATTAATGCATCAAACGAAGTGCTTTATAAATCTTTAACAGATAAGTTAAACGATGATAAGACCAAATTACAAGCTGCTGTATGGCAACCCAATGCCGAGAAAGCAAAAAATTATGCTGCAGAACTGGTTACTTATATAGATAACCTGAAACAAGAACTTAAAAAAGGCGCAGGGCTTACTATAAAATCAGATGGAAAAGAGGATTTTAAAGAAGATAACCTTGACGCATCTACACGTTTATTTGAAACCAATGGCGAAGGCGCTAAACTAAAAGCAAAACTGGAGAAATTTAAGGCTGATATGCTGAACATTGATCCAAAAATTAAAGCACAGTTTGAAAATAATTTTCCTGTAAGTACAGAAGGAGTGGAAGGCAAGGAAGGGAAAAAAGATTTTGTTACAGGTTATTTTCATATGACGCCAACCGTAGCAGCATTAACCATTTTGAGCAAGTTTCAAAATAATATACGCACGGTAGAAAACCAAATAGTTAGTTATTGCCATAGCCAGGTTGGCGCTGTAGAAGTACACATGGACCAGGTAGGAGTATTAGTTGGACAAAATTCAAATTATTTAATGCCGGGCCAGGAATTAGTTGTAACAGCCGGTGTAGGCGCATATAGCTCTACGGTTAAATCAAATATCAGCATTAATGGCAGCCCAATTAACCTTGTAGCAGGCCAGGGCGAATATAAAACAACTGTAAGCGGAGCCGGTAAACATACTATACAGGTAAGCGGTAGCTTTATTGGAGAAGACGGAAAACCGGTTGCCATTAGCAAAACCATTGAATATACAGTAGGTATTCCGGGTGGAGCAGCAGTGATGCTAGATAAGATGAATGTATTTTATATAGGTGTTGATAACCCTGTTACAATTTCATCCGGATCAGGTTGGGATAAGACTTCTGTATCTATGACCGGTGGAACTATATCAGGATCAGGATCTAACAGGATAGTAAAAGTGACACAGGTAGGCGCAGCAAGCATTACAGTTACTGCAGATGGTAAATCAAGTAAATTTGATTTCAGGGTTAAGCGTATTCCTGACCCGATTATTAAGGTTGGTCCAAGTGGAGGAGGTAAAATGCTTTCAAATGTTTTCAGAGGCCAGCAATTTGTAAGAGCTGAATTGGAAAATTTTGATTTTGATGCACGATTTAGTGTAACAGGCGCAACTATTTACTTTAATAACCCTGGTGACAGGAATGTAAAACAAATTACTATAAACAGTGGTAATTTGGCTCCTGCTGCTGAATATATGAGAACACTGGCTCCTGGTTCATCAGTAATTTTTGATAACATTAAGGTGGTAGGGCCAGATGGTGTAACAAGAACAATTCAAAACCCTCCTGGATTTTCATTATACTAGGAGTATTTAAAAATAAAACGCTATGAAAAAGCAGTATTTTAAATATTTTTTGCTGGCAGTATGCTTAGGCTTATTTGTAAATGTAGCCGAAGCACAAAAAAAGCGTACTTCAAAAAAACGTACCAGCACCCGTAAAACGGCATCGTCTAAAACAAAAGCAAAAATACAACCTACCGTTCCGCAGGTTGATACTGTTGCTATTGTAGCAGCACCACCTCCGCCACCGCCTAATGATAGTTTACCTATACCAACGGTAAAAAAATCATTAAGGCCCGATGAAGCTGTGGAAACAACCATGCTTAAAGACAGAACACCTCTGCCTTACGAAAACCTTAGAGCCGATGATGCACTTTATCGCCATAAGATATGGCGGGAGATTGATACCAGGGAAAAAATAAACCTTCCTTTCAGGTATGCAGCTGATGAAAACAACGGAAACCAGCGCTTCATTTCAATTTTGTTTAAAGCCATACAGGATAGTGCCGTTACTGTTTTCAGTAATGTAGATGATAGGTTTACTACACCAATGACCAAATTAGAAGTTGTACAAAAATTAGCCGGAGAACCTATTCAAATTCCAATTTATGATTCTCTTGGTAATATTACAGGTTACAAATCAGAATCCAGGGACATTGTGTTGGACTCATTTTATAAATTCAGGATAAAAGAAGAAGTGATTTTTGATAAAGAAAGCTCTCGTTTATTTTGGAGAATTTTGGGTATTGCACCGGTAATGAATGTGTACACTGCACAAACAAACCAATTTGTAGGTACCACAGAATTGTTTTGGGTTTATTACCCCGATATGCGTCCCATCTTCTCTAAATACGATGTGTATAATGGCAAAAATTATGGCGCCCGGATGAGTTGGGAAGACTTGTTTGAAAGCCGTATGTTTTATGGCCGCATTATTAAAAGCTCAATTGATAACCCATACGATAGATTTATTGATCAATACCCCGGTTTAAAAGATAAGCCTATTCTTCAACTTCTGGAAGGTGAAAATATTAAAGAGAAAATATTTAACTACGAACAGGACCTTTGGTCTTATTAATATAAAATTATTATTTAAAAAGCTCCCGAAAAAACGGGAGCTTTTTTATTTGAACTATATTTTAAAAAGAAATATAAAAACAGGTGTTTATTAAAAATACCGGCAATATGTTATACTTAAAACAATAAGGCTGCCCTTTGGGGTAATTATTTTTTAAAAATACCCCTTTTAGGGTATATGCAGTAACCTATCTTATGTATATCTTCGTCTTGGTTTTTCATAGGATATTGGATTTTAAACGGGGCTGAATTTCTATTCCGGCCCCTATTTTTTTTAATGGCCTTTAAAGTAATTGAAAACAAGGGCAGCTTTTGATTTATCAATAACTGCTTCTAACTCTTCGGCTGTTTTACTTTTAATATTCTTTACCGATTTAAATTTTTTAAGCAGCAAATTAGCTGTAGTTTTTCCAATGCCTTTTATTTGCTCAATCTCATTTACAAAGGTTCCTTTACTTCGTAAATTTCGGTGATAGGTAATACCATGTTTATGCACTTCATCTCTTATTCTTCTTATTAACTTTAGGCTTTCGCTATCCCAGGGTAGTTTTACAGATTGGGTATCTCCCGTAAAAAATATCTCTTCTTCATTTTTGGCCAGGCCTATAACGGTGATGCTGTTTTGTAGTTTTAATGCAGTAATACTTTTCATGGCAGCGCTCAATTGACCTTTGCCGCCATCAATAATTACAAGTTGAGGCAAGGGAGCTTTCTCTTCGGTAAGCCGTTTATATCGCCGGTAAACAACTTCTTCCATAGAAGCAAAATCGTTAATGCCAACTACTGTTTTAACTTTATAGCGCCTGTATTCTTTTCGGTTGGGTTGGCCGTTAATAAAACATACCATGGCCGATACAGGGTAACTGCCATGCAGGTTTGAGTTATCGAAACATTCAATATGCAGGGGCAGCGATGAAAGTTGCAGATCTTTTTGTAATTGTTTAAGCACATCAGTTTTTTCTTTAGCCGATTTTTCTTCAAGGTTCAGCATCTTCCTTTTTTTAAGATCGTTCCTAAAGTAGTTTACATTTTTTAATGAAAGTTCAAGCAGCTTTTTCTTGTCGCCCCCTTTGGGCACTGATACCTTTATTTCTTCTTGAGGAAAATCAATGGCAAAGGGTACAATCATTTCGTTGGTTTTGCTGCCAAAGCTATCCCTTAATTGTGCTGCCGCAAAAGCCAGTATTTCGGCGGCGGTTTCCTCCAGCTTTTTTTCAAGCATGATTGTTTTGGTTTGTACAATGGTGCCGGCATTTACAGCCAGGTAATTAACATAGGCCATATTACCTTCTTCTAAAATTGAAAAAACATCCACCGACCCCATACGGGTGTTTACTACAGCCGAGCGTACCTGGTAATTTTTTAAGTGTTCAATCTTTGCTTTATAATGTGCTGCTTCTTCAAATTTCATAGCAGCTACACAAGCTTGCATCTCTTTTTTAAAATACTGCATTACCGGCCTAAGATTACCTTTTAGCAGGTTTACCAGTTGTGATAATTCTTCATTGTAATCTTCGGGAGTTTGTAACCCTTCGCAAGGGCCTTTGCAATTACCAAGGTGATACTCTAAACAAACTTTAAATTTTCCTTTTTTGATATTGTTTTCAGTTAAGTTCAGTTTGCAGTTGCGAAGGTGTATGTTGCGTTTTATCACTTCAAGCAGTTCCCTTACTTTTTCCACAGATGTATAAGGGCCTAAATATTGCGAGCCATCATTTATTTTCCGCCTGGTAAAAAACACACGGGGAAAAGGTTCATTTTTTATTACAATGTAAGGATAGGTCTTATCATCTTTAAGGCTGATATTAAACCGTGGCTGAAACTCTTTAATAAGCGTATTCTCCAGCAAAAAGGCATCCTGCTCGTTATTTACAATGGTAAACTCAATGTGATGAATGCGCTGAACCAGTTCGTGTGTTTTATAGTTGGTTAGCGTTTTAGAAAAATACGAACTCACCCTTTTGCGCAAATGTTTTGCTTTGCCTACATACAGCAATTCGTTTGCCTGGTTGTAATATTTATAGATACCCGGCTGTGTGGGAATGGTATGAGCAATTGCAGAAAATTCCTGTTGTGTCATTATTTTTTAAAAATCCCAGGTAAGTTTTGTTTCTTTATCTACTTTAGATACACCTTCTTTATTAGTACTAATACTTACAATTTTACACCATTGATTACTTAGCCAGGTAAGTTGTAACATCTTTCCTCCATCCAATTCTTTAACCAGGTAAACTCGTTTTACTTTTTGTGTTTCCGGGTCAAGATAGACATCCCAATGCCTAAGCTTCATACTATCGGGCAAGGGGCCTTTGGCTTCGTATGTAAACGTTATAGTATTGATGGTTTGGTCTAAAAAACTTTTTTCGGTGAAAAGATTTGTAAGGTTAACCGAATCTATTACCGGGTGTAAAAATTCACTAACTGCCGAATCTATATTTTCAATTTTAACCCATACAGAATCGGTATGGTTGTTTTGAGTAGTATATAACAATGGATTGATGCCCTTACTTTTAATTTCAAATATTTCTCCTTTTATAAAAGCAGTTACAGGAAAAAATTTTTGTTGAACTGTATCAGCCACAACAGCTTTGTTGTCTTTTGTTTCTTTTTTGCCCTGGTTACAGGATACGAAAACGGATATGGAAAGGAAGGTGATTACAATATATTTCATTATTCAAAATTAAAAGTAAAGGCCCGTATTGCAAAACCACGGTTATTGTACTGAATGTAAAAAAACGCAGCAAAGTAATTTGCTGCGTTAAATATCGTATTTATAAAATTTAAAAACCTTTAGTAAGCCCTAATTTAAGACCAACAGCATACGGCTTTTCAATAAGCGCTACATTTCTTTTATAGGTAGAAAAAACCTGGGTGCGTACCTGCGGCCCCACCTGTAAATTATAAGAACCCAGTTTAAAGTTCATATAAGTTTCAAATCCCAGGTTCAGGTTCCAGCTGCTGATGGAAGAAGGATATGAAACATAATTTTTAAGATCGGCCGATACAATATGTGCATTACCACCAAAAATATAAGTTGGTTGCAAAGTAGCGCCTGCATACCAATCTACTTTTTCTTTGCTGCTTAACTTATAAGCAAAACCTACAGGTAACGAAATTTGATAAGTACGGTTATGTAAAGTAATTGGCTTAAGCGGAGCGCTGCTTACAGGGTTAAAGGTAGAACTGCTTCTTGGCGACAGGTATGAATAACCTGTTACGGGATCGTTCAGCAAAATGGTTGTTATTACCGGGTGGTACGACTGGTCTGCATCTATATTGAAATTTGTGTAATTAAACTGTAGCCCTGCCTTTACCAATAAATTTTTTGCAAACGAATAGTGCAGGCTTATACCTGTTTCAATACCAAAGCCGGGTTTTTGGCTGATAGCATTATTTAAATCGCCGGTAACCATTGGTGCTGTAGAGCCTTTTGATTTTGTTGTTAGCTTGCGATAATTAACAGCAGGCGTAACATAAAATTGAAAAGCAAGTCTTCCCTTTAATTTATTATGTCTTTTTTTATTTTGTAAAGCAAATGCTTCTATCCATGCCTTGTCTTCGGGAGTTAATGTTTTATTGCTGTTGTATTCAGGTTTTACATTTTGTTCTGTAGGTTGTTCAACTGGTTTTAATTTATCGGCATCGTTCTGTGTGTTGATGTTATCTGTAAGGGCTATAGCTTCGGTATTATCAATTTCGCTTTCAACTTGTTTTTCATTTACTACAGCGTCCTGAGTTTTTGATTTTGTTGATGAGGGTTTATTTTTTTTACCTGCTACCAATGAAACATCTGCAAACAACTGGTTGTTTTTAATATAATCATCCATACGCTGTACCAGGCCCTTGTCGTTATTTTTTGTTACTTCGTAAGATATGGTTTCGCTACCGGCTTTGGTTGTATTGAAGAAACCTTCCGGCCTGTTGTTTCTAACAACGGTATAAGTATAAAAGTCGGTTTCATTGTTTAAAACATCATCAAAAGCATTTGTATAAACACCGCCTGATTCTTTTATTTTTACTATAGAAGCCGGTTGGGTTTCATTTACATTTACATACGATGTGTTTTCAGATTTACCAGGTGTTTCAGTATAAGATGTGTTTATCCGTTTTGCCAAATTGTTTTCGCCGGTATTTAAATAGCCAATTATGATAAGAGAAGAAACCAGGAGCAGGCTCATTACTATTGATGGCCATCTGCGGCCGGGGTGCAGGTTATTATAAATGCTATGCCATACCCTTTTTGATGGGTACATCCTGAACTGGTTTGCCTTTTCTTTCAGCAGTTGTTCAAAATCATCAGTATAGTATTCGTTCTCCATTTTTAAATTTCATAGTAGTTATTGGTAATGCCGGGTTTAAAAATTGTTAGCCCGGTGAAACAGCTCTCCAAAAATTAGATTTCCTGGTTGACTGTTGTATTATTTTCTTTTTCACTAAAATTTCTTCCAACATAGCTTTGGCCCTTGTATATTGGCTGCGGCTTGTGCTTTCTTCAATATCCAATAAAAAAGCAATCTCTTTGTGTGAATAACCTTCAATAGCATACAGGTTTAAAACAGTTTTATAACCCAAAGGCAAAGCTCTTATACATTCTACCACTTGTTTTGCCTGCATGATAGATGGAATCATTTCTTCTCTCACATGTATTTTATTGGCGTGAGTTATATCAACACTATCCGAAAATTTTTTGTTCTTTTTAAGAATATTAATACAGGTATGTACCACAATCCTTCTTATCCAACCTTCTAAAGCGCCTTCGTTACGATATTGATGTATTTGTGTAAACACTTTTATAAATCCTTCCTGTAACATATCTTCAGCATCCTCACGGTTTTTGGCAAAACGATAGCACACACCCAACATTCGTGGGCTAAAACGATTATATAATGCCTCCTGGGCGGCAGCATTATTCCTCCTGCATCCTGATAGCATGAGCTCTTCAGTCATATTTGTGCTTTGTTTACCCTAAATATAGACAATTTACTTTGTATTTAAGCTGCATTTGGGTACGACTGGTTTACTCCCATTTTTTTAACATGAGAGTAAAACATTATCTTATTTAATATAGTTTAATAGCTTGTTTTTTATATAATAGGGATTTAAATTTTAAATGTTTCTAAATCAGTTTATCAATTTTTTAATTAAGGCTTGCCCTTAGTGCAATAATAAAATTGCTGCCAGCAGCCACAATTCCCGATGAATATGGCCGGTATCTTTGGTTAGTGATATTTTCCCAACCGGTTGTTACAAGCAGGTTTTTTGTTAACTGGTACGATGCTTTTAGGTTTAATGTGTACCAATTGGGCGAATAAGGTTTACCATTTCCATCCTTTGCATAAATATCAGTTTTTGATTGTTCGGATGGTGCCAGGTCTTCATTTTTAATTTTACTGTTATACACTGCCGAGGCTTCAACCACCAGGTTTTTGAAACGGTATTTTAATAATGTACTTCCATAAAAAGGTGGTGCATGCCTTAGCGCTACTTGTTCATTATTGTTTTCATCTGTTTCTTTTCCTTTTATCCAGTTAGCATGTGTTTGTATAGATAAGTTTTTTATAAAATAATATTCGGCGCTTGCCTGAAACCCCCAAACAGTAGCTTTGGCTACATTTTGTAATGCTTCAACCCGGCTGTTCACTCCATCAAAAATTATACTGTCCTGCCCATTAAAAGTGGTAGGCCTTTTTACAATGGCATCAGTAAGTATGGTATGAAAACCGTTTAGTTCAACCCTCAATTTTTGTTGAATGTTTTTTACAATTCCAACTTCAAAGTTCCAGGCATATTCAGGTTTAAGATTGGGATTGGGTACAGTAATGTTGCCGGGAGAACTTTCAAAAAGTTTACCTATATCATCTACATTAGGCATGCGGTATCCTGTAGAAATATTTCCGTTTATCTGCCAGGTTTCATGCGGCCTGTAAACAAGGCCCAGGTTGCCGGTAAAAGCACCGTCTTTAATTTTGGCCTCCTGGTAAGGGAATTTAATAAAGCTGGTATCAAAACTGGCATTAAGTGTATTATAACTATATCGCAAACCTCCGGTGAGAGTAAACACGGGCAATATATTTACTTTGTAACTTCCATAAATACCAGTGGTGCTCCATGTGCTACCATCGGGATAACGGCTTACGGCCGGCGTTGTTACATTTGTATTGATATTTGTTCTGCTTCCAAACGATCCTACTTTATTATATACATATTCTGCACCATAAAATAATTCGCCCTTTCTTAATTTTTTTGTTGCATCAATATTGATGCTTATAGCATCTACTTTTTCTGTTTGTATATTTTTGTTAGAAGATGCTCTTGTACGGTCAATCCTGCTCTCTTCATAATCCTGGTAAGCGATGGTTACCCTTGCATCATCATACAAAACATTTTTTTTGCTGTGCAACAACTGCAGGTTGTGCATACGCCATAACATAGGCCCATAGTACCATTCGGCAAATCTTAACTTACCATTTCGGTATTGTATCAGCCTGTCGTATCGTGGTGCATCGCCGGTGCCTGCATAGATGAAACTATATTGTATATCAAAATTTTCAGTTGGTGCGTAACGAACTTTTTGTAAAAAATTAATTTGATCGTAACCGCTAAACCGCTGTATTCTTGGGTTATCATTTTTTACTATACTATCGATACCGGCAATTCTTTCTACGTATTCGGGCCTCAGGTAACTATCCTGCCCGCCATGTTTGCCCATTTTTAAATCGCCAAACTTGCTGTAGCTGAAAGATGACAGTAACGATAACTTTTTCCACCCTGCATTTATATCGGCATGAAAAGTTTTTTCATTATTGGCTGTTGAATATCTTGCCACAGCACTTCCGTTTAGTAATATTTTTTTGTCTTTTGAAAAACGGGCATTCAGTGTGTGAAAATCCATCACGCCACCAATAGCATCGCTGCCATATATTAAAGAGCCCGGGCCAAATATCACTTCGGCGGTTTGTGTACTTAATGCATCAATGCTGATGATGTTTTGCAGGTTGCCGCTACGGTAAATAGCATTGTTTATTCGTACACCATCAACCACTAACAAAACACGATTGGTAGCAAAGCCACGTATCATGGGGCTTCCGCCGCCTAACTGGCTTTTTTGTATAAATACAGTGCCGGTTTGGTTTAACAGGTCGGCAGAGGTTTGAGGGTTATTACGCAGTATCTCGGCCTTGTTAATTTTTGTTATTTTATTGGGTACTTCATTTAGTTTTTGTTCCCATTTGTTTACCGAAACAATCACTTCTGTAAGGTCGGAATGTTTAATTAATGTATCGCCGGGGTTTTCTTTTTTTTGAGCAATCAAATTACAGGCTGCCAATAAAAACCCGGCAGTTATGAATATTTTTTTCATAAATAGTAGTTTAAATAAAAAATTGAAAGATACTTTGTATGCAAAGCAGTATTAGCGCACCTGTTTACAAATGCGCTAATATTTAAAAAATGCAGGATTTATATATTAGGTGGCTGTATTAAAGGCTGCTTAGTATGCTGTAGTAATTTTTCCTCAAACACAGGCCAGGCTGCAGAAACAAGCTGCCAGTGTTTTTCAAGCAGCAATTCTTTATAGCTGGTGTAATCTGTAGAAAATAAAAATTTTACAACCGAATTATTGAAAGGATTGTTCCGGTTATTTTTTTCTGTTTGTTTTTTATATGATGATACAAGTTCATCTTCTTCCGTATCAAAATAACCTGTAAGGGTAACCATCTCGTCTTTAATATGAAATTGCTTTACATCAAAAAACTTGTCATCAAGCAATATTTCTTTACCGGCTTTTATCCACACAATATCTTTTTTTGCAATAGTTATTGTTTGCAGTTCTACCGATTTCATTTTTTTCTCAACTGCCTGGTGCAGCAAACCCTCCTGTACAATAAACTTCATTGAAAAAAATAAAGGCACTGCTGCTATTAGTAAGAATAATAAAGCGATTATTTGCTTGTGCAGCCGGTTCATGCAGACGGTATGAAAATTTATATTATCAAAAATAAGAAATCCTGCCTGATTATATCAGCCGAAAATTACCAACGGGTTACCGGATATCGGGTTATTTATAAGTGTAGCGTTTACGTTAAAAACATCTTTTATAAGTGCAGAACTTAGTACCTCAATGGGTTTACCATGAGCAATTAATTGGCCTTGTTTTAAGAAGAACAAGTTATCAGAATATTGTATGGCAAGGTTAATATCGTGCATAACAGCAACTAAAACGGTATCGTTATTTGTAAATTCTTTTGCTATTTGTAAAAACTCATGTTGGTAATTTATATCAAGGCTGTTTAGCGGTTCATCTAAAAAAAGGTATCGATAACCGGTAATAGGTTTTTCCCAAATTTGTGCCAACACCCGGGCATATTGTACCCGTTGTTTTTCGCCACCGCTAAGTGTAAGATAATTTCTTTCTTTAAATGAAGTGAGGTTCATTCGTTCTATCACCTGGTTACAAATGCTGATGTCTTTTTTGTTTGGATTAAAAATAAAATGCGGATACCGTCCCATCATCACCACTTCCTCTACCATCAATGGAAAACTTAGCTCTGGTTGCTGGCTCATTACTGCCCTGTATTTTGCTAATTCTTCTTTTTTATAAAGGGCAATTTTTTTGTCATCGTAAAAAACGTTGCCATTATATTTTTGTAATTCGCCGCTGAATACTTTTAAGAAGGTAGATTTGCCCGAACCGTTTGGTCCCAGTATCATATTAAATTCGCCGGGTTTAAAAACTGCACTGATACCATTTAATATCAATTTATCGTTAACCCGGTAACATATGTTTTCTGTTTTAAGCATTATAACCTCCTTTATCGTTTAATACATTAAAACGTTTAAGTAACACTATAAAAACAGGTGCACCCACCAACGATGTAATGATACCTATAGGCACTTCGGCAGGGGCAAGCAACAGCCTTGCACACATATCGGCCAGAACAAGTAGCATTGCACCAAGGAACATTGAGGCCGGTAGAAGTTTTTTATTATCGCTGCCAATAAGCAATCGTAATACATGCGGTACTATTAATCCCATAAAACTTATTACACCCACAAATGCAGTTGCCACCGATACCATTGCTGTGTTCAGCAACATCACCCTCATTTTTAATTTATCGGCATCTACACCCAGGTAACCTGCTTCTTCTTCGCCCAGTAATAAAGTGTTCAGTTGTTTTGAATACCTAAGCGAAAAAGTAAAAATGATGGCAGCAACTGTGCCTACTATAAAAACCTGTTGCCAGGATGCACCGGAAAAAGTGCCCAGGTTCCAAAAGGTAATACTTCTTGCTTGAGGGTCTCTTGCTATATAACTTAAAAATCCGGTGCCGCTTAAACAAACAGCATTAATTGCAATACCTATCAGCAGCAACGACATAATTGAAACCCTTTTTGCATTTTTTGCCAGGGCATACACAATATAAGTTGCCAGCAATGCGCCAATAAAAGCAACAATTGGTACCAGCAAGGGGCCGGTAATACTTTTAATGGCCGGGCTAAATGTTGGCGCCATTACAAAAACAAAAGAGGCGCCAAGAGCAGCGCCGGCACTGGTTCCTACAAGGCCCGGCTCCACTATAGGGTTGCGGAACAAGCCCTGCATTAACACACCACTAACCGCAAGTATGGAGCCGGTAATAGCACATAATAAAACCCTGGGTAATCTTAATTCGATGAAAACACCTTCATAAATATTTGCCGGGTTTTTTCCCTGGAAAAAATGTTTTAATGACGAAAACATTTCGGATGGTAATATTGATACAGCACCAAAAGCTATGGCACAAATTAATACTGCTACCAGCAGGGTAATTAAAACAGGGATAAAAAATTTATTTTTTTTGAGCACTTGCTGAAGGATGAAGCAGGTTAATTAATTTAATAACATTATCGCCTGTACGAGGGCCAAAATAAATCAGGTCGTGTTCTTCAAAACGTACAATTCGTTTGTTTTTTCCTGCATTGGTTAATGCTACGCCGGGCACACTGCTGATAAATTTATCCATGCTGCCCATACGGTCGTAACCAAAGTCGGTGGCTATAATGATATCCGGATTAGCCAGTGCAACAGCTTCGGCACTCATGCCCCTGGCGCCTTTACCATTGTATGTAGCAGGTGTACATCCAGCAAGGCGTATCATTTTATCGCCAACACCATTTCGGCCACTCATAACAAAATAGGTGTTATTACGCTGTCCAAAATGAATAATCATCACTTTTAAAGAATCGGTTAAGTTTAAAGCTTTTAATGTATCGGCTGCTTTTGCAATACCATCGTCCATCTTTTTTATTAATGAATCTGCAACATTTTCTACACCAAAAAATTTACCCAGTTGTTTTAATAATATTCTTGCACTATCAATTGTATTGGCGCCACCAAAAGCTTTAACATTTAACCCGGCTTTTATAATTTGAGGCAGTACATTTTCGGGTCCAATATCGTTGCTATGAATAACCAGGTCGGGGTTCATTGCAATAATACCCTCGGGGTTTAATGCACGATGGTATCCCACTGTTTTCAACAGCTTTGCACTATCGGGATATGTGCTGGTTAAATCTACAGCCACAATATTATGGCCTTTACCCAATGCAAAAACATATTCGGTTAAATGTTTAGATAAGCAAACAATACGCATATCTTTTGTACCATCCATTTCTTTGTTGCCAAACCTTCCGCAGGAAATAAAAATAAACGAAAATGCAAGTGCAATTAATGTTAGTTTTTTCATTGTAAGTTTTTTTTAAAAAGAGGCAGTCTTAAAACTGCCTCTTTTATTTATTTTATCTTATATCATATTTTAAACTTAAACCACCAAAAACATTTGCATGCCTTGGACCTGCTATGTAAGTATCGGTATATTGGTTTACAAAAATCATGATTGGGTATTTTGTATCAGTAATATTATTTACTGCAAAATATGCATCCAGGCCAATACGGCCGAATGAATGTTTGTAACCCACTTTAGCATTTAATAAACTGTAACTTCCTGCATGGTAAGGGATGCTGGTAACACCACTTACAACTACACCAACAGGTTCGCCAGTTTGTGTACCAAGTGAAGTTACTTCCTGGCCATCTTTATATGAATAAGTGAAGTTTGCATATATACCCGGTTTTGTAATAACATCCACTCCAAAGTTTACAGTAACTTTTGATACACCCGGTACCCTGTGCCCACTGTAATCTTTGGTTAAAGCCGAATCTTTTTGCGGCAGGCTTGTTGTTTTACCTATGGTTTGAAAACTGAAATTCTTGTAAGTATAATCGGCATACGTGAAATTAGCAAATGGTGATACCGACGAAAAGAAACCATTAGCCGATTCGTACACATTATATTTTACAAGGGCTTCAATTCCATTATCAACTTGTTTGCCTCCACTAACAACATAATTATATAAAACAGCAGTGTTGTTTGGGTTTGGAACTGCTACCGTTGTTAGCTTATCTGAAAATACTGCATTAAATAAAGCAAGCTGATAGTTTAATTTATTATTAAGCAAAGTACCTTTTGAGCCTATTTCAATTTGATTACCTACTTCGGGCTTAAGGTGGTTATTTACAATTCCCGAATTGGGGCCCAGCGATGAACTGTACGGAATGTAAAACAAAGCACTTACCGGGTCTTTGTATCCTTTGCTATATGAAATATAAGCAGAGATATTTTTGTTGAACACCTTGTTAATAGCAATGTGTGGCGATGCCCTGAATTTGTATGTGGTATCGTAATGCGTAGGTTTGTTTGGTGTTGATGAAGAATAAAACCTGTCATCGAGTGTTATTTTCATATTGCTTATACCTATACCTGCTGTAATAGAAAAATCACTTGGTAGGGCTAAAGTCCACTCGGTAAATAAAGATGTGGTGGCCGATGTACTGTACACATTAGAAGTATTGGCGCCAATTACATAATAATATGGATTGCCGTAAACCCAAACGGATGCTGTATCCAACGGGTTTTTTATCATAGTATAACCAAGTGTTGTTGAATTTTGCCTTTGAGTTTCTACGCCTGTAATTCCATTGAGACTCATGTTTTTTCCAACAGAGAATTTTGTGTCGAAAGTTGAACGTAAGCCAAAGTTGGTAGAGGCTTTATCTGTCCACCCGCCGGCCGAACTTACATTGCTGTTGAATGCAGTTGCAAAAACAGAAGTGTTGTTACTGATTTTGTTGTTAAACATGTACGTATGCCCAATGCCTGCACGTACAGTATATACCTGGCTGTGTGCATTGTTCCTGATATACCTGATATTACCTGTATAATCTTCATTTTCAAATTGTGTGTAAGTTAATTCACCGCTTCTTTGATCGTAACTGTTGCTATAGCCGCCATACACATTTATACTTTGTTTTGTATTGGGTTGAAAACTACCTGCAAGATTTACAAAGTCTTTATGTGATTTATTGTGGATGGTGAACCCATCAGATTTTTGATGCCCATAATTTACTAAGATTGATGCATGGTCGGTACCCATTTGAAAATGTGTAGTGTAACGTTGTAATCCATAATTACCTACAAGTATATCCTGGCCAACAGATGTTTTACCGGCTTCGGGTTTAATGGTATTTAAGTTTACAACACCGGCAATGGCTAAACCAAATAAAGTACCAGCCGGGCCTTTTACAATTTCGGTGTTTCCTATCGATCCAAAATCAATATCATCCATTGTGGTAATGCCCTCGGCATCTGTAACCGGAAAACCATTCAGGTATACTTTATACCCCTGCCCGTCAAAATTACTGCTAACGCCTCTTGTACCTCTTGCACCATTACCATAGCCCCTGATGTTGAATTGCTGGCCAGAAGCCACTGCTCTCCTGTTCATAGTTACACCGGGTACATTTGTATTAATAGCATCATCTAAAAACAAACCGGTACTTCTTTTTAATTCGGTGGTTGAAAGTTTTGAGATGGATACAGGTTGGTATAAAAGTGATTTATTGGGATTTGATGTAGCTGTTATTTCAACCTCGTTTAAATTTGATGCAACCTGTACAAGAGAAATTTTAATATTGTCGTTACAGTTTTTTATAAAGTAATTAACGGTTTCATAACCTACAAACGAAATGGTGATTACAGAAGATTTACTGCAATCAATTGTAAATTGCCCGTTTTTATCGGAAGTTGTTACCGCTCCGCCACTTTGCGAAATGGTGGCTCCCATTAACGGATTGTTATTGCCTGCATCTACTACTTTGCCCGAAACTTTTTTCTGTGAAAAAGCAGTAAATGAAACCAGGCATAGTATTAGTATGATGAAATGTTTCATATTAACATGTTTAGTTTAAATAAAATAAGGTTGCTCTAATTAATCTTTAGCTATGTAAAGAATTAAAGAGAGCTGCAACTGTTTTTTTTTACAGTAATTTTTTATAACAAACTAAACTTTGGAGGAGGGGCAGGCGCAGGGTACACAAGCCTGTTAATTACATCGGAATATACCCGGAACCGGTGTTTTTTGATTGCCCAATAATTTTGAATTGAAAATATGTTTACATCATTGCTTTTTGGATAAAATAAAAATTTTACCAGGAAATTATTCACCGGGCTGTTTCCATCTTCATTTTGCTCAACAATTTCTTTTAGCGCTTTTACTATTTTGTCTTCTTTATGATCATAAAATCCTGTAAGCGCTATCAGTTTGCCTGAAGTATTAATAGATTTCACATCAAAAAGTTTTCCACCATGCAAAATTTCTTTTCCCTGTTTTACCCAAACAATTTCACTTGCCGGAAGCTGGATGGTTACCATTGTTTCCGTTCTAAAACGCATTCTTCTTTGTTGTTGTAAAATGGATTGAGTTATAAATACACCGGCAGCAAATAATAGCGGCAATGCAGTTAGCAATAATAAGCCCAGTGCAATAGTCTGTTTTTTAACTATAGACATGTAAGAATTAAGGGTACTAAGGTAGTTAATATTTTTTTCTGATGAGGCTGTCGGGAGGATAATTTGCTTTTATGGTATCTCTTACAGCCGTTACCCAATTTGCAATTGCAAGTTTTTGCTGATCATTTAGTATAGCATCTTTATGAACCCATAAGTAGCTGTTTAGCGGCATTTTTCCTTCTTTAACTTCTTCATTGGTTTCTTCCATTTTCTTATACTGCCTGCGTATGGGATAGCTGGCAAACTCCGAAAAATTAAGATGTTTTTTTCCATCATCAATATGTTTTTTTAACCACCATGCAATGGGTTGCACATTGCTGTACCAGGGATAGATGGTATTGTTGCTATGACAATCGTAACAACTGGTTTTTAAAATCAATTGCACATCTTGCGGCACTACATAAAGTTTGGTGATATCATTGGGGCTTATACCTTCAGCCTGGTTTTTTTGTGGCCTGAAGAATTGGATGATTATAAACACCACTAATAAGATTTGGAAAACTCTTTTCAGGATTTTTTTAAACATACGTTAAGGTTAATGTTGTTATCAAATTAAAATATCACCTGTCATCTCTTTTGGTATTGGCAAATTCATCAATGTTAAAATTGTGGGTGCCACATCGCCAAGTTTACCCGGATTAATTTTTCCTTTGCCATCATTACTTATTAAAAAAAGCGGCACCAGGTTTAAGGTATGTGCAGTGTTGGGTGTGCCATCTTCATTAATAGCATAATCAGCATTGCCATGATCGGCTGTTAGTAAAACCGTGTAATTGTTTTCTAATGCCGCAGTAACAACTTTATTTACACATTTGTCAACCGTTTCCACTGCTTTTATAATGGCATCCCAAACACCTGTATGGCCTACCATATCTGCATTTGCATAGTTAAGACAAATAAAGTTGGCCGATTTTTTGTTTATCTCTGTAACAATTGCATCGGTTACTTCATAAGCACTCATTTCGGGCTGCAAATCATAAGTAGCAACTTTAGGAGATGGAATCATAATTCTTCTTTCTCCTTCAAAAGGCACTTCTCTTCCACCACTGAAAAAGAAACTTACATGCGGATATTTTTCAGTTTCAGCAATGCGTATTTGTGATTTTTTATTTTGCTCCAAAATTTCGCCAAGTGTATTTCTTAAATCATCGTTTTCAAAAACAACCTGTACATTTTTAAATTTATGATCGTACTGCGTCATAGTGGTATAATGCAGTGGAAGTTTTTTCATTCCAAATGCCGGCATATCGGTTTGTGTTAGCACTTCTGTAATTTCTCGGCAACGGTCGGTTCTGAAGTTGAAACAAATCACTGCATCATCTTCTTTGATGTTTGCATCGTTAAGTGTTTCATTTATTATCGGTTTAATAAATTCATCAGTAACTCCCTCTTCATACGATTTGCTTACAGCTGCAAGTACATCATTGGTTTTATATCCAATACCATTTACCAAAGCATCATAAGCAAGTTTAACCCGTTCCCATCGTTTATCCCTGTCCATAGCATAGTAACGGCCGGTAATGCTGGCAATTGCGCCTACAGAACCATCAAGATGTTTTTGTAATTCGCTTAAAAATTGTAAGCCACTTTTTGGGTCAGTATCCCTGCCATCAGTAAATGCATGGATAAAAACATTGCTCAGTTCATTATGCTTACATATATCTGTTAATGCCTTTAAGTGATTGATATGAGAATGAACACCTCCATCACTTACCAATCCAATTAAATGAATTGGCTTTTTATTTTCTTTTGCATAATTAACAGCATCCAATAAAGTTTTGTTATTTGCCATTTCACCGTTTCTTATGGCAACATTTATCCGTTGTAGTTCCTGGTACACAATACGGCCGGCGCCCAGGTTTAAATGTCCAACTTCACTATTGCCCATCTGCCCATCTGGCAGGCCTACAAATTCACCACAGGTTTTCAATGTAGTATTAGGATATTTTGCATATAAGCTGCTTACAAACGGAGTATCAGCATTTTGAATAGCATCACTTTTTTTATTCTTACCCAGGCCCCAGCCATCCATAATTATCAATATAACTTTCTTATTTTCCATTTTATAAAACTAAAATATTTACAGCTAATAATAAATGATATTTACTTAAAGGATATAAAAAATGGCAGTTGGTAGTAATTTATTGGGCGTTGGCACGTTTTTAGATATTTAATTGCTGTAAATTTAAAGGATATGAAACATTTTTTTACTTTAATTACTATTGGTGCATTTATGACTTCATTCACTTTATTTTCAAGTATTGATGAAGTGATTAACGCCATGAAAGCAGGTAATGCTACAGATATTGCAAAGTATTTTGATAATACGGTAGAACTGAACATGCCAACCAAAAGTAATAATTACAGTAAAAGCCAGGCAGAACTGGTGCTGAAAGATTTTTTTACAACCAATGCTGTTAAAAGTTTTGAAGTGATGCACAAAGGAGAAAACTCCGGTTCGCAATATTGCATTGGTACATTGGTTACTAAAAACGGCACTTACCGTACAACAATTTATATGAAACAAAAAGGCGATAAACAAGTGTTGCAGGAAATAACGTTTGAATAAAAAAACATTTTTAGTTATACAAAATCGGCCCCGGAATTTTTTCCGGGGCATTTTTTTATACAGCTTCAGAATTTACTGTTGTGGTACTTAAACGGTTTGAATTGTTGTCAGGGAACTAATATTGAGGCTACAGTAGTACAAAAGTTTAATCAGGGCTTATTCCCGAAAGCGGGCTGTAATCGTTTTCGGGGCTCTTTTTTTATTACTTTTTTGGAGAAGCAAAAAAATAAAATATAAAATAGCATAACAATCGTATTAAAAAATAACATTTCTGAATAAAGTAATAGCATAACACGATAAGAATTAATATTATTCCCAATCACTTTTTCTGTATCAGTTTGTATGTAGCTTTGCCATTATGGATTTTAACCAGCAATTACAACAGCTTATTAAAAATGCACTTGCCGAAGATATAGGTGATGGCGACCACTCAACACTATCTTCAATAAACAGTGATGCAGAAGGAGAAGCAGTATTAAAAATTAAAGAAAATGGAATTCTTGCAGGTGTAGCGGTTGCCGAAACTATTTTCCGCTATATGCAGCAGGATATTATTTTTAAAGCTTTTAAAAAAGACGGCGATACCATGCAATATGGCGAAACGGCTTTTGAAGTGAAAGCAAAAGTGCATACCATTTTACAATGCGAAAGGCTTGTGCTAAACTGTATGCAGCGCATGAGCGGTATTGCCACATTAACAAATGAGTACACAAAAAAATTACAACCTTATAAAACAAGGTTACTTGATACAAGAAAAACAACACCAAATTTTCGACTACTGGAAAAAGAAGCGGTAAGGATTGGCGGCGCCGTTAATCACCGGTTTGGATTGTATGATATGATAATGCTGAAAGACAACCATATTGATTATTGCGGGGGAATTGAAAAAGCCATTAATAAAGCTTACGACTATGTACAGCAGAAAAAACCCGGTTTAAAAATTGAAGTGGAAACAAGAAATATTGAAGATGTAAAAAAAGCTGTTGCCACAGGCAAAGTAAACCGTATTATGCTGGATAATTTTACACCGGAACAAATTACAGAGGCATTAAAAATAATTGACGGCAGGTACGAAACCGAAGCCAGTGGCGGCATCAACATAAATAATTTAGAAGCGTATGCTGCCACCGGTGTGGATTTTATTTCGAGCGGAGCCATCATTCACCAGGCCAGGAGCTTAGACCTGAGTTTAAAAGCAAAACTGCTGTGATTAATCAGCCTCAACTATAAAAGTGTTTTATCATGGCAAAGAAAAAAATAAATTCAATTGCTGGTTTGGTTTACTCAACCGACCCTAATTTTAAATTGCCCGATGAAACTATTGATGAACAGGAAACCATTGAACCTGCACAACAACCTTTGAAGATAAGGTTAGATACCAAACACAGGGCCGGTAAAGCTGTTACAATCATAGAAGGTTTTGTTGGCACAAGCCCCGACCTTGAAAACCTGGGCAAGCAATTAAAATCTTTTTGTGGTACCGGTGGCTCAGTAAAAGATGGAATTGTGATAGTGCAGGGAGATAACCGTGATAAAATGTTACAATGGTTAATAAAAAACGGTTATAAACTGGTAAAAAAAATATAATAGTTAAAGCTTTGTGCCATTACTGGTAAATAGCGGATTTTATATGTAATTTTACCGCAAACAGCAAGCATGGTTTCTAAAATATCAGAAGGGATTACCATTAGCGTAGAAACTTATTATCAACCTGAATACAGTAATCCTGTAAACAGCGAGTTTATGTTTGCATACCGCATCACCATCTTAAACAGTAATGCATTTGCGGTAAAGCTATTGCGCAGGCACTGGCATATATACGATAGCAACGGAAGCCTGCGTGAAGTGGAAGGCGAAGGTGTGGTGGGCCTGCAGCCGCAAATTAACCCCGGCCAATCGTATCAATATCTAAGCGGTTGCAACCTGCGGTCAGAGATTGGGAAAATGTACGGCACTTATCTTATGGAGAACATCAACACTAAAAAGGAATTTAAAGTCATCATTCCGTCATTTGATATGTGTGCCCCTTTTAAACTGAATTGAATTAACCTTTAATTATGTAATTTTAATTTACTTTTAAATATACATCAACAGGTATTTAAAATTTTTTATCAACAATATTTAAAAATCCGATTCCTGTACCTTACAAAAACCGGGATATTTTTTTCGCTCATGTCCCTTTTATACCAGTATAAACATTATGGCTAAAATAACTTTTTCGAAGAGTAACAATGAATTTTACCTTAGCTTAAAAGCTTCTGTTGAACAATATTTTGCTCAAAACAAAATAAAAAAAACCGGCGATTGGAGGTTGTTCATCAAGACTATCATTTTAGTTACAACCGCCATTGCCCTTTATTGTTTGTTGATTTTTGCACCGCTGGCTGGCTGGCTGGCTTTATTGTTTTGCTGTGTTTTGGGTTTTACCCTGGCATCAATTGGTTTTTGCACCATGCACGATGCCAACCATGGCAGCTATTCCACTAAACAAAAACTAAACGATTTTTTGGGCCTTAGCTTAAATGCGCTGGGTGCAAGTTCATATTTCTGGAAACAGAAACATAATATTATCCATCATACCTATACCAATGTAGATGGTGTGGATGACGATATAGCCAAAAGCCCTATCATACGGCAATGTGAATCGCAAAAATGGGTGCCTGCACATAAAATACAATATTTGTACATGCTGCCTATTTATTCCCTGTCAACTATCTTCTGGATTTTTATTATGGATTTTACAAAATATTTTTCACGAAAAATTTATACCACCGAAGCATGGAAGATGACTGCAAAAAACCATATCATCTTTTGGGCTACAAAAATCCTGTATGTATTTTTTTATATGGTATTGCCAATAATGGTTTGTGGTTTATTGTCCTGGCTGGCAGGCTATATGGTTTTAAATGTAACCATGGGTATCACTTTATCACTTGTGTTTCAACTGGCGCATGTGGTAGAGAACACTGAGTTTGAGCATGTGCCATTAGATACCAATAAGCATTTTGAAACCGCCTGGGCCGAGCACCAGGTAAAAACAACCTCCAACTTTGCTATGGGCAACCAGGTGGTATCGTGGTTTGTTGGCGGATTAAATTTTCAGATTGAGCACCATCTTTTTCCCCGTGTAAGCCATATTCATTACCCGGCCATCAGCAAAATTGTAATGGCTAAATGCGCCGAATTTAATTTGCCATATAATAAATACGAAACCATGACCGGCGCATTGGTTTCACATTTCAGGGTGATGAAATTTTTAGGAAAAAAACCAGTAGTGGTTTTACAGAAAATAAATATTGCCTGATATCAGGGTTTGTATTTTGCATTAGCAAAGATGGTTTCATCATCTGCATTCATCAACTGTTGCAATGTTGTTGCCGGGTTCTTTTGCATATATTTTTTTACAATTTGCCAGCCTGCAAAACTACCAATATTGCCCGGTGACGCTTCACCCAGTTCCTGTGTTTTGGGGCTTTCGCCAATATAATTTTTGATGATATTAGCATCGATGGTTTGTAAAAAATTATTTTGTACAAACAAAGCCCATACTGCCTGTTCGTGTTCGTACACAGCTTTCAACTGTTCCTTTGTGTAGCCAATCAACATATACTCATCTGTTTGCGGCAATAGTTTTGATAGTACATAAAGCCTTTTACCTTTTTCAACCATCTGTTGCACCAATGGTTTGTCGTCCATCTTTTCGGGATAAAGGTCGTTCATCACATTCTTCATACAATTAACAACAATGTAATTAGGTGTAAAACGATTGCTTATATAATCGGGATAGGTTTCCTGCACCAATGTAGATTTGTACAATGAAAAATTTTTACCAAGATGATGATGCAGACCGATGATGAATGCATCATCGCTCAGGATATCGCCATAGCCATCAAGCGGGCCAATGTAGGTGATAATCTTATTGCGGTCTTTAAAATTGGGGAAATAATATTTTACATATTTCACAGCCTGTATTATTTCATCTTCATATTTGCTGAAATCTTTAAAAACAGCAGCGACCGAATCGTACACAGGTTTGTAAGCCGTTGTAAAACCATGTACATAAGCAGCCGTACTATCGGCGCTCCATTTGGGATCGGCATTTAAGATGGTAGAAAGGAAGTTTTCACCAAATGAAGGATAGGCCGCAATCAGCTTGTCTAAATTTTGAGAGAAGTTAGCAGTGTCTATATTAAAAAGGCCTTTTTCAAAACGCATGGTTTTTAATTGTACCTTAATATTTGAAACATCGGGGCCATTATTGTTGCACGACCAAAACAATGAAGCACATAAGATAAATCCAAAAAATATTTTCATTTTCTTAAATTAACTTTACAAATAAAAACAATCATTTCAAAACATAAAGTTAAGCCCCTTTAAGGGTTTGAAGTATGAAAATATTTCTTGCACAACAAAACTATCACATCGGCAATTTTGAAAGCAATGCAAAAAAAATTATCGATGCAATAACATCAGCAAAAGCACAGGGCGGCGATTTGATTGTGTTTAGCGAACTGTCTGTGTGCGGCTATGCCCCACGTGATTTTTTAGAGTTTGATGATTTTATCAATAAAAGTTATGCCGCCATTGATATCATAAAAGAACATGCAGATACAATTGCTGTATTAATTGGTGCGCCAGACAGGAACCCCATTAAGGAAGGAAAAGATTTATTTAACGCTGCTTACCTGCTGCACGAAAAAGAAATAAAATCTGTTGTACATAAAACATGCCTGCCCAACTACGATGTGTTTGATGAATACCGCTATTTTGAACCGGCTTATGACTGGCACATTATACCATTTAAAGGTAAGAGGCTGGCTGTAACTATTTGTGAAGATATTTGGAACCTGGGCGATAATCCTTTATACCGCATTTGCCCGATGGATGAACTGATGAAGCAGCAACCCGATGTGATGATAAATTTATCTGCATCGCCATTTGATTATACGCATGACGAAGACAGGAAAGCCACCATTAAAGCCAATGTAACTAAATATAAATTGCCTTTGTTTTATTGCAATGCCGTTGGCAGTCAAACTGAAATTGTTTTTGACGGTGCATCGCTTGTGTTTGATAAGGATGCCAACCTTTGCGGCAGCATGCCTATGTTTGAAGAAGCATTGCAAGGTTTTAATTTAAATGATGATGGCAGTATTGATGCAGCGGTGATTGAACCTGCAAGCCGGGTGCCGGATAAAGAACTGGAACCATTGGGGCTTGATGAAAACCTGAACATTAAACAGGTGCATGATGCCATTGTGATAGGCATTAATGATTATTTTGCCAAGATGGGTTTTAGCAAAGCTATCCTGGGCAGCAGTGGTGGAATTGACAGCGCTGTTACACTTGCCTTAGCCTGCACTGCTTTGGGAAATAATAATGTACGGGCTGTTTTAATGCCTTCGCAGTTTTCTACATCGCATTCGGTTAATGATGCCGAACAGTTGAGTTTAAATTTAAAAAACCCTTACGATATTATTCCTATTGAAAACATATACAAAAGTTTTTTAGAAGAACTGAAACCTGTTTTTAAGGAGCTGCCTTTTAGTATAGCAGAAGAAAATATACAAAGCCGCAGCCGTGGTAATTTATTGATGGCTATTGCCAATAAGTTTGGATATATTTTATTGAATACATCCAACAAAAGCGAACTGGCAACCGGCTACGGAACATTGTATGGCGATATGGCCGGCGGGTTGGGTGTTTTAGGCGATTGCTATAAACTGCAGGTGTATGCACTGGCAAAATATATAAACCGCAATAAAGAAATAATACCGGCCAACATCATTACAAAACCACCAAGCGCCGAATTAAGGTCGGGACAAAAAGATTCCGACTCGTTGCCCGATTATGAAATACTTGATAAGATTTTATACCAGTATATTGAAAGAAGGCAGGGGCCAAACGAAATTAAAGCAAAGGGTTTTGATGCAGCGCTTGTTGACAGGGTGCTGAAGATGGTGAACATAAATGAATATAAACGTAACCAGTTTTGTCCCATCATCCGTATTTCGCCAAAAGCATTTGGTGTGGGCAGGCGTATTCCAATTGTAGGAAGATACCTAAGCTAACTTTAAATTTTTTCAACTACCACTGCAGTACCGTAAGCAAGCACTTCGGTTACACCGTTCATCACTTCGTTGGCATCGTAACGCATATTGATGATGGCATTGGCGCCACGTTCGTTGGCATGTTGTATCATTAGTTGGTAAGCTTCTTCCCTTGTTTTTTCGCAAAGCTCTACATAGATGCTAAGCTTGCCACCCACCAATGTTTGAAAACCACCGGCAATATTGCCAAAGATGCTTCGGCTGCGTACAGTAATGCCCCTTATTACGCCAATGTGTTTGGTAATTCTGTAACCTTCCAGGTTATTAGCGGTTGTAATCAGGTTCATGTCTATCATAAAAAAATGTTTGTATGAAGTTAATATCATTTTAACAAAGTTTTGCCCCGTACATAAAAACGGCAAAATTATTGTTGATACATAGTTCGTAAATTGCAAACTCTTCTGCAAACAGAAACTGTGGATGGCAGTTACCGGTTAAAAGAATAAAACAATAAATGCTCAATAAAGGAATAATGTACAAGAGTGCGACGCCTGTGAAGCTGATTAAAGATTTGCAGCCCGGCTCAAAAAAAATTAAAAACATATGGTTCAAACTTCTGAAGACATTCGTTTGCTAAACGAAAAAATTTCACATGCATCCGGATTTGTTTCCCGTATTAATGATGAATTAAGTAAAGTAATTGTTGGGCAGCAGGCAATGATTGAAAGATTGCTGATTGGGCTGCTGAGCAATGGCCATGTTTTGCTGGAAGGCGTGCCGGGCCTGGCAAAAACGCTTGCCATCAAATCGCTGTCGCAGTCGGTTAATGCCGGTTTTAACCGGATACAGTTTACACCTGACCTGTTGCCTGCCGATGTAATTGGCACCATGATTTATAACCAAAGCAAGAACGAATTTTATGTTCGCAAGGGACCTGTTTTTTCAAATTTTGTTTTGGCCGATGAAATTAACCGAGCGCCGGCAAAAGTGCAGAGCGCTTTACTTGAAGCCATGCAGGAACGGCAGGTTACCATTGGCGATACTACGTACAAACTATCTGAACCTTTTTTAGTGCTTGCCACACAAAATCCCATTGAGCAGGAAGGAACATATCCCTTGCCCGAAGCGCAGGTGGACAGGTTTATGCTTAAAGTGGTGGTTGATTACCCGGCCAAGGCAGAGGAGCAGTTGATTATTAGACAAAATACTTTGGGCCTTAGCGCCCCGGCTATAAACCCTGTTGCATCTACCAGCGAGATATTAACGGCAAAAGAACTGGTAAGGCAGGTGTACCTTGATGAAAAAGTTGAAAATTATATTTTGGATATTGTTTTTGCAACCCGTTATCCCGAAAAATATAACCTTCAAAAATTAAAACCGCTGATAGGTTTTGGCGGCTCACCACGTGCCAGCATTAACCTTGCATTGGCGGCAAAAGCTTATGCATTTTTAAACAACAGGGCTTATGTGATTCCCGAAGATGTTAGGGGCGTATGTAAAGATGTGCTGCGACACCGAATTGGATTAACCTACGAAGCCGAAGCCGAAAACGTTAGTGTGGAGCAAGTGATAAATGAAATTTTAAGAGAGGTGAATGTGCCGTAAGAAGGCAGATTGTTGTTCGTTTCTAGTTGTTGGTTGTTTGCAAATATGATGTATCCATACTTTTTTAAACATTCTAAAGGCAAAAACGAATAACGCAAAAACGAGAAACGTAAAGAACGAGAAACGTTAAAACGAGTAACGTAATGAACGAGTAACGTAAAAAACGAGAAACGTAAAGAACGAGTAACATGTTTTAATAAAATGCTTACAACCGAAGAAATATCAAAAAAAGTACGGGAGCTTGAAATTAAAAGCAAGAAGATAACAACGCACCTGTTTACAGGCGAATATCATTCTGCATTTAAAGGCAAGGGCATGAGCTTTAGGGAAGTGAGGGAATATTATGCAGGCGATGATGTACGGTTTATTGATTGGAATGTTAGTGCAAGATTCAGTCACCCGTTTACAAAAGTTTTTGAAGAAGAACGGGAGCTGACAGTGATGCTTCTGATAGACACAAGTGCCAGCAACCTTTTTGGTACGGTTGCCAAACAAAAAAAAGAATTGATTACAGAAATAGCTGCTGTACTCACTTTCAGCGCCATCAATAACAATGATAAGGTGGGAGTAATTTTCTTTAGCGATAAAATTGATAAATATATTGCTCCCAAAAAAGGAAGAAAACATGCGTTATATATTGTAAGGGAATTATTAACCGTGCAGGCAACAAAAAAAGGCACCGACCTTGATGAAGCCATAAAGTTTTTCACCAGGGCTACAAAACAAAGAAGCATTGCATTTATACTGAGCGATTTTTTAACCACAGGATACGACGATGACCTGAAAGTGATAGGCAACAAGCATGATGTGATTGGCATAAGGGTGTATGATAAGATGGATTTGCAATTGCCCCGTGTGGGATTGTTGCATGTGCAGGATGCCGAAACAGGTAACAGCCGCTGGATTGACAGCAGTGATGAAATGGTGCGGTATAACTACCAGCAACATTTTATGCAGCAGAGCGAAATGAGCAAAAATTATTTCAGGAAAGCCGGCGCCGAGTTATTACATGTGCGTACCGATGATGATTTTGTAAAAATATTGCAGCAGTTTTTCATTAAAAGAACCTGAAGGGCATGATGAAGATTACGATAGGGAACAAGTTTTTAAAATCATTGGCAATAGGTTTAATAACCTGTTTTTCTTTTTGTATGCAAAACGGTTTTGCCCAATCGCTGCAAACCATTACCAATCGTAAAGACATTTTAATTGGCCAGCAAATTGAACTTACAATAAAAGCAAACCTGCCTGTACAATCAACAGGTGTGGTTAAGTGGGTTAGCTGGCCCGATTCTATTCCGCATTTTGATGTAGTGCAAAAAGGAAAAATAGATACGGTAAGTTTTAACAACAATACAAAAAATATTCAACAGGTGATAACCTTCACCAGTTTCGATTCGGGCAGGTGGCAATTTCCATCGCTGCCGGTGCAGTTTGCCGGTAAGGCAGGGCAGGCGCCGGTTACATTTAATACCGATTCGTTTTATGTAAATGTATCTTACTCGCCGCCAGATAGTACCAACCAGTTAAGGGATATTAAACCCATTATAAAAGTTTCGGTAAAGAGTTATTTATGGTACTATATAATTGGTGCTGTTATATTGCTGTTGTTGCTTGCAATATTTTTATACAAGTATTTTAAAAAAGATAAAAAAGAAACAACTTCAAATATTGCCGCTTCAAAACTTTCACCTGTTGATGAGGCCATGCAGGAGTTGGAGAAGCTGATGCAATTGGATGTACAGGATGCAGCAACCATAAAACAGTTTCATACAAGTCTGTCAGCCATTTTTAAAAATTACCTGGGTCGTAAGCTGCACAAACAGCTTACAGGCGAAACCACAGGCGATATATTGGTTCATATAAAAAGTGGCAACATGCAGCAGGAAGACATTGTACAACTGGCCACTGCCTTGCGTTGTACAGATGCAGTGAAATTTGCAAAATATATGCCGCTGCCCGATGAAAGTAAAGACTGCCTGCAAAAGATTAAGCAAGTTATACTGCAGATAGAAAATTTTAAAGCTTTAAAAAATTAAACCGCTGCACAAACATTGCTCTACAGTTATTTTAAAAATATAAGTTTTAGCCAGCCCTGGTTTTTTGCATTGCTGCTTGTAGTGCCATTGCTTATTTACTGGTATGCGGTAAAAAACAATAAGACGCAGGGTGCAGTAACCATTTCGGATATTTCGGCAAAAGGCCTCGGTTCGTGGAAGACAGGTTTAAGGCACTTGTTGTTTGTTATAAGGCTAATGGCAATTGTATTAATCATTGCAGCAATGGCAAGGCCCCAAACCATGTATGAAGAACAGCATGTAGATGGCGAAGGCGTGGATATTGTATTGTGCATTGATGTAAGCGGAAGCATGACGGCACAGGACCTTACACCCAACCGGTTGGAAGCCGCTAAAAACGTAGCCATTGATTTTGTAAACAAAAGAAAAACCGACCGCATTGCGGTAGTTATATTTTCGGGTGAGAGTTTTACGCAATGCCCGCTCACAACAGATTATAGCGTGGTAAAATCGGCCATTGAAAATATAAGGAATGGTTTGCTGGAAGACGGCACAGCTATTGGGTCGGGGCTTGGCACAAGTGTTGACAGGCTGCGTGAGAGCAAATCGAAAAGTAAAGTGGTGATACTATTAACGGACGGAGAAAACAACGGTGGCTTGATTGATCCCGAAACTGCCAAAGAAATTGCCAAGGCTTTTAAAGTGAAAGTATATACCATTGGCGTGGGTACCGATGGCTATGCACCCACACCCGTAAACACACCCATGGGAGTTGTAATGCAGCAAAGCAAAGTATCTATCGATGAAAAGTTGCTGAAAGAGATTGCCACAGAAACCGGCGGAAAATATTTCAGGGCAAAAGATAATGCAGGGCTTACCGGTATCTACGACGAAATAAACAAACTGGAAAAATCAAAAGTAGAGGTTACTGCCCGAACACGATATACCGAAAAATTCTTCCCATTTGTACTTGCTGCGCTTGGATTGCTTTTGCTTGAACTGCTTTTAAAATTTACCGTGTTCAGAAAATTTCCTTAGTTACTCGTTGATAGCAAATTGTTTTATTACGGCAATTCAATTACTGCACGATAATAAAATAAAACCCTCATTATTTTTAAATAGAAATACAATTTTGTTGTATGTGCAAAGTGCAAATGCAGGTATTTGATATTATTTTATGAAATTTGCCCACGATGAATGTACTTGTATATAAAAGCACCGGCAGTTGGTACCAGGTAAAAGATGAAAACGGCAGGCAGTACAATGCCCGTATGTTGGGAAAGTTTAAAATGGATGGTTTAACCAGCACAAATCCCATTGCCGTGGGCGACAATGTGGTTATCGGTTCTGATACCGAAAGCAAGGAGAATGATTCGGAAGTTTCTTTCATCATCAAAGAAATAAAAAAACGTAAAAACTATATAACCCGAATTTCGCCTGCCAATAAGCATCAGCATCATATCATTGCATCCAATATAGATCAGTCGTTATTGTTTGCCACTTTAAAAGATCCCAAAACATCGCTGGGTTTCATCGACCGTTTTTTAATCACCTGCGAAGCCTATCATATTCCCGCCATCATCGTCTTTAACAAAAACGACCTGTTTGGTAAAAAAGAAAAAGAAAAATTTGTTGCCATAAAAAATATGTATGAAACCATTGGGTATAAGGTTTTAGCAATGAGCATTGAAACAGGCGATGGTGTACAAGCAGTAAAAGATTTGCTGAACGATAAAGTTACTTTGTTGAGCGGGCATTCAGGAGTTGGTAAATCAACCTTCATTAATGCTGTTTTTCCTTCGTTGAAATTAAAAACGCAGGATGTGAGCGGATGGAGTGGTAAAGGTTTGCACACAACCACATTTGCCGAAATGTTTGATATAGCCGGCGGCGGAAAAATAATTGATACGCCGGGTATAAGGGAACTGGGCCTGGTAGATATTTCAAAAAAAGAGTTGTCGCATTATTTTCCTGAAATGAGGGCATTGATAAATGACTGCCAGTTTAATAACTGCATGCACATAAATGAACCGGGTTGCGCTGTAAAAGTAGCGGTTAAAGCAGGCGATATACATATAGACAGGTATAGCAGTTATTGTAATATTTTAGAAACGATTGTTGAGATAAAGTACTGAAGAATAAAAAAGAAAATAGATTCACCATCTCAGTCATCTGGCGCAAGTGTTCGGCTTTGCCGATTACATGATGCCGTTTAGTTTCGCCCTGATTTTACCAGGGAATAGAAAAACAAAAGATGATTATTTTTACCGAAGCTAAATCTGTAATCTGATAAGTATTTGTATCGCTAATTCCCCGATGCAATCGGCAGCTTATGCCTACTAAGACCTATAAGGTTTAAAAAACCTTATAGGTCTACGCCATAGGTCTATGTTATATGTCAATATCAATTTGCTTTACTGCTACCGGTTGTTGATGAAACTGTATAAACCGCTCTTTTGAGCCAAACCACTCCATCACATCCTCCCTAAGCAAGGATGTTTGCCGATAGCTGAGCAAACTATTATAACTGTCATAAGGCCAGTCTCCAATTTTCTTTGTTAGCCCATGGTGAACTGCATTTTTATGTACATAAAAAATATAAGAGGTAAAATCACTATCATTCTGCATCAACGATCGTTTCATGTAATCTATAAACAGTCCGCCTTTTCGGTTATACATTTTATTAAAGGCTTTTACATAACCATTGGCCCAATTGCTGAATTGTTCCATAATAAAGTCTGCTAAAGAGTTTTCTTTCGGATTAAATGGCTTTTTCTTTTTATTGTGGAAATGTTGCAGGATATCTTCTTCCTGCTTTATGCGAACAACCAAATGAAAATGATTGGGCAATAAAGCATAGGCAAATACATCGGCTATTGGGCTTGTGTGTTGTTTTAACTTTGAAAGGAAATAATGGTAGTTATCTTCCGATAAAAAAAGTTTTTCATTACCTACTGCACGGTTATACAGATGGTAAATTTCTCCCGGGGATAAAGCTATGTGATAGTTACTCATAAAATTCATATTAAACACCTACAATAAACCTATTTTAACTAAGCCTATATGGTTTCTATTATATCATCCAACTCTTGCTTTTTATACCTGGATTTCCAAATAGGGCATGCTTGCTCACAAGGGTTTTATATTGAAATCTCATCTTTCGCAAGTGTTCGGCTTTGCCAATCACTTGATGCCGTTTAGTTTCACCCTGATTTTATCAGGGAATTGAAAAACAAAAGATGATTATTTTACCAAAGCTAAATCTGTATTCTGATAAGTATTTGTATCGCTAATTCCCCGATGCAATCGTGCTGTTTAATTGGCAGCCACTTACAAGTAAACTCCATCTTTACTAAAATAAAATTCGGATGAAAAATGCAACTGTGCATTTATTTGTTAGATAGTTTATCCAACTGCTCTTCAATCTTATGAAGGGCTTCGGCCATTTCCTTTTCAAAAGCCGCATTGTTGCTGCCGGTTGATTGCGTGGCATACCATATCATCACCATTGCAATATAATCCTGCATATCCTTGCCGGCAAACTGTGTTTTAAATTCTATTATTTTTTCGTTGATGGTTTTTAATGTACGGCGTATAGCTTCTTCATCGGCCGGGCTTGTTTTAATGCGATAGGTGCGGTCGCCAATTACAATATTTACAGGTATCAGTTGTGCCATTGTTATTCGCTTAATAGGCTGATGCATTTATCAATTTCACGCAAATAGCGGTTGATGTTTTTTTCAAAAACTTTTCTATCGGCTTCATCCATCTTTCCGGCAGCAGCCTGCAAGATGCCAATCTTTTCCTGCATACCGGCAATAAGCCCGGCATCTTTTTCTTTGGCAGCTTTTAATGTTGCAATCAGTTCAAGTTGCTGTTGATTTTCTTTTTGTAACTGCTGATGACGCTTCAGCAACTGCTGAAGCTTTTCATTGATGCGTTTTATATGTTGATCTAAATCACTCATATTACAAAACTAAAAAATTGCTTTTAACATGTGCTGTTTTTGTATAGCAGGTACATATTTTGTTAAACCACAATCACAACCTAAAAAATATTTTTATTTCCTTACCTCGGCGCCTAATTCTTTTTCGTAGGCGCTGATAATCCTGCTCATCATACCATCAATTTCTTTATCAGTCATTGTTTTTTCTTCATCTAAAAAAGTAAAGCTGATGGCCATTGATTTTTTTCCGGCGCCAATTTTTTCGCTTTCAAAAATATCAAACAAACCAATGGATTGTAATTTACTGATGCCTGCAGCCTTCGTTGCTTTTTCAACTGCATCAAAAGGAAGGGCCTTGTTTACAATAATGGCAAGGTCACGGTTTACCAACGGGTATTTTGAAACTTCCCTGTATTGCAGGTTTATTTTTTTGTTGAGCGCCAGTAAGCGGTCCCAGTTTAAATCAGCATACAATACAGGTTGCTTAATATCAAACTGTGCAGCCTTTGTTTTATTCACCATACCTATTTCGGCAATGGTTTCTTTTTTAAAGCTTGCCTGCAAACAGTTTACCAAGTTATCGTTTTCAGAAATATTATAACCGTCAATTTGTAAACCCAACACATGTATTATTTTTTCAAACACTGCTTTAATAAAATACAAGTCGGTTTTTTCAGCTTTTTGTTTCCAGCCATCAGCAGTTTTATTGCCGGTGATGTAAATAACCAGGTGGTTGCTCTCAATATATTTGCCGGCTTCGTTTACGAGATATGTTTTTCCAAACTCAAAAAATTTAAGGTCGTTGTTTTTTCTGTTCAGGTTATAGGCAATTGAAGTAAGTCCCGACTCCAGCATGGCTGGTCTCAGTATGTTCAGTTCTTCACTTAAATTATTTATCATCTTTACCGTATGTGTAAGTACGGCATCGCTGTAATAAGCGCTGTTGCTGATTGAGTTGGTGAAAATTTCTCGAAAGCCCGAGCCGGCAAGGTATTCGGCAATCTTTTCGCTGTATGCATTTTCGTGTGCCATGGTTTCCATAGCAGGTGCAATACTAATCATTGATGGAATGTCAACATTATCCAAACCATCAATCCGCATAATTTCTTCCACAATATCTGCAGCAAGGCTTATATCGGGTTTGCTGAAAGGAACAGCAAAGCGCATTTCATCCACACCTTCTTTTATCAATTCAAAACCCAGGCTGTGCAAAATATTTTTAATGGTATCGCTGTGATAATTTTTTCCGCTCAGTTTTTTCAGGTAATGATATTTAAGTGATACTTCCGTTTTTTGACGTGGTACAGGATACACATCAATTATATCGCTTGCTATTTCGCCGCCGGCAATTTCTTTAATTAATAAAGCAGCTCTTTTTAAAACATTAACCGTATTGCTGATGTCAACTCCTTTTTCAAAACGGGTGGCTGCATCGGTACGCAATCCATGCTGCAATGAAGTTTTACGTATGGTAGTTGGATTAAACCAGGCGCTTTCTAAAAAAATATTTTTTGTGGTGTTTGTTACGCCGCTGTGTATGCCGCCATACACGCCTGCCATACACATAGGCGCTTCTTCATTACAAATCATCAAATCTTGGGCTGTTAATTTCCTTTCTTTTTCATCAAGCGTAACAAAGGGAGTGCCTGCAGGTAAATTTTTTACAACTACTTTATTGCCTGTTATGGCCGCTGCATCAAAAGCATGCAATGGCTGCCCGGTTTCGTGCAATATAAAATTGGTGATGTCAACAATATTACTGATGGGTTTTAATCCAACACTTTTTAATTTTTGTTGTAACCATTCGGGGCTTTCGGCAATTGTTACGCCTTCAATGCTTACGCCTGCATAGCGTTGGCAGGCTTCGGTGTTCTCTATCACTACTTTTATTTGCAGCCCCTGGTTATCGGGTTTAAAATTATTTTTAAAAGGCGATTTTACAACTATATCTTTTTTATAATGATGCGATAAATAAGCACAAACATCTTTTGCCACACCAATATGGCTCATGGCATCGCTGCGGTTGGGTGTTAATCCAATTTCAAAAACATAATCATCGGTTAGTTTAAAATATTCCGATGCAGGTGTGCCCACCACAGCATCGGCCGGTAAAACCATAATACCATCGTGGCTTTCGCCCAATCCTATTTCGTCTTCGGCGCAAATCATACCATGGCTTTCAACGCCACGTATCTTAGCTTTCTTCATGGTAAGCGGTTGCCCGTTTACGGGGTAAATAGTTGCACCAATATTGGCAACTACCACTTTTTGGCCTACCGCTACATTGGCTGCACCGCATACTATTTGTAATTTTTCTTTTGCTCCGGTATCTACCGTTGTAAGTTTTAGTTTGTCTGCATCGGGATGTTTTTCGCAGGTTATCACTTGGCCAATTACCAATCCCTGCAAGCCACCTTTAACGGCTTCTTTTTTTTCAAGGCTTTCTACTTCAAGGCCAATCGATGTAAGAATTTTACTGAGTTTTTCCGGCTCAATAATTTCCGGCATGCCTGCTTCGCCAATAGGCAGGTAATCGCAAAGCCAGTTATAACTAATAATCATCTGAACAACTTAATTTATTATTGATTGGCAAAGATAGTTTTTTGCATGCTAAAGAAAATAAATGCAAAAACTCTTAAACTAAGCATTGAAACGAGATAAAGCAAATGCTTATGTAAAATGCAAAGTGCAAAAAAGAAAAATTCTGTTTTTTCAATTGTTAATAAAACTTATAGGAATGCCAATTTTATTGATTTTTTGGCTGTTAATTGCATGTGGGTAATTTTCGGTAAACCTTAATAAGTTATATTTGCTGTGGATACAGATGTGGAAAAACTATGTAAAAATAGCTACAGGCATAATGTGGATAAAAATCAATTGATACTGATCGTTCTTTTGCCTTTACCTTAGCCGCCCTACACATTGCAACCCTAACAAGCAAGGAAAATTAGAACATGGAACTTACTAACTTTAATAAAGACAAAAAACTGCGGCGTAAAGCGCCGGTTGACCTTGGAAACATGATGTTTGGCAAGGTTCCCCCACAAGCAAAAGATTTGGAAGAAGCCGTACTGGGCGCCATCATGCTTGAAAAAGGAGCTTTTGATACAGTGGTTGAAATTTTAAAACCCGAATGTTTTTATGTAGATGCCAACCAGCGAATTTACAGAGCCATGCAGGGTTTAGCCACTAAAAACCTGCCTATAGATTTACTTACAGTTGTTGAAGAACTAAAATATCGAGAAGAACTGGATATTGTTGGTGGCCCATTTTATGTTACCAAGCTCACAAATTCTGTTGTATCATCTGCAAATATTGAAGCACACTCAAGAATTGTTTTACAAAAATTTATTCAGCGTGAGTTAATACGAATTAGCGGCGAAATTATTGGTGACGCTTATGAAGACAGCACCGATGTTTTTGATATGCTTGATGAAGCCGAAGGAAAATTATTTGAAATAACCAATAACCACCTGCGTAAAAACTTTGATACCATTGATACGGTATTGGTAAAAACCATACAGCGTATTGAAGACATGCGTAACCGGCAGGAAGATATTACCGGTGTACCATCGGGCTTTGCATCGTTAGACAGGATTACTTACGGATGGCAATCAACCGATTTGATAGTGCTTGCTGCAAGGCCTTCGGTTGGTAAAACTGCTTTTGCATTAAACCTTGCACGCAGTGCTGCACTTCATGCAACCAAACCTACAGCGGTTGGCTTTTTTAGTTTGGAGATGAGCAGCAGCCAGTTGGTACAACGTATATTAAGCGCCGAAAGTGAGATAAGGCTGGAGAAAATAGCCAGGGGTAAACTGGAAGAACATGAAATGACGCAGTTGTACAAAAATGGTATTGAAAAATTATCAAAAGCTCCCATTTTTATTGATGATACGGCAGCGTTGAATATTTTTGAATTAAGAGCTAAATGCCGCCGCCTTAAAAACAAACATAATGTTGGGCTTATTATTATAGACTATTTGCAGCTAATGAGTGGCGCCGGCGATAACCGTAATGGCAACAGGGAACAGGAGATAAGCCGCATATCACGAGACCTTAAAAGCCTTGCCAAAGAATTGCAGATTCCTATAATTGCTTTATCGCAGTTAAGCCGTGAGGTTGAAAAAAGAAAAGAGGGAGCTAAAATTCCACAGCTAAGCGATTTAAGGGAATCGGGCGCTATTGAACAGGATGCAGATATGGTAATGTTCCTGTATAGGCCCGAGTACTATGAAATTACCACTAATGAAGGAGGCGATAATAATAAGGGTGAAACTTTTGTAAAGATTGCCAAGCACCGTAATGGTAGCCTTGATACTGTTAAACTAAAAGCGTTACTGCATATTCAAAAATTTATTGAAGAGCATGACGATGGCAATATTGCGGGCAGCCTACCGGGAGGTAATTGGAAACCCGTTAAAACCGATGATGGCGATGGTGCAAAACTGTATATACAAAAGGGCAGCAAAATGAATGATGATAAGTTTGATGAAGAAGCGCCATTTTAATTATTGAATTATTAATTATGAATTATGAGTGGAGAATGAATGATAAATTTGTTCTCCATTATTTTTTATGTCGTTACCTTTTTTTTATAAAGAAGATTTACATACCGTAACAGGGCATATTGTATTTGATGAAAATACCAGCAAGCATATTATACAAGTGCTGCGTATGCAAATTGGCCAACAAATACAAATAACAAATGGCCAGGGCCTTTTATGCATCGCCGAATTGATTGATGATAACAGGAAAAAATGCTCTGCAAATATTATACAATCAGGCAACCTGCAGCACCCGGCTGCCAATATAAGTATTGCCATTTCATTAATAAAAAACAGCAGCCGCTTTGAATGGTTTTTAGAGAAAGCAACAGAGATTGGTGTGAGGGAAATTATACCACTAATTTGCGAACGAACAGAAAAAATAACATTTAGGCAGGATAGGTTTAAAAGTATATTGGTAAGCGCTATGCTGCAATCGCAACAAACATGGCTACCGGTTTTACAGGCACCAGCAAAATTCAATGCACTGGTAACATCATCGCAACAGCAACAAAAGTTTATTGCTCATTGCATAAACGAAACCAAGCGTGAATTAACCGAACTGAATAACCGTTCGCTTACTTCAAAAATCATATTGATTGGCCCCGAAGGCGATTTTACAAAAGAAGAAATTGATTTAGCTATGCAGCATCATTTTAGCGCTGTATCGCTTGGTAATACAAGGTTAAGAACCGAAACTGCCGGCATGGTTGCTGCCACTTTACTTTGCCTGGCCTGAGTTTTTTTGATCTTCATCTTTTAAAACTGGTTCATTCAATTGTACCACCCTGTTCGTGGCCATTCTTTTACGCATCAGCATATTCAGCATCTCTACCACAAAAGAAAATGCCATGCCAAAGTAGATATAATTTTTTAGGTGCAGTTGGTGTGCAGCTTCGCTGTCCCATCCTTCAATTATTAAGCTAAGGCCAATCATTACCAGGAATGAAAGAGCCAGCATTTTTAATGTGGGATGTTTATGTATGAATGCAGAAATGGCCGGGCTGAACAGGAACATAACAACCATGGCAATTACTACGGCAGCAATCATAATTTCAACATGCCTGGCCGTACCGCCGGCAGTGATGATGCTATCAAAAGAAAATACAGCGTCAATAAGCATAATTTGGCCGATGGCATTGCCCAATGAAATTTTATTATTTTTTTGTTTGGCAGCATTAGGGTCTTCTCCTTCTAACTTATGGTGTATTTCCATCACCGATTTATAAATAAGAAATATACCGCCGGCCAGCATTACAATACTTGCCAGGTCGAACCCCTTGCCCATTACTGTAAAAACAGCTTTGCCTTTTTGTGTAAGCAGCCAGCTTAAAGCAAGCAATAGCAGGCTTCTTGAAATGATGCCTGTAATCATCCAAATACGGCGGGCTCTTTTCTGGTCTTTAATTTTTTCAAGCCGGTTTAGGATGATACTTACAAAAATTACATTATCAATGCCCAGCACAACTTCCAGCACAACCAATATTAAAAAGCTGATTATACTTTCTGATGTAAATAAATGTTCCATAAATATTTTAAATGTTTTAAAATTTAATTTTTAAAGTTGAGTGCAAATTTTTTTTACAATACCGGGGCCTTCGTAAATAAAACCCGTCCATACCTGCACTAACGATGCGCCGGCATCTAATTTTTCTTTTGCATGGGCGCCGGTAAAAATACCCCCGCTTGCAATAATTGGTATTTGCCAGTTTGTTTCAGCGCTGCGGCTGCTAGTTTTTTGATGAATGTATTGTACCATAGCAGTGCTTCTATCTTTAACAGGTAAACCGCTTAGTCCACCTGCACCAATTTTACTGATGATTGATGGGTTGGTTGTAAGGTTGTTTCTGCTAATAGTTGTATTAGCAGCCACAATGCCATCCAGTTTTATTTCAAAAGCCAGGTCAATAACATCATCTACCTGTTCATTTGTAAGGTCGGGCGCTATTTTTAAAAGTATTGGTTTGGGGCAGGCAAGTGTTTTATTAATGCTTTGCAGGTTGCTGATAATTTTTCTTAGCGAATCTTTTTCCTGTAGTTCTCTTAAGCCCGGTGTGTTTGGCGAGCTTACGTTCACCACAAAATAATCTACATAATTATGCAGAGCTTTAAAGCATATCTCGTAATCTTTCCATGCATCTTCGTTAGGGGTAATTTTGTTTTTACCGATATTACCTCCAACTACCAGGCGCTCTTTTGCTGTTTTTTTATGCTGATTTTTTTCTTTCCATTGCTGCAATCTTTTTGCAATAGCATCAACTCCATCGTTATTAAAACCCATGCGGTTAATAAGCGCTTTATCTTTTGGCAGGCGAAATAATCTTGGCTTATCATTGCCGGCCTGTGGCAGCGGCGTTACCGTACCAATCTCTACAAATCCAAAACCAAGCGATTGCAATTGGTTTAAATATTTTGCATTCTTATCAAACCCGGCGCCCAGACCAATACGGTTTGAAAACTGAATATTAAAAACCGAAAATTGCTGGTTTGCCTTTGGTTTAAAAATTACTGTTACCAGGTTTTGTATGCCGTGGATGCTGCACAACAACTTTAATGTATTCATTGAAAAATAATGAACCTTTTCAGGATCAAAACAGAATAATAAAGAGCGTAACAGTTTATACATGGGCGCAAAAGTACAATACTGTAATCAGTTTTTTGTTTTGATACAGAAACTATAACTTTGGTATATAAAGTTGCATAAACAACTAAAATAAAGTTCAATAAAATTACTAACGTACAAGGGTGCGACGCCAATGAAGCTGATTAACGGTTTGCAGCCGGGTACATAAAAAAAATAAACATGCAGGAAGCATATATAGTTGCAGGATTTAGAACAGCCATTACCAAAAGTAAGAAGGGTGGCTTTAGGTTTACAAGGCCCGATGATTTGGCTGTGGAAGTGATTAAAGGTTTGCTGGCAAGTGTGCCACAGCTTGATGTAAAAAGGGTAGATGATGTGATTGTGGGAAATGCCGTACCTGAGGCTGAGCAAGGGTTACAGGTAGGCAGGATGATTTCGGTAAAAGCGGTGGGCATACATGCGCCGGGCATTACCATTAACCGTTATTGTGCAAGTGGCTTAGAAAGTATTGCCATGGCTACAGCCAAAATACGCAGTGGCATGGCAGAGTGTATTATTGCCGGCGGAACCGAGAGTATGACGATGGTGCCTACCGCCGGATGGAAAACGGTTCCATCGTATGCCATTGCAGAAACAGAGCCCGATTATTATTTAGGAATGGGTCTTACTGCCGAAGCGGTAGCCAAAGAATACAATATAAGCAGGGAAGAACAGGATGCTTTTAGTTATAAAAGTCATGTAAAGGCAGGCAATGCTATTAAAGAAGGGTATTTTAAATCGGGCATTTTGCCGATAACGGTTAATGAAGTGTATGTAGATGAAAAAGGAAAAAAACAAAAAAGAAGTTTTGTGGTAGATACTGATGAAGGTGTACGTGCCGATACATCGCTGGAAGGGCTTGCAAAACTTAAGCCTGCATTTGCTGCCGGCGGTTGCGTTACTGCGGGCAACTCTTCGCAAACAAGCGATGGCGCTGCTTTTGTAATTGTGATGGGAGAGAAGATGATTAATGAACTGGGCCTTAAACCCATTGCCCGTTTGGTTAACTGTGTTAGCGCCGGTGTGCATCCACGTATTATGGGTGTGGGCCCGGTAGAGGCGGTGCCAAAGGTTTTAAAACAGGCAGGCATGAGTATGCAGCAAATTGATTTGATTGAACTGAACGAAGCATTTGCCTCACAGTCATTAGCAGTAATACGTACTTTGAATTTGAATAACGATATTGTAAACATAAACGGCGGCGCCATTGCATTGGGCCATCCGCTTGGCTGTACCGGCTGCAAGCTTACCATTCAAATCATTAATGATATGAAAAGGCTTAATAAAAAGTATGGTATTGTAACCGCCTGTGTTGGCGGTGGGCAGGGTATTGCAGGCATCATCGAAAATATTGCATAAGTACAATAGTATTATGGCTTTTTGCTTTGCAATGTAAAACCAAAAGTGCTTCCCACATCTATCTTACTGCGTACATGAATGGTTTGTCCATGTGCTTCAATAATATGTTTGCAAATGGATAGGCCAAGGCCGCTTCCGCCTACATTACGGCTGCGTGCAAGGTCGGTACGGTAAAAGCGTTCAAATATCCGTGGCAAGTGTTCTTCGGTAATACCGGCGCCTTCATCACTTATTTCTATTAAAACATTTGCACCGTCTAATTTGTAAAAACTTGCTTCAATGATGCTGTTTATTTTGCCGTATTTGATAGCATTATCGATAAGGTTTATAAACACCTGCCTTATTTTTTCTTTATCGGCATACACGGTAAGAGGCAGTTCGCACCCCTTTTTAATTTCGCATTTTATATGTTTCTCATCGGCTTTTATGGCCAGAGAATCGAACACTTCTTTTACCAGGTCTTGAATGATGAAGTTGTCCATCACCAGGTGTTGTTCGCCACTTTCTAGTTTTGAGATTGCATCAAGATCGGCAACCAGGGTTACCAAACGGTCAATATTATGCGAAGCACTTTGCAGGAATTTGGTATTTACTTCAGCATTGTTTAAAGCGCCATTTAGCAAAGTATCAACATATCCCTGTATGGCAAAGATGGGTGTCTTTAACTCGTGGCTTAGGTTTTGTAAAAAATCTTTTCGGTAGGCTTCGTTTTGCTGCAGTTGTTCAATCTCGGCCTTGCGTTGCTGGGCCCATTTTTCTACATCTTCCCTAACTTCATCAATACTTTTTTGGGGTAAAATATTTTTATAATAAAATTCTTCTTTTTTACTTGCTTTGGTATGGTAAATGAATTTATAAATAAGTTTTATTTTCCTGTAGATGAATGTTTGCAGTGTATACAATATAAGTGCAAAAGCGCCTAAGAAGATAACAGCAAATGACAATAATGCAATCCACCATACAGGTTTAAAGATAAAGATACCGATGGCAATGGGTACCGAAAGGCCCAGCGCTGTAAGCGCCGATAATTGCTGGGGCGAAATATTTTTTTTGGAGAGCATGATTTTACTTTAAAATTTAAATCAACATACAAAAGTACTTAACAGGTGGCTGATAATAGTTGTGCTATTGTAAAAATTCAAACTTATAGCCAACTCCTTTTACTGTGGTGATGCAATCGAGGTTTAGCTTTTGGCGTATTTTTCTAATGTGCACATCAATGGTGCGGTCGCCCACAATCACATCGGTGCCCCAAACCTGTTGTAAAATTTCGTTGCGTAAAAAAACCTTACCTGGCTTGCCTGCAAGCAAAGCAAGCAGTTCAAATTCTTTGCGGGCAAGTATGATATCATTGCCCAGGTAGTTGACAATAAATTTTTCACGGTCAATCTTCAAATCGCCTAATTGCAACATAGTTTTTTCATCTTTAATAACACGCCTGAAAAGTGCATTCACTTTGCTCACCAATACTTTTGTGCTTACCGGTTTTGTGATGTAATCATCGGCGCCTGATTCAAGGCCTTTTATTTCGGAGCCTTCATCGCTTAATGCGGTTAAAAAAATAATTAGTGTTTCATTAAAGGCCGGCTGCATCCTAAGAATATTACAAACTTCCATCCCGTTTTTTCCGGGCATCATAATATCAAGTATGATGAGGTCGGGTTTTAACTTTATGGCTTTATCCAATGCCTCGTTACCATTTTTGGCGGTTACAATTTCATAGCCTTCCTGTTGCAGGTTGTAACTGATGATTTCCAGTATATCCGGTTCGTCATCAGCAATTAAAATTTTTTTAACATTATTTGCAATACTCATATCCTGCAAAAATAGCCTTTACCTTAATGAACTGCCCGATTTTACTGGTAGTTTTGTATTATTAAATTGTAAAGAAATTATTTGAAATTAATAAGAACACGTTAGTTTAAATCTGCAAGAACAAGGATTTTATTAAGCTTTTTTATTATCAAAGATGGCAATTGTAAGCACAATGGTATAATTTTAGCATCTTTGTTATTGCATACACCGATGAAAAAACAGGTAATCTTCATCCTATTGTTATTTACATCTGTACAGGCATTAGCCTTACAGGACTCTGTAATAGTGCCTATTTACAGGCAATTGTTTCATGATAAGATTAATGAAGAGCAACTTCAGTTAGATAAACTGGATGGTAAAGCAGATGGTGTAATAAAAGTTTCGTCGAAGCCGGATATTAACCTGGCGGTTAGCGATGCCCTTATAAGAAAGATTGATGCATTACAAAACCAGGTAGAAAAAGATACTCTTATAAAAACAAATAATGAAAAGGTAAGAAACCTGGGGTATATAGAAAACCTGTTAAAAGGTTTTCGCAGCAGCTGGAAAACAAAAGAGTTTAACCCATTGTACACTCCTTTGCTTGTAGAAACTTTTGAAAAAGTTTTATCAGACAATGTATTGGGTAAAAGCATGGTTCCCATCATTAACGAGGCGCCCTACCAGGTAAATAAAATTATTATCGAAATATTTGTAGAAAACAAAGGCTATGCCGATAGTAAAAAAATATTGTACTTACAGTTTTGTAAGCTTAATCCCGATAAAATTTTACAAACCATTGGCCCATATAGCAACGAGCCTTTTGCCGATTCGCTGATTGTAGAGAGCTGCCTGTACAATCCCACCGGTATTTACACTGCAGCACAGGCTGTAGATTCAAAAATTGGATTACTGGTACACCGTAATACAAACCCGGTAGTAAAAGCTGTAGTGGCTTTAAGCAAAACACCTAATGCACTGTTGTATTTTCCTTTTTTAGATGATATCATGCATGGAAAACAAACGGTGGAAAGTATAAAAAAATATATTGGTGAAAATGGAAAAGGCTATGATAGTGTAGGATATTACAAGTTGCTTGTACGAACCGAAATAGAATATTTTAAAAGGATGGTATCGCCGGCAAAAGATACGCCTATTGCCATGTTTGGTCCCAATGGCTTAAGAGAAACACTGCAAAATAAAGCGATACAGCATTTTGTAACACCTATTAATGCATTGCACGAATTAAGTAATATCAATACCCGGATGAAAGCCATTGATTCCTTATCGGCCATTGATATTTATTTTATGATGGTGATGAGCGAAAATGAAATTTATACATCAAGCTATAAGCACAGCTTTTTCAGGTTACTGCAGCGGCTGGGCAAGCAGCCCCGAACCGATTCGTTATTACTGGATGTTCATTTTGATTATTTTAAAAAATTTATCAAGATAGCAGCAAATTTTAATAAGCTGGATACTTTTTTAAAATTTATGCCTAAAACTTCATCACAGGTTTTAATGCGTGGGTTTATTGCCAACCTCGATAAAACGGGCAGCCTGGAAGATGCTATAGATGTGGCAGATTCGTACAGCAGTATTACCGATGAAAAACTTAAACAAACCATTTTACAATATATAAGTGAAAACGAAAACAATGCCATCCAAAACAACAACACAAGAGGTAAAACTATTTACGGTTTATTAAAAACAATTTTTTTATCGGCCGATGAAAAAAACAATATCAACCTTACCAGTGTATTGGGCATACCATCTATTTACGAAATAGCAAATAAAGATATGCAGGATGAAAAAGGCCGTATAGTGCAACAGGTATACTGGTATGGCGATGAAGATGGAAAAACTTTTTTTCCGCAGTTTATTAATTCTTTTTCATCAAAAGACTGGATTATAAACCCCAGTAAAGAATGGTACGAAATAAGATCGAGAAAAGGAAATGTATGGGTGTATGCTAATCGCCCGCTTGATAATGATGCTAACCTTGACGACAGCGCACAGGTTCACCTGAACAGGTATTTGGAAGATAATGATATTCATCCATCGGTAGTAGTGCATCGGGGGCATAGTTACTGGCTTATACGCACCATCAGGCGTATGAGTGGTAATGCTAAAATAGTAATGCTGGGTTCGTGCGGCGGGTATAAAAATTTAAATGATATCATCGAAAAAAATCCCGAAGCACATATTATATCTACCAAAGAAATTGGAACCGGCGATATAAACAGGCCCATCCTTAATTATATGAACCAGTCATTTGAATCGGGTAGTACGCTGGTTTGGAAAGATATGTGGGCATCATTAACCAAACTTTTTGCCAACGACCCCAGCCGGGCTGTAAGAGAAAGCTGGGAAGATTATATACCTCCATATAAAAACCTGGGAGCAATTTTTTTAAAAGGTTATAATAATATGATACAGGAAGAGTAGCGCACCGGTGTATAAAGAAGAAGTAATATCATAATTGCAAACCCACTTACCTTTGCCGTATGACTGCAACTGTTAATGCAAAAAGAAAAATTTTTGATTTTTCATTACTGCGAAGGGTGTTTCATTTTGCTGCGCCATATAAAAATAAATTTTACAGCTCATTATTATTGGCAGTTGTGCTGGCTGTAATTGCTCCTGTTCGTCCGTTTTTAATACAGCTTACTATTAATGATGGCATAAAAAACAATTCAGCATCGCATATTATAAGCGGCCCCGGCGGTTTTATTATTGAAATTACCATTATACAAATAATACTGCTGTTACTTGAAACTGGATTTCGTTTCCTGTTCACCTATTCAACTGCATCGCTTGGCCAAAGTGTAGTAAAGGATATGCGTATCAGTACATACAATAAAATACTGCACCTTAATTTATCGCAGTACGATAAAACTCCCATTGGTACGCTTACTACAAGAACCATAAATGATATTGAATCGATAAACGATATTTTCAGCGACGGGCTGATACCGATTATTGCCGATTTGCTTGCTATTTTTTCGGTGCTTACTTATATGTTTTATGTTGACTGGAAACTGACGCTTGTGTGCCTGGCTCCGTTTCCTTTTTTAATTATGGCAACTTATTATTTTAAAGAAAGCGTAAACAAATCTTTTATACGTGTACGCAATGCCGTTGCAAACCTTAATGCATTTGTACAGGAACATATTACGGGCATGGCCGTGGTGCAGGCATTTGCGGCAGAAAAAAAAGAATTTGAAAAATTTAACCGAATAAATAAAGAGCACCGCAATGCAAACATAAAAGCCATTTTTGCGTATTCGGTGTTTTTTCCAATTGTAGAACTGGTGATGGCATTATCTATAGGCCTGCTGGTTTGGTGGGCTGCAAAAGATGTGGTAAGTGCGGCACAAGCCGAACAAGTAGCAGGCGTAATAACAGCTTTCATCCTTTGCCTTAACTTATTGTTCAGGCCATTAAGGGTTATTGCAGATAAATTTAATGTGCTGCAAATGGGTATGATAGCAAGCGAAAGGGTTTTTAAAGTACTGGATAATGCTGATACCACAATAAACGAGGGAAACATTAAAAAAGAACACCTGAAAGGAAAAGTTGAATTTGAAAAAGTTTGGTTTGCTTATGAAGGGGAGCAGTATGTTTTAAAAAATATAAACTTTGTATTGGAAGCCGGCCAAACCTTAGCTATTGTGGGCCATACCGGAAGCGGTAAAACATCCATCATAAGTTTGTTAAACAGGTTATACCAAATAAATAAAGGCAACATTAAAGTAGATGATATAAAGATTGAAGATTTTAACCTGGATGATTTAAGAGCTAAGATTGCCGTAGTACTGCAGGATGTATTTCTGTTTAATGGCTCAGTAAAAGATAATGTAACCCTTCGTAACCCGGGCATTAGTGATGAAGAAGTGATAAGGGCTTCAAAAATGATAGGCATACATGAATTTATAATGCAACTGCCCGGCGGTTATAATTATAATGTGATGGAACGGGGGGCTACACTTTCACTTGGTCAGCGGCAGTTATTATCTTTTGTGAGGGCTTTATTATATAACCCGGCAATTTTGATTTTAGATGAAGCCACTTCATCGGTAGATACCGAAAGTGAAGCATTAATACAACAAGCTATTGAAAAATTAATTGCCAATAGAACATCCATTGTAATAGCCCACCGGTTATCTACCATACGCAAAGCCGATAAAATAATAGTATTGGATAAAGGCGAAATAAAAGAAATGGGCAGCCACCAGGAATTATTACAAAAACACGGGTTTTATTACCAGCTTCATAAAATGCAATTTGAAGAGCAGGAAAACTTGACATAAAATCATTATATAAAGTTTAGTTTTAAAATCTTTACCCTCAATTTTTAAATTTAGCCCTTCACCCTTATCTTTGCGCCAAATTACAGGCAATCTATGGCATCAAATAGCATCAAATCATTACTGGTAGCGGTTTTCAGCTTAAGCTTTGTGTTTTTTTCTAATGTAAGTTTTGCACAACATGAACCTACTGAAACACCTGCTAAGGAGAAGAAGGTTTTTGATGCTAACGAAATCATATTTGGCCATATTATGGATGCCCATGAATTTCATTTTTTAAATTATAAGGGCTCCGATGGTAAGGAACATCATGTAAGTATTCCATTACCTGTAATAGTTTACTCAAAAGAAAAAGGGTTTTCATTCTTCATGTCTTCAAAATTTCATCATGGCGAGCATGTGGTGGATGGATATGCATTATTGACCAATGAAAAAATTGATAATGAAGGAATTGATCGTAACAAATATTCGGCCGGCAACATAGTTGCAGTAGATGAAAATGGCAAGCTTGATGCTTCGGTTTCGGTACTCGACCTGTCGCCAACACGTAATGTGGTGCAAATGATTTTGGCATTAACAGTACTTTGTTTCCTGTTAATTAAAATTGCAGGCCGTTATAAAAAAGGCGAGGGTATTAAAACAGCGCCAACCGGCTGGCAAAACACCATGGAAACTGTGGTTAATTTCATTAATGATGAAATATGCAAACCCAACCTGGGCGCTAAAAGCAATAAATATCTTCCTTATATTTTAACTGTATTCCTGTTTGTATTAATCAATAATCTTTTTGGTTTAATTCCGGGATCGGCTAACGTATCAGGCAATATTGCATTCACTTTCATATTGTCCATCATATCTTTTGTGGTAATATTGTTCAGCAGCAACAAGCATTATTGGGGGCACATCATCAACCCTCCGGGTGTGCCGGGTTGGGTTAAAGTTATTTTAGTGCCGGTAGAGATACTGGGAATATTTACCAAACCATTTGCATTAATGATAAGGTTGTTTGCAAATATGCTGGCCGGGCATATACTTATTATTTGCCTCATCTCTTTAATATTCATCATGGCATCCATTAACCAGTATATTGGCTGGGGCTTTTCGCCATTATCTGTTGCGTTTACCATTTTTATTTATTTTATTGAGATACTGGTTGCATTTTTACAGGCCTTTATTTTTACGATATTAACAGCGGTATTTGTTGGGCAGGCATTTGAAACAGGGCATACCGATCATGTACACGATGGTGATGAGCTTTATCATTTTTAATAAAAGTTTTTTTTAACCAATATAAAATCAGAATCATGGATTTATTGAATGTAATGTTAAGCAGCCCAATTGGTAATGCAGGTGGTGCTATTGGTGCCGGATTAGGCGCTATTGGTGCAGGTATCGGTATTGGCCAAATTGGTAAAGGTGCATTGGAATCAATTGCACGCCAGCCCGAAGCAATCAATGACATCCGTAGTAACATGATCCTTACTGCCGCTTTGGTAGAAGGGGTTGCGTTGTTTGCGGTTATCATCGGTTTCCTGGCAATGGTGCTTTAAAACTTTTACTGCATCCAAAGTACAGGACGGAGGATGCAGTAATTTTTACAATGCAACAAACTTAACAGTTGTATTGGTATTAAAAGTTTCAGAATTTTTTATTGTATAAATAATATAAAATGCAATTATTAACACCGGCCTTTGGCCTCATCATCTGGACGCTGCTTGCGTTCCTCGTTGTTTTTTTCCTGTTAAAGAAATATGCCTGGCCAATGATTATCAACGGGCTGGCAGAGCGTGAAAAAAACATTGCCGATTCTTTGGCAACAGCCGAAAAGATTAAGCTGGAAATGGCTCAGTTGAAAAACGACAATGAAGCCATCCTTGTAAAGGCCCGTGAAGAAAGGGCTACCATGCTTAAAGAAGCTAAGGACACCAAAGACAAGATGATTAACGATGCAAAAGAAGAAGCAAAAGCTGCAGCTGCAAAAATTATTGCTGATGCAAATGCTTCTATCCACAACCAAAAAATGGCTGCACTTACCGAAATTAAAAACCAGGTAGGAAGTTTAGTTTTGGAAGTAAGTGAAAAAGTATTGCGTAAAGAATTAAGTAATAAAGCCGAACAGGAAAATTATATTAAAACCCTGGCTGCCGAAGTGAAGCTGAATTAAAATTAAGAATTATGAGTTAAATGTGGTACACATTATAACTCATAAATAGTAACTCAAAAATAATCATGAATAACCCACGTTTAGCAAGCCGATATGCCAAAAGCTTAATTACCCTGGCTGCAGAGCAAAATCAGGTAGATGCAGTATGTGCAGATATGAAATGGATTACTAAAATCTGCAAAAGCAATCCCGATTTTGTTAATGTATTGCGTAGCCCGGTTATAAAACCATCAGCCAAGCAAAACATATTGCAGTCTATCACCAATAACAGGGTTTGTGCTTTAACCAGTGCATTTATAAAGCTATTGGTAATAAAAGCAAGGGAAACAAACCTGCCCGAAATTGCTACTACTTATATCGACCAGTTTAATGAGCTGCGTAATATTCATAAAGTAAAAATAACAACTGCCGACCCAATTACACCAGAAATGCAAAATGCCATCATGGCAAATGTAAAAGCTGCAGCAGCACCGGGCCAAACCTTTGAAGTTGAAACAGAAGTGAACAATGAACTTATTGGCGGGTTTTTATTAGAAACCGGCGGCATATTAGTTGATGCCAGTATCTTAAGAGACTTGAAAGATATTCAAAAGCAGTTTATGAATAATGATTATTTGCATAAGATACGATAATCTTATTTTTTTATAGAAAGAAAAAAGCTGTTACAAAAAGGTAACAGCTTTTTTAATTATTGTATTCAAGAAACTGAAAAAATATTTTGAGAATAAAGTATTTATTTAGATATTTGTCTAAATATTTAAACGAATATTTTTTGAATAGTCTTTTTAAAGCGTTAAATGACCCTACACGCAGGGAGATACTGGACCTGTTGAAAAAAAAGGATATGACGGCCGGAGAAATAGCTGACCAATTTAATATTTCTAAACCCAGCATATCGCATCATTTAGACTTGTTGAAACAGGCCGGGCTGGTGGTTTCAGAAAAAGAAGGGCAGTTTATTTTTTATTCTATTAACACCACAGTAATGGACGAAATGCTTAAATGGCTTATGCAATTATCAAAAAAGGAAAAATGATACAAAAAAAATTATCTGGTATTGTTACCATTATTATTTGGCTGCTCCCGGTAGTGTATCTTATTTCAATTTACAACACCATTCCGCAAACTGTGCCTATGCATTTTGGTATTGATGGTAAGGCAGACCGCTATGGCAGCAAACAGGAATTAGTGTGGACAGTTGTAGCATTGAGTGCGGTAGCTGCCGGTATTTATTTGTTAATAAGATATTTACCCAGGATTGATCCCAAGAAAACAGCCCGTTATTCTGCAGGTACTTTTAAAAAACTTTCTTTTGCATTGATTGTTTTTTTTTCGGCCTTGCAGTTGTTTGTTATTAAAGCATCTGTTTCAGGCAATGTTGTAGTAAGTAAATTATTGCTACCCATAATCGGGTTGTTCTTCATTTATCTTGGTAATTTAATGTACAGTGTTAAGCCAAATTATTTTTTTGGAATAAGAACACCCTGGACTTTAGAAAACGAAAGCACCTGGCGGGCTACACATCAATTGGCTGGTAAGCTTTGGTTGGCCGGTGGTTTGCTTATAACAATAGTTACATTGCTACTTCCATTTAAGATTGGATTTATAGTATTTATGTGCATTGTATTTATTATTGCACTGATACCTGTTATTTTTTCATATCGTTATTATAAGAAACAAAAAAAATCTGATGCTTAAAAAAATAATATTCGTTGTAATATTTTTATACTCATGTAATTTCATACATGCTCAGCCTGTTGATACTTCTGCAGCAGAGCTTACCATTTCAGTAAAAGATGTAAAAATTCATGGAACATTACTCCCGGCCTTTACAAAAGAAAAAATCGTAATCATCATTGCAGGCTCGGGGCCTACCGACCGTGATGGTAACAGCCCACTTGGTATTACATGCAACACTTACCGCATTTTGGCATCAGATTTACAACAAAGTGGAATTGCAAGTTTCCGGTACGATAAAAGAGGAATTGCCGCAAGCAGTTATAAACAGATGGATGAATCAAAACTGTCTTTTGAAGATTATATAGATGATGTGCAGGAAATTTTCCATTATTTGAGAGATACTCTTGGGTATAAAGATTTTTACATTGCCGGTCATAGCGAAGGTTCATTGGTAGGGATGATAGCCGCACAGCGTATTCCGGTAAAAGGGTTTATCTCTATGGCAGGTGCCGGCCGACCCATTAACAACATTCTTACAGAACAGATTACGGCAAACAACCCGGTAATAGGAAAACAAACAGATTCTCTTTTTAATGTATTAAAAGAAAAAGGTAAAATAGATACTGTGCCTCTTTACTTATTAAGTGTTTTCAGGCCAAGCGTACAACCTTATATGTTATCGTGGATGAAGTACAACCCAACTATTGAAATAAAAAAACTACAGGTGCCGGTATTAATACTCCAGGGCACCTGTGATGTACAGGTAAAAACTACAGATGCCAACTTTTTATATGAAGCCAATAAGCAGGCAACATATCTTATTATTGATGGTATGACGCATACTTTGAAAGATGCCCGTGCCGGTTGCGATGATAAAGACATGAAAACATACAAAGACCCATCATTGCCATTAAACAATGTATTGGTAACCGAAATAATAAAATTTGTAAATGATAATTGATTGATGAAACAATAGTTCATCTGTATTTTAAATCATTAATAACTTGTGATATCAAAATGTAAACACCGGTGTTTTAATGTCATGATAAAATAAAAAAGTCCATTTTTCTTTTGCCCCCTGCTGCCACCACTGTTGTCGTAGTTCCATACATTTACGTCCATCTAAATCGTACTTAGCAATAAATTTATTTTTCATTTGTTGCAATTGCGGGGCTACATCACCGCCAAAGAATACTTTTTGCCCCTCTTCCTCTATCCAAAAAACCTGGTGGTATTTGCTATGAGCGCCTGTTACCAGGTAGGTAATGGTTGTGTCAATTTTACCATCGCCCTGCAACAGTACAACCTGGTCGGAGTTTTGCAATCCGTCAAAATCTGAAATATGGTACGAGGGAACGCCTTTTTCAGTTGCATATTTAATTTCATTGCTATGCACATAATAAGTGGCATTAGGGAAACTTAAAAATTTTTGTTTTAGTATTTCATCATTTTTAAAGATACCGCCTGCATGATCTTTATGCAGGTGGCTGATCAGTACTTTGGTAACTTCTAATGGGCCAATGCCGTTGTTCAATAAATTCTGATGTATTTGTAAAGTACCATCGGGCATACTAAAACCAAGGCCGGTATCAATTACAATAATATCTTTTGATGTGATGATAGCAAATGGTTGTATCTCTACCAATAAACTACCTGTGGGCCTTTGTTGCAGGTCGTCAGTTTCTAAATTAAAAGGTACAAATTTTTTTGTAGCATCAATAGTAAAAGTTCCTTCGCTAAGCGGAATTATTTTCATACCTGCTGGTTCATTTTTAAAATTAATTACAAACGGTTATGATTGATAGCTTTTTTACTTTTTAATATAGTTGGCGCCTAAACTACCCGGAATTATTTTTATAAAAACTGTTTATTCAAATCTTTCAGTAAAAACATAAGCGAAAGATTATCTTAACACCATTTGCCTGTCGGCATCAAGCTTTATCAATATAAAGATAAGTATGGTAAAAGTTAACAGCGATGAACCACCGTAACTCATCAAGGGCAGGGTAATGCCAATAACCGGCGCTAATCCAATTGTTACACAAATGTTTACTGCCACATGAAAAAACATGATGCCTGCAACCGAATAAGCATATACACGGCTAAAAACGCTTCGCTGCCTTTCGGCAATCCTAACAATGCGTAAAAGAAAGCCAAGATACAGCAGCATTAAAATACTGGTGCCAATAAAACCAAAGTTTTCGCCAACCGATGTAAAGATGAAATCGGTATGTTGCTCGGGTACAAAATCGCCACGGGTTTGTGTACCTTTTAAAAAACCTTTACCTGTTAACCCGCCGGAGCCTATTGCAATTTTTGATTGCTTTACATTATAATTCTGCTGGTCGTTTTTTCTTTGTTTGGCTTTAATTTCTTCATCGCTGTTTAAATTGGCCGTTGATTTATCAGTAAATGGATTATCAACACCTACCATGCTAAAAATTCTGTCGGCCTGGTATTTTTTAAATACATGCTTGAAAGTGAATGGCACCACAATACCTACAAATAATGAACTAAATGCCCATGCACCAATGATGATGAACAATAAACGGTTATTACGCCTTATCTGCCTTCGGTTAAAATAAATAACAAGTACAGCTAAAATGGCAAATGCAATCAGTAATGTATTTGTTCTGAACAAAAGCGATACTACAAGCAATACGGCCATTGATACACCTGCAATTAAATAACCCGGCGGTAAGCCCTCACGGTACATAGGAATTAAAAACGAAAAATACACTAATGCTAAACCTGTTTCGCCTTGAAGTATGGATAATAACAGTGGAGCAAAAGCGATAGAAGCTGCTATCATCTGCGATTTAGGTTTCCTGAAATCTGTTTCGGGCATCGACAGGTATTTTGACAATGCCAAAGCGGTAAATATTTTGCATAGCTCAACCGGCTGCAGGTTCATAAAACCCAACGGTATCCAGCTTTTTGACCCTTTAATTTCTTTGCCTACCACAAATGTGGCCAGTATTAAAACAATACCAACCAGGTACGATATGTTGGCAGTGGCTGTAAACAACTTGCTATCGGTTAATAAAATAAATATTGCCAATACACTGCATCCTGCAAAAAAGAAAAGTTGCTTACTGTAATTTTTTTTGAAACCCGTAAGTGTTTGTAGGAAATGATCGGTGCTTTTATATTCAACCGAATAAATACAAATGATGCCAAAGATTACTAGCATAATATATAACCAAACCATAATCCAGTCAATTCCTTTTGATATGGTGGGGTTTCTTTGGTTCATGATTTTGATTGACAAATTATTTAAGCATTTACTTTTTGAACAAGTTTACATTACTGAATCTTTAAGCTCGGGTTTTTTCTTTTCATTAGGCAAAATAGCCTGGGGTTTTAATTGTTGTTTATTGTTTTCTTCTTTCTTTTGTGAATCTTTTTTTGAATCTTCTTTATCTTTTTTGATAGCATCTAACGCTTCCTGTTCATCAGATATATCTACCTGCATGGTATCTCTAAGTATTTTTATGTATCCTTTGGCCAGTAGGTATGCTGTATCTTTTGCATGGGTTAACGAATCTCTTGTTTTGATAGCACTGTAAATACGTGGTGGTATCAGGTTCATCTTATAAAATTTTTCTGCTAATGGTAGCCTGTTTTTTGCAATGGTATCATTTAAATATTTTTCAATCATAAGCCCTACAATTGGCGCTGCATAAGTACCACCAAAGCGGCCACTGTTTTCAACCACACACATGATGGCTATTTTAGGATTTTCTCTTGGCGCAAAACCGCAAAAGAAAGCATGGTTAGGCTGTTTAACGCCACGGTAGTAGTTTTCAACGGTACCCGTTTTTCCGCAAATAGTAATACCGGGAACTTTTGCACCGCCACCTGTTCCTCTTTCTACAACACCCTGCATTCCGTTTTGCACCACATCAAAAATACTGTCGGGTATATCAATAGCTCTATGCTTCACTTTAAATTTCGACAGCATATCATACTTGTCGCCATCTTCAATAGAATCTACCAAATGTGGAATGATGTACCAGCCTTTGTTTGCTATGTATGCCATTTCATTAGCAACTTGTATAGGTGTTACATCCACCTCTCCCTGTCCAATACTTACCGAACGGTAATTACAATAATTCCAGGCACCTTTTCCATATATTTTATTGAAATATGCAGGTGTTGGAATATGACCCGGTTTTTCCCAGGGAACATCAATACCTAGTTTATGTCCTAATCCAAAAGCATACATATATTTATCCCACACGGCAAGGCTACTATCCTGGCTTGGGTATTTGGGATTGTTTATCACCCTTTGCATTACTGTAGCAAAATAAGTATTGTCTGATACAGTAATTGCATGTTGCAAATCAAATACACCCCTGTCTAAACATCTCATAGGTTTACCACTGCCACAACCATAAAATGCACCTGAGCATGCAACCTGGAATTTGGTGTCTATCACACCTTCGTGCAGGCCTACAAGTGCTTGAAGGGTTTTAAAAGTAGAACCCGGCGAGTAGGTAGCACTTACCGAACGGTTAAATAATGGCAAAGCAGGGCTTAGTAATAAATCAGCATAATGTTTTCTTCTTTCGGCACCGGTTAATAACCTGGGTTTATATGTTGGGCTACTTACCATTGCTAAAATTCCCCCGGTTTGGGGATCAACTGCAACAATAGAACCCAATTTATTTTCCATTAATTTTTCACCAAACTCCTGCAATTCTATATCAATGGAAGTGTATAGGTTTTGCCCGGCCACCGCTGCAGTATCAAACCTTCCGTTTTCAAGAGGTTCTGTTAACCGGTTTTTATTATCCCGTTTCCAAAACTCAATACCACGCTGCCCCATCAATACTTTTTCGTAAGTACGTTCCAACCCGGCACGACCAATATAATCTCCCATTACATATCCTTCGTACTGTGGATTTTTTAAAATATTTGAATCAACTTCGCCCAGGTAACCAAAAATATTTCCTCCTGCATCATAAGGATAATCCCTCACAGAACGTTGCTGCAAAAAATAGCCCGGCGCCAGTTTGTACATAATTTCGTTAAGCATGGCCATTTTTTCGTTGCTTAACAATGGCTCAAATACCGATGCCCGGTAACTTTTATTTTTTATGATTGCCGAAATGATGCGTTTATGAAATTCGGCCGAGTCTATATTCAATATCCTGCAAAGGGTGGCGGTATCGGTATTTTTTATTTTTCCGGGTATCACCATCAAATCGTAAATAACTGTGTTTTGCAGGATAGATCTTCCTTTCCTGTCGAACACAATACCCCTGTCGGGATAAATAACTTTACGAAAAGTGCCTTGCCCTTCGGCCATCAGTTTATATTTTGTAGAAAACAATTGCAGGTTTATCAATTGCATAAGAATAACTGCAAACATGCCGGCAAAAACCAGTATGATAACATTTTTTCTTGATTGATTAAAGACAGGCAAGGTTGAGTTTTATTTTTATAATGAATGCTTTATTATGATACGGAATTTATAGATTTTTTATTATAGCAGCATTGCTAATTTTCACTTACACGGTATTGGTACGAAATTTTTGTTTACGTACAAACAGCATTTCGGTAATGATGATGAGTAATAAACTTAACACAGTTGATAATAATGTTTTTACCAGGAAATACCAGATGTTGCCAAACTGCCATGCTTCTAAAAAAAACAGCCAGGCATGATGGATGAATGTAATTACACTGATGAAGACCATGTAAGGTAAAATACCTCCCATACTGGTAAAAGAAGGTTCGTTATAATTAGTATCGGCGCCTTCCTGTGGTATAAGTATATTAATTAAAAAAGGTCGTACATACGCTATTAGCACACAGGCAGCTGAATGAAAGCCCGGCTGGTGATGAAAGCTATCGAGCGTAAAACCCAACAGGAATGCAATAAGCATTTGTTGTGTACGCCCCATATTAAATGGCAGCCAGATGAGGAATAGAAAATAGATATATGGCGTTATCATTTGGTGCAGGTGTATCCTATCAAGTACAAAAACCTGTACCAGTATAAACAATGCAAAGCGTATGATATATTTAATCAGTGAGCTCATCTCCCAATTTAAACAATTATTGTGTTTTTTGTTTTACTTTTTCCAATATTGTTTTTATGTTATCTGCTTGTTTATTTTCTATGGCATAAACATATTCCAGGTTATAAAAATTAGCGGCAGCTTTAAACTTAATTAAAAAAATTCCACTGCTTTTATCGGCTTTCACTTCTTCAATAATGCCTATAAGCATTCCTTTTGGTATGCTTGTACTAAAACCGCTCGATATGATGGTATCGCCTTTTGCCACTTTTACATTTTTAGGTATGCCTGTAAGAGAAATAATACCGGGAGTTTTTCCATCCCATGACAGGGTGCCTGTTTCGCCTGTTTTTAACAATTTGCCGCTGATATGGCTGTCTTTATGCAACAGGCTCATCACCACTGCAAAATCTTTACTTACATCTGTAACAATGCCTACCACGCCCATGTTAGGGTCTATGATGCCCATGCCATCTTTTATATTTTGTGCAGCGCCTCGGTTAATTACTATGAAATTATTTTGTGCGGCAACTGAATTGTAAACCACTTTAGCAGGATAATATTCATACTTCCTGTACCGCTCCATCGAATCAACCTTTATTGAATCTACCAGTATATTGCTGCTGGTATCGGGTAATGCAAAATCGGCTTTAAGTTTATCGTACAGTTTTTTATTAGCTGTAACCAGCGAATCGTTTGTTTTTTTAAGTTGAAAATAATATTGCACTTTATTGTATTGCTCATTTATTTTGCCGGTAAGCTGGTTGGTAGTTTTGCTAAACACTGCATTGTGGTAACGGCTGTAATGAACAATGAGGTAGATGCTGAAACCCTGTAACAAAAGAAACAGGATAAAATTAAAATAACGACGGATGAAAAGAAAAATATTACGCACCGGGGAATGGATATTTTTAACGGTTGAATTTTGAATGTTGAATTAAAACTTTATGTTTTTTTGATACCGTTAAAACTCCTTCGCTGCATTAAAGATTCATAATTAAACATTCAAAATTGAAATACTATCTCATTACAAAAGGGTACCTGTCATAATGTTTTAAAGCAATACCTGTACCACGTACCACACTTTTTAACGGGTCATCGGCCACATGTACCGGTAATTTTATTTTTGCATTCAACCGTTTATCAAGCCCACGCAACAAAGCGCCGCCACCGGTTATATACAATCCCCTGCGGTAAATGTCAGAAGCCAGCTCGGGTGGAGTTGTTTCTAATGCTTTAAGTATAGCTTCTTCTATTTTAAAAATACTTTTGTCTAATGCTTCGGCAACTTCCTGGTAACTAACCATCACCTGTTTGGGGATACCTGTTACAAGATCCCGGCCATTTACAGGGATATCATCAGGCGGGTTATCCAAATCTTTCATAGCTGCGCCAACCTGTATTTTTATTTGCTCGGCTGTACGTTCACCAATCAATAAGCTATGATAGCGGCGTAATGCTTCCATAATATCTGCAGTAAACTCATCGCCTGCAATCCTTATACTTTGGTCGCAAACAATACCGGCCAGTGCAATTACGGTAATGCCGGTGGTTCCGCCACCAATATCAATAATCATATTTCCAACCGGTTCTTCCACATCAATGCCTATACCCAGTGCAGCGGCCATGGGTTCATGTATCAGGTAAACTTCTTTGGCACCAGCTTGTTCAGCGCTGTCACGTACGGCACGTTTTTCTACTTCGGTAATACTGCTTGGTATGCAAATCATCATACGCCAGCTTGGTGCAAATAATGGCTTTTTGGGATAGATGAGCTTAATCATTTCCCTTATCATCAGCTCGGCGGCGTTAAAATCGGCTATCACACCGTCTTTTAGCGGGCGAACCGTTCTGATGCTTTCATGGGTTTTCTCATGCATCATCAATGCCTTTTTACCCACAGCTAAAATATTTTTTGGATTATTCCTGTCTAATGCAACAATAGAAGGTTCGTTAACCACTATCTCATCATTATGGATGATAAGTGTATTTGCAGTACCTAAATCAATTGCTATTTCCTGTGTAAAAAAGTTAAAAAGGCCCATATAAATGTATGTGAAATAAGGATTTTAATCAATGCCAGCAAAGTTGGTGGAAAATAATTGAATTAACAACCGCAATTATTTTATTTTTCAACATTTTACCTAAACTTTTACAAGAAATTTTTTTGCAATGATTTATTGTAGAATTTTCTTTACAGCAGTTTTTTTAATAAACCGTTTTTACATCCCTGTAAATTCATAACCAATATCGGGCCGGTGGTACATTTTTTCAAAGTTGATAAATGATAACAAGTTGTTTGATTGATTAACAGCATCGGTTATATTGTTGCCATAAGCCGTTACAGCCAACACCCTGCCGCCATTGGTTACAATACCTGCTTCTGAAATTTTTGTGCCGCTGTGAAATATCATTTTTCCCTGCAAATCCTTTTCCTCCAGGCCTTTTATTGGTTTACCTTTTTCGTAATCGCCGGGGTAACCGCCACTTACTGCAACCACGGTGGCTACTGTACGTTCATCTGTTTGTATGCTTATGCCCTGCAGTTTTTTATCAACTGTAGCCAGCAATAGTTCTACCAGGTCGTTTTTAATACGAGGTATTACTACTTCGGTTTCGGGGTCGCCAAGGCGGCAGTTGTATTCAATTACTTTAGGCTCTCCTTCATCATTCATCAAGCCAAAAAATATAAAGCCTCTATAATCCAAGTTATCAATTTGCAAACCTGAAATGGTTGGTTCTATAATCTTTTCTTTTACTTTTTGTAAAAATGCTGCATCTGCAAAAGGCAATGGGCTTACAGCTCCCATACCACCGGTGTTTAAGCCTGTATCGGCCTGCCCTACACGTTTGTAATCTTTTGCTTCGGGTAGCAGTACGTAATTTTTACCATCGGTTAATACAAATATGCTTAATTCAATGCCTGTTAAAAATTCTTCTATCACCACTTTTTTACCGGCATCACCAAATTTAGACTGGTTCAGCATCAGGTCGAATTCGGCAATGGCTTCAATATGTGTTTGACATATTAATACACCTTTGCCTGCAGCCAGCCCATCGGCTTTTAATACAATGGGTAATGGTTGTTGCTTTATATATTCAACACCTTCTAAATAAGAAGCTGCATCAAATTGGGCGTATGCTGCAGTGGGCACCCCATGCTTTTTCATAAATGCTTTGGCAAAAGCCTTGCTGCCTTCCAGTTGAGATGCCGCTTTTGATGGGCCTATTACTTTTATGTTTTCATAACCTTTTTTACCCTTAAAATAATCGCAGATACCTTTTACCAATGGTTCTTCGGGGCCAACTATAATCATACCTATTTCATTATTGGTACATGCTGTTGCCAGGGCATCAAAATCGGTTACGGCAATGGGCAGGTTAGTGCCGCAAAATGCAGTGCCAGCATTGCCGGGTGCAATAAAAAGTTTATTGCATAAGGGGCTTTTAGTAAGTTTCCATGCCAAGGCATGCTCCCTGCCGCCGCTGCCAATTAATAGAATATTCATTTAAAATTAGTTAAGTAAGCTATTTGCAATGCGTGCGAATTTAAAATGCTATTACATTATTTCAATGATTTATTTTAAGAAAAAAAGCAGGGTATATGCCATTTTATTAACCTATGTTTTATAAATTGATGTTTTTATTTTGATTGTGCTTAGCAGATTTTTACTATTTTGAGGCACTAAACCAACTATCAAGCATATAAAATCAATCAACATGACGGAACAAGCAATTAAACAAACCGGCCATCCCAAAGGGTTATGGGTATTATTTGGAACAGAAATGTGGGAGCGGTTTAATTACTATGGCATGAGAGCCATTTTGGTACTTTTTATGACAAAAGCACTTTTATTTGATAAAGTATTTGCATCAAATCTTTATGGTAGTTATACAAGCCTTGTTTATTTAACTCCGTTAATAGGTGGCTTTGTTGCAGATAAGTATTGGGGTAATCAGCGTTCTATTATAGTTGGGGGATTAGTAATGGCATTGGGCGAATTTGTTTTATTTTTTTGTGCTTCCTTATATCAATCTTCACCCGATATTTCAACACTATTATTTTTTACCGGTTTAGGTTTGATGATTGCCGGAAATGGATTTTTTAAACCTAATATTTCTTCACTTGTTGGCCAAATGTATCCTAAAGGCGACAGGCGAATAGACTCGGCCTATACCATTTTTTATATGGGTATAAATGTGGGAGGTATGTTAGGCCCGTTTCTTTGCGGCCTGGTAGGCGATACAGGCAACCCAATGGATTTTAAATGGGCATTTTTATTAGCAGGTATGGGTATGGTTTTAAGTGTCATCATTCAATTACTATTTCATAAAAAATATGTGTTAGATCCTGATAAAAATATTTTGGGTTTAACGCCAACCAATTCGCCAAAAGCGTGGCTTAATCCATTATTTATTGTATTTGGGTTAGCAGCATTTTCGGCATTAACAATAGGTTTACTTTATCTTGATGTAAAAGTTGTGCCTTACCTTACTTATTTGTTAATAGCGGCCACCATATTTATAGCGTTTATAATTTTTTCGGATAAGGCCTTAACATCAATAGAAAAACAAAGAATAGGAGTTATTTTTATTACAGCCTTTTTTGTGATATTCTTTTGGAGTGCTTTTGAACAGGCAGGTGCTTCACTTACTTTTTTTGCAGAGGAACAAACCCAAAGAAACTTAGGATTTTTTACTGTACCAACCAGTTGGTTTCAATCACTAAACTCTGTTTTTGTTGTGGTATTTGCACCAATTTTTGCCTGGCTATGGCTTAAATTAGGTAAGTACGAACCCTCCTCTCCAACCAAAATGGCTATTGGTTTATTTTTACTTGCATTAGGATATTTATGGATTGCGTTTGGTGTAAATAATGTAGGTACAGGTGTAAAAGTAAGCATGATATGGCTTATTGGTATGTATGCGTTACATACCTGGGGAGAGCTTAGCTTATCGCCTATTGGTTTATCGTTGGTAAACAAGTTGGCTCCTTTTAAATATGCATCATTATTAATGGCTGTGTGGTTTTTAGCAAATGCAGCAGCAAACAAACTGGCAGGTGTATTAAGTGCATTATATCCCGATGGTAAAACAACAAATTTTATAGGATACCAAATGAGTAATAATTACGATTTCTTTATGTTGTTTGTTGTAATGGCAGGCGTAGCATCACTTATATTGTTCCTGCTTTCAAAAAAATTACAATCTATGATGCATTTAGAAAAATAAAACCTTGATAAAAATATAGCCCCGTAATTATATTAATCGGGGCTTTTCATTTTAGTAATAGTTTAAAATTAATAACATGGGCAATACTTCCAAACATCCTAAAGCATTACCATATTTATTTTTAAGTGAAATGTGGGAGCGATTTGGATATTACTTAATGATTGGAATTTTTTTATTGTATTTAAAAAATGTAGAGCATGGTTTTGCCATGACAAATACCGAAGCGTCCGATCTGTATGGAACATTCATTGCCCTGGTTTTTCTTACACCATTTGTTGGGGGCCTTATTGCCGACAGGTACTGGGGTTATCGTAAATCAATTATTATTGGTGGATTGATGATGGGGCTTGGCTATTGCCTTATGGCTGTACACAGCTTGCCTGTATTATATATAAGCATGGCGCTTGTAATTTTAGGAAATGGATTTTTTAAACCCAATATTTCTACACTGTTAGGTAATTTATATAATTCTCCCGAATACATTAAGCGTAAAGATGATGGCTACAATATATTTTATATGGGCATTAATGTGGGAGCTTTTATTTGTAATTTTTTTAGTGCGGCTATTATTATTGTTTGGGGATGGAAATATGCCTTTATAGCAGCAGGAATTGGAATGTTTTTAGGTGTTATCATTTTTATAATGGGTGCTACTCATTATAAATCGGGTGATGTACGTAAACCGATGAATAAAGAAGATTTGCCTTTTTCAAAAATAATAATCACCATATTTATACCAGCCATAATTGCCGGTATTTTAGGATGGATGATTCCAAATAATATTTTTGGTTCTGATAGTACCGATGCATTCATTTTTGCCTGTTTACCGGTTATTGGTTTTTATGCCTCTCTTTATATCCGGGCATCCTCTGCAGAGAAAAGGCCAATTGCTGCATTACTGGCAATTTTTGCCGCTGTTATTTTGTTTTGGGCAGTATTTAAGCAGAATGGAACAACACTTACCATTTGGGCCGATAATTTTACAGACCGGCAGGTGCATGGAACAACAGCCACCCTGTTACGTGATTTAAAACAGGCAGAAGATATTGTATATACTAAAGACTCAGTTAATTTACATGATAATTTATTTAGGATTCAAAAGAAGGAAGGTATAGTGATTAAGGAATTCAATTATCCTGTTTATTTTAAAAATGTAAAACCACAAAATTTACCACCCGATGGTGGCAATGCTACTTTGTGGTCAACACCCATCAGCCAGTCAATTAACCCGGGTTGGGTAATTTTATTAACCCCATTGATACTTGCTTTTTTTGCTTATTTACGTAAAAAAAATAAAGAACCTTCAACTGCTACAAAAATTGCATTTGGTTTATTTATTTCGGCTTTATCTGTGTTAGTAATGGTGGCAGCTGTTTATGTAAGTGGTAATGGCGCCGAAAAAGCAAGCGCTTGGTGGTTGGTAGGAACCTATGGTGTTGTTACAGTTGGCGAATTATTATTAAGTCCAATGGGGTTATCATTAGTATCAAAATTAAGCCCGGTTAGGTTAACCTCGTTGATGATGGGAGGATGGTTTTTGGCAACATCTATTGGTAATAAATTATCGGGCATATTGGCCACCTTGTGGGATAGTTACGAGAATAAAGCAAATTTTTATTGGGTGAATTTTGTATTGCTGATGTTTGCAACCTTTATCATTTTTGCTATGCTAAAATGGTTGAACAGGATTATGAAGGAAAAAGGAGTAAATTAATTGTATTACACCCATTTTAATTCAGATATTTTCAGATAAAACTTAAATGGCTGTAATTATTTCCCAGTATCAGTTTATCATCTGCAGCCAGCCATTTATTTAAAACAGTGGCGTACACAGCTTTAAAATCTACATTGTGTTTCAGGTCGCCCTGGTTTAAATCGGCCAGGTTGGGCATGGCATTTAAAATACCTTTTTCTTTTAGTCCGCTGCTTATAAAAAACATGTTATTAGCGGTTCCATGATCGGTGCCATTACTTGCATTTTGCGAAACCCTGCGGCCAAATTCGCTAAAGGTCATCATCAGCACATCATCAAAGCGGCCATTGTTTTTAAGGTCGGTAGTAAAGGCTTTAACAGCATCGCTTAGTTCGGTAAACAAACGCTTTTGCTGGTTCTCCTGGTTCACATGTGTGTCAAAACTGCCCAGGCTTACATAATAAACTTTTGTGTTTATATCAGAAAATATAAGTGAGGCAATTGTTTTTAAATCTTTACCCAATTCAGTATTTGGATAAGTTTGCGATGTGGGGTGTACCCTGCTTTGCTCATAAATATATTTAGCACTGCTAAGGGTGGCACTCATAGTTTTATATAAATAATCAATGGTTTCTTCGCTGCTTGTATGGTCGGCATTTACATCTTTTATAAATCGACCGTTGCTGATGTTGTATAATTTTTTAGGGTCTTTAAAAGCAAGGCCTTTGTTATCTTCTCCTTTTAATGCCATGCTAAGTATGTCATCCAGTTCCACGGCTTGTGTAGGTTTATCGCAACCCTTGCATTGTGCATCTAAGTAGCGGCCCAGCCAGCCGGTTTGTATATAAACATTGCTTTCGCTGGCGCTTTGCCAAATATCCATACTGCGAAAATGCGACCTGTCGGGGTTGGGGTATCCTACATTATTTAATATGGCCAGGCTTCCGTCATCATACAAACTTTTAAAGGCTTCCAGCGCCGGGTTTAAGCCAACTTCATCGGTAAGCAACAATGATTTGTCTTTGCTGATGCCAAGTACAGGCCTTTCTCGGTAATAAATATCATTTCGTACAGGTATCACCGTATTTAAGCCATCATTACCGCCACTGAATTGTATAACCACCACCACTTTATTTCCCGGCGGTACCATCATTGGTTTTTCAAATGCCTTTAAAAATTTAGGCATCATCATAGAAGCGGTGGCCAAAGTACCAAGTTGTAAAAATTCTTTTCTTTTTATCAGCATAAAACAAATTTTGAATTCTGTGTTTTTAAAAATGATTCAACCGTAAACCTGTTGCTTTTATTTTAGCACAACTGGTATTCTGGTGTTGCCATCAAATTAATGATGGCACTTTTTATATAGTTTTCACGGCTGCTGTTATTGATATATCTTTCAAGCACTGTGTTGCTAACATGGTTTTTAGTTTGTAAAACCGAAGCTGAAATAGCTTGCAATAATTTTTCCCTTCCTGTTTTTTCAAAAACGCTGTTCACCGCCTGCCAGTTTATGATTGCAGTGGTGCCTTTTACTTTATCCTTTGCCCGTTTTTGGCCTATTTCCTTCATACCCATTTGCACATCATCATCTTCTTTTGGCTTTACGTTTATGGCATCGTTGGCAGCATATATTTGAGGGATACGCAGGCGCAACATAAGTGTGCTGCTGTCTATCCAGTTTTTACCGCCGGGCCAGCCTGCAACATTTGGCGGGTAAAATAATACCTGGCTAAGCGCCCGCTGAAAAATTATCTGCGACTGATCGTTCTCTAACTGCATAGGCAAAAACCTGCGAATGCCAACCAACAGTTCCACCGGCGATTTAATACGGTTGCCAATATTTTTTTCATCATAAAACCAATCGCTGCTGTAAATGTCTTCCAGCAATTTTGAAATGTTGTAATTACTTTTATGAAACCTGTTGCTTAACCATTGCTGGTTTTGTTCATCAATATTTTCATTTACAAAATAGCGGTAAAACTTTTTTGTGATGTAGTTGGCTGTCTGCTTGTTTTCTAAAAGTATATCCAGGATATCATCGCCGTCAAAGTTTCCTGTTTTACCTAAAAATGTTTTAATACCATCATCGTGCTGGTTTTTTCTAAATACAAATTCGCCACTTGCATTAAAGCTCCAGCCGGTAAAAGCACGGGCGCCTTCTTTTACATCATCTTCGGTATAATTGCCTCGCCCCATGGTGAATAGTTCCATCACTTCACGGGCAAAATTTTCGTTGGGGTGTTGCTTTTTATTTTGTTGGTTATTTAAAAATGCCAGCATGGCCGGGGTTTTGCTAACAGCTTTCAGCATATCTGCAAAACTTCCCAATGCATTGGTGCGTATAGTATGCAGTAATTCCTGTGCATGATAACTGTTTAGCGACCGGCAGGCAAAATGGCCATGCCAAAAAAGGCTCATCTTCTCTCTCAACTGTGCTTCGCTGTTAACCATGGTTTCAAGCCACCGGATATTCATCGTTTTAATATCATCCCTCGATTTTTCACGCATCTTCTTTCGCATTTCGGGGCTTTGCATTTTCTTTTGCATTTCTTTTTGGTTGGCAGTTCCCATCATATAATCATCAATGGGGTTTTGGGTAACCTCAATCTTTGCTACCGGTTTGGCCGATGTTTTAACCAATAACGACCAAAGGTTTTTTGTAGAGATGGAATCAAGTGAAGCGGCGTTTTCGGCCATGGGGCCAAAAGCGCTACGCCACAATAAGTGTTGGTTTTTTGTACGATTAGAAACGGGCATATTGCAATTATTAATTAATAAAAGTCTGTTTTATGACAGCTAAGCAAGCAAATAGTTTAATCACCAAATCTAAAATAATAACTGCATTATCGTTGTTATGGGTTTGTAAACAAAATTATGATGTTAATCACCTCCCGGTAAAAAATGGGATTTGCATTGGTATGAACACAAAGGAAGTTTTTGGCAAGAAAATATTACCATTTTGATGTAATGCTATCAACAAAAAAAATTACAGACTGGTAGTTCCAGGCAAATTAATTGAATGAAAAAGCGAGAACCTTTAACCGGTAAGGTTTATATCATTCAGTGATTTTTGAATTGCCAAAATAAGTATGCAACACTTCGGGCAATTCAATCCCGTTTTCTGTTTGATTGTTTTCAAGCAGGCAGGCCATTATCCTTGGTAAGGCAAGCGATGAGCCGTTTAACGTATGCACCAACTGCATTTTGTTATCAGCATCTTTAAAACGTATTTTCATACGGTTGCTTTGAAAATTTTCGAAGTTACTTACCGAACTTACCTCCAGCCATTTCTGCTGTGCAGCACTGTACACTTCAAAATCGTAAGTAAGCGCCGATGTAAAACTCATATCGCCGCCGCACAACCTTAAAATACGGTAAGGAAGCTGAAGTGATTTAAGTAAATTTTCAATATGGTTAACCATTTCTTCATGAGCATCGTAGCTTTTAGCGGGATGAACAAGCTGAACAATTTCAACCTTATCAAACTGGTGAACACGGTTTAGTCCACGTACATCTGCACCAAAGCTTCCGGCTTCTCTTCTAAAGCATGGTGAGTATGCCGTCATTTTAACCGGCAGTTCATTTTCTTTTATTATTTCATCACGGTAAATATTGGTAACCGGTACTTCTGAAGTGGGTATCATATAAAATGCATCGGCAGTTATATGATACATCTGTCCTTCCTTATCGGGCAATTGCCCGGTTCCGTAAGCCGTTGCTTCGTTCACCATCAATGGCGGCAAATATTCGGTATAGCCTGCGGCGATATTGTAATCTAAAAAATATTGTATTAACGCTCTTTGAAGTTTGGCCCCCTTGCCTTTAAACAAAGGAAATCCGCTGCCGGTTATTTTGGAGCCGGTTTCAAAATCAACAAGATCAAATTTTTTTATCAGCTCCCAATGTGGGGTTGCAGTTGCAGGTAAAACAGGTTTGGTGCCGCCTTCTCTCACCGTTTCATTGTCTTCGGCTGTTTTTCCTTTTGGTACCGATGCATGTGGCAGGTTGGGTAATAAAACCAATCCATCAAACAATGCTTTTTCAGCATCGTTAAGTTTTTGTTCAAGTTCTTTTTGTGCGGTTTTATTAGCAGCTACTTCCTGTTTCTTTTTTTCGGCTGCATCTTTTTCGCCCTTGCCCATTAGTATGCCTATTTCTTTACTGGCTGTATTGATATTGGCCTGCAGCGATTCTGACTGGGTTTTTAATTTACGTACCTGTTCATCTATATCAAGTAATTTATCTATAAGTTGTAAGTCAGTGAAATTCTTTACAGCTAATCTTTCTTTTACCAATGCTGTGTGTTGCCTTATATAACTGATCTGTAACATGTGTGTTAAAAAATTTTGGCAAAGATACAATTTAGGCGTTTGGTCAATAATTTTGATATTAATTTAAAAATTTAAAAAAGCAGTTCACATAAAGGGCGCCATGTGCCCGGCTGCTAAACACCTATTTAATTTATATTTGCAGCATGCAACTAATGCAAGATGATTTACAGGTACGATGGCTAAAGCTCCGTATTAAATTAAAAGAGCGTTTTGGTATTAAACCCGAGTTAGACGGAATTCTTTTTTTAATAGGCATACAGGAACTGGGCAGCGGCAAGCAGGATTTTAGTAAAGAAGAAAAACAAGACCTGATGCATATTGCCGTTTGTACTGTACTTTCGCCGAGCGGTTATTATGTGCTGGAAGGAAATGATGAAGATGGATGGCCGCATTTTAAACAGTTAAAGCCCTTGCCTGAATTTTATCTTACAGAACAGGAAAATTTTTTAAAAGACCATATCTTACTCTATTTTCAAAATCAAAATTTTATAGACTGATTATTTTATGAACAAGATGAAAACTTTAATAACACTTGTGCTGTTTTGTTTTTTTGTAACCTATACCCATGCACAGGTGAAAAAACCGGCTGTTAAAAAAACGGTTACCCAAAAAACTACAACCAAAAAAACCAGTACAGTTAAGAAAAATAAACCTGTAGCCAATGCACCCAAACTTATAAAAGTACCCGGCACAAGGGTAAAAATTACAACCGATTCGGGAGTTATCATTGTACACCTTTACGATAGAACACCACTGCACCGTGATAATTTTATAAAACTGGTTAAAGATCATTTTTACGATAGCCTGTTATTTCATCGTGTTATACAATCGTTCATGATACAGGGTGGAGACCCCGACAGCAAGCATGCACAACCCGGCCAGCAATTAGGCAGCGGCGATGTAGGTTATACCATACCGGCCGAATTTGATACAACCCTTTTTCATAAAAAAGGCGCTCTTGCCGCAGCCCGGCAGGGCGACCAGGTAAACCCGTTAAAAGCAAGCAGCGGTTGCCAGTTTTATATTGTACAGGGTAAAAAATGGACCGACCAGGATTTGGATATGATAAGTATGCAAAACGGAATAAAATTTTCTCCTGCTAAAAGAGAAATATATAAAACCATTGGAGGTACACCATTCCTGGATATGAATTACACTGTTTTTGGTGAAGTTGAAAGCGGCCTGGATGTAGTGGATAAGATAGCATCGGTGCCAAAAGCCCCGGGCGACAGGCCAATTGGCGATGTACGCATGTATATGGAACTGGTAAAATAAATCAAAGGCTAACAACTATCAGGCTAAATCCTTAATTTGCACAGCATTCATTCAACATCAAATTTTATAAAATGAATTTTCCGGAAAATCTGCGATATACTAAAGACCACGAATGGGTATCTTTAGAAGGTAATATTGCTACCATTGGCATTACCGATTTTGCACAGCGTGAACTGGGCGATATTGTTTACATTGATATAAATACCAAAGACAAATTCCTGGCGGCCGAAGAAATTTTTGGAACAGTTGAAGCGGTTAAAACCGTTAGCGACCTTTTTTTACCCTTGTCAGGAACCATCACTGAAATAAACCCTAAACTGGATTCTGCCCCTGAATTGGTAAATACCGACCCCTACGGCGATGGCTGGATGGTAAAGATGACTGTGGAGAACCCGGCCGATATTGAAAATTTAATGACTGCAGAAGCTTATGTTGCTTCCGTTGCTTAGTCAGCCAATGAATGATGGATAATAATCTTGTTTCAAATAACGGGCTTAACTTTAAAAAATTTATTCCCGGCATTATTTGGTTTTTACTTACGCTTACGGCCATCAGCATACCCGGCTACGATTTGCCCGAAGTAGATAACTGGCTTATTGAAATTAATTACGATAAACTGATTCATGTAGGCCTGTTTGCCGTTCTTGCATTTTTATTTATGCGCCCGGTATTAAAATCAAACTTGGCGGCAAAACTTAAATGGCGTTATGTTTTTATCATTACAATAGCTTGTATAATTTGGGGCTTTTGTACCGAGCTGATTCAAAAATTTTTTATACCGGGCCGCAGCTATAGCCTAAGCGACTGGCTGGCCGATGGGTTGGGCGCTATTGTAGCACTTGTTTTTGTAAAGCTGATATTTTTTAAAAAGTATAACGCTTACAATAAAGCAACAAAACCTTAATAACCTTGATTGGAACATTTTTACAACTTACATTTGTATTAACTCAAATACCTAAAACATGGAATACAATACTACCAGGAACCATTTAATCATGAGGGAATATGGCAGGCATATTCAAAAAATGGTGGAGTATCTCCTTACAATTGAAGATAAAGAAGAAAGGCAGCGAAATGCCTATGCAGTAATTGAACTGATGGGTTTTTTAAATCCGCATTTAAAAAATGTAGAAGATTTTCGCCATAAATTATGGGATCATCTTTTTCTTATAAGCGATTTTGCCCTTGATGTAGAAAGCCCTTATCCCATACCCACAAGAGAAACTTTAAAAGCCCGTCCCGATCGTTTATCATATCCCAAAAAATATCCTAAATTCAATCACCTGGGTAAAAATATTGAAGTGGTTATTGATAAGGCGCTAAAAGAAGAAAATCCCGAAAAAAAGCAGGGCTTTGCCAATGCTATAGCTTATTATATGAAGCTTACCTACAGTAACTGGCATAAAGAACTGGTGCATGATGATAATATACAAAGCGAACTATCGGCTATTACACATGGCGAACTGGAGTTTAATAACAGGCCTTTTGTAAAACACCGCACCGATAACCGTGAAGACCGGGATGATTATGGTAAGAGGGGCGGCAACAATAATTACCGCAAAAATTTTGGTGGCCGTGGCAATAATAACCAGGGCAACAGGGACAACCGGGGCGGAAACCGAAACCGTAATAGTGGCAACGACAACAGGAACAATAACAGGAATTTTAAAAAACGTTATTAATATCTATCAAGATTGAATAGAATTACAAATACCTGATGTGAAGAGTCAGGTATTTTCATTTTGAGTTATGTTTATTGTTTAATTCTATTTAGTTAGTTTAAAATAACCATAGCATGCAAACTTTTGAAGTAAGGGGCGGAAAAAAATTATCAGGTTCTATAACACCACAAGGTGCAAAAAATGAAGCATTGCAGATAATTTCTGCAACCTTGTTAAGTGCACAGGAAGTGACCGTTAAAAATATACCGGATATTGTTGATGTTAACCTGCTGATAGAACTGCTGGGTGAAATGAAGGTGAAGATAAACAGGGTTAGCAGCGATACCTGTATTTTTAAAGCCGATGAGGTGGATGTTGATTACCTGCACAGCGAAGCCTTTTATAAAAAAAGCGGCAAACTGCGTGGCTCTGTAATGCTTGCCGGGCCTATGCTTGCAAGGTTTAAAAAAGCATTCATACCAAAACCCGGCGGCGATAAGATTGGCCGCCGCAGGTTAGATACCCATATACTTGGATTTGAAAAACTGGGCGCTTCTTTTGAATATAATAATGATGATGGTTTTTTTCATCTTACATCAAAAGGGCTTACAGCTACTTCAATTTTACTTGATGAACCAAGCGTAACCGGTACGGCAAACCTGCTGATGGCTGCATCGCTGGCAAAAGGCACCACCACCATTTACAATGCAGCCTGCGAGCCTTATATACAACAACTTTGCCGTATGCTTAACAGCATGGGCGCAAAAATAAACGGTATTGGCAGCAACCTGTTATCCATTACAGGTGTAAGTGAATTAAGCGGCACACAACATACCATGCTGCCCGATATGATAGAAGTGGGCTCGTTTATTGGGCTTGCCGCCATGACACAAAGCGACATCACCATTAAAAATGCAGGGATAGCACATTTAGGTGTAATACCCGAAAGGTTCAGGCAACTGGGCATACAAATGGAATTTGTTGGCGATGATATACATGTGCCGGCACAAGAGTATTATGAAGTGCAAAAATATATGGATGGCGGCGTGCTTACCATTTACGATCATCCTTGGCCGGGCTTTACACCCGACCTGTTAAGTATTGTACTGGTAACAGCCATACAGGCAAGGGGTAGTGTGCTTATTCATCAAAAAATGTTTGAAAGCCGTTTGTTTTTTGTAGATAAGCTGATAGACATGGGTGCACAAATCATTCTCTGCGACCCTCACCGGGCAGTGGTTATTGGCCTTGAAAGAGAACAGCATTTACGTGGCATTACCATGAGCAGTCCAGATATACGTGCCGGTGTAGCATTGCTGATTGCAGCTTTAAGCGCACAGGGAAAAAGCACCATTCAAAATATTGAACAAATTGACCGAGGGTATCAATATATAGATACAAGGTTACAGGCCTTGGGTGCCGATATAAAAAGGGTTTAGATGAAAAATTTCTTTAGCCTCATTTTAATTCTTTGCTGCCTGGCATTGTTATCTTGCCAAAACAAAACTGTGCAACTGCTTAATAAAAAATGGGATTGTGTACAGGTAGATAATATTGTTCCGCCGGGTACTAAATTCCTGTCTGCACAGGATTCTACTAATGCCATACAGTTACAATCTATGCTGCAAACACTAAGCTGGACGTTTAAAGATAATTGGCAATACGCCTGTTCAATAGGCAGCAGGGTTACAGTACAAGGCAGTTACCAACTAACAGGCGATGATGGTAAAACGCTTATCCTTACATCACAATCGGGCAATAATATAAACCGGTACCAAATTAACAGTTTAACCGAAAACGAACTGGTATTAAGCGGCCATGCAGCAAATACAAACCTGGTAATGCATTTTAGTGCAAACCAATAAAATGAAAATTAAATAGTTTCTTTGCACATGGCTAACCGCAGTAATAAAATCATTATCATCACAGCTCCATCGGGCGCCGGTAAAACTTCTATCACCAGGCACCTGATGAAAGTATTTCCGCAACTGGCTTTTTCTGTTTCGGCAGCAACCCGTAGCCCAAGAGGCAACGAAAAAAACGGGGTTGACTATCACTTTATAAGTACAGAAGAATTCCAGGAAAAAATAAGGCACAACGAGTTTATAGAATGGGAAATGGTGTACGAAGGAAAATATTACGGCACCTTAAAATCGGAAATGGAAAAGATATGGAGCCAGGGAAAAATTCCGGTATTGGATATTGATGTAAAAGGCGCCATTCATGTGCAGCAACAATATCCAGAAAACTCACTCAGTATTTTTATTCAAGCGCCTTCAATTGATGAATTACAAAAAAGGCTGCAAAGCCGTGGCACCGAAACAGACCAATCGCTGGCAGCAAGGGTGAATAAAGCTTCTTACGAACTGTCTTTTAAAAACCACTTTAATAAAATAATTATAAACGACCAGTTGCAGCGTGCTTGTACCGAAGCAGAAAGTATTGTAGCTGCATTTATCAGCAGGTAAAGCACATTTAAAATCTCTTTCTTATTTTTAGGTATGGATTGGTTTTCATTTATTGCCATTATAGCATCGCTGGTACTCATCGGCTTTTTTGCCGGGGTAGAAATTGCTTTTATTTCTGCAAACAAACTTTCTATTGAACTTAATCGTAAGCAAGGTACAAAAAGCGGTAAAGTTTGGGGGTTCTATTCCGATCAGCCGTCGAAACTTATTGGCACCACGCTTGTTGGGCTTAACCTGTTTTTTGTTGTGTATGGATTGCTGGTGGTAAAGATGCTTTCACCTATATGGCTATGGATACAGCATAACCTGCCCAATGTGCTGATTGTTTATGTTGATTACATAAAACTTTTTGTAGAAATAGTTTTATCGGGATTGATTGTACTTTTTGCCGAACTTTTTTTTAAATCGGTATTCAGGGCAAGAAACAGCAGCATATTAAGTTCGGGTTTTATCAGCAGTACAGTACAGTTGTTTTATTGGATGTTCGCTTATATTGCAGAGCAGCTGGTTAATTTTTCGAACTGGATATTAAAGCACTTGCTTGATGTTAAGATCAAATCTAAAAAAGAGGTGTTCGTAAAAGTTGACCTGGAAACTTTTATGCAACAAAATAAGCATCACGAAGAAGAAGTGAGTAGCGAAATCAACAAAGAATTATTTGAAAATGCCTTATCGCTCAGCGAAACAAAACTACGTGAATGCCTGATACCTCGTAAAGAAATAGAAGCTGTTAGTATCAATATGACGATGAATGAAGTAAAGGCTAAGTTTATTGAAACGCAATTAAGCAAACTGGTTGTGTATGATACGGATATTGACAATATAAACGGATACATTCACCAACTAGACCTGTTTAAACAACCGGCAACCGTTAAAGATATTTTACTGCCTATACCAACTGTACCCGAAAGCATGAGCGCTACCGACCTGATGAATAAATTCAGCAAAGAAAGAAAATCAATTGCCTGGGTAATTGATGAGTTTGGTGGTACAGCGGGTATTGTTACCATGGAAGATTTGCTGGAAGAGATATTTGGCGAAATAAAAGACGAATACGATACCGAAGAGATAGTAGAAAAACAGCTTGGCCCGCATGAATTTATTTTTAGCGGGAGAACGGAGCTGGACTATATCACTGAAAAATATGGCCTGGTTTTTCCAAATGATGCCGATACAGAAACACTATCGGGCTACATCATTAAAATAAATGAAGAAATACCCAAACTAAAAGACCATATCATTATTGGCAATTTTGAAATTGATATTTTAAATGTTAGCGATACCCGTATTGAATTGGTAAAGCTTAAATTGCTAAAATGATGAAACGGGGTTGATACTTCCCTTATTTTTTACGCAGATGATTATAGCTGTAAACACAAGGTTGCAAAAAAGTCAACAGCCGGAGGGTTATGAAGATTTTATTTTTGGCCTGCTTGAAAAATTAACTGAAAAATATCCCCGGCACCGGTTCATATACATATTTGATAAGCCCTATACAGGTAACCGTGTTTTTGCCAATAATGTATTGCCTGTTGTAGCCAATCCACAAACCACCGGTAATTTACGTTTGCAATACTGGTTTAATTTTAAAGTGCCAAAAATATTACGCCAACATAAGGTGGATGTGTTTTTAAGTTTAGAAGGTATTTGCAGCGTACGCACAAAAAAGCCGCAATGCCTGTTGGTTAGCCATACTGCCTGGCAACAACCATTTCAATCGCAAAAAAAATGGGTGCATTCATTTAACAGAAAATTCATGCCCGTATTTCTAACAAAGGCAAAAAGTATAGCAGCGGTTTCAGATTTTATAAAAAAAGAGTTAGAAGAAAAAAATCTTGTTGCATCAAAAAAAATTGAACTGCTGTACCCGGGCATTGATGAAAATTTTAAACCATTAGATTGGAATCGGGCCGAAGCCGTAAGAGATAAATATGCTGATGGCAAAGCCTATTTTTTATTTAGCGGTAATATTAATAAACACAGTAATTATATCAATTTACTAAAGGCATTTACTTTTTTTAAAAAAAGGCAGAAGAGTAATATGTTACTGCTTTTTGCCGGCAACCCCGATGAACATTTTTTACAAGATCTTAAAACATATAAATTAAAAAACGAAGTAAAATTGTTACAAGGATTATCGGTTAAGGAAACAGCCCATGTTACAGCTGCTGCTTATGCAATGGTAAACCCAGCACGGCATACTGGTTTAATAAATCCAATTTTACAGGCCATGCAATGCCATGTGCCGGTAATAGTGGCAGATACAGTTGCTATGCAATCTGCTTATGAACAAGCGGTAGTGTATTGCAATCCTGCACAGGTTGAAGATATAGCCTATAAAATGATGCTGATTTATAAAGATGAAGAAAAAGCCAAAGCATTAGTGGAAGCTGCTAACCGGTTAATTAAAAAATATAATTGGGATAATACTGCCCAAACATTGATGCAATGTTTGCAAAATGCTGCCAATAGTTAAATTAAGCTAAATTTGCAACTTTAAATAATCGTTACCCATAAACAGTAAAAAATGAATCAATCAACAATCAAAATAGATGTACTGCTCGATCCAAATAAAGTTCCTGAACAAATAAACTGGAATGCTACCGACAGTACAGCCGATATGGTACAAAAAGCTAAAGCCATGTGTCTTGCATTTTGGGATGGCACAGATAAAACAGCATTAAGAATTGACCTGTGGACAAAAGATATGATGGTGGATGAGATGGCCGATTTTTATTACCAGATGCTGATGGGTATGGCTGATAGTTTTAAAAGGGCCACCAAGCAACAAGAGATGAGTGATGATATGAAAAAATTTGCCAGGGAATTTTTTGAAAAATTCAGGGTTATACAAATGAATGAACAAAATAGCCAAACATCAAAATCATAAATTAATACTACTATCATGAGTTTAGAAAACCAGGTAATGAATGAAATGAAAAACGCCATGAAAGCTAAAGATGAAGGCGTTTTACGGGCTTTACGTGCTATAAAAGCCGAAATTATAAAAGCAAAAACCGACCCCGGGGCAGGCGGTGTAATTGATGAAGCTACCGAGTTAAAATTTTTGCAAAAAATGATGAAGCAACGCAGGGATTCTTTGGAAATTTTTGAAAAACAGGGCCGTGCCGACCTGGCTGCTAAAGAAAAAGAAGAGATGGCAGTAATAGAAAAGTTTTTGCCAAAACAGTTAAGCGAAGCAGAGTTAAAAGAAATTATCAATGAGATTATTAATAAAACCGGGGCCACATCAGCAGCAGATATGGGTAAAGTAATGGGGGTTGCAAGTAAACAACTGGCCGGTAAAGCAGATGGTAAAACCATCAGTAATATTGTAAAGGAAATTCTATCAGCTAAATAAAAAATTTTATCAGCCCATACAAGACAGCTATAAAAAAAGCTTATGATAATTGACCTGTTTTTTTTTGTAAGTATGATACTGGCAATAATTAAGGGTTATCGCAAAGGTTTTATAATAGCCGTTTTTTCAATACTTGCATTTATTATAGGGTTAGCTGCTGCTTTAAAATTTTCAACAGCGGTGGCAGGTTTTCTGCAACAAAATATTAACGTATCGGCTAAATGGCTGCCTTTTATTGCATTTGCACTTGTATTTTTTGTAGTGGTTATTTTGGTAAGGCTTGGCGCCAGGTTTATCGAAAACACATTTAAAGCATTATTGCTTGGTTGGGTAAACCGCATAAGTGGCATCATTTTATATGTAATTTTATATACAATCATTTTAAGCATATTACTTTTTTATTGCGAAAGGTTACAACTGTTACAACCAACCACCATACAGTCTTCTGCCACGTATGAATATATACAGCCATGGGGGCCAAAACTGATGGACAATATGGGTAAAGTCATCCCCTGGTTTAAAGATATGTTTATACAACTGGACAAATTTTTTAAAGGGCTTTCAAACAAAATTTAGTATTAATTGCAACCATTATCTTATTTAGCCGTAATTTTAGCCTCAATCAGAGGTTTATTAATATAAAAAACGGTAAGTGATTTTATAAAAATCAATTTGTATTATCGGATGGGTTACGAACTTAAACAAGACGGAAAATTTAAATTTATAGAAGAAGGCGAAGGAGAACCCTTGGTATTATTGCATGGTTTATTTGGTGCACTCAGTAATTTTCAGGATCTCATCAGTCATTTTAGCAAAACCAACAAAGTAATTGTTCCCATGCTTCCATTGCTGGAACTTGACCTGTTGCATACATCGGTTGGCGGCTTGCAAAAATTTGTACATCGTTTTATAGAACATCGCAATTATAACAACTTACACCTGCTTGGTAATTCCTTAGGTGGCCATGTGGCATTGGTACATGTTTTAAAACAACCCGAAAGAATTAAATCTATCATCTTAACCGGTAGTTCGGGCTTGTTTGAAAACGGAATGGGAGACACTTATCCCAAGCGGGGCGATAAGGAATACATCCGTAAAAAAACTGAGCTTACTTTTTACGATCCGGCCATGGCTACCGATGAACTGGTGAATGAAGTATTTGAAATCACTAACAACCGTATGAAAGTGATTAAAATTATTGCATTAGCTAAAAGCGCTATCAGGAATAATTTAGGTGAAGAACTAAGCCAGATAAAACAACCTACCTGCCTGATTTGGGGAAATAATGATACCATTACTCCGCCATTTGTAGCCAAAGAATTTAACAGGCTTATTCCTTCCAGCGAACTTCATTTTATTGATAAATGCGGCCATGCCCCTATGATGGAAGTGCCGGGAGAGTTTAATGTATTGCTGGACGGATTTTTAACAAAATTAAAAAAGACAGCTGCAACAGTTTAATACTATAAATTGTCTGTATATACTTTTTATACTTTCAACATCGTTATTATGATTGATTTGCTAACCTAAACCAGTTATATGTTAACAGTTGATTTAATCAATACCGGCATACCTCGTTTACAACTTAAAGATTCGGTAAGTAAGGCATTGGGGCTAATAACCGATTTTAGGGTTACGCACATGCCTGTGGTGGATGATGATAAATTCCTGGGGCTTATTAGTGAAGATGATTTACTTGACCAGGAACAGCCTAAGATGCCTATTGAGTTAATGCAGGAAACCTTTATAAAAGCTGCAGTACATGATAACGAACATTTTTTAAATGCGGTTACCTGCAGTAACCAGTTTGAAACAACAGTGGTTCCGGTAGTTAATGACGAAAATGAACTGATGGGAGTGATTACCACCGATACACTTTTAAAAACACTGGGTAATTTTGCCGGCACCAACGAAATAGGAGGCATTATCGTGTTAGAAATGGAACGCAGCCAGTTTAGTATTTCAGAAATTAGCAGGATTGTAGAAAGTAACGATGCTACCATTCTTCATTTAAACACAACTGTACATGCCCAAACCGGTATGCTAACTGTTACTCTTCATATTAATAAGAAAGAAATAGCAGCCATAACCTCTACATTTGAACGGTACGAATATGATGTTATATATTTTTTCGGCAACGAAAAATTCGAGAACGAAATACATGTTAACTACCGCCATCTAATGAATTACCTTGATATTTGATGCCGGCTTATCATTGGCCATATTGCATGCAATACCGGGCAGTTAACCCAGTGAGTAGTATTAAAAAAATCTTCTGCCTTATTATTTTTCTTTTTGTAGTTGCGCAGGGACATTCTCAAAAAACAAAAACACCCGATTTTATTTTTACCGATACTGTATTACTTACAGGAAATAACTACAAAGTTTGCATTAAAGAACTGGAAGTTTCAGGTACTAAAAAAACCAAAGTATATATTGTTCATCGTGAAATTCAATTTAAAAAAGGCGACTCTCTGCTGGTAAGCCATTTACAAAAAGAACTGGAACAAGCCCGTACACAGGTTTATAACACATCATTGTTTAATGAAGTTAAGTTTGAACTGGTAGCCTTAGATTCTGTGAATATTAGTATTGCAGTAAGAGTATCAGAGCGATGGTATATATATCCTATTCCGCAATTTAAATTAGTTGACCGCAATTTTAATGAATGGTGGAAAACATACAACCACAGCCTTTCGAGGGTTGATTATGGGATTAAATTTGTTCATTATAACCTCAGCGGCAGGCGAGACCAGTTACGTATTTATCTTATAAACGGTTATACAAGAAATATTTCATTCAGTTACAATGCGCCGTACAGCAACAGGGCGCTTACCGAAGGGTTTATTGTTGGCGGTGGTTATAACCAACGCCGAGAACTTCCATACAAAACAAATTACAACGATTCTTTGTTGTTCTATCCTTCCAACCCGGTAATAAAAGAAAAAGCAGATTTTGTTTACAAAAGCTGGTATTTAAACGCAGGTTATTCAATAAGAAAAGGCTTGTTTAAAAAACAACTTTTTTCAATAAGTTACAGCCATCTTACCATTGCCGATTCTGTTATTGACAAGCAGTACAACCCTAATTATTTTAACGACTCTGTAACTTCAAAAGGTTTTTTTGATTTTATATACACGTTACAATATTCTAAAGTCAATAACAATTCTTATCCATTAACCGGTAAAACCGGGTTTTTGCAAATACAAAAACGTGGACTTGGGTTTACAGGCGGAATTAATATGTTATCAGTAGAAGCAGGATATAATAAATATTATGCAATGGGTAAAAACTGGTATGGCAGTTTTCAGTTGTATGCAAAAATTAAATTACCATTTACACAAGCTTACATTAATCAGCGTGGGCTTGGCTATGGCGAAAACTACCTGCGTGGCCTGGAGTATTATGTTATTGATGGTGTAGCTACTGCATTAACAAAATATACGCTGAAGAAAAAAATCGTTTCTTTTGAAGTGCCGTTCAGGCTTTTTCCAAAACTATTTACAAAAATACCTTTCACATTTTTTGCAAAAACTTATGGCGACCTGGGATATGTTTATACAAAAGATATTTATACTACCCGGCTTAATAACCGTTTGCTATGTTCCGGCGGGTTTGGGATAGATATACTTACTTTGTATGATATCAACCTGAGGTTTGAATATAGTTTTAACCAGTTAGGCGAAAACGGATTATTTTTACATAATCAATCGGGTTTTTAATAAAAAAACAATTAATCAGCCCAATGGCTGATAAAGGCATGAGAATAGCAATTTACAGCAGGGGCATAGAAAATAACCAGCACCAGGATGTACTTAGTTTACTAGATGAACTGGCTGTAAGCGGGGTGGAATTGGTTTTTTACCAGGACTTTTTTAACCAGTTTTACTCAGCTATCAATTCAAAAGCAAAATACTCCACTTTTAATTCATCCGACGATTTGGATGAAAATATTGATTTTCTTATAAGCCTGGGCGGTGATGGAACTTTGCTGGATACAGTAACACTGGTAAAAGACAGCGGCATACCGGTTGCAGGTATTAATTACGGACGGCTAGGTTTTTTAGCCAATATAGGTAAAGAAGATTTTCATTCGGCTGTTGCAGCATTGCTAAACCGTACTTATGTGTTAGATAAAAGAACTCTCATTCACCTGGATGCAGATATCCCGTTATTTGAAGGCGTATCGTATGCACTCAATGAATTTACATTACATAAAAAAGATTCGTCGCCCATGATTAAGATTCATACTTATCTAAATGGCGAATTTTTAAATACTTACTGGGCCGATGGGTTAATTGTGGCCACACCCACAGGCTCTACAGGATACTCATTAAGTTGTAATGGCCCGGTTGTTTTTCCCGATAGCGGAAGTTTTGTTATCACACCTGTATCGCCACATAACCTCAATATTCGCCCTATAGTTGTACCCGATAACACCATTATTTCGTTTGAAGTAGAAGGCCGTACCGATGGGTTTCTTTGCACTTTAGACAGCCGCCGTGAAATTGTTCCAAAAGAAATTCAACTGGCGGTTAAAAAAGAAGCGTTTTGCATTAACCTTATCAGGCTTAATGAAAATAATTTTTTACAAACACTGCGTAATAAATTAAGCTGGGGGCTCGATGTGAGAAATTAATACATTCAATATTGTAATGTATTGCCAATGGCTGATTAGAATTAATATATTTCAAAATATTACTGTACCCAATTTATCCTGTTTATAGATTGCATTTCCGACATTTTGGTACTTCCTCTAAGGCTTAAAATAATGGATAGAGAAACGGATATTTAATTTTATAAAATCCGGTTGTTTTTTTTGCCATTCCGCACTTCAAACCCTACCTTTGCAGCCTCAAAAAAGGCCTTTAAATAAAAATATCAAATTATAATTATGGTAGAAATTAAGCCAGATGAAATTTCAGCAATCCTTCGCCAGCAATTAAGCAATTTTAATGCAAGCGCCAGCCTGGAAGAAGTAGGTACTGTTTTACAGGTGGGCGACGGTATTGCCCGTGTTTACGGTCTTAACAATGTTCGCTCGGGCGAATTGGTGGAGTTTGAAAACGGTGTTAAAGCTATTGCTCTTAACCTGGAAGAAGACAATGTGGGTGTGGTTTTGATGGGCGACAGCAGCGAAATTAAAGAAGGAGATAAAGTAAAACGTACCGGGCAAATAGCATCTATAAAAGTAGGTGAAGGTATGAGCGGCCGTGTTATTAATACTTTGGGCGAGCCAATTGATGGTAAAGGCCCCATTACCGGCGAATTGTACGAAATGCCTCTTGAGCGTAAAGCGCCAGGTGTAATTTTCCGTGAGCCTGTAAAAGAACCTTTGCAAACAGGTATCAAAGCCATTGATGCTATGATTCCCATCGGCCGTGGCCAGCGTGAATTGATAATTGGCGACCGCCAAACAGGTAAAACAGCTATTGCTGTTGATACCATCATCAACCAAAAAGAATTTTTTGCAGCCGGCAAACCGGTTTATTGCATATATGTAGCCATTGGTCAAAAAGCCTCTACCATTGCAGGTATCATGAAAACATTGGAAGAGTTTGGAGCGATGGAATATACCACTATCGTTGCTGCATCTGCATCAGACCCGGCACCATTACAGTTCTATGCACCATTTGCCGGAGCTGCAATTGGCGAATATTTCCGTGATACCGGCCGCCCTGCTTTAATTATTTATGATGATTTAAGTAAGCAGGCTGTTGCATATCGTGAGGTGTCTCTTTTATTACGCCGTCCGCCGGGCCGTGAAGCTTACCCGGGTGACGTGTTTTACCTGCATAGCCGTTTACTGGAAAGGGCTGCTAAAGTAGTTTCTAAGGATGAAATTGCCGCACAGATGAACGATCTGCCCGAATCAATTAAACACCTGGTAAAAGGAGGTGGCTCTTTAACCGCTTTACCAATTATTGAAACACAGGCGAGCGACGTATCGGCCTATATCCCCACTAACGTAATTTCAATCACCGACGGACAGATTTTCCTTGAAGGTAACCTGTTTAATGCCGGTATACGGCCTGCTATCAACGTAGGTATTTCGGTAAGCCGTGTGGGTGGTAACGCACAAATTAAATCAATGAAAAAAGTGGCCGGTACACTTAAATTAGACCAGGCCCTTTACCGTGAGTTGGAAGCATTTAGTAAGTTTGGTGGCGATTTGGATGCTGCAACCAAAAACGTAATTGATAAAGGTGCAAGAAATGTGGAAGTTCTTAAACAACCACAATACTCTCCATTTACTGTAGAAAAGCAGGTGGCAATCATTTACCTGGGTACACAAGGCTTATTAAAAGATGTGGCTGTTAAAAATGTAAAAGCATTTGAAGATCACTTCCTGATGGAAATGGAAAACAAGCATCCTGAAATATTAGCCGAGTTTAAGAAAGGTGTATTGAATGATGAGAGTTTGAAGAAAATGACAGAGCTGGCTGCTGGCTTAACTGCCCAGTATAAAGCTTAAGGTAAATAATATTTTTAGTTTAAAAAGGAGAGAATTTATTCTCTCCTTTTTTTTATGCAGGCTACAGGTGCTGTTAATAATAAATACTTATATACTATGATATTGAATAACCTTTAGATAAAAATGAAAATATATCTTTAGTAAAATTGCCGAAATGGCATAAAAAATAATTGGCTTGTTGTTTGTAAAATCAAATAAAATAAAATCTTTTAAAAATGACATTTGGAATCATTGTAGTATCCTTACTTTTTATGGGCCTTGGCATGTTGGTGCAGTTTAGACTAAAAAGCAAATTTGCCGAATACAGTAAAGTGCCGGTTAGCAGTGGCCTTAGCGGAAGAGAGGTAGCTGAGAAAATGCTAAGGGATAATGGTATTTATGATGTAAAAGTTATTTCTGTTGATGGTTTCTTATCAGACCATTACAACCCGGTAAACAAAACTGTAAACCTAAGCCCCGATGTGTATTCAGGCGCCAATGTATCTGCTGCCGCTGTGGCAGCGCATGAATGTGGCCATGCTGTGCAGCATGCTACTGCTTATTCTATGTTAACGCTAAGAAGTAAACTGGTTCCGGTAGTTAATATAAGCAGCCAACTATCGCAATGGATAATAATTATTGGCCTTGGTTTCCTGGGGTTTGGGGGTGGAAACCCTACAGTTTTATTGGTTGGTATTATTTTATTTGCAATAACAACATTATTTACCATCATTACTTTACCAGTAGAGTTTGATGCATCTGCCAGGGCTTTAAAATGGCTGGATAATACACATATGGCCACAGGTGCCGAGTACGATAAAGCTAAAGATGCTCTTAAATGGGCGGCATTAACATATGTTGTAGCTGCACTTGCATCTATTGCTATGCTGGTGCAATATATACTTATTTACCAGGGCCGTAGCAGGGATTAAAATTTATGGTTACTTTTTTTAGGGTATTACAATCAACTATATTTGCTTACAAAAGCTATCATTTTAACAGCAATCTATTTTTATGAACTTTGGAAAAGAATTTGAAAAATACGCCATAAAACATAAAGGCATTAGCAGTAACACACTCGATGCTTATGTAAAACATAATGTAACCAATCTTACACCTAACATTATTGAAGAACGTCCCATGAACATTGCCGTTATGGATGTTTACAGCAGGTTGATGATGGACAGAATTATTTTTTTAGGTTATCCCATTAATGACGAAGTGGCTAATATTGTTACAGCACAACTATTGTTTTTAGAAAGTACCGACCGTGTACGTGATATACAAATGTATATCAACTGCCCCGGTGGCGGTGTATATGCAGGCCTGGGTATGTACGATACTATGCAGTTCATCACACCCGATATTGCAACCATCTGCACAGGTATGGCTGCCAGCATGGGGCAAGTGTTGATGTGTGCCGGCGCAAAAGGAAAACGTACAGCATTAAAGCACAGCCGCATTATGATGCACCAACCCAGTGCAGGTGCTGGTGGCCAGGCAAGTGATATTGAAATTACAGTAAACGAAGTAAAAAAAGTAAAGCAAGAACTGTATAACATCATCTCCTTTCATACCGGCCAGCCGGTTGAAAAAGTTGCCCAGGATTGCGACAGGGATAAATGGCTTACTTCGTTTGAAGCAAAAGAATACGGTCTTATTGACGAAGTATTAATAATGAACCAACGTAAACAAAAGAAAGACTAAAAACAAAAATAAACCAGTTATGAATTTTTATAAGAACAATAATACCCGTTTTGATGATGATGATAAACCCGAAGCATCGCCTGAAAACCCTATGGAAAAAATGATGAGTAGCTGGCAGTTTGATAAAAAATTTATTGAACAACGAAAAGTTTTTTTATGGGGTGTGGTAGATGATAAAAGCGCAAAAGATATCACCAACAGGCTCATGTACCTTGAGGCCATAGAACCGGGAAAAGAAATAACATTTTATATTAATAGCCCCGGAGGTATTGTTACCAGCGGTATGGTTATTTACGATACTATGCAAATGATTAGCTCGCCGGTAAGTACTGTTTGTATGGGTATGGCAGCCAGTATGGGAAGTATTTTATTAAGTGGAGGTAAAAAAGGAAAACGGTTTATTTTTCCTAACGGCGAAGTGATGATTCATCAGCCCAGTGGCGGTGGGCAAGGCACCAGTGCCGATCTTGAAATTATGGCCGAGCAAATAAAGAAAACCAAGTTGTTGGGCGCCGAAATACTGGCAAAAAACTGCGGGCAAACTGTAGAAAAAGTGATAAAGGATTTTGACCGTGATTACTGGATGAATGCCGAAGAATCGGTGAAATATGGTATTGTGGATGCAGTGCTGGATAAGATTTAATAAAATAAATAAAACCTTAACACGTTTGTATTCATAAAGATTTTATTAGCCTGTATTTAATGTACAGGCTATTTGTTTGTTTATTGATACAGCAGAACTGAATTTTTTCTTTGGCATAATCTTGGTTGTAAAAGATAAGCCAAAACAAAATAAATACTATGCAAAAAACATTTTTAATCATACTCATCCTGGTAAGCAGTAATGCAATTGCACAACGAAACAAGCTAGGTGGCGATCATGAAAATTTATTTCGTTTTGGAGTTAAAGGTGGTGTAAACATTAATAAAATTTCGGGTAAATCATATAAAGAAGGGTTTAATTTCAATTTCCAGGCAGGTGCATTTGTACAATTAAATTTCAGTAACAGGTTTGGCCTGCAGCCCGAAGTAAATTTTGTACAAACATCATCTGAATTCACTAACGATCCCAATGATATTTATTATGATTTATTTCAGGGGGGCAGCCAAAAAAAATCAAAATTAAACTACCTGGAAGTTCCTTTGTTGCTTAATATAAATGTGGGGCCCAGCAAAAGAATAAAATTACAGGTAGGGCCTACGTATGGAGGATTGCTAAAACAAACTGTTGACAGCCTTAAAAATAATAGCAACATTTATAAAAATGGCGAGTGGGCGGCAATTGGCGGTGTATGGATTCAACTTCCGCTGGTAAACCTGGGTGCAAGATATAAACTTGGCCTTACCGATTTAAATGCCATTGATAACCGCCAAAGCTGGAAAAGCCAAAGCATACAGGTTTTTATAGGACTTACATTTTAATGGTTAACTAACTTACTGTTTACTTTTACAGGCTTTCACTCACTTCTTTTGTATTTATAAAAACCAATTTGTATTTTACAAGTATAACTTGTAGCAATGCAAAACATTCGCTTAGAAAACCTCCTGCTAATTGATATAGAAACTGTATCGGAAAAAGCAACATTTGCCGAGCTCACCGAAGAATGGCAGGTTTTATGGCAGGAAAAAGTGCAAAGGCAATTACCCGAAGGCATAAGCACTGCAGAATTTTATCCGCAGCGGGCAGGGGTGATGGCAGAGTTTGCAAAAGTAATTTGTATAAGTGTAGGCTATTTTAAAAAAGAAGGAAAAGAATTTCAATTAAGGATAAAATCATTTTACGGCCACGATGAAAAAATATTATTGCAGGATTTTATAGCTGCCTTGCAGAAGATGGAGATGAACAATAACAAATGGAGTTTTACAGGCCATAATATTAAAGAGTTTGACATACCTTTTATTTGCCGCCGTTTGCTAATTAATGGATTACAGGTACCGCTATTTCTAGATTTTCAAAACATGAAACCCTGGGAAACTAATATGATTGATACATTTCAATACTGGCGCTTTGGCGATTACAAGCATTATACCTCTTTGAAACTTTTGGCGGCAGCATTAAATATACCATCGCCTAAAGATGATATTGACGGCAGTATGGTTGGTGAAGTGTATTGGTCTTCTATAAGGGATGATAATGAGAGTGGCTTAAAACGTATTGTAACCTATTGCCAAAAAGATGTGGCCACCACAGGAAACATAATTATGCGTTTTAAAAACCAGCCTGTCTTATCGGCCAGTCAAATAATAATTGTAAACTAAAAAAACTGCTTTTAACCTTTCACTTTTTTTAATAAAGTAATAAATACCGGAAAGTGATCGCTGTAACCATAATTATACGTAGTGCCATCCCATGTTCTTTTTGGGTAACCCTTGTATTTGCCTGTTTGCTGCACTAAAAATTCTTTATTAAAAATGGTGGCTTTATAAAAATGATAACCGGGTTGCTCCTTATCCAACCATGCTTTTGAAAGAACAATCTGGTCAAATAAACCCCAGGCATCCTGGTATGCTATTGTGCCAATACCTTTTTTATAAAAATCAACCCATGGGTTATAAATTCCGCCATCTTTTAAGCCTTTTTCCGAACTTTTAGCTTCAATAACTTTAGTCATACTTGGGCTAACGGGGTCATCATTTAAATCGCCCATGATAAGTATTTTTGTTTGCAGACTTATAGCCATAAGCGAATCAACAATTCTTTTGCAAACTCCTGCTGCAGCAGCCCTGGCAGGCATCGACCTTTCCTCGCCACCCGACCTGGAGGGCCAGTGGTTTACCATTACATGTATAGTATCTCCATCCAACACTCCTTTTACATATAATACATCACGGGTAAAATATGCATCCTTTGTGCCTCCCGGAAGTTTAACAAAAAGCGGTTTACTATATACCGGTGTAAAATATTTTGGATTATAAAGCAGCCCTACATCTATACCTCTCTTATCGGGAGAATCGTAGTGTACTATTTTTAAATTTCGGTTTTTTAATTTTTTACTGTGTGTTAATATATTTAGTACTGTGTCATTTTCAATTTCTGCAACACCCAGTATAGCAAAACCATCAGGGTTAATATCAGTGCCTAACTGCGATATTACCGACGAAAGCCTGTCAACTTTATCTAAAAATATATGTGAATCATAATGCCTTTCACTGTTGGGTAAAAATTCCTCATCATCCACTATTGGGTTATTTACTGTGTCATAAAAATTTTCGCAATTGTAAAACGCAACAATAGCAGGGCGATATTGAGCTTTTTGAGCAATTGCAGTAGAAAATAGAAAGAATGTAACTACAACTGTAATTAAAATTTTTTGCATAAGATTTTTAATAAGTGTGGGCAAAGTTATTTAACTCATTTGTATTAAAGGGATATTAATAAGATTAATATGTTAACTCCTAAACTTTTATTCCTTAAAAACACTATAAAAAGCTACATTTGTTATCTTTTTTAACAAAACAATTATATGGCAAAAATTAAACATTGTCTCCTTTTGGTTTTATTTTCTGTCGCTATTTTATCTTCTGCCTTTTCGCAGGAAGTAAAACCTCCGGCACCTAAAATAAACCCGGATACAACAATTACAGAAACATTAGGTGAAAACCAGGATGATAATATTCCAACTATATCCCTGGATGAAAGTCAGGAACAAGATGTAAGTACTCAAAATATTTCATCGCTACTGGGCGCAGGCAGAGACCCTTTTTTAAATGCTGCTTCTTTTAAATTTGGCGCTGTACGTTTTCGTATAAGGGGCTACGATGCCAATGAATTTAATACATACATTAATGGTGCTCCCATGGAAAACCTTGATAATGGTTTTACACCTTATGGACAATGGGGTGGTTTAAATGATGTATTACGCAACCGGGAGTCTACCCTGGGTTTAAAACCTTCCACCTTTGCATATGGCGACCTGGGAGGGCTTACCAATTTTGATACAAGGGCATCGCACCAGCGTAAACAAACCAGTATCAATTATGCAGCATCTAACCGTAATTACTCAAACCGCATCATGCTTACCCATTCTACCGGGTTAAATATGAAAGGATGGGCATTTAGTTTCTCTGCCTCACGCCGATGGGCAAACGAAGGTTATGCCGATGGAACATATTATGATGGATGGTCGTTTTTTGCAGCTGTTGATAAACGTTTTAACGACAGGCACCTGTTGTCTTTTGCAGCCTTTGCCACTCCTACTGAAAATGGCCGCCAGGGTGCATCGGTAAAAGAAATGACCGATATTGCCGGTGATGTTTATTACAATCCTAACTGGGGATATCAAAACGGGAGAAAAAGAAATGCAAGTATTGCTAAATCGTTTCAACCAATTGGAATTTTAACACACGACTGGAAAATTACAGATAAAACTTCCCTGTTATCTTCTGCATCTGTAACATTTGGTAACAGGAGTGTTACCGGATTGGATTGGTATAATGCCGCCGATCCCCGGCCTGATTATTACCGATACCTGCCAAGCTACCAGGATGACCCGGTACTTGCAGAGCAGATAAGGGAAGAATTAATGAATAATGTTAATAAACGCCAGATAAACTGGGATGCATTATACCAAACCAACTATGGTTCTTATGATGTAATTCATAATGCTAACGGTATTGCCGGTAACGATGTGGCAGGCCTAAGGTCGCATTACGTGGTTGAAGAAAGGATTATCAATACTACTAAATATAATTTCAACAGTACTTTAAACTCTTCGATAACCGAAAATATAATTTTTACTGCTGGCTTAACTTACCAGTCACAAAAAAACCATTACTATAAAAAATTAGATGATTTACTTGGAGGCGATTTTTATGTGGATATAAACCAATTTGGCGAAAGGGATTTTCCTACCAACCCCGATGCCGGCCAAAATGACCTTAACAACCCTAACCGTATAGTTAAAGTTGGCGATAAACTGGGTTATAATTACAACCTCAGTATTTCAAAGGGGTCAGTTTGGATGCAGGGAGTGTTTAAATTCCCTAAGATTGATATTTTTGTAGCAACCGAACATTCGTACACCAGCTTTTTCAGATACGGTAATGTTAGATCAGGGTTATTTCCAAACGATTCTTATGGCAAATCGGCTACCTATAATTTTTATAATTCCAGTATAAAAGGAGGAGTAACCTATAAAATAAATGGCCGTAACTATATTTTTGCAAACGGATCATATGGTTCAAGAGCGCCTTATTTCGAAAATGCTTTTATTGCGCCACGTACAAGGGATTTTGTACAGGATAACCTGAAATCGGAAGAAGTGCTTTCAACCGAAGTTGGATATGTGATGAATGCACCAAAATTAAAAATAAGGCTCAATGGCTACTATACACAGTTCAAAAATCAACTGGATGTGCTAAGTTTTTATAACGACGAGTACCAGAACTTTGTAAACTATGCTATTAGTAATATTGGCAAAATACATACAGGTATTGAGTTTGGTGCCGAGGCTAAAATATATAAAGGCTTAAGTTTAACAGCCGCAGCAGCCATAGGGCAGTACACGTATAACACACGCCAAAGCGCAACTGTAACAGCCGATAACAGCGCAGCTATTTTAGATAAAGATGTTACCGTGTATGCAAAAGATTTTTATGTGCCCACTCCACAACAGGCATATACAATAGGATTCGATTACCGCTCGCCAAAATTCTGGTTCATCAATGTAAATTTCAATTACTTTGATAAAATGTATTTGAATTATAACCCTATCCGCCGTACGGCATCTGCTGTTAATGGAGTAGAACAGGGATCGGATAAATGGCACCAGATAATTGACCAGACAAAATTAGAAGACCAATATACCTTAGATGCTTTTGCAGGTTATAGCTGGATGATGAACAGGAAATTTACACAGTTGAAAAAAAGAACCTACCTGGTATTTAATGTAGGTGTAAATAATATCCTTAATAATAAGAATATCGTATCGGGCGGATATGAGCAACTTCGTTTTGATTTTGCTGAAAAGAACGCCGATAAATTTCCGGCTAAAAGATTTTACGCTTATGGCATCAACTTTTTTGCCAGCGTAGGTATCAGGTTTTAATAAATAAAAACACTAATAAACTTTTTAAAATAAAAATTATGAACAAACTTTTTAGATTAACGACAGTGGTATTGATGGCTGTAACAGCTATCACTTTCAGTGCCTGTAAAAAGAATTTTGATAATCCACCCGGCGCTGCCGATCCGGCAATTGTTGCCAATACAACTATACAGGCATTAAAAGCCTTACATACAACAGCCGGCGCTTATGATGTTATTACTTCAGATATCATTATTTCTGGTGTGGTAGTAGCAAATGATAAAAGCGGCAACTTTTACAAACAACTTTATATACAGGATGCAACCGGCGGCTTACAAATTTTATTAGATGCAAACAGTTTATATGGTACATATCCTGTGGGCCGTAAAATTTTTATTAAGTGTAAAGATTTATGCATAAGTGATTATAACAAAACTATGGAGCTGGGCATTAAAGCTACTGTGGGTGGGTTACCTTCATTAGAAGGCATCCCTGCAAATCTTATAAGCAAATACGTAATGGGAGGCTCGTTAAATAATCCTGTAACACCTACACCGGTAACACTGGCACAATTAGGAGGAACCAGTAATACAAATATGCAAGACCCTTACATTGGTATGCTTGTACAATTGGATAATTTTGCATTTAATAATACCAATGCCACTTATTCTGATACTTCTGTTTATAAATCCACTCAAAACCTCGATTTAAAAAATTGCTCTGGCGATGCTATAATTGTACGTACCAGCGCTTATGCAAATTTTGCAGGTCAGCGTGTAGCACAAGGCCGTGGTAAACTCACAGCCATATATACTGTTTTTGGTAATACAAAGCAATTCATTATAAGGGATACTTCAGATGTAGCATTTACTGACCCTTATGCTTGCCCATTACCTCCGGGAACTTTATTCTTTGAGAATTTTGAATCGATAGGATCAAATAATGCGGTGCTTAACATACCAGGATGGAAAAATATTGGCGAAGTAGGCGGTGTATTATATCAAAATGCAGTTTTTGGCCCTGTTAAATGTGCTAAGATATCTGCATTTAATACAGGTGCATCAACAGTTACCAGTTGGTTTATTTCGCCGGTAATTAGTTTAGCCGGAGCCACTGCACCTAAACTTACTTTTTTAGAAACTGCAGGTTTTGCATCAGGTCCAACAGTATTAGAAGTGTTGGTTTCAACAAATTATAATGGAAGCAATACACCATCATCTTCAACCTGGACCCAGGTTTGGAGCCGTACTGCTACTTCACCTACTACAGGGTTTGGTACATTAGCAAGTGTTGGAAATATTAATCTTTCTGCATTTATAGGGCAAAATGTTTATATCGCATTTAAATACAGTGGTGGCGATCCTTCAAAAACCACTACTTATGAATTTGATGATGTAAAAGTTACAGCTCAGTAAACATAAATTTCCATAGAATCATGTGTTGTTTTTGTCAACACATGATTCATATTATGGAACCGAACTTTAAAAAAAAGTATGATGAAAAAAATATTTACAATCTTATTTACCCTTGTTTCGTTGATTACATTTTCGCAATCAACAACACTTGTCATCAGCCAGGTTTATGGTGGTGGTGGTAATTCCGGAGCCCCGTATAATGCAGATTTTGTGGAATTACATAATGTGTCTGCTGTATCGCAAAGTACATCTGGCTTATCAGTTCAATATGCTTCATCAAGTGCTACCGGTACCTGGACCGGTGTATTTGCATTACCAACAGCAAATATTCCTGCAGGAGGATATTTTCTTATACGCATGAGTACTATTGGTGCAAACGGGGTAGCATTACCAACACCAGATGCAGCACCATCTGCAGGAAATGAAATTGCCATGTCTTCTACTAACGGAAGGGTGGCATTGGTTAATGGGGTTACTGCTTTATCGGGTTGCCCAACTACAAATGTTATAGACCTGGTAGGTTTTGGTACATCTGTTTGTTTTGAAACTGCGGCCACACCGGCATTAAGTAATACAACTGCGGCACTAAGGAATAATAATGGTTGTACCGATACCGATAATAACAGCACCGATTTTACGGTTGCCGCTCCTGCACCTCGTAACAGCAGTTCTGCAGTATCAGTTTGTGGTGCATCTTCACCTACATTATCTGCCACTGCATTAACTGCATTTGGTGGTGTATGTATCAATACTACTGCCGGGCCTAATTCATTTACCATTACAGGTACATCGTTAAATACAACTAATGTAACGGTAGGCGCATTAAATGGGTTTACATATTCTACTTCTGCAGCCGGAACTTATACTACTTCTTTAAGTTTAACACAACCGGGAGGTTCATTCACACAAGAAATATTTGTAAAATTTACACCCACTGCAGTACAATCTTATGATGGAGATATTGCAGTAGGCGGTGGTGGCGCCACATCAATTAATGTGGCAGCTTCGGGTTCTGGAATAAATGCCCCGGCATTAACCACTGGCGCAGCTTCAAATATTACCCAGGTTTCTGCTACACTTGCAGGCACAATCACTTCAGAGGGATGTTCTGCAGTTACTGCATATGGAATAGAGTATAGTACAATTGCCGGATTCCCTAATGGAACAGGAACCCCCGTTGCATCAACCAATATTAGTGGGGGCAATTTTTCTTCCGACATTACAGGTTTAACACCTGCAACTACTTATTACTATCATGCTTATGCTACCAATACACAAGGTACTGGTTATGGTACTGAAAAATCTTTTACTACCAGCACTGCTTCAACACCGGGCATGGTCATCAGCCAGGTATATGGTGGCGGAGGAAATTCATCGGCCACCTACAACCAGGATTTTGTTGAGTTGTTCAACCGCAGTACAGCAACAATTGATATCAGCGGATGGAGTGTTCAGTATGCATCTGCTACCGGCCCTGGTGGCACCGGAGACTGGGCGGTAACTACAATACCTGCATCAACAACAGTAGCACCCGGAAAATACTTTTTAATAGCATTGGCAACCGGGGCAACAGGCGGAGCATTGCCTACACCGGATTTAACCAATACAGCTGTAAACATGAGTGGTTCAGCAGGAAAAGTAGCCCTTGTAAATAATGCAGTAGCATTAAATGGAACAACAGCATGTAACTCAGCAACGGTTGTAGATGTGATAGGATATGGAAGCACAGCCACCTGTTCGGAAACATCTCCCTTCATTACTACGGGAATTGATAATACAAAATCAATATTCAGGAAAATGAATGGTTGTACCGATGATAATAACAACAGTACCGATTTTGAGATACTTGCAGTATCTCCACGCAACAGTGCATCAGCAGCCAATGTTTGCGGTGCATCCTCGCCTGTATTAACAGCTACGGCATTAACATCATTTGGAAATGTATGTATCAATACCACAGCCGGGCCAAATTCATTTACCATAACAGGAACCAATCTTACAGCCGCAGATGTAACCGTAGCTGCATTGGCAGGCTTTACATATTCAACAACAAGTGGCGGAACATATACAACCACATTAAACATAACCCAACCCGGAGGTTCATTTACCCAGGAAGTATTTGTGAAATTTACACCAACAGCAGTTCAATCATACAATGGAGATATTGCAGTGGGTGGTGGTGGCGCTACATCAATAAATGTAGCAGCAGCAGGCGCCGGAATAAATATTTCGGTTACAACAGGTGCATCAAGTGCTGTCACATCAAATAGTGCAACACTTGCAGGTACTGCTACTACAACCTGTGCAGCCATTACTGCATATGGTATTGAATACAGCACTACCAATAACTTTCCAAATGGAAGCGGTACACAGGTACCATCAACCAATATAAACGGTGCCGGTAACTTTACATCAGATGTAACCGGTTTAACAGCCGCAACTACTTATTACTATAAAGCCTATGCTACCAATGCACAAGGTACAACCTATGGTACACAGCAATCATTTACCACAATAAGTACAACACCTGTTTTAACAGCAACATCATTAGCAGGTTTTGGTAATGTTTGTGTAAATACTGTTGCAGGGCCCAATAGCTTTACTATAAACGGTGCTAATCTTACTGCTGCTGATATAAATGTTGGACCATTAAGCGGATTTAGTTTTTCAACTACATTCGGTGGTACATACACAAATACATTAACACTAACACAGCCCGGTGGTACTTACACCCAACAGGTGTTTGTTCAATTCAACCCGGTGGCTGTACAGTCGTACAATGGAAATATAACAGTAACAGGAGCAGGTGCACCTTCAGTTAATGTTGCAGCAACAGGAGCAGGTGTTAATACAGCAGCTTCGGTTACCAGCGGAGCTGCAAGCGCTATTACACAAACAACAGCTACGGTTGCAGGCACTATACCAGCTACAGGTTGTTCTGCAGTAACCGCATATGGTATTGAGTACAGCACTACAAATAATTTCCCAACAGGCACCGGTACACAAGCTGCATCAACCAATTTAAGTGGTATTAATTTTTCTTCGGCGCTTAACGGGTTAAGTGCAAGCACAGTTTATTATTACAGGGCTTATGCAACCAATGCAGGCGGCACCATTTATGGCAGCCAGCTTTCATTTACAACAGCAGCCCCGGTATTGACAGCAACGCCACTTACAGCTTTTGGTCCTGTTTGTGTTAATACTACTGCCGGCCCAATGTCGTTTGTTATAAACAGCACATTTGTTACTGCAGCCAATATAAATGTAGGCCCGCTTGCAGGTTATAGTTTTGCTACCACATCTGTGGGAACATATACTGCATCACTAAGCCTTGTACATTCCGCAGGCCCTTACACACAAACTATTTATGTACAGTTTGCGCCAACAGTTGTTCAATCGTACAGTGGTAATATACCTGTTAGCGGTGGCGGTGCAACTGCAATAAATGTAGTTGTAAGCGGTAGCGGTGTAAACTCAGGCGCTACAGTAAATACCGGCAATGCAACCATACTATCGCCCAATGCAGTAACACTGGATGGCGACATTGCCAATGCCGGTTGTAGCCAGGTTACTGCTTATGGCATTGAATACAGTGGTATTAGCGGATTGGCAAATGGTTTGGGTACAAAAGTGGCAGCTAATAATTTGAATGCAAATAGTTTTTCTGTTACACTAAACGGGTTGGTACAAGCCGGCACTTATTATTACAAGGCTTATGCTGTAAACAGCGGAGGTACTACGTATGGTGTAGAAAAATCATTCACCACCACAAGTATACCTAACGGTTTTGTCATCTATTCTATACCTGTTAAAAAAGGCGAAAACCTGCACTATAGCTATAAGGGTATAGCGCCAGGCCATTACCAAATACAAATATTTAACTCTATTGGCCAATTGGTTTTTGAAAGGCCCGTGATTACACAGGTTAATTTTATAGATGATAATTTCATACTGCCTGGCAATATTGCCCCGGGTGTGTATAGCATGCATATCGTTAGCCCCGGTTTTAGGGATAAGAAAATATTTATGATCAGGTAAATTAATTTTTAAACTGGCAATGATAATGGCTCTCAATTGGGAGCCATTATTTTTATATTGTAGTGACATGCTGGCAGCAAGCGCTTATTGGTATTATGTTTGCCATCTAATCAAAAAAATACAGAACTATGCAAAAAGGCAGTATCAGGGTACAAACAGAGAATATTTTCCCTATCATCAAAAAATTTTTATACAGCGAACATGACATTTTTATACGGGAACTGGTCAGTAATGCAGTGGATGCCAGCCAGAAATTAAAAACATTATCATCTATTGGCGAAGCAAAGGGCGAACTGGGTGATTTAAGGATTGATATTAAAATTGATAAAAAGAAAAAAACATTAACCGTTTCTGATACCGGAGTTGGTATGACGGATGAGGAGATTGATAAATACCTTAACCAGGTTGCTTTTAGCGGTGCCGAAGAGTTTTTAGAAAAATATAAAGGACAGAATGAAGCCAATATCATTGGGCATTTTGGACTGGGATTTTACAGTTCATTTATGGTGAGTGATAAGGTGGAAGTGATTTCAAAAAGTTATAAGGAAGGCAGTAAAGCTGTTAGATGGGAATGTGACGGCAGCCCTGAGTTTATTTTAGAAAATGCAGAGAAAGAAAACAGGGGTACCGATATTATTCTGCACCTGAACGCAGAAAGTGAAGAATTTTTAGATACTTATAAGGTTAAAAGTATACTGGAAAAATTTTGCCGTTTTTTACCAATACCTATTTATTTTAATGATGGTGAAATAAAGGAAAAAGACAAAGATGGTAAAGAAGAAGTTGAAAAACCATTAAATAATACAAGCCCTGCCTGGACAAAAAAGCCATCTGAATTAACCGACGAGGATTATAAGAATTTTTACAGGGAATTATATCCATTTGGCGAACCACCTTTGTTTTGGATTCATTTAAACGTTGATTACCCGTTTAACCTTACAGGTATTTTGTATTTCCCTAAAATAAAACAGAGTTACGAAGTACAGAAAGACAAAATTCAGTTATACTGCAACCAGGTATTTGTAACGGATGAAGTGAAAGATATTGTACCTGAATTTTTAATGCTGATGCATGGCGTAATTGACAGCCCCGATATACCGTTGAATGTTAGCCGCAGTTATTTACAGGGCGACCCCAATGTGCGGAAGATAAACTCTCATATCACAAAAAAAGTGGCCGATAAACTGGAAGAAATATTTAAAAACGACCGTAAGCAGTTTGAAGAAAAATGGGAGAGCCTGGGATTGTTTGTTAAGTATGGCATGATGACCGATGACAAGTTTTTAGATAAAGCGAATAAGTTCCATATTTTCCAGGACACCAAAGAAGGTAAATTTTATACGCTGGATGAATACAGGATGGCTGCTGAAACTTTACAAAAGAACAAGGATAACAAGCTGGTTATTTTGTATACAACAAACCCGGTGCAGCAGGATGCTTACATACAACAGGCAAACGCAAAAGGATACATTGTTGTAAAGCTTGAAACAATCATCGACAATGGTTTTATTAACCAGATGGAAATGAAATGGGAAAATGTACAATTTGTACGGGTTGACAGCGATATTGTTGAAAACCTGGTTGATAAACAAGAGGGAGGAGGTAGTGTATTGAGTAAAGAGGAAGAAGAAAAACTGAAAGGCCTTTTTGAAGTAAAAAATCCTGAAATAAACATATCGGTTGAGGTGAAAGGTTTAAGTGCAGATGCACCACCGGTTGTTGCTACAAGGCCCGAGTTTATGCGCCGCATGAAGGATATGGCGGCCTTGCAAGGTGGTATGGGTGCTTTTTATGCTAATATGCCCGATGAAGTAACACTTACAGTAAATGGCAACCACAGCATCTATAAAACTTTATTAGCCGAAACCGAAAAAGATAAACAGGAAAAACTGGTACATAACCTTGCAGACCTGGCTTTGCTTTCGCAGGGGTTACTTAAAGGAAACAGTTTAACTAGTTTTATTAACAGGAGTGTGGAGCTGATGAGTTAAAGATGTAATTGTTCTTACCTGGTTTTTAAAAGCATTTCTATATTAGGGATGCTTTTATTTTTTTATGAATATATGGCACTTTCAATTAATTGCTGAGTATAACAGCTTCGATATACTTTAGTTTTTTGCTATGCCATATCTCTGCGAAGCCAGCGTTGAAAAAATATGTTTTATGTAATGGGTTTACATAAATAATATTTACAGTTCTATGATTTCTTTGTAAACTCTTCCTGATATTTTTCACCACTGCACTCATGATGATTTCATCAAATGGGTTAAATAAAAAGATACAATCTGCGTCATCGGGAATTTCAAAATAAAATGCATCGTTATTAATTACCTGGTATTGAAGTGATGGTAATTTTATTTGGGAAAGGGCAAGGTTACTTGTTGCATCATTACAGAGTTTTTTTGAAAAATCTATACCGGTAACATTTTTGAAACCATGGTAAGCAGCCACACAAAGCGCTCTTCCTTTACCGCAGCCTATATCAACAAAATGCATACGAGGCAATGCAGGCAATTGTTCAAAAATTTCTTCCAGTAAAGAATAGCTCACCGGCATGTAAAGGGTAGCATGAGATGTGTCGATACCAAGTTTTTCAAGATGTATTAATTCATCGGCGCCTGTTGTACGGATACCGTATTTTTTTTCGCCTTTAATTTCCTGCCGTATCATGAACCAGGCAATCTTAAAATTCCAGTTAATGAAAAGGAAATAAAAATATCGTATGTACTCAATTGTTTTCATTGGCACAACTGCGTATGTCAATAACTTTTAATTGTAAACTGGTATTGCCGTTCCATTCGTTTTCATCAAGCGTAAAAGCAAGGTCAAAAGGTTTTTGTAACAAGTTAAATTTGCCGGCAAGGTTAAAGCCTATACCTGTAAAAGAAAATTTATCCTGCTTAACCACAAAACGCACATGTTGTTCCTTTACAATTTTTGAGTAACCGGTATCCTGTACATTTTTTGCAATAAATACGGGCCGCATGTTATCGGGGCCAAAAGGTTCCATCTGGCAAATGATACTGTAAAAACTTTGAGTTATATCTTCAAATGATATTTCAGTATCAATGATAATTTCGGGAATAAGCAGCTGTTCGGGAATGGTAGCTTTAACTACTTCTTCAAATTTGTCAGAAAATTTTTTAACATTTTGTTGCAATAAGGTTAGTCCAGCGGCGGCAAAATGGCCACCATAACCTAACAAATGTTCACGGCAGGCATGTATGGCTTCGTATAAATTAAAACCGGGCACACTCCTGGCGCTGCCGGTAGCCATATCACCACTTCGGGTAAGCACTACCGTTGGCCGGTAATAAGTTTCAATTAAACGGCTGGCCACAATTCCCACCACGCCTTTATGCCAGTGGTTACTGAATACAACTGTAGTTTTCTTTTTTTGTAATTCAACATTTGTATTTAATATTTCTAAAGCTTCCATTGTGATATTGCTATCTGCTTCCTTTCTGTCGCTGTTATCATTGTGCAGCATTTCGGCAAATACAAGCGCTTTATCATAATCGGGTTCAATAAATAACTGAACAGCTTTTCTTGCATCATCCATCCTGCCTGCAGCATTTACCCTGGGAGCAATTACAAAAACAACATTATTTATGGATAATTTTTTTTGAATACCGCCTAAAAAAATCAGCGCTTTTATTCCTGCATTGGGATGGCTGTTTATTTTTTGCAAACCATAATAAGCCATTATCCTGTTTTCGCCTGTAATAGGCACAATGTCGGCGGCAATGGACACTGCCAGTAAATCTAAATAACAATGATAATGTTCTTCATCAATATTCAAATGCTGAGCAAGGGCAGTTATCAGTTTAAAACCTACACCGCAACCGCATAATTCTTTGTAAGGATAATTACAATCGGTTTGTTTTGCATTAAGGATGGCAACGGCTGCCGGTAATACGGCATCTGGCAGGTGATGGTCGCAAACAATAAAATCTATTCCTATTGTTTTAGCATACGCAACCAGGTCAACTGATTTTATACCGCAGTCTAAAGAAATGATTAATGAAAAACCGTTTTCTTTGGCAAAGTCAATTCCCATTTTGCTTACACCATACCCTTCCCGGTACCGGTGCGGAATATAAAAATCTAAATAAGCAGCATCATAAATTTTACATAAAAAATCATACATGCAGGCAACTGCCGTTGTGCCATCCACATCATAATCGCCAAAAACCAACACCTTTTCTTTTTTTTCAATAGCCGTTAATACCCTTTGTACAGCCTTGTCCATATCCTTCATCAAAAAAGGATTGTGTAATGATTGTAATTGCGGCCTGAAATAATCTTTTGCTTTTTCAAATGTGTCAAACCCTCTTTGTACCAATATTCGGCAAAGTGCATGGTTAATATTTAATGATTCCTGTAAATCATTAACCATGTTTTCATCTGCCTGCAATATTTTCCATCGTTTATCCATATCAGTACTTCCTGTCTGTAGTAAACCTTACCAGCTTTTCAAGTGCATCCCTTACCGGGCTTTCTTCAAATGTTTTTAATATTTCTATTGCTTCATCCCTGTACCTGTTCATCTTATCGGCGGCATATTGTATGCCACCTGTTTTTATTACTGTATCAATGATAAATTTTACTTTCTCTTTATCCTTATTTTCATTTTTAATGATATAGACCAGTTTTCTTTTTGTATCCTGGTCAACATGGTTTAAGGTATAAATTAATGGCAGGGTAAGTTTTTTTTCCTTGATATCGTTGCCGGTGGGTTTGCCAATATCTGCTTTACCATAATCAAACAAATCATCTTTTAACTGGAAAGCGATACCAACTTTTTCGCCAAAAGTTTTCATTTTTTCTGTAATGGAATCGTTATTACAGGTACTATTTGCGCCAATGGCGCATGCCGATGCCAGTAGGGAGGCGGTTTTACAACGAATTATTTCAAAATAAATACTTTCATCCAGGTTAAGCTTTCTTGTTTTTTGTAGCTGCAGCAATTCACCCTCACTCATTTGTTTAACCGCTTCGGAAAGTATATGCAAGTGTTTAAAATCATTATTAGAAGTGGCTAAAAGTAACCCTTTTGAAAGCAGGTAATCACCCACCAGCACAGCAATCTTTTTATTCCATAAAGCATTAATCGAAAAAAAACCTCTTCTTTCGTAAGAATCATCAACTACATCATCATGTACTAAAGTAGCTGTATGTAAAAGTTCAACTAATGCCGCTGCCCGGTATGTACTCTCGTTAATTGGGCCATGTAATTTGGCGCTTAAGATAACAAACATAGGCCTCAGTTGCTTACCTTTTCGCTTAATAATGTATTTCATAATAGCATCCAGCAGGCGGGTATCAGATTTAACAGATTCAGCAAACTTTTTTTCAAAAAGTTTTAATTCACTTCCTATGATGTTATTGATAAAGTCCATTTAAAATGAAAGCAATATACTTCACTATGAAAACCGGGCAAATAAAACTTTTAGGAACATATTTTTTATAAAATTCTTTTTTTGGGATTAAATTATTAACTTTGACGCAGCAAAAACTAATTAATCTGTGTCTAATCCTTTGGTAAACTGCAAGAATATTTCCCCCACCACCAATATTAAATGATAAAAAAAGTTTGTTTATTGGGCTTCATGTAATATTTTTGCCTTAATTTTAACAATTACGCATTTAAAAATTTTTTTAATTATTAAGTTATGGTAAGCAAAAAGTACAAATTTATATTAGGGGTACTATTTCTTTTCCTGTCTGCAAGTGTAAGTGCACAAGTTGGAGGGGCCGGAAGTGTTTATGATTCGTCTGTTATACCTGCCAAAAGAATGCCTCAGCAAAATGAATTTTGGAATGGAACATATAACTTTCCTGCAAAACCACGAAATATGTGGGAAGTTGGAGCATCGTTAGGGATGTTTACCATAAGCAGCGATGTATCTGTTAGGCCATTTACATTTCCAAATTTTGAAGTACATGTTCGCAAAGCATTTGGATATGTATTTTCTCTTCGTTTACAATACCTTAATGCAAAAGGCCAGGGGTTAAATTATAATATTTCTCAAAACTTCTTAAAAAACCCTGCCTGGAATTTAAACCTGGGTTTAGCCAATCGCTATTTTGCACCTGATGCGTTAATGAATGCTTCTACAACCGGTTTAACAGTAGCTACTGATAATGATGGCCACATTGGAAATGGAAATGATGTAGTTTATTATAACTACCAAACAAGGTTACAAGACTTAGGCTTACAAGGCATAGTAACTTTAAATAATATTCGCTTTCATAAAAATAAAACCGGTATAGTTATTTATGGTGGCGGTGGTATTGGTGTTACTGCATTTGAAACAAAAATTAATGCTTTAGATGCAAATGGAAGAAATTACACTCCATTGTTTAACAGTGTTTATGCTAAATATGGTTCAGGTTCATACAAACAAAGAAAAGATATTTTGAAAGATTTGAGGGCAGGTATGGATAAAACTTATGAAACCGATGCCGATAATGAGAATATACGCAGGCCGGTACTGGGTAACAAAACCTTGAAACCATCAGGAACAGTATTAGCTGGTATTGCCATTAAACTAGGTAAACGTATTAACCTGGCTATTGAAGACAGGTGGACTTTTGTTAAAACAGACTTACTTGATGGACAACGCTGGCAGGAACATGCCTGGGGTGATGCTGCTTTAACACGTGATTTTGACTCTTACAACTATGCATCTATTGGTATTAATGTAAACCTTGGCGGTAAAGCAGTAGAACCATTATGGTGGGTTAACCCATTGGATTATGCATATGACGAGTTAAGGAATCACCGCAATGTAAAAATACCTAAAAACGAGTGTAATGATGCTGATGGCGATGGCGTATGCGATCATTTAGACAGAGAGCCAAATACACCGGCAGGTTGCCCTGTTGATACACATGGTGTAACCAGGGATACTGATGGTGATGGTGTACCTGATTGTAAGGATAAACAATTGATTACTCCAACTGAATGCCAGCCTGTAGATGCTGATGGTGTTGGTAAATGCCCAGATCCTGAGTGTTGTAAAAACCCACCACCTGCACCAGTAGCATGCCCTTGCGATTATCCAAGCTTGTTATTCAAAGGAAAAACAACAGTATTAAGTGCCGATAATAAAGCAATGCTTGCAACAGTAGCTTCAAAACTTAAAGCAAATCCTAATTGCACCATTTCTATTCAAGGTTATCCTGAGGCATCAAAAGCTGCCCAGGCTAATTGCCAAAAACGTGTAGAAGCAATTAAGATATACCTGATTGAAAAAGAAGGTATCAGTGCCGACAGAATTACTACTAATTGCGAAGTTGGCGGTGGTGATAAAAACACCATTGATGTTAAGTGTAACCAATAATATATAGTTTATTTAAATAATACTAATCCCCCACAATTTGGGGGATTAGTATTTATAACCCTTTACCAAATCATTAACTGTGTAATTTTGGCTATTTATTAATTACAAGCCACATTTGGGATATTTACACTAATTTTGCAGTCCTTTATGAAATTAATAAAACTGTTTACAGTATCGGCTTTTATACTTATCGCTACTACATCATGCAATAAATACAGTAAAGTGTTTAAAAGCAAAGATTATGAGTATAAATTAAAAATGGCTGATGAGTATTTCGCAAAAAAGAAGTTTAAAGTAGCTCAACAGCTATATGAAGAATCGTTTCCTGTATTTAAAGGAACATTAAAATTTGAAGAATTGTATTATAAAGATGCTTATTGTTTTTTTTATATGAAACAATATGCTGATGCCGAAAACCTTTTTAAAGGTTTCCTGGAAGTTTTTCCAAATAGTACCAAAGCCGAGGAGGTTGATTATATGCGTTCCTATTGTTTTTATATGCAATCTCCTAAATTGGAATTAGAGCAGGTAAATACAGTTAAAGCAATGGGTATGATGCAAACATTCATCAATACTCACCCGGGCTCAGAAAGAAATAAAGAAGCATCTGATATTATTGATAAATGCAGGGCAAAACTAGAGCAGAAAGAATTTAGAGCAGCAGAACTGTATTACAATATGGGCCAGTACAGGGCTGCCGCTATTGCATTTACCAATTTAACTAACAATTATCCCGAATCGGTTAAAGGCGAACAATATAAATTGAAGATTGTAAAATCGTATTATAAGTTTGCCAAGCAGAGTATTTTAGATAAACAAGTGGAAAGATTTGAACAGGTAACACAAGAATATGAGGATTTTGTTGACAGGTACCCCGAAAGTAAATTATTAAAAGAAGCTGAAGAATACAGCAAACTAAGTATAAATCAAATAAAAGTTATAAAAAATGAGCAAACTCAGACGTCAGCTAAGCGCTAATACAACCAGCGTTGTTGAACCTAAAAAATTATCCGATTTAAGAGATAAAACAGGTAATTTATATGAATCAATAGCTGTTATTGCTAAAAGGGCAAACCAGATTAATATTACTTTAAAAGAAGAGTTGCATAATAAACTTGAAGAATTTGCTAGCCATACCGACAGCCTGGAAGAAATACATGAAAATAAAGAACAGATAGAAATATCCAAAGCTTATGAACGTATGCCCAACCCGGCATTATTGGCTACTACCGAGTTTATGGAAGATAAAGTTTACTTCCGTAAAAATGATGAAGACCTATTTAGCTAAAACAATAAGTAATTTATCATCTTATTTAATTAAGATGTTATAATTTTAACCCGTGTGGCCAATTACCGCACGGGTTTTATGTTAAAAGGAAAAAAAATTTTATTAGCCATTAGCGGAAGTATTGCTGCCTATAAAACCACCCTGTTAACCCGGCTTTTAATTAAAGAAGGTGCAGAGGTTAAGATAATTATGACCGAAGCAGCAAAAGATTTTGTAACACCTCTTTCCTTATCTACACTTTCAAAAAACCAGGTATTACATAGCCTTAGCGAAAATGATTCATGGGCCAATCATGTAATGCTTGGCCGCTGGGCCGATGTGATGCTTATTGCTCCCTTGAGTTGTAATACACTGGCAAAAATGGCCACCGGTTTGTGCGATAATTTATTAATGGCCGTTTACTTGTCTGCTACCTGCCCGGTGGTAACGGCTCCTGCAATGGACGAAGATATGTGGCATCACGGTTCTACAAAAAAGAATATAGATATAATTAAGTCGTACAATAATTATGTAATACCTGTAGATAATGGGGAACTGGCAAGCGGTCTAACGGGTGACGGTAGAATGGCAGAACCCGAAAAAATTGTACAATGGCTGCATAGTTTTTTTTTAACCAGTAAAGATCTGGCAGGTAAAAATGTTTTAATCACCGCAGGTCCAACTTACGAACAAATTGATCCGGTTCGTTTTATTGGCAACTACTCAAGCGGAAAAATGGGTGTTGCAATTGCTGCCGAAATGCAAAACAGGGGAGCATTGGTTACACTGGTATTGGGTCCTTCAAATATTGACGTAAATAACGGGATAAAACTGGTAAGAGTTAAAACTGCAGACGAAATGTTTAATGCCTGCCTGGAAGTTTTTCACAAAACAGATATTGCTGTAATGAGTGCTGCTGTTGCAGATTATAAAGCTGTTCATACAGCCAGGGAAAAAATTAAGAAAACTGAAGATAATATCACTGTTGAATTAACAAAAACAAAAGATATTTTAAAAGCATTGGGCAGCCTTAAAAAAAATGGCCAAATACTGGCAGGGTTTGCATTAGAAACCAATAACGAAAAAGAAAATGCACTTAAAAAACTATCATCTAAAAATGCCGACCTGATAATTTTGAATTCTTTACAGGATGCAGGCGCCGGTTTTGGATATGATACTAACAAAATCACTATTTTTGATAAATCCGGAAATGAATATGCCTTTGAAATGAAATCAAAAAGTGAAGTGGCTGCCGATATTGTAAATATTATTATTAAACAACTACATGCTAAAGCTTAAAATATTACTGGTATTTATTGTTGCAGGCAAACTTGCAACTTCACAAGAACTTAAAGCTAATATTACCGTTGTTTCCAGCCAGGTTGCCAATAATGTTAACCAAAATGTTTTCAGAACACTGCAATCGGCATTAAATACATTTATTAATACTCGTAAATGGACTAATGATAATTTTAAACCCAATGAACGTATAGAATGTAATTTTTTATTAAACCTGTCATCTGCCAGCGAATTAAATGTATATAATGCCTCCATAACGGTACAGGCTGCACGACCAGTTTTTAATACATCTTATCTTTCGCCCATTATTAATTTTAAAGATGATAATGTAACGTTTAAATATGTGGAGTTTCAGCAACTGGATTTTAATGAAAACAGGGTTACAGGATCAGATGCATTGGTTTCTAATCTTACAGCCATCATGGCCTATTACGCATATATGATAGTAGGGTTCGATTATGATTCTTTCTCACCTCGTGGCGGCGATCCTTATTTTCAAAAAGCACAAAATATTGTAAACAATGCCCCCGATGGCCGTAATATTTCGGGCTGGAAAGCTTTTGATGGAATAAGGAACAGGTATTGGCTTGTAGAAAATATGCTTAACAGCCGGTATACCATTATGCATGATGTATATTATAATTATTACCGCCACGGCATGGATAAATTATACGATGATGAAAATGCCGCCAGGGCCGAGATAATGAATGTATTGAACCTGTTAAATAATTTCAATACCGAGAATCCTAATAAGATGATTAACCAATTTTTTTTCCAGGGTAAATCAACCGAACTTATAAAAATATTTGCAAAAGCACCACCACAGGATAAGCTAAGAACATCTGAACTTTTACAAAAACTTGATATTACAAATGCATCCAGGTATAAAGATGAATTGAAATGATTAGGATTTGTATTTTACTCTTTGTTGCAATATCTTTAATCTCATGCAACAGTAAAGATGAGATACCCGCCACAATTTTAAAGCCAGGCAAGATGCAGGCTGTGTTATGGGATGTTATAAAAGCACAGGCTTTTACAGACCAGTTTGTTAAAAAAGATACTTCAAAAAATGCAGCTATAAAAAACCTGGAGCTTCAGCAGGAAATTTTTGATTTACACCATGTAACGAAAGATGAATTTTATAAAAGCTATGATTATTACAAAAATAACGCTGGATTATTAAACCGGGTGTTGGATAGTATCATTGCACAAAATGAACGTAATAAACAAATAAAAATAAAGCCTTTTATGGCAGAGTAATTATGAATAAGATTTACAAAAATGCTGATGAAGCTGTAGCCGATATTAAGGATGGAGCAGTGTTAATGCTAGGTGGCTTTGGCTTATGCGGTATTCCGGAAAACTGTATTGCTGCATTGGTAAAAAGCGGCCCTAAAAATCTTACCTGTATTTCTAATAATGCAGGGGTAGATGATTTTGGAATTGGATTATTACTACAGCAAAAACAACTTAAGAAAATGATTGCATCTTACGTAGGTGAGAATGCAGAATTTGAACGACAGTTATTAAGTGGAGAGTTGGAGGTAGAGTTAATACCGCAAGGCACACTAGCCACAAGATGTATGGCAAGTGGTTATGGTATGCCGGCAATTTACACTCCTGCCGGAGTGGGAACCGAGGTAGCAGTTGGCAAAGAAAGCCGCATCTTTAATGATAAAGAATATTTACTTGAATATGCTTTTGATGCAGATTTTGCTATTGTAAAAGCATGGCGAGGCGATGCTGATGGTAATCTTGTGTATAAGGATACAGCAAGAAATTTTAATCCCCTGATGGCTATGGCAGGCAAAATAACTATTGCAGAAGTAGAAGAACTTGTTCCATCGGGAGAGATTGACCCAAACCAGGTACATACACCGGGAATTTATGTTCACCGTATCTTCCAGGGAAAAAACTATGAAAAAAGGATTGAACAACTTACATTGACCAAGTAAGCAAATCAGTAAGCCTGTTTTGTATCAACAAAAATATTTTAAAACCTGCTGTGAATTTTTAAAGAAAAAAAAGTTCAGTTAAAAAAAGCAAATAAAATTATCTTTTTAATCATGGCTTTAACAAAAGAACAAATAGCACAACGCATAGCAAAAGAATTAAAAGATGGCTACTATGTAAATCTTGGAATTGGAATTCCTACCCTGGTAGCAAATTATATTCCTGAAGGAATAAAAGTGATATTGCAAAGCGAAAACGGTTTGCTGGGCATGGGGCCTTTTCCGGTGGCTGGTAAAGAAAGTGCCGATTTGATAAATGCCGGCAAACAAACCATCACCACCTTACCGGGCTCATCAATTTTTGATAGCGCCATGAGCTTTGGAATGATACGAGCCGGAAAAGTTAACCTAACTGTTTTGGGTGCAATGGAAGTGAGCGAAAATGGCGATATAGCAAGCTGGAAAATACCCGGCAAGATGGTTAAAGGTATGGGTGGCGCAATGGATCTGGTAGCAAGTGCTAAAAATATCATTGTAGCTATGATGCACACAAATCGCCAGGGCGAAAGTAAACTTTTACCAGCCTGCACTCTTCCATTAACAGGTATAAAATGCATTAAAAAAATTGTAACCGAACTGGCAGTATTGGAAGTAACAGAAAACGGGTTTAAATTATTAGAAAGAGCACCGGGTGTTACTACAGAAGAAATAATTTCAAAAACTGCCGGTAAATTGATTGTGGAAAGAGAGATACCTGAAATGCAATTTTAAATTGAAGTAAAATATTTAGCCTATTAAAAATTATAGAACAAATAAGTTGCAAAAAATTTTTCAAAATAAAAAACCTCCAATTACTGGAGGCTTTTTAATAGGCTGTTAGTTTAAAAACCGGTATTAAACTTTTGGAGCGGCTGCCAGTATTTCTTCATTAGCGCCACTTGCATATTTCTCAAAATTCTTTACAAACTGGGCAGCCAGGTTTTTAGCAATGGCATCATAAGCGTCTTTATCGGCCCAGGCATTGCGTGGTCTTAATATTTCATGAGGCACATTCGGGCATTCGGTTGGCATCAGCATACCAAATACCGGGTGTGCTTCATAGGTTACATTATCTAATTTACCTTCAAGCGCAGCAGTTATCATAGCCCTGGTGTAGCTGAGTTTTGTACGGCTGCCAACACCATAAGGGCCACCGCTCCAGCCGGTATTTACCATCCACACATTTACATTATGTTGTGTCATTTTTTTACCAAGCATTTCGGCATATTGCGCAGGGTGTAATGGTAAAAAAGGTGCACCAAAACATGCGCTGAATGTTGCTTTAGGTTCAGTAACGCCAGCTTCGGTACCGGCAACTTTTGCAGTATATCCGCTTATAAACTGGTACATGGCCTGCCCGGCTGTAAGTTTGCTAATAGGGGGCAAAACTCCATAGGCATCGCAGGTTAACAGAAAAATATTTTTTGGTGTTTTACCAATAGACGGATGTAGTGCGTTACTGATAAATGTTAATGGGTAGCTTACCCTTGTGTTTTCAGTTATTTTTTTACTTGCAAAATCTATCTTATTAGTGCCTTCAATGAATGTTACGTTCTCAACCAATGCTCCCGGCCTAATGGCATTATAAATTTCGGGTTCTTTCTCGGCACTTAGGTCAATACATTTTGCATAACAACCACCTTCAAAATTAAACACACTGTTGTCAGTCCAGCCATGCTCATCATCTCCTATTAGTTTGCGTTTAGGGTCGGCGCTTAAAGTGGTTTTACCGGTACCACTTAAACCAAAAAATATTGCTGTATCGCCGGCTTCGCCCATGTTTGCGCTGCAATGCATACTAAGTACATTTGCTTTTGTTGGCAATACAAAATTCAGCATACCAAATATGCCTTTTTTTATTTCGCCGGTATAGCCGGTACCGCCAATCAATATTGTTTTATGTGTAAAGCTTATAATGGCAAAATTATCGGCACGGGTGCCATCCACTGCAGGGTTGGCCTTAAAGGTTGGTGCTTGTATTACATGCCAGTGTGGTTCAAAATTTTCAAGGTCTTTTTCTTCGGGGCGAATAAACATGTTATAGCAAAATAAATTGCTCCATGGGTTTTCATTTATAACACGTAGCTTAAGCCTGTATGCTTCTTCGGCACAGGCAAAACAATCTCGTACCCAAATTTCCTTTTGGCTTAAATGGGCAAGCATTTTTTCTTTAAGCTGAAAAAAATATTTCTCCTCAATAGGTAAGTTAAAATCATTCCAGTTAACTGTGTTTTCTGTTATAGCATCTTTAACGGTAAATTTATCTTTAGGGCTTCTGCCTGTAAATTTTCCGGTGTTTACTAATAAAGCACCGGTATCGTTTAAAACTCCATCCCCACGCTTAACAGATTGTTCGGTTAGGGTGGTGGGGTCTAATTGATAATGAACGTTTTCAACATTTGTAAATCCAAGTTTTAATAAGGCGTTTTTTGGAGCGGCAATCATCGTTTGAACTGACATAGCAAGTTAAAATTTTAAGTTTATGCAATCGTTGCCGCAAAGTTATGTAATTGTGTATTTATAAAACTAATTTGATAAACGTATATTTAAAATAAGTAAGATAAAATTGTATAAATATTAAAAAATATTAAACAATTGAATTCTATTTTAATAAAAATTAAATAAAATAGAATTAATTTTGAAATTATTGATTAAGCCATTTTCTATTCTATTTTAAATATGATTATATAAATGGCCGGTTTTTTTACCAGGGTAAATACTTATTTTATTCTCCTCTTAGGTTTTTTGTATCAAAAGAAAAACATGATTTAAATGTATATTGCAGTACACACTTTTATTAATAGCAAAATATAATACACATGAAATATTTGCCACTCAATCCCGAAATATTTGTTCAAAACAGGAATCGGTTTATTCAAAAAATGGAAAAAAACAGTATTGCTATTTTTAATAGTAATGATGAATTACCTACCAATGGCGATCAACTGCATCGTTTTAAACAAAACAGCGATTTATATTGGTTAACGGGTATTGAACAGGAAGATACCATGTTGATATTATATCCTGGTAATCCTGATCCTAAATACAGGGAGGTTTTGGTTTTGGTGAGGCCTAATGAGTTAAAAGAAAAATGGGATGGACACAGGTTGAGGGCTAATGAAGGAACATCCATTTCGGGTATTAAAACCGTTATTTGGTTAGATACTGTTGATGCAACCCTGCAGCCATGGATTCATACAGCAGATACCATTTATCTTAACACAAATGAAAACGACCGTAAATCAAACAATGTTCAGGTAAGAGATTATCGCTATGCAACATTAATGCAGCAACGCTTTCCATTACATAATTACAGGCGAAGCGCTAAAATATTGAAAGAACTACGAGCCATTAAAACTGCCCTGGAAGTAGAAGTGATGCAAAAGGCAATTGACATAACAGATATCACTTTCAGAAGATTGATGCAGGTTATTAAACCCGGTATAATGGAATACGAAATTGAAGCCGAGATTTACCATTCATTCCTTTCGCAAAGAGCAACAGGGCCGGGTTATAGTTCTATCATTGCAAGTGGCGACAGGGCAAGAACGCTTCATTATATTGATAACAACCAGGAATGCAAGGATGGGGAATTAATTTTGATGGATTTTGGTGCAGAATATGGGGGGTATAATGCAGATTTAAGCCGTACTGTACCTGTTAGCGGTAAGTTTAGTCGCCGGCAAAAAACCGTGTACAACGCTTGTTTACATTTGCATCATTATGCTGCCAGTATTTTAAAACCCGGTATCAGTATTGTAGATTATACCGAAAAAGTTGGTGATGAAGCTACCGTTATTTTTCAAAAGATTGGGCTGTTAAAAAAATCGGATATTAAAAACGAAGACCCCGATAACAGGGCTTACAGAAAATACCTGTACCATGGCATCTCTCACCACCTGGGTATAGATGTACACGACCTTGGTACAAGAACAGAACCGATAAAAGCAGGCATGGTATTTACTGTAGAACCGGGCATTTATATTGAAGAGGAAAAGATGGGTGTACGAATTGAAAATAATTTTTGGATAACCAGGAACGGGAACAAAGATTTGATGAAAAACATCCCAATAACGGTGGAAGAAATTGAAGCTTACATGAAAAAATAATTTGATGACCAGGCATATCCCTAATTTATTTACCCTTCTTAATTTAATTTTTGGATGCTTAGCCATTGTGGCTACTTTACAAAACGGTATTGTTATACAATACAATACCGATGGCACACAACTTATTGGCATACCCGAAAAAATATGGATGGCATCGCTATTCATTGGTCTTGCAGCGCTTGTAGATTTTCTTGATGGATTTGTAGCCCGCCTGTTCAATGCAAGTTCTGCTATGGGTAAGCAACTAGATTCTTTGGCCGATGTGGTAAGCTTTGGTGCGGCACCCGCTATGATATTGTACCAGTTTTTAAGAATGAGCATTGCACAGGAAGAAGATGGTTTAAATGCATCTGTCATTTGGCTTTTGCCTGCATTTATTTTAGCAGCAGCTGGCGCCTGGCGCCTGGCTAAATTTAACCTCGATGACTCACAGTCATATGGTTTTAAAGGTGTGCCCATTCCTGCAGTGGGTTTAATGGTAGCATCGTTACCGCTAATTTACTGGAACAACAACAGCCAGTTAATTGTAGATATACTTTTTAATAAATGGTTTTTATACGGGCTGATAATTTTGCTTAGTTGGTTAATGGTAAGCAATTTACCCATGATGGCTTTAAAGTTTAAAGACTTTACAGTAAAAAACAACCTGCCTAAATTTATTTTACTGGCCGTAGCAATTATTGCAGCCTTGTTTTTACATTGGCTGGCTGTGCCGCTGGTGTTTATCATTTACATTATTTTATCTTTGCTGTTCAAACAAAAACAACCATGATATTTACAGTACAGATAAAAGTGATGCCTTTAAAAGATTTGTTAGACCCACAGGGTAAAGCAGTACTGGGCGGTTTAGAAAACCTCGGTATTAATAATGTAACAGATGTACGCATAGGTAAGCACATCGATTTGCAGATAGAAGCTGAAAATAAAGATGCAGCCATTGCTACTGCAACTGAAGCAGCTAAAAAACTACTGGCCAACCCGGTAATGGAGGTATATGAAATATCAGTGAGTTAAATTGATACAGCTAATTATTGTATAAATGTGCGGCTGTTGCCATCAATAAAAAAATATAAAAGTGCTTTATCTCATTCCTTCTCCCATTGGTAATCTTGCAGATATCACTTTCAGGGCTATTGAAACATTAAAAGCAGTTGATTTGATACTTGCCGAAGATACCCGTACTTCTTCAATACTGCTTAATCATTACCAGGTTCATAAACCTATTACTGCCTACCATCAACATAACGAGCATAAGATACTTGCACATTTAACCGGGCAGTTAGCAGCAGGTAAAACAATGGCATTGCTTACCGATGCAGGCACACCCGGCATTAGCGACCCTGCATTTTTACTGGTTAGGGAATGCATTAAAAACAATATCAAAGTAGAATGTTTGCCCGGTGCCACAGCCTTTGTACCTGCTTTGGTAAATAGCGGTTTACCCATCAATAGTTTTTGTTTTGAAGGTTTTTTGCCTTTAAAAAAAGGGAGGCAAACAATTTTAAAAAAACTGGCTGATGAAGAAAGAACAATGGTTTTTTATGAAAGCCCTATGCGCCTTGTAAAAACCTTAAACGATTTTATTAATTATTTTGGCCCTCAAAGGCAATGTTGTGTAAGCCGAGAACTAACAAAAAAATTTGAAGAAAATGCAAGAGGCAGTTTACAGGAGGTATATGATTATTTTAATACTAAAACTGTAAAAGGCGAAATTGTAATTGTGGTAGCAGGAAAAGAGTAGGCATCTAATTCTTATTATATCTATAGTAAGCTTTTAATTAGCCGGTTTATATAGCTATGTTGTAATGTTTTATTATTTTTTTGTTTGAATAACCACTTATCAGTTTTATCTTTTTCATAAACTTATTTTACCGAAATTTACCGGCATTTAAAAATTAATACATGAAGCGGATACTTTTTTTATTGATGACGGGGTTTTGCTTACAACTTACAGTAAGCGCCCAACCCGATCGCTGGCAACAGGCAGTTAAATACAAAATAACAGTTGATGTTAACGTACAAACTAACCGTTTTACAGGTAAACAAAAACTGGAGTACAGTAATAACTCTCCTTATGTATTGAATAAAGTGTTTTATCATTTATACTGGAATGCATTTCAACCAAACAGCAGTATGGATTTACACAGTCGTGAACTGGGTAAAATTTTAATTAATGGCAGGCCCGATTGGGATGGCAGGGTTAAAGACCGTATTGAAAAACTTACTCCTGAAGAGATAGGATACCAAAAAATAATTTCATTAAAAATGAATGGCGTACCCCAACCATTTAAATACCACGAAACAATATTGGAAGTAATGCTTACCAAACCTATTGCTGCACATAGCAAAGTAGTATTTGATATGGAATTTGAGGCCCAGGTACCTTTACAGGTACGCCGTAGTGGTAGGGATAATCCAACAACAAAAGTGCGTTATAGTATGAGCCAGTGGTATCCTAAAATGTGTGAGTATGATTATGAAGGCTGGCATCCCACTCCATATATTGCCCGTGAATTTTATGGTGTTTGGGGCGATTATGATGTTACCATCAATATTGATAAAGATTATAAACTAGCAGGTACAGGAGTTTTAATGAATGCCGGTGAAATTGGTTGGGGTTACGATAAACCCGGTACAGATTTAAAACCAACAAACAATGAAAAACGCACCTGGCATTTTGTGGGCGATAATGTGCATGATTTTGTTTGGTGTGCCGACCCTGAGTATAAACACCTGAGTTATAAAATGCCAAACGGGGGGCCGGTTTTACATGTGGTTTATAAATACAAAGAGAATAATTCAAAAAACGATTCTGCATGGGCTAAAGTGCTTTCAGCAGCTACAACAGCCTTGCCTTTTATGGAAAAACATTTTGGCAAATACCCTTATCCGCAATATTCTTTTATACAGGGCGGTGATGGTGGTATGGAATATCCTATGGCAACCCTGCTGATTGGTTACGGGTTGGGTACGGTTTTTCATGAATGGATGCACAGTTGGTACCAAATGATGCTGGGTACTAATGAAAGTATGTATCCCTGGATGGATGAAGGTTTTACCAGCTATGCAGAAGACCTGGTATCAAAATTTTATAATAAAAAATCTTCCTTAGAACAAATGAAGGAAGCATTGATTCGTACACCGGGCAATAAAAACCTGGCTGCTGCCATAGAGGTGGCGCCCGAAGACCACAGCGGTGCTTACTTGAGTTATTTTAACCTGGCAAAAAGTGGCTTTGAAGAACCTATGACAACACATAGCGATCATTATGAAACAAATTTTGCATACAGCGCTGCTGCTTATTCAAAAGGCGAAGTTTTTTTAGAACAGTTGGGTTATATAGTGGGAGCAGAGACAAGAGATAAAATTTTACTGGAATATTATAAACAATGGCGGTTTAAACATCCTAATGCAACTGATTTTATGAGAGTGGCAGAACAAGTTAGTGGTTTGCAATTAGACTGGTACAAAGAATATTGGGTAAGTACAACCAAAACCATCGATTATAAAATTGATAGTTTATGGGAAGATGGTGCTGTTACAAAAATACGTTT
>JAHBTN010000008.1 GCA_019638575.1 Ferruginibacter sp. | reverse complement strand
AGCGTGAAGGTTCGATTCCTTTCGTGGGCACCGGCCGGAGAAAATTTTCTCCGGCTTTTTTTATACATCACTAATATAAATTAAGTGATGAATTATAAAATCAAGAAAAAAACTATAATTTTTAAACAACCTTACAATTAATTTGCAGTAGAAAATACCTGCTTACAATTAGCAGTTACATTAACCTCTTATAATTTTAATAAACAGTTTTTTTACGATATTTTACATTTTAAAATGAAGAAATGTTTTTTCAATTATTAAAGAAGATTGGTTTTATACTTGTTTGGATGTTTATAGTTTCAATAAATGCATTACAGGCTCAACCTGCAGCTACTTTGTGTGCTACACCACCAATGGGATGGAATAGCTGGAACTTTTTTGAGGGTAAAATAAGCGATTCAATTATACGAGAAATAGCCGATGCAATGCTGGCAAACGGGATGAAAGATGCCGGTTATGAATATATCATCATTGACGACTTATGGACAAATGGCCGGGATAAAAACAATGTGCTTATTGCCGATCCTGTACGTTTTCCTTTTGGTATAAAAAATTTAGCTGATTATATTCATTCAAAAGGATTAAAACTTGGTATTTATTCAAATGCTGCACAACTCACTTGCGGCGGCGTAAGCAGTAGTTATGGTTTTGAAGAATTGGATGCAAAAACATTTGCTTCATGGGGTATTGATTATCTTAAATATGATTATTGCAATGCCCCGGATGATGTTACAACTGCATTTACCAGGTATAAAAAAATGAGTGATGCACTAAAGGCTACCGGTCGCCCAATTGTTTATGCCATTTGCGAATGGGGCCAAAGAAAACCATGGCTTTGGGCTAAAGCAGCAGGCGGCCATCTTTGGCGTACTACATGGGATTTGCGTGATACCTGGCAATCGAACAATAAAGATCTTACAGGCATCATGGAAATTTTTAATGACCAGGATAGCCTGGCGCAATATGCAGGCCCCGGCGGATGGAATGACCCTGACATGCTAATGGTTGGATTATATGGCAAAGGCTCTTCTTCAAATGCCGGAACAAATGGTAAAGGTTGTACTAAAACAGAATACGAAACCCATTTTGCATTATGGTGTATGCTGGCTGCGCCATTGATTGTTAATTCAGATACCAGGAATATTTCCAGTGAAACTTTACAACTTATAACCAATAAAGATTTAATTGCTATAAACCAGGATAAACTGGGCAAACAGGCAAATACCATTTATAACAAAGACAGTGTACAGGTATTAATGAAAATTTTGAACAGCGGCAATTTAGCTATTTGTATTTTCAACAAGTCGGGAACTGCTAAAAATATTTCTCTTAATTTAAAGAAAGATCTTGATGTATGGAAACCTTATAAATATGTACATGCAATTTTTCAAAACAAAAATATTAACCCTTATAATGAACTTACGCTAAAACTGGAAGGACATGCTTGTGAAGTTTATACTTTTAAAAATTAAAACCACATAGCTTTCATTCATCAATAACATTGTAATAACAGTATAAACTTTTGCTTCTGATTTAAACGCTGCAACTTTATAATCATACAACAGTATGTATTTTGAAATATAACCTTCCTTGCTTAAATTGTAATTAGATGAATACAACAGTGTATGATTATGGCATGATTGGTCTTGGAACCATGGGCCGCAACCTGGCTTTAAATATGAGTGATAAGGGAAACAGCGTAATGGGTTACGACAGGAATGAAACACAGGTTAAAAATTTTATTACAGAAGCCGGTAACCGTACCATGTTTGCCAGCACAAGTTTATCACAGTTTTTAAAAGCCCTAAAAACTCCAAGAGCTATTATACTATTAGTACCGGCCGGCAAAATTACCGATGATGTAATTAATGAATTAAAGCCTTTACTATCCGCAAACGATCTCATCATGGATTTTGGCAATTCGCATTTTACAGATACCAACAGGCGTATTGAACAACTCTCATCTTCAAAAATTCATTTTATGGGTGTGGGTATTTCCGGCGGTGAAGCAGGCGCCCGTTTTGGCCCAAGTATCATGCCGGGTGGGCCGCAGGAAATGTATAACAATATTGCCCCCATGCTGCAATCTGTATCGGCCAAAGTAAATAACGAACCCTGCGTAACCTGGCTGGGCCCCGGATCGGCAGGGCATTATGTAAAAATGGTGCACAACGGGACTGAATATGGGCTGATGCAGTTAATTGCAGAAACATACCATATTTTAAAAACAATCGGGCAACTAAACAATAATGAACTTCACGATGTGTTTGCTGCATGGAACAAAGGGAAAATGCAATCATATCTTATTGAAATAACGGCATCCATTTTTTTACAGCAGGATGAGTTTACAAAAAATTCGTTGGTAGATATGATACTGGATGCTGCAAAACAAAAAGGTACCGGCGGATGGACAACAGAAGATGCCATCAATCTGCAGGTACCCATCCCAGTTATAGATACGGCCGTAAACATGCGTAACTTATCGGCATATAAAAACGAAAGGCTGCTTGCACAACAAAAATTACAGGGGCCGAAGGCCGCAGCCTTTCATTCAAAACACGAATTGATTGAAATGATGGAGCAGGCTCTACATTTTTCCATCATAACAGTATACGCACAAGGTATGGCGCTGCTGCAGGCCGCTTCAAAAAAATACGAATATGGTTTACAACCGGCAGCTATTGCAAAAATCTGGCGTGGCGGATGTATTATAAGAGCTGCATTGCTGGAAGATATCCATACAGCTTATACTAAACAACCCTGTTTATTAAACCTTATGCTTGATGATAATTTTTCATCAGGCCTCATTAACTCCCAAAAACAAATACGTAATGCAATAAAAATTGCAACCGAAAACGGGATACCGGCACCGGCATTAATGATGGCGCTGGCATATTATGACAGTTACCGCAGTGGATGGTTGCCTGCAAATTTAATACAGGCGCAGCGTGACTTTTTTGGAGCACATACCTATGAGCGAATTGACAGGGAAGGAATTTTTCACACACAATGGAACACAAAAGTTAAATAACATGGAGGCAACCAATGCAACAAAAACATGCCCAACAATTATTGTAATACTTGGCGCCACCGGCGACCTTACCTGGCGAAAACTGGTGCCTGCCATTTATAACCTTTATCTTGATAAATGGATACCCGGCAATTTTGCACTGATTGGTATTAGTAGAAAAAAAATTTCGAACCCGGCTTTTCTTACACGCCTTCACGAAGGTGTTAACAAATTTTCAAGAAGGGGAAAAACAAAAAAGACTGACTGGGATAATTTTGCAAAATACATCAGTTATCAGGCAGGTGAATTCAGCAATAACAGCACATATACTAAATTAGAAAAGGGAATTAAAAGCCTTGAAAAAAAATGGAAAGTAAAAGCCAATGTGATTTTTTACCTGGCGGTGCCGCCAGTTGCATTTGAAGAGATTGCTTGCAAGATTGGCACTTCAGGCCTTGCTGCAGACAAATCAAGAAGCCGCATCATTATTGAAAAACCCTTTGGACACGACCTTGACAGCGCTAAAAAATTAAACACCCTGTTGCATGGCATTTTTGATGAATCGCAGATTTACAGGATTGATCATTACTTGGGAAAAGAAACTGTTCAAAACATACTTGCCTTTCGATTTGCCAATGCATTATTTGAACCGGTATGGAACCGCAACTATATCGACAGTGTACAAATAACTGTATCGGAACAACTGGGTGTTGAGAACCGTGGTAATTATTATGAAACAGCAGGGGCTTTAAGGGATATGATACAAAACCACCTTTTTCAGTTGCTTTGCCTTATTGCTATGGAACCGCCTGTTTCGTTTGATGCAAATGAAGTAAGAAACAAAAAAGTGGATGTATTGAATGCACTGCGTAAAATACATCCCAACGAAGTGAACGAATATGCTGTTCGTGGTCAGTACGGCCCCGGATGGATAGAAGGTAAAAAAGTAATTGGCTATCGTAAAGAACCGGATGTAAACAAAGAATCATGTAAAGAAACATTTGCTGCCATTAAATTATTTATTGACAACTGGCGCTGGCAAGGCATACCTTTTTACCTGCGTACCGGTAAAAGGATGAATGAAACCATTTCCATCATCACCATAAAATTTAAACCTGTACCACACAAATCATTCCCACCTGAAGCGATAAGTAACTGGCAACCCAATATGCTGATGTTACATATACAACCGCACATGGGTATCCATTTACAGTTCCAGGCAAAACGCCCCGGTTTACAAATGATGCTTAACCCGGTTGATATGGAATTTAATTATGAAGATTCTTATTCTTCGGGCATGCCAGAAGCTTATGAAACCTTGTTGCTTGATATTATAGAAGGCGATTCTACCCTGTTCATGCGTGCCGACCAGGTGGAAGCCGCTTGGGAAGCGCTGATGCCGGTGATAGAAAATTGGGAAATGAATCCACCGGTAAACTTTCCAAATTATGAATCGGGCACACAAGGCCCCGAAGCCGCAGAAGCACTAATTGCAAAAGACGGTAATAGCTGGATTGCCATTTCGCCTGAAAAAAAATGAGTACCTCAAACTATAACCTTTCTGTTTTTAAAACCATTGATGGTTTAAACAAGGCTGCTGCAGCATTTATCATGGATGCTGCACATGATGCAATTGCTGCCAGGGGACGTTTTGTTATTTCACTTTCGGGCGGGCAAACGCCTGCAGGTTTGTATAAACTCTTAGCTACAACGCCATACAAAACATCATTGCCTTGGAAAAATATTTTTATTTTTTGGGGCGATGAACGATGTGTGCCATTAGATGATGAACGCAACAATGCTTACCAGGCAAAAAAAAATTTACTGGATGGTATTGAAATACCTCCGGAAAATATCCATCGCATACAAACCAACCTGGAACCAGAACAAGCTGCAATAGCTTATGAAAAAGAAATAACAAGTTTTTTTAACGGAGCCAAACAAAGGTTCGACCTGATATTACTTGGACTTGGCGAAAACGGGCACACTGCTTCTATATTTCCCGGTACAGATATTATTAATGAAAAGGCCGAAGCTGTGAGAGCAGTATATGTAACTGAAGAAAAAAAATACCGGGTAAGTATGACAGCGCCGTTAATAAATAAGGCTCACCAAATTTTATTTTTAGTTACCGGAATTTCAAAAGCAATGGTGTTGAAAAATGTGTTAACTGGCACATACCAGCCGGCTATTTATCCGGCACAACTTATCAAGCCTTTTCCAGGAATGCTAAACTGGTTTACAGATGAAGGCGCTGCATCGCTTTTACAAAATGAATAAAGGCTGCTTTAGCTGAACAGAGGCTTGCATCAAATTTTAATTCCTATCTACAGAAAAAAATTCAAGGCTTAGTTATTTAAGACGCCGCAATAAAAAAGCCGGTTACAAAAGATGTAACCGGCTTTTTTAAAAACAAGTAAATCAGGTACCGGCAATATACTGTTGCATATTTTCTATTATAAACTTTTGTTCGTGAATAATAGCTCTCACCAGGTCGCCGATAGATACCACGCCCAATAACTTATCATTTTCCACCACAGGCAAGTGCCTGATGAATTTTCCGGTCATCAACTTCATACATTCATCAATGCTGTTATTAGGTGTTACGGTAATAACATTCGCCGTCATAATATCACTCACCGGGGTTTCTTTTGATGACTTGCCTTTCAGAACCACTTTTCGGGCATAATCCCTTTCGGTAAAAATGCCGGCTAATTTATCATTTTCGGTTATCAGCAATGAACTCACATTTTTTTCAACCATAAGTTCCAACGCATGATAAACAGAAGTGCCGGGTGGCACTGAAAACACATTGCCGCCCTTTTCATCAAGAATATTTTGTACTGTAGCCATAATGTTAGTTTAAGGTATATAAAACAATTTTAAAGCCTGCGTTTTAAAAATAAGGTTTTTTATCGAAAATAAATAGTATCAAAATCATACTTTAAAAAAAGAGAATAACAGGGCTGAACTGGTTATTTTATCATATAAGAAATAGAAAAATAATCGAGTAAATACGCATTAAATATTTAACCGCAAACATTTATATGTTGCAAAGATGTATTTATTGCATTAACCTCTATACGTTTTCCCTTCTTTGCGGTTACCTTTTTTATTTACTTTACAACAACTTCTATAATTCCATTATACAGAATTCCTGTTCCAACCCCAATGAAGCATCGTACAAAGACTGTATAAACTGCTTACCAAATGCTGCATAAAAAGGCATAAAGTTTTCAATGCGTTCCTGTAAACTATTGTGAGGGAAAAGTTGTGATTGTAATTTTTGTAATTGTCGCTGTTGTGCTTCGTATTTTTTCTTTTGTGCACGAAACATCTTTTTTTCAAGTGCATCCAAATTTCTTATTGCCAGCTTTTCCAACGCTTCGGTATGGGGCATTAAAGTGCTATCAACTGCGCCGGATATGGTTTTCAGCTTATCATAAAAATTAATTACTTCTTGCTTTTCATTTTGCAGGCTTAATTGAACGGTTGATTCCCGCTTTACCATTGTATTCAACAGTGCCTGTTGAGGCTTAAACAAATCAGTAATTTTAAATCCCAGTTTTCCCGCTCTCTCAACCTTGTTCTTATCTGCCAACAAAAATGAATTACGCAAAACCAAAACCGGGAATGGCACATTCACCTCTTCAAAAACTTTCTTCAATTCCATCCAATAGGCCAATTCTCCTCCCCCGCCAATAAAAGCAATGTTGGGTAAAATCATTTCCTGGAAAACCGGTCGTAGAATAACATTAGGACTAAATCGCTCAGGGTGCATTTTCAATTCATCCATCACCTCTTCTTCAGTAAAAGAATATTGAGTGTTTAAAACAGAATAACGGCCATTTGCTTTTTCAATACGTTCTCTTTTATCATCCCGCAGGTAAAACATGTTCAGCTCCCTGCCTGCTGCCTGTACTTTGTATTCGCCGGGAAAAGTTTGCATTGTTTTTTCCACTATACTGTTCGAAAACTGTTCTTTCAATTCCATTTCGGCAACAGCTATAAATTCGCTTTTATAATCTGCATCATCAGGCAACAAAACAAGTAAACCATAATGGCCAAACAGTTTATTTACAAGTTTAAATGTAGCCTGTTCAATAGTTGCGCCTTCTGTATAACAGCTTTTCATACTGTTGATAATCTCTTTTCCAAAAGGCTGAACAGTTATTTCTGCAGCAATGACATCTAACAGTGTAAGCAAACCCTTATCCACTTTCATCCTGCCAACAGCGCCGGTTTGTTTTGTATCCCAAACATGCTTGTTGCCGTTGATGTAAACATGGCCTAATTCATCAAGATCGGCATCTTCGCTGCCCATATAATATACCGGCACAAAATCGTTACCGGGCATTTCTTTTTTTAGTTGTTCACAAAGTTTTATTGCATGCAAAATCTTATAAATAAAATACAAGTGGCCAGTAAAAATATTGGGCTGATGAGCGGTTGTAACGGTAAAAGTATTTTCATTAAGCAACAACTCTATATTTGATAACTGCCCTGCAGTTGGGCTTTGGCCTGCATAATGCTTATGCAAGGATTGTACGAGCAATTGCCTGTTGGTTGGGTAATTTTTACGGCTTGCAACAGCGGCTTTAATGCCATCAACAGAAACGGGGTGAGCATAAAATGGCGTAAGTTGTTGTCTACCATCCAGGTAATCCAAAATCATTTTTGAAAAAAATCCGGTATCCTTATAAGCAATTAGCGAAGATGTGCTGTTCATTTATATCTTTTTACCCTTACTGATGTTTAGTAAACAAACTTACATCAATCCTTAAAATTAAAACGGTAGTTTCTGTTAATACTTAACATTTTGCACTTTGTTAAAATTTTGCTTGCAAAAGTCAAAAAAAAATCCATTTTTTACACCCCAAAACAAAAACTAATCTTATGCAACCGGAAAAAAAATATCCAGTAATGGCAGCACTTATTTTTGCCTGTGCTGCATTTTTATTTTTAGTGAATGCCTGTAACAATAATGAAAACAACAATGCTGCCGCTACCGAAACAGGGGCAAATACAAATGAAGATTCGGTAAAAAAGATTATTGAGAGAGGCAAATACCTTGCATATCATGTTGCTTTATGTATGGATTGCCATAGCGAGCGTGATTTCAGCCAGTTTTCGGGGCCTTTAAAAGAAGGCACTGAAGGTATGGGAGGCGCTGTGTTTGGAAAAGAACTTGGAATTCCGGGAGTAGTTTATTCTAAAAACATAACTTCCGATACAGTTAATGGTATTGGTAAATGGACAGATGCAGAAATTGAAAGGGTGATAACAAGGGGAATAACTAAAAACGGCGATACGCTTTTTCCGATAATGCCCTATGCACAATATAATGGTATGAGTAAAGATGACATAAAAAGTATTATAGCATTTATACGTACCATAAAACCAAATGCTAATAAAGTACCAGATCGCAAACTAGCCATTCCAATGGCAATGGCATATCCACCCCTTAGGAGTTCATCGCTTGATAACAATGTAAAACCCGATGTGAGTGATATTGTAAAGTATGGAGCATACGTGATGAGCAGCGCTGCCTGCATGGATTGCCATACTCCTATGGAAAAAGGGCAGTTTGTAATGCCAAAGTATATGGCCGGTGGCCGAATGTTTGATATCGGGTTATTTAAAGTTGTTTCAGCCAACATCACGCCGGATAGTACTACCGGTATTGGTAGCTGGACAGAAGAAAAATTCCTGGAAAGGTTTAAACACTACAGGGATGCTGCATCATACAAAACAAACCCGGGCAAATTAAACAGTTTGATGCCCTGGGTGATGTATGCCGGTATGGATGATTTTGATATAAAAGCCATTTACCGCTATTTGCGAACCATCCCTGCTGTAAATAACAAAGTGGAAACACATCCAAATTAAATTAATAAACCAGTAATTAAAAAAGAGCAGTTTACACAACTGCTCTTTTTATTGCATGCAAATCTATCATTTGCATTTATTTCATTTTTGTTGTAACTTATAAGGACTCAAGAAATTTCCTTTATTTAAAATCAACAATCATGAAAAAGAAATCATTCCTGTTTTCTATCAAACTGGCAATCCTGTTTTCTACACTTTTACTACTTATAAACTGCAACAGTAATAATAATGAAACCGGCACTACCAATGTTTCCAATCCACAGGATTCAATAAAAAAAATGCTTGCCCGTGGCGACTATCTTGTTAATCATGTTTCAAGATGTTTAACATGCCATAGCCAGCGCAATTTTAACCAGTTTTCGGGGCCTGTTGTACCCGGCACAGAAGGCATGGGCGGCGAAGAATTTGGTAAGAATTATCATGTACAGGGTATTGTGTATGCACGAAACATAACCCCCGATACCGTAAATGGAATTGGTAGTTGGACCGATGAAGAAATTGCAAGGGCCATTACCAGGGGCATCAGCAAAAATGGCGATACAATATACCGCATGATGCCTTTTGCACACTTTAACCAAATGAGTAAAGAAGATGTGTATAGCATTATAGCATACCTGCGTACTTTAAAACCCAATAATAATAAAGTACCTGCAAGAAAACTTGATGTTAACGCTGCTGCTGTTTACCCGGTTTTAAAAAGTTCGTCATTAGAGGCTAATGTAAAACCCGATGTAATGGAGATGGCAAAATACGGTGGTTATCTTGTAGCAAGCGCCGCCTGTATGGATTGCCATACACCTATAAAGAATGGGGAGTATGAACAGGATAAATTATTTTCGGGTGGACTGCAATTCAATATGGGCTCGTTTGTTGCCAACTCGGCAAACCTAACACCCGATAGTGCTACAGGTATTGGCTCCTGGAGCGAACAAATGTTTCTTGATAAATTTAAACTATATAGAGATCCGGCAGTTTACAGCGCTAACCCAGGAAGAAATAATTCTGTAATGCCCTGGACTGCATTTACTAATATGGATGATTTTGATATTAAAGCTATTTACAAGTACCTGCGTACATTACCGCCGGTAAAAAACCTGGTGGTAAAATATCCGCAGTAATTAATTTTTAAAAGATTATTATTTCTTCCCGGCAATTAAACTACTTCGCCTTCGATATCGTAATCGTAGGCACGGGTGATTTTTACTTGTATAAATTCGCCTATCGTTAATTTATTTTTCGATTGGATGATGACTTCATTATCTACTTCCACACTGTCAAATTCTGTTCGGCCTAAATAACGGCCAGCTTCTTTTTTATCTATCAGCACTTTAAAAACCTTTCCCACTTTTTCCATATTTTTCTCCAGGCTTATCTCCTGCTGTACTTCCATTATTTCCTGCGCCCGTTCTTCTTTTTCTTCTGCAGATATATTATCTGCAAGTTGATAAGCGCTTGTACCTTCTTCGTGGCTGTATGTAAAAATGCCCACCCTGTCGAAACGCATTTTTTGTAAAAACATTTTCAATTCTTCCACATCATCCCTTGTTTCGCCCGGGAAACCGGCAATTAAAGTAGTGCGTAAACATATACCCGGTATACGGTTTCTTATTTCGCCAATAAGGTCTTCCATTTCTTCACGGGTTATCTGCCTTTTCATTAACCTTAGCATATTGTTGGCGGCGTGTTGCAAGGGCATATCTAAGTAGTTACAGATATTCTCCCTTTCTTTGATGGCATCAATAATTTCAATAGGAAATTTAGATGGGTATGCATAATGAAGCCTGATCCATTCCAACCCTTTAACATCAGCAAGCGCATGAAGCAGTTTGGGCAGTTCCCTTTTTTTATAGATATCCAGACCGTAATAAGTTAGTTCCTGTGCAATCAGCATCACTTCTTTTACGCCCCTGTCAACCAAACGTTTTGCTTCATCAACCAGCGATTCTATCGGCCTGCTAACATGCCCTCCCCTCATCAGCGGAATGGCACAAAAAGCACAGGTGCGGTTGCAGCCTTCGCTAATCTTCATATAAGCATAATGCTGAGGTGTATAAAGTAACCTTTCTCCAACAAGGTCGGTCCTGTAATCGGCTTCAAAAGTTTTTAAGATATTGGGCAACTCCATCGTACCAAAATATGCATCTACTTCGGGTATCTCTTCCTCCAGGTTATTTTTATAGCGTTCGCTGAGGCAGCCCGTTACATATACTTTATCCAGCTTGCCTCTTTTTTTTAACTCCACTTGTTGTAAAATAGTATTGATGCTTTCTTCTTTTGCTTTTTCAATAAAGCCGCATGTGTTTACCACTACTATATTATGATCCTTCTTTGTATTCTCATGCACCACTTCAATATCATTAGCAATCAGTTGCCCGCTCAGCACTTCGCTATCCACCATGTTTTTACTACAGCCCAGTGTAATGATGTTTACCTTGTCTTTTTTGATAGATTTTGTCTTCATAATAATCAGCGGCAAAGGTAAGCCATTGCCAGCGCAGTTTTAAAAGTAGGTTTTAAACTTTTTACTAAAAATATAATCTATGTATCAGCGAATGTTTTTAAACAAGCCGGTACAAGTTAGATAGAAGATGAAAGGAGTAAATTAAAGAGTAGTTTATACACAGAGTGGTGCTGTTTGTCATGATTATGTAATTGAATGCTGATTATTAAAAACCATTTAACGCCACTTTAACTGGCTTTTGTATTTTCTTAACAGCGCACCATAAATTTTCTTTGGATATTTGTATCAGCAATTAAAAATAAAACAATAAAGATTTTCTCATAAGCAGTTAGTTTTGGTAACCGGCCCCTGTTTCTACAGGGGCTTTTCTTTTGCCTCAATTATTGCAGCATGTATTTTTAAAACTATAGAATATATGTATCGCAAAGCTTCTTTACAACTGTAGTAAATGAATAGTATTATAGTGTAAATAAGCTATCTACAAAATCCTGCTTATTAAAAACCAACAGGTCTTCGGCTTTTTCGCCCACTCCAATAAATTTTACCGGAATTTTAAAATGATTGGCAATGGCCAATACCACTCCACCTTTTGCCGTGCCGTCTAATTTTGTTATGGTAAGCGCCGTAACATCAGTAGCGGCTGTAAAATGTTTTGCCTGTTCAAGTGCATTTTGCCCTGTGCTGCCATCAAGCACAAGCATTACTTCATGTGGGGCATCGGGAACCACTTTTTGAATTACTCTTTTAATTTTTGAAAGTTCATCCATTAAATGAGCCTTGTTGTGTAAACGTCCGGCTGTATCAATAATTATCACATCCACATTTTTTGAAACGCCGCTGTTTACGGTATCAAAAGCTACGGCTGCAGGGTCGCTGCCCATATCTTTTTTTACAATTGGTACACCTGCACGTTCGCTCCAAATGGTAAGTTGGTCAACTGCTGCAGCACGAAAAGTATCGGCAGCGCCAAGCAAAACAGATTTGCCTGCAAGCTTAAAATTATGCGCCAATTTACCGATAGTGGTTGTTTTACCAACACCGTTTACACCCACCACTAAAATGATATGTGGCTTATGCCCCGTTGGCAGTTCATAATCGGTATAACTGTTATCCTGCGGAGCAGCAACTAAAATATTCTGAATTTCTTCCTTTAGTATCTTGTTAAGCTCTGCTGTGTTAAGATATTTATCCCTGGCAACTCTTTTTTCAATCTGATCTATAATTTTTACAGTTGTTTCAATACCCACATCGGCACTCACTAAAGCGTTTTCAAGTTCATCAAGCACAGCTTCATCAACCGTGCTTTTACCGGCAATGGCTTTTGTTATCTTACTAAAAAATCCTTCCCTTGTTTTTTCAAGGCCGTGGTCTAATGTTTCCTTTTGTTCTTTTTTGCCAAATAGTTTATTAAAAAGTCCCATAGTAAATTGATTGTTGAAGTACCGGTATTTCTAAAATAAACAAAGCCTCCCGTTTATCGGAAAGCTTTGTATAATTTTTTATGCAAGATGTCTTAGCTGGCTAAGTATTCTTTTATTTTGTCTTTATGTACGATAGCTTCCTTAAAAGTATAAGCACCTGTTTTAGGGCTACGTAATGTTCGTATCACTTTTGTCCAGTTTTTTGCTTCTGCTGCTGCTTTCTGGTCTTTGGTCTTTATCGCTGTTTTAGCTGCTTTTGCCATGGTAGTATATTAATATTGTGAAAATTTATTTTTAAGTAATGGATTAACCCAGATATGCCATTACAATTTGCAATAGCCATTTTTTAGTGGGTATAATTACTTTATCTCTTTATGAACAGTTACCTTTTTTAAAATAGGATTAAGTTTTCTTAACTCTAAACGTTCAGGTGTGTTCTTTTTATTTTTAGTGGTAATGTACCTGCTTGTACCGGCCATTCCGCTTGTTTTATGCTCGGTACATTCCAAAATCACCTGTACCCTGTTGCCTTTCTTTGCCATTGTTATTTATTTAATGCTTTTAATTAGATTTTTTCGCCTGCAGCACGCAATTGCTTAACTACAGAGTACAAACCATTCTTGTTGATGGTTCTGATAGCTTCAGATGATACTTTAAGTGTTACCCACTTATCTTCTTCTGCAAGAAAATAACGTTTAGTTTGCAAGTTTGGTAAAAACCTGCGTTTTGTTTTAATATTTGAGTGAGAAACCTTATTCCCTGTAACCGGCTTCTTTCCTGTAACCTGACATACTCTGGCCATAGTGCTAATTTTTGGACGGCAAAGGTAAGGTTAAATATTAATAATTACTGTTTGAAAAGCAAGAAATTTTGATTTTTTGCCAAAATCTACCCACATTTCAGGGCAAATTGTTAATAAGCCTAACTTTATTAATATGAAATTATTAAAAATAATCATTTTTATTTTTCTACCTGTTTTAAACGGATGGACAATAAAAGTTACTGCCCAGTCTTTTATCCCGCTAACAAAAGGGATGATTATCTCTAAATCGGTTATAATTAAGCAGGGAAATTACCGGTTAACAGCCGGTGATTCAATAAATCATCCACTTATAACCATTATAGGAAATAATTTAACTGTAGATTTTAACCATGCTTTTTTGAAAGGTAATGGCTCCCAACTCTTCCCCAACCAATTTCATGGCTTGGCAGTTTTAATTAAAGGCAATAATATAACTATAAAAAATGCCCGGATTAGTGGCTATAAAATTGCCCTGATGGCTCAGGATTGCAATGGACTTACCATTGAAAATTGTGATTTCAGCTATAATTACCGGCAGCGTTTGCAAAGCAACTGGCAGCACGAAGATGTAAGCGACTGGATGAGTTACCACCACAACGAAAATGACGAATGGCTTAGATATGGCGCCGGCATTTATTTAAAGGACTGCAACAAAGCTGTTATAAAACAAAACAAAATCACCGGTGGGCAATGTGCTTTAATGATGATGCGGTGCAATGACGGGCTGGTAACCGATAACGATTTTTCTTTTAACTCAGCCATTGGCATTGGTATGTACCGTAGCAACCGAAACTTTATCATGAACAACAAACTTGATTTTAATGTACGTGGCCATAGTTTTGGTTTTTATAACCGGGGGCAGGATAGCGCTGGTATACTGGCTTTTGAACAATGTAATGATAATGTGATTGCCTACAACAGTGTTACACACAGCGGCGATGGATTTTTTTTATGGGCCGGGCAAACAACTATGGATAGCGGCCTGGGTGGCTGTAATGACAATTACCTGTTCAAGAACGATTTTAGCTATGCCCCAACCAATGGCGTAGAAGTTACTTTCAGTAAAAATTTTATTATTAACAATATTATAAATGAATGCGACAATGGAATTTGGGGCGGCTATAGCTGGAATACAAGTATTACAGGCAATACTTTTTTTAAGAATAAAACCGCAATTGCTATTGAACACGGACAGAATATATCTATAACAGGTAACAAGTTTAATGACGATATACAGGATGGTATTAAATTATGGGCAAGGCGTACACAGCCTGCCGACTGGGGCTATGCTCAAAAAAGAATTACAACCAGTATGAACTACCTCATCCTGGATAATTTATTTGAAAATGAAAACAATGCAATAAATGCTACCCTTACTGATAATATTGCTATAGATAAAAACAAATTCATTCATTGTAAAAAAGATATTAAAACCGACAGCAGTGTTACAAACCTTAAAATACAATCAACAAGTTTAGTTGATTCTGCAGTGTACGTTCCGGAAATATTAGGCACCTGGAAAAACACCAACATACCTGTTACTAATTTTAGTAAAGGAAGAGATCAAATGAAGATAACCGAATGGGGGCCATACGATTTTCGCTATCCCATCATCTTTCTAAAAAAAATAGACAGTAACCACACCTACCATTTTGATGTACAAGGGCTTAAAGGAAAATGGAAAATAAAAAAATCAAAAGATGTAAAAAACATCAGCCAGCAAAGCGGTAGTTTCCCTGCAAGCATAACTGCTCAGCAAAATGGTACAGATGTTCAGTTGGAATTAGAATACATTGGCGAAGCCTTTACAGACCAATTTGGCATACAACAAGCAGCCGGGAAAAAACATAGCTTCTCATTCAGGGATTTTAAACCCGATATTAAATGGCAGGTAAACTGGTACGGCTGGGATGCAGCACATGACCCTAACAAAAACTACCAGGTTTTTAAAACTGTTTTCAATAATAAGCCGTTACAATCTGAGCAGGTAAAAGATATTAACTATACCTGGTGGGGCGCTATTGGCAAAGGTTTACCGGCCGATTCGTTTGCAGTTGTTGCCACTGCAAACATTGATTTGGCAGCAGGTACATATATCCTTTCTGTAACGGCCGATGATTTGGTAAAAGTATTTGTTGATGGCAAATTAGTGATTGACTTTTGGGATGTATCAAAATACAAATATGATGAAGATATGCACCATGAAGCAACAATAAAATTACAAGGCAAACATAACTTTAGGATTGAACAGGCAGAAAATGCAGGCTTTGCAACGTTGATATTTAAAATAAAACCATTAAAATAACAGACATGGCAACACATTCGGTTAAAACAGTCTTTAATGAAAACATGGCATTTACATCTACCATTAACGGGCACGATGTTAGGATGGATACCACGCCTGATGATGGCGGTAACGATAGCGGCCCAAGCCCCAAACGCCTGATGCTGGCTTCTCTGGCAGGTTGTACAGGTATAGATGTGGTTTCTATTTTAAATAAAATGAAAGTTAAGTTCAGTGATTTTAATATTAATGTAGATGCTGCACTTACAGACGAACATCCAAAATATTACAACAAGGTTAAACTAACCTACAGCATAAAATTAGATGTTGCCGACCGTTCAAAAATGGAAAAAGCTGTTGCTTTATCGCAGGATAAATATTGCGGAGTTGCAGCCATGTTTAAAGCCTTTGCAAAACTTGAAACAGAAATCATTTACCTTGATTAGTTTAGGATACCAGTTTTTATAAGATGCGGTTCTTTTTGTTGCCTGGCAATACGCATCATTTGTAATGCTACTGCAAATATTATCAGCAAAAGGCCAATATAAAACTGGCTGTGCAGGTTTTTATTTTCTTTAAAAAAGATAAATGCCATTATGATACCATACACAGGCTCCAGGTTATAAGTAAGGTTTGCAGTAAATGCAGAGATTTTTTTTAAAGCATTCAACTGTAAATCGAAACTAAGTACAGTGCAAAACCATGCAAGCACCAGCAACCACAACCAATCTGTAGTAGTTGGTGCATAATATACGGCAGGAAAAAATATCAAATATACAGGCACAATTAAAGTAAGGGCAAGTAAACCACCGCCCAGTTCGTACAGCGTTAATATTTTGGGCGAATAAGTATGTAATAATTTTTTATTAAAAATAGGAAACAAGGCGCTGCCCACAGCAGATAACAATCCAAACACAATACCCAGTTTGTACTGCGGGTGAAAATCAAAAATTATATAGATGCCCAAAATTGCCAGTAATCCCAACAAAATCTCAACAACCGAAAGCTTTCTTTTTAAAATAACAGGCTCAAACAATGCCGTAAAAAATCCTGTGGCGCTAAAACAAACCAGGGCAACCGAAACATTGGCATATTTTACACTACCATAAAACGTAACCCAATGCAATGCCACAATAACACCTACTCCAAAAATCTTCAGCATATCATTAAAAGGAATACGCATCAGTTGTTTCTTATAAACCAAAATGGCTCCAAGTGTTACCACTGTAATAAAAAGCCTGAACCAAACAAGCAGCCCTTCATTTAATGTTATCAGCTTACCCAGTATAGCTGTAAATCCTGCCAAAAAAACTGCTGCATGAAGTTGTAAAAGGGCCTTTTTCATTACTCAAATATACGCCGCAGTGTTAACCTATATTAAATTAAGAGTGTTGTGTAAAAATTAGCGTTGGCGTATAAAAATTTATGAAACTGAAATTGTAATTCATTAAAAATAACATACAAGTTCAATATTTTGTATTGTCTTTATTTCAATAATAAAAAGTATCCGTAAATACACTATTTAAAAAATAACATCTCCACTAAACTGCAAACCCCCAAACATCTTTATATTTGCCAACTTATAACCAATATAATTATGAGTTTTAAACGCATTAACAACATTACCGGGTGGATCATCTGCATTATTGCATGTGCTGTGTATATTATGACTATGGAAGCTACAGGCAGCCTTTGGGACTGTGGCGAGTTTGCATCAAGCGCCTATAAACTGCAAATACCTCACCCGCCGGGAGCGCCTTTATTTGTTTTAATTGGAAGATTGTTCATGGTTCCCTTTGATGCTGCACATGCAGCCACGGGCATTAACCTGATGAGCGCATTGGCAAGCGGTTTCACCATCTTGTTCCTGTTTTGGAGCATTACACATTTTGCCCGCAAACTGGTTTTAAAAAATGGTAGCGAACTCAATAATGAAAAAATATTTGGCATCATTGCAGCCGGTGTTGTTGGTGCCCTTGCTTATACTTTTTCCGATTCGTTTTGGTACAGCGCCGTCGAAGGCGAAGTGTATGCCTTATCATCTTTTTTTACAGCTGTTGTTTTTTGGGCCATACTAAAATGGGAACAAAATGTAGATGCCGAACAAAAAGAAGGCATAAAAGGCCATTTTACAAAAGCCGATCGTTGGATAATACTGATTTTTTACCTGATGGGATTATCAATTGGGGTTCACCTGTTAAACCTGCTTACAATACCGGCTATTGTAGTTATTTATTATTTTAAGCGTTACGAAAAAATTACAAAATGGGGTACTTTTTGGGCCTTTGCAATCGGTTGCGGTATTACCGGCCTGGTACAAAAAGCGGTAATTGTTTGGACCATTAAAGGCGCCGGCAATTTTGATATCCTGTTTGTAAACGATTTTGGATTGCCTTTCTTTTCGGGCTTTGCATTCTTCTTCATACTTATTGCAGTGCTTGTATATTTTGGTTTAAGGATAGCAAGTAAACGTAACTGGAATTTTTTAAAACTTGGCCTGTGGAGTTTTGTGTTTATGTTGCTGGGTTATTCAACTTACTTTACAACATTAGTGCGGTCAAATGCCGACCCTGCCGTAGATATGTTTAATGTAGATAATCCCGTAAACTTAGTGGGTTATTTAAGCCGTGAGCAGTATGGCGATTGGCCAATTTTATATGGCCAGGATTTTACAGCCCAACCCGAAGACACAAAGATTACCGAAACCTATGTTAAGAGCAATGGCAAATATGAAAAAAACGGCAGAAAGGTAGAATATGTGTATGCCGCTGCCGATAAACATCTTTTCCCCCGTATGTGGGATCAAAGCAACGACCAGGGCCATGCTGATTATTATGCAAGCTGGATGGGAATTGGAAAAGACCAGCAAGGCAATTGGGAACGGGCCCCAACCATGGCCGAAAATATCCAATTTGCAATGGCTTACCAGGTTGGCTGGATGTACCTGCGTTATTTTATGTGGAATTTTGCCGGTAAGCAAGATGATATACAAGGTGTAAACATGGCTAACGTACGTGATGGTAACTGGAAAACAGGGTTAAGTTTTTGGGATAATGCCCGCCTTGGCAACCAGGATACATTACCCGACAGTTTGAAACATAACAAAGCAAACAACAAACTATTTGTCCTGCCATTACTACTCGGTATTTTAGGTTTGGTTTATCAAGTGTTGAAAGACAGAAAAGATTTCCTGGTTGTAGGATTATTATTCTTTTTTACCGGGCTGGCCATTGTATTTTATTTAAACCAGGCCGGCAACCAGCCACGTGAAAGGGATTATGCTTATGTAGGTTCATTTTACGCCTTTGCCATGTGGATAGGTATTGGTGTATTGTATGTAAAAGATTTGTTTTCAAGGTTTATAAAAAACAAAAACGTTTTAAATATAGCCGCAGGTGGGCTTTGTTTACTGGCTGTACCGGTATTGATGGCAAGCCAGGAATGGGACGACCACGACCGCAGCAATAAAACGCTGGCAAGAGATTTAGCTATCGATTATTTACAAAGCTGTGCCCCCAATGCAGTACTGATAACTTTTGGCGATAACGATACCTACCCGCTTTGGTATGCACAGGAAGTACAGGGCATCCGCAGGGATATAAGAGTTATTAATTCAAGCCTTTTGGGTACCGACTGGTACATAAATCAACTGCGTTATAAAGTAAACCAAAGCGACCCTATAGATCCTATCTGGTCTGCAGCGCAAATTGAAGGCGCTAACCGTGATATCATCTATTCGCCCGAAGGGCTTTATGGCAACAATCCTACTTTTCTTGCTAAATACAGGTCAAAAGCCGGTATTACAACCGACCCATCGCAGCCTATGGATTTATATACCATGATGAAAGATTATGCAGGTAGTGATGATCCAAACAAAATGGAAGTTGGGCGTGATGGAGGTACATTAAATATTTTTCCTTCTAGGAAAGTATCGGTACCTGTTGATATAAATACAGTAAGGCAAAACGGAACTGTTAATGCAAACGACAGCGTACTTTCGCAAATAGTTTTTGAAATACCTAAAAATGTATTGTTTAAAAACGATGCTGCCATCTTAAATATCATTGCAGCCAATAAATGGAAACGTCCTATTTATTTTACATCGCAGGGAGGTGGAGATCTTGGCTTTCAAAAATATTTACGCCAGGATGGATTAACCTATAGGTTAGTACCGGTAGTAAACAGTGATGTTAACGACGACTGGGCTTATGATAAGATGATGAAAGAATTTAAAAGCGGTAATGCCGATAAACCCGGCGTGTATTTTGATGAAGAAAACCGCAGGCACCTGAATACCATCAGGATGGCATATGCAACTGCAGCGCTTGACCTGGCACAAAAAAACAGGAAAGATGAAGCAAAAAAAATGCTGGAAAAAGTTGATAAAATGATGCTGGAAGAAAATTTCCCTTATGGAATGGTAAGCCGTTTTCAGCAACACAATTATATTTCGTATATGTTGTTACAGGCATCTTATGCTGCAGAAGATACCGTGTTGGCTTCAAAAATTACAAAAAGCCTGAAAAAAGACCTTCAACAGCAGATTAGCTATTACGACGGCCTTGATGATGCAAAAAACAGCGTATTTAATTATGTAGATCAAAACGGGCGCAAAAGTGGAGACAGGAACTCGGCAGAAGAATTCCTGATGAGGATAATGGCCCTGGAGCAACAATATAAAAATCCCGGAGGTTTACCTACCGAAACACCGGGACAAATAAAAACACTGCCCGTTACACCAAAAGATTCACAAAAAAATAAGTAACAAACTCAAAAAAATCTCCTGAATAAAAAACAGGAGATTTTTTTTATTTAACAACCGAACAAATCAGTTAGGTAAAATGTTTTGTACTTTAGGTAATAATTGACAATTTATAATTGACAATTTATAATTGATAATGTATAATTGAGAGTTATGAGTTATGAATTTTGAATTTTGAATTCTCAAAACATTTTACATTATACATTTTACATTATACATTTTACATTATACATTTTACATTATTCATTATACATTAACCATTGCCCGGCTACAACTTTAGTAAATACGATCCCAACATTCAAGGCAAATCTCCATTTGAGACGTTGCTAAACCTTTTTTTACAGTTACTGACATATACCAATGGCGATTTTAATGAAGCCATGCAATGGATGAATGAACTGGATAAAGAATATAAGCTTACCAATGATGAATATGGCATTGGAGATTTTATTGAAGATTTAAAAAGCAAAGGATATATTGATGACAACAATGGTTTAGGCGAAATAAAAATCACTCCTAAAACCGAGCAAGGCATACGCAAAAAAAGCCTTGAAGAGATTTTTGGTAAACTAAAAAAAACAAAGCAGGGCAACCACCAAACTTATAAACCCGGCAAAGGCGATGAAATAAATCCTGAAACAAGGCCCTTTCAGTTTGGTGATACCATGGAGCAGATTGATTTTACCAACAGCATCCGAAATGCTCAAATTAATCATGGTATCGACAGTTTCCACATACAGGAAGATGATTTAGAAATAAGTGAGACCGATATAAAATCGCAAACATCAACTGTATTGATGATTGACATTTCGCACTCCATGATTTTATATGGCGAAGACAGGATAACACCTGCCAAAAAAGTTGCGATGGCATTAAGTGAGCTTATCAAAACAAAATACCCCAAAGACACTTTAGATATAGTTGTTTTCGGAAACGATGCATGGCCTATCGAAATTAAAGACCTACCCTATTTACAGGTGGGGCCTTATCATACCAACACCGTGGCAGGATTAGAACTGGCAATGGATATTTTAAGAAGGCGCCGTAATCCTAATAAACAAATATTTATGATAACCGATGGTAAACCCACTTGTTTAAAAATAGGCAAACGCTATTATAAAAACAGTTGGGGTGTTGACAGGAAAATACTAAACCGATGCATGAACCTGGCAACACAATGCAAAAAATTAAAAATACCTATCACTACTTTCATGATTGCATCCGACCCGTACTTGCAAAGGTTTGTACAGGAGTTTACAGAAACCAATAGCGGCAAAGCTTTCTTTGCATCGTTGGATAAACTGGGCGCTTTCATTTTTAGGGATTTTGAAAGTGGTAAAAGAAAAACAGTTTATTAATGAACCGGCCGAAATAATTTTATTTTTATTGAATTAAGCCTTTTTGAATTTTAACTTTAAAAGATGAGTAAACCAAGCATTAAAACATTAGCAGCATTAAAAAAGAGTGGTTATGTTTGCAAAAGCATCCGGCAGGAGATTAGGGAAAATCTTATTAAAAAAATAAAGGCAAAGCAAAATCCTTTTCCCGGCATTATAGGTTACGAAGATTCGGTGATACCAGATACAGAGAGGGCATTATTATCTAAACATAATATTTTGTTTTTAGGCTTGCGTGGGCAGGCTAAAACAAGAATGGCCCGGCAGATGATTGATTTGTTGGATGAATATATTCCTTACGTAGCAGGCAGTGAAATAAATGACGATCCGTTGCAACCCATTTCCCGGTATGCAATAAATCTTATTGCAAGCAAAGCCGATGATACACCAATTGAATGGCTGCACCGCAGCGAACGCTATGCCGAAAAACTGGCCACTCCCGATGTAAGTGTTGCCGACCTTATTGGCGATATTGACCCGATAAAAGCGGCCAATTTAAAATTAAGTTTTGCTGATGAACAAGTGCTGCATTATGGCATCATTCCAAGAAGCAACAGGTGTATTTTTGTGATAAATGAATTGCCCGACCTGCAGGCAAGGATACAGGTTTCGCTTTTTAATATTTTAGAAGAAGGCGATTTGCAGATTAGGGGATTTAAATTGCGGTTGCCCTTAGATGTATTGTTTGTTTTTACTGCCAACCCCGAAGATTATACCAACAGGGGTAGCATTGTAACTCCGCTTAAAGACAGGATTGAAAGCCAGATTCTCACTCATTATCCAAAAAATATTGAAACCGCTTTGGAGATAACAATTCAGGAAGCAGCTATTGAACCCGATCAACAACAAAGGGTAAAAATAAGCGACCTGGTAAAAAGACTGATTGAACAAGTATCATTTGAAGCAAGGGCCAGCGAACTGGTAGATAAAAAAAGTGGTGTAAGCGCCAGGCTCAGCATCAGCGCTTATGAAAATGCCGTTAGCGCTGCCGAACGAAGAGCTATCATCAATGAAGAAAAAGAAACACAAGTTTGGTTAAGCGATCTTGTTGGCATCATCCCATCAATAACGGGTAAGATAGAATTGGTTTATGAAGGCGAACAGGAAGGCCCCTACCAGGTTGCATTTAATTTGTTGGATCGATCTATACGAACACTGTTTGCACAATATTTTCCTAATCCGGATACATTAAAAAAGAAAAGAAGCAAAGAAACTGCAACTGAAGACAATCCTTATAAATCGATTATAAGATGGTTTGATGCCGGCAATACCATAAATATTTTTTTTGAAACAAAAGATGATGACAAAGTACAACTTTTGTACAAGGTGGACGGGTTACATGCCATTGTAAAAAAATATTTTAAGGCAGCCAATGATAAAGAAAATGCCCTGCTAATGGAATTTGTGTTGCATGGCCTTGCCGCCTATTCGCTCATCAGCAAAAAATTACTGGAAGGTAAAATTGAATTTAGAGACCTTATGGGAAGTATGCTGAATATAGGTACGCAACATTTTAATGAAGATGATTTTAATGAAGATGATTTTAATTAAAATCAAATACAATACAATTTTAGTGAATGATAAAAAAAATTGCACTCAGTAAAACACCGGTGCAATTTTTTTTTTGAGGTACATTAAACAATCAAAACTATGCTACATACTAAGTTTGTTAAAACTGATCAATATCTTGCCATGGTGTGCTGGTATCATTTATAAATGGCCAAATCAACCCGTCAAGCGCACCCGAAAAGTTTGCAGAGTTATTCCTTGAATTACATAAAACCACCCAACAAAAACCCGAGTTAGCCCTGATAATTTCTGTAGCAGTACCCGGTAAGCTTCCTGTATGCCACCAATGATTGGCGCTATTAACTCCCCAACCGCATGCATAGTTTGATGAAGGAACCGACATGGTGGTCATTAAAGTTAAAGTAGAAGGCTGCAAAATATCTGCCTTGCCCGGGAAACCATCAACCTTTACCATAAACCTGGCAAGATCAGTTGCACTTGCCAGCCAACCGCCATGTGAATCCATGCGGGTGATATTATATAAATAAGGGTTGTTGCCATTTTGGCCATTATAAATAACTTCATTTGGTTTTCTATCGGCAAGCGTATTACCCGACATAACCATGGTACTAATACCACAAGGTGTTAGTACCTCGTCTTTAATAAACTGCTCGTAACTTTTACCCGAAAGTTTTTCAATAACCCTGCCTAATATACAATAACCAAAATTAGAATAGCTGAAAATTCCCCTTGTTGTAACCGCATTATAGTTATCCAAAGTCCAGCTAATTAATTGGCTGTGATTCATTGTCGGTTGTTGAAACATAGGGTCGCTGCCATTATTGGGCCATGCATTTGTTGTGTGATGAAGCAGGTTCCGTATTGTAACATCACTTACATCGCCAAGGTGTGAAGAAGGAAAATCGCTTCCCAAAATGCTTCCCGGGCCAAAAACTTTTGAGTCTAAAGTAAGTTTCCCTGCTTCTACAAGTTTCATTATACCAACACTTGTTATTGGCTTAGATACACTGGCAATCCTGAATAAATTGCTGTTTGTAATTGCAGTATTATCTGTACCGCTCATTTTTCCATAAGATTTTACATACACCAGCTTATCATCTTTTGTAATGGCAAGAGAAACACCGGGTATAGCATAGGTATTCATAAATGCCTGAACAGCATTATCTATTGCCGGAATATCATTTTGCCCTCCCGGCGTTGGGTCTTCATCGGAACTTTTTTTACAACCGGCAATCAATAAAATTGCCACTGTAAATAATAACATAGATGTTTTCATAATTGTTTTTTTAATAGTTGATGATTTTATTTACCGATCCAGGTTAAACTTCTTTAAATGCATATCAAAATAATAGTAACTGGATATAATATCATATAATCCAAATGGATAATAATTGTTAAAAAGAAAATAAACTGTTATCCAGTTTTAAACTGCATTAATGAATTTATTTCGCCTGGTAAACTGCTTGCTAAAAAGAAAAGTACAGATTGTGTTTAATTGCAAAGCACTTATGAACTATGTAAGATTAAATTTTTATTACACTATATTAACTTCCCTTTCAAGCAGCACATCAAATTTTCTTTTCACCGATTGTAGGATTTCTTCACTTAAATTATATATTTCTTCGCCTGTTGCGTTTCCGTAATTAACCAATACCAATGCCTGTTTTTCATGGCAGCCGGCATCAGCTTTGCGGTAACCTTTCCATCCGCAATGTTCTATCAGCCAGCCTGCAGCCAGTTTTACATTGCCGTTTGGTAAATCATATCCAACAATTGCAGGATACTGTTCTTTTAAACTTTTGAATTTTAAATTTTCAATTTCAGGGTTTTTAAAAAAACTGCCTGCATTGCCAATCACATCGGGGTTGGGCAACTTGCTGCTGCGGATATTGATAACCGCCTGCGATACTGCCTGTAAACTCAAATCTGTAACAGCCATCTTTTCCAGTTCCTGTTTAATGGCGCCATATGAAATATTAAAATCAGGAACCTTATTAAGCCGGTAAGTAACATTGGTTATTACAAATTCATCTTTATACTTTCTTTTAAAAACACTTTCACGGTAACCAAATTCGCAATCGTTCAAACTGAAGTGTATATTTTTTTTGTCTTTAACATGAAATGCTTCCAAAGAATAAAATACATCTTTTATTTCTACGCCGTAAGCACCAATATTCTGCATAGGCGATGCTCCTACATTGCCCGGTATCAGCGACAGGTTCTCCACTCCTGCCCATCCTTTATCTATACAATGTAAAACAAACCGGTGCCACACTTCGCCGGCGCCCACTTGTACATACACATGCTGCCCGTCTTCTTTTACTTCATGTATGCCAAGCAGGTTGTTTTTTAAAACAAGGCCGTTAAAATCCTTTTTTAAAAGAATATTACTGCCACCGCCAAGTATCAATATTTTTTGCTGATGGCTGCTGTTTTGGTTTTCATTGTATTCAAGCAATTCGGCAAGCTCATCCGTTGTTTCAAACCCGGCAAATGATTTTGCTTTTGCCTCTATACCAAATGTGTTGTATTGTTTAAGCGATATATCGTGTTGTACTTTCATCTTAAAAATTCATAGCAGGAAAAAGTCTTTTCAAAATTTTACATCTTATCTACGTCAGCAATTACTGTAACAGCCTTAAATTTTTTTTCACTTGTTACCAAGTTAATATGGTTCCTGATGGCTGATTTATACCGCATACCCATCCCCTGCTCTTTGGGTAATTTTATAAGCAACTCCATCAAATACTGGTTGCGTATACGGTTTACAACCGGTGCTGCCGGTCCTACTACAAATTCTTTAAGGTCTTGCTTTAACAGGTGAGCTAATTTTTCTGCAGCAGCAATTACAATATTTTTATCCTTGTGTTTTAAAGTTAATAAAACTATGCGGCTAAAAGGCGGATAAAAAAATTGCTTACGATTTTCAATCTCCGCCAGGTAAAATTGTTTGTAATCATGTTGCTGCACCCATTGCAAAACAGGATGCTTAACATTGGTTGCCTGTATAATCACTTTTCCCTGTTCCTTTTTTCTTCCTGCACGGCCGCTTACCTGCTCCATCAACTGAAAGGCTCGTTCATTAACCCTAAAGTCGGCAAATGCAAGTAAACCATCGGCATCTAAAATTCCTACAAGGCTCACTTTATCAAAATCCAATCCTTTCACCACCATTTGCGTACCTACCAAAATATCAAGCCGGTGTTGTTCAAACAACTGTATCAAATTATCGTGTGCTGTTTTTCCACGAACACTGTCAACATCCATACGGGCAATCTTATATTTTGCAAAATCATCTTCCAGCAGTTCTTCAATTTTTTCGGTGCCAAAGTTTTTCTCCAGCCAGTTATTGCTGCCGCATGCCGGGCAGGTAATTAATTTTGGATAAGTGCTGCCGCAATAATGGCAATGTAACTTATTACTGAATTTATGCAGCGTAAGCGAAACATCGCAGTGAATGCATTGAGGAATAAATCCGCACACACCGCAAATTAAATATGGATTATAACCACGCCTGTTCTGAAAAAGTATTACTTGTTTATTGTTATCCAGGGTATTTTGTATTGCCTCTTTCAATTGAGGGCTTATCATTACTTTACCTTTTTGTACCATCTGCCTGGTATTTACTATTTCAATTTGTGGTAATTCAATTCCGCCAAAGCGTTCATTCAGTTCCACCAATGCATACTTATCATGCAGGGCATTAAAATAACTTTCTACCGATGGTGTGGCGCTTCCCAATAATGTTTTTGCTTTAAAGAGCGATGCATAAAAAATAGCAGTATCTCTTGCATGGTACCGTGGCGCCGGCTCATGTTGCTTAAAGGAAGCATCATGCTCTTCATCAACAATAATTAGGCCCAGTTGCTTAAAAGGCAGGAACAGGGCGCTTCTTGCACCCAACACAATCTGCACATCGCCGGTGCGTATCTTGTTCCACAATTCAACACGTTCATTATTATTAAAGCGTGAATGGTAGATGCTGATATTGCCACCAAAATGCTTTTGCAGCCTGCGGATTATTTGTGTAGTTAATGCTATTTCGGGCAGCAGGTACAACACCTGCTTACCTTCCTTTAAATAATTTTCAATAAGTTTTATATACACTTGTGTTTTTCCGCTGCTGGTAACGCCATGCAGCAAGCAAACATTTTTTGTTCTGAAAGCTTTTGCTACTTCATCTGATGCCTGTTGCTGTGCAGCATTAAACTCAAAATCTATTTCAACATTTTTTGGGATAGATTTTATTCTGTCAACTGCTCTTTTTTCGGTTAGCAGGATATTTTTTTCTACCAGGCCTTTTAACTGAGCCGCTGTTGCTCCTGCTTTTTTTAATAGTTCTGATTGTACAACATCGCCACTAGTTTTTTGCAAGTGTAAAAAAGCAAGCAGTAATTCCATTTGTTTAGGCGCCCTGCTCCAGTTATTCAATAATTCGCCCAGTTTTTCTTCATTTGTATATTCAGGGTTAAGCAGTACATAAGTTTCTTTTTTAACCTTGTATTGCTCATCCATGGCTTCCCAAACAAAACATACTTTTTTATCAATCAGTTTTTTTATCAGCGGATAAACATGTGTGATGTCTAAAATTTGCTGTACTTCTGTAAGCCTTAATTGTTTTTTTATCAACAATGCTTCAGCCACTAAAAATTCTTCATCACTTAAATGTGTAAAATCTTCTCCTGTTTCTTCATTATAAATCAAAATGGTTTCGCTGCTCAATTTAAAATGTGTTGGCAGGGCTGCTGCCATCACTTCGCCCTCGCTGCACATATAATACTGGCTAATCCATTGCCAAAGCTGCAATTGCTGCGGATACAATATCGGATCATCATCCAGCACATTTAATATTGGCTTGGTTGGATAGCCTGGCTCTTTATCAAAAACCGATTTGATGATGCCTGCATATTTTTTTTGTTTACCAAAAACCACTTCTACCCTGCAGCCGGGCCTTGCTTTAGGTAACAATGTATTGGGTATATAATATGTATAGGTTGTAGGCAGGGCCAGGGGTAAAATTATCTCGGCCCAAAAACCAGGCATGTCATCTGCAAATTGTATTTCGTTTCCTTTGTTCATCACTTGTTACTAAAGTTAACATACCTGTATGTAATCTTACTATTATTTTATCCAGCTTGCTTTGTATTTTACCAAACCGGCTTCCATCTCATTATACACCCGTTGTTTTAAAGATTCTACGTCAGCAAGTGTTAAGCCATTAACAGGTATTTCATTAAGAAAAACGGTTCTCGACCTGCCGGGCGAAAGAGAAAAGATGGATTCGTAATGCAGCCTGTCGTACGTATCCAGGAAAAGCATCGGTTTAATGGGAGTTTGGGTTTCAATTGCAATTTTAAATGCGCCATCAAAAAAACTTTTTAAAGGCCTGTTAGTCATGTTAAATGTTCCTTCGGGAGCTAAAACCACAGAGATTCCTTTACGTAAAACAGATTTCAATTGTTGAACACTTTTTGCTCTTTTTTCTGCATTGTCTCTTTCAACAAGCACAGCAGCGCTGCGGTATATAAATCCAAATACAGGAATCTTTGCCATTTCTGCTTTACCAAGTACCCTAAAATTCATTTTATTAACTGAACGAAGTATAACCGGAATATCGATATAAGAAATATGGTTAAACACAAAAACATATTGCCTGGAAGTATCCAATGCAGATTCATATATATTTTTATGATGAATACCCAGCATAAATAATACAAACCTTGCCCATATCTTACAAAGCTTATAAATAAAATTCCCTCCTTTTATCTTTCCAAAAAAAGATGCGATGACAATTAACGGAAGTATGAGGAACATAAAAACCAAAAAAATGGCAAATGCATAAACCGTATACAGGATGCTAATAATTTTTCTAAAAATTCTCATAGCAGTGGCAAATATATGAATATGCATAAACCTGTATCAATATCAAAACTATATCTTAAAATTATTTACGTATGCACATTACTTATTAAAATATTGCTATCTGTAATAAAACAAAGCAATTATAAATATTTCTCAAGTAGCTTACTTTAAAAACACAGTAGTATTAACAGTTTTATTAAACAAACTGTATGTGAAAAAATTCTGCTATTGCTTTAAAAAAATCTGGTTATTTTTGTTTTGCATGAAAACACTCTCACAAAATATTTTCCAGGAAGAAACCGATACCGACACACTAACCGGGGCAGGCTGCAGCCTTATTGTATGGAACGATGAAGTGAATACTTTTGAATGGGTGATAGATACCCTGGTAGAGGTTTGCGGCCACAGTTTGCAACAGGCCGAACAATGCGCCATCATCATTGATGCAAAAGGAAAATATGCCGTAAAAGAAGGCAGCTACGAAACGCTAAAGCCACAATGCGATGCCATTACCGACAGAGGTATTAATGCAACGGTGGAAGTGGTTGCCAATTAATCATACATGTTTATTGTAAGCGATGAATTATATTTTCCGCCTGTAGAACTTGCAGGTGAAGATGGATTGCTTGCCATTGGCGGAGATTTATCACTCAACCGTTTACTGCTGGCATATAAAAACGGTATTTTTCCATGGTACAATGAAGACGAGCCCATTTGCTGGTGGAGCCCCAATCCCCGTTTTGTTTTGTATCCATCACAAATAAAAATCAGCAGCAGTATGAAAACCGTTTTAAACAGCGGCAGGTTCAGGTTCACCATCAATAAATCGTTTGCAGATGTGATTCAAAACTGCAAAATTGTTGCCAGGAAAGGACAAGATGGTACCTGGATATCGGCAGCCATGCAAAAAGCCTATATCAACATGCACAATAATGGTTATGCCCACAGCGCCGAAGCATGGCTGGATGATAAATTGGTGGGTGGCTTATACGGTATAAGGCTGGGCAATATTTTTTTTGGTGAAAGCATGTTCAGCCACGAAAGCAATGCAAGTAAATTTGCTTTCATAAAATATGTACAGCAATTGCAACAGGAAAATGTTACACTTATTGATTGCCAGTTGTACACCAAACACCTGGAAAGCCTGGGCGCTGTGATGATTGAAAGGAAATTATTTTGCAGAACACTTGCACAAGACAAATTTATTGCCGGCTTAAAAATAGGGTAAGGCAGTATAGCCATTTATTAGTATCAACACAACATCTGCAAAAATAATTCAGCTAAAACCGATAGGGGCAAATTCCTTATTTTTGCTCACACTATAAACAACCAACTATGCTATTTGAGTTTACCGAAGAACAATTGATGATAAAACAGGCTGCAAAAGATTTTGCAGTTAATGATTGCCTGCCCGGTGTTATTGAGCGTGACGAATTACAGCGTTTTCCAAAAGAACAGATAGAAAAATTGGCCGACCTGGGTTTTATGGGCATGATGGTAAAACCAGAATATGGCGGCAGTGGTATGGATACCATCAGTTATGTGCTGGCCATGGAAGAGATTAGCAAGGTTGATGCAAGCGTGAGTGTTTGCGTAAGTGTAAACAACAGCCTTGTTTGTTACGGCCTGCAGGAATACGGAACCGAAGAGCAGAAGAAAAAATATCTTATCCCGCTTGCACAGGGTAAAAAAGATGGTGAGTTATACATTGGCGCTTTTTTGTTAAGCGAGCCCGAAGCAGGTAGCGACGCCACATCGCAACGCACCACAGCCGAAGACAAATGCGATTATTATTTACTGAACGGAACCAAAAACTGGATTACAAACGGCAACAGTGCAAGCGTGTACTTAGTAATTGCACAAACCGATGCCAGCAAAGGCAGTCGTGGCATTAATGCTTTTATTGTAGAAAAAAAATGGGCCGGTGTAGAAGTTGGTGCAAAAGAAAATAAACTGGGCATACGTGGAAGCGATACACACAGCATTTTATTCACCGATGTAAAAGTGCCTAAAAAAAACAGGATTGGCGCCGATGGTTTTGGATTCACTTTTGCCATGAAAACGCTGGCCGGTGGCAGAATTGGCATTGCATCGCAGGCATTGGGCATTGCAGCCGGCGCTTACGAACTAGCGCTTGCCTACAGTAAGCAGCGCAAAGCATTTGGCACTGAAATAATGAATCACCAGATTATACAATTTAAACTGGCAGATATGGCCACAAGAATTGAAGCTGCAAGATTGCTTTGTTTAAAAGCCGCCTGGGAAAAAGACCAGCACTTAGACTATACTTTAAGCAGCAGCATGGCAAAAGTTTATGCCAGCGAAACTGCTATGTGGACCACCACCGAAGCAGTACAAATACACGGCGGATATGGTTTTGTAAAAGAATACCATGTGGAGCGTTTAATGAGAGATGCAAAAATTACACAGATTTACGAAGGCACAAGTGAAGTGCAAAGGATTGTGATTGGCAGGAGTATTTTGAAATAAGTTTCAATTTTTCCTTTCTCACTAAGAAAGAAAAAATTGATAATATTAATGAGGAGATGTGCAGATTCTGTTTGCACATTTTTTATTTGGGTTATTTGTGCATCTTTGTGTATTAGCGCTATTGTAGTAAAACAAATGAGCATCAATAAAGAAAAATATAACGAGGTAATAAAAGAGCTACACGGCAAAGCCAGTCTTATAGCTGTTTCAAAAACCAAGCCTGCAGAAGATATCCTTGAACTGTACAACCTTGGCCAAAGAGATTTTGGAGAGAACTATGTGCAGGAACTAAGAGACAAATACGAACAATTACCCAAAGACATACGCTGGCATTTTATTGGCCACCTGCAAAGCAATAAAGTAAAATATATTGCTCCTTTTGTCCACCTAATTCATGGTGTGGATAGTTTAAATCTCCTGAAAGAAATAAATAAACAGGCTGCAAAGAACAACCGGGTAATTGATTGTTTATTACAAATACATATCGCTAAAGAAGAAACAAAGTTTGGATTAGATAGCAATGAATTGGAAACAATAATTAGTTCAGGCATTCCTGATTTAAAAAATATCCAAATTTGCGGCCTGATGGGTATGGCATCATTCTCGGATGATATGGATTTGGTTAGAAGTGAATTTAAATACCTGGAAGAGCTTTTTAATAAGTCAGGCCCGGCATTCAACATTTTAAGCATGGGCATGAGCGCCGATTATAAGATAGCATTAGAAGAAGGCAGCAATATGATTAGGATTGGCAGCTTGCTTTTTGGTTCCAGAACTTACAATAATTAACCACAATCACTATCAATATTTTTATCTGTATCCGTTTTTTTTCTAAAACATATTTAGTTTATTCAATTTGTTAAAATAATTGTTTCAACTATGAAATAGAGGCCGAATCGGCATCCTTTATTTTAAATTTAATAACTTTGAGATGAACAGCAATCAAACTATGACAGCAACATTTGAAACTGAGAAAAACAGGAAAGCATTAACCTACACTATTTTAATTTGTGGGGCAATCCTATTAATCACTTTGCTTGTTTCGTGGAAGGATGCTGTGCATCAGCCAAAAGCACAGGAAGAACTGATAGAAATAAATTTAGGTAACGATGAAGAAGGCTTTGGCGACGTGCAGCCATTGGTAAAAGGCGAAAAATCACCATCATCCGAAGCACCGGAGCAACAACAGGCATCTGCTGTACAAAACAAACAATCGGAAGATTATAAAACAGACGATGCTGCAGACGATGAATCGGCGCCGGTAACAAAACCTGTAAAAACAACCACTAAAGTAAAAACAAACGCTACTGTTGAAACCCCAACACCTAAGCCACAAAAACCAAAGATAGCAGGCTACAGCGGCCCCAAGGGCGGCACAGGTAATGGTGCCAACGAAGACAATGGTTATAAATACGAAGGCAACAAGACCGGCGGTAAAGGCGATGCCGGTAGCCCTAACGGTAAGCCAGATAGTTATGGCAATAATCCCGGTGGTAAAACAGGCGGCAGTGGATTAAAAGTTTCAAAAGGCGACCGCACCATAGTAAACAATTATATTTTCATGGGCGATTTACCTCGTGCCACTATAAATGCAATTATTAAAGTTTCCCCGGCGGGGCGTGGTACATTTGTAGGTTTTGATAAAGGCTCTACAAGTGTTGATAGTAAATATGCCAACGCAATCAGGGGATACCTGCCTAACATCGAATTCAATAAATCTGACCATGAATCGATTGTTACTGTTCCGTTTAATTTTAGAGAGATGTAATATCCTTTAATTAATTTGATAAATTCTTTGTTTAAAAAGTCATTCTTTTAAAATATTTTTTTAAAAGAATGACTTTTTAGATTGTACGTTTTCATACCCACCATTATTTATCATTTGCTACATTTGTTTCAATATTTCAACAGGCCATTACATAAGCTATGACATACCGGCAAACCATTGAATATCTCTATGCACAATTACCTATGTTTAGCCGCATTGGCACTGCCGCTTATAAAGCCAATCTTGATAATACCATTGCACTTTGTGATGCTATTGGTAATCCGCAAAATAAATTCAAAAGCATACATATTGCCGGCACTAATGGCAAAGGCAGTACAAGCCACCTGCTTGCAGCCATACTGCAACAGGCCGGATATAAAACAGGGCTTTACACATCGCCGCATTTAAAAGATTTTAGGGAGCGTATAAAAGTTAACGGGCAAATGGTAAGCGAAGTTTTTGTAATTGACTTTGTAGAAAAAACAAAAGCAGTATCACAAAAAATAAAGCCTTCGTTTTTTGAACTAACAGTAGCCATGGCATTTGCTTACTTTGCAAAAGAGAAAGTTGATATAGCCGTTATTGAAACCGGCCTCGGCGGCAGGTTAGACAGTACAAATATCATCACTCCGCTCCTATCCATTATCACCAATATCGGGTACGACCATACCAACCTTTTGGGAGATACACTTGAAAAAATTGCTGCAGAAAAAGCCGGTATCATTAAGCCCAGTGTGCCGGTTGTGATTGGCGAATACCTTCCTCAAACAAAAGATATCTTTATCAGCAAAGCAAAAAAAGAAAATGCACCCATTTATTTTGCGCAGGATGAATATTCAGTTTCGCAAATACAGTACAGCCCTACATCACTTACTTGCAATATAAAAAATATTGAACACGATATTACCGATAAATTTGAATGTGGATTGAATGGATTGTATCAAACGAAAAATTTACAAACAGTTTTGTGTGCCGAAGGTATTTTGATGCAACAGGGCTTTACCATAACAAGCCAGGCAGAAAAATATGCCATAAAAAATGTGAAAGCACTTACCGGTTTAACCGGCAGGTGGGATGTAATTACCCAACAGCCAACAATCATTTTGGATGTAGCCCACAATGAAGATGGAATAAGGCAATTGCTGGAACAATTAAAGATTGTAATGTCAGCAGCATCGCAACTACATATAGTAATAGGCATGGTAAAAGACAAAGATGTAAACAAAGTGCTGTCGCTATTGCCGCAGGATGCCATGTATTATTTCAGCAATGCCCATACAGAAAGGGCCATGCCGCATTTGCAATTAAAAGAAAAAGCTGCTACACTACATTTAGATGGTAATAGTTTTGATGATGTGAATACAGCTATACAGGCAGCAAAATCTGCAGCTACAACCAATGATACCATCATTGTATGCGGCAGTGTGTTTCTTGTGGCAGAAGTTGACACAGCACAATTCAGCAATCACTAATTTTTATTGATTAATTACAGGCTTTCTAATTTATTAAAAGCATAAAACAAACAACTTACATGCAGAGCCTGTTTAATTTGGTTGTTTAGCAGCATTTGCTTTACGGTTTCAAGTGGCAGCAGTTTAACTTTTATTTCTTCGTTGGCATCTAAACTTTGCGATGCCACTTTTTTGCCACCGGTAGCCAGGTATAAATCGGTATAATTATTAAGTACGCCGGGGTTGGCCGCTACCCTTCCGAGATAAATGTAATCAGAAAAACGATAACCGGTTTCTTCCATCAATTCACGTGCTATGGCCGTAGCTGTTGACTCGCCGGCATCTACAAAGCCACCGGGAATTTCAATGATTGTTTCTTCCAATGGATGGCGGTATTGCTCGGCAAGTATCACTTCGTTATTTTCGGTAATAGCCAGTGCACAAACAGAAGTTGGCAGTTCTACCACAAAATATTCATCTACAATTTTACCATCGGGCATTTCACATACATCTTTACGTGCCGTAAAATAAGTGTGTTTGTTTATGTATTGCGACGAAAGTGTTTTCCAGTTCATTTTGGCTATTATTTTATTATTTACCAATTCATCTTTTCTCTAAGTGCAGTTATATGTGCAGAATGATGTTTTCCGTGCCATGCATACAAACCTAACAGCTCCCAAAGTGTAAATTGTTTTTTATGTTCGGGATGAAATACCGTTCTATTTAAATCAGCAGCAGTCATTCCATTTAAAATTTGGTACCAGCGTATGTGCAGGCTGTGCAGTAATGTTAATGAAATATTGATGGGTAGGTTTTTGGTGTCGTTCATCATTGCCCAGGCATTTTCATCATAAGGTTTAATAGTTGGGTTGTCTTCGGTAAGGCCCAGTTTAAAACGGATGTATGCATTCATGTGGCTGTCGGCAACATGGTGCACAAGCTGTTTCACCGTCCATCCGCCTTGCCTGTAAGTTGTATCTAACTGTTGCTCATCCAGGTTTAGAACTGCATTTTCTAAATGCTGAGGCAGGTTTTTAATATCAATCAGCCATTCTCCAAACAAAGTATCGGAGAATGGCTGAGCAATATATTTCCCAATCGGGTATCTAACATCTTCACTCATCAGTTAGGTGTTTTTGCAACAGAAGGTTTTACATCTTCAAGCATAATATCAAATATTAATACTGCATTGGGTGGAATCACCTGTCCGCTTCCATTAGGCCCAAAAGCAAGTTCGCTTGGTATAAAGGTTCTCCAATGATCGCCAATATGCATTAATTGTAAAACTTCTACCCATCCCTTTATCATATTATTAAGAGGGAATGCCACTGTTTTCCCATTTTTAACTGAGTTCTCAAATTCATTACCATCAATAAATTTACCAATATAGTTTACCACTACTGTATCGGTTGCTTTTGGCATTATTGAACTGGAATCGCCTTTTTTTATCACTTCATACTGTAAGCCACTGGGTAAGGTTATTACGCCTGCCCGTTTTTTATTTGCTTCTAAAAATGCTCTTCCTTCGGCTAATTCTTTTTCAGTTTTTTCTTTATTAAAAATTTCCAATTGTTGCTGCATACAGGTGTTTATTACTTCCTGCGTCATCAATGGGTTGTTTTTATTAAATACATCTTCAAGCCCTTTCAACATCATAGCTGTATTTAATTTATAAATGCCTTGTGCCTGCATATTGGTAGCCACATTAAAACCTGCTGCATAACTAAAACTATCTATCAGGTTATTAAAAACAGGTGTGTTTGCATCTGCTTTTGTGATGGTTTTTGCTGCTGTTTTTGATTTTGTGGTTTTTGTTGTTTTTTGAGCTGATACGGATATTGCCAACAATACAAAAGCCACAGCGCTTAGTAATACTTTTTTCATTATTTATCTTGTTTAATTTTTCTGAATTGCAAATAAACGGCTTTTTTATTCTTCCCGTATTTCCTTACCTGTTAAATGTATGAAAACGTCTTCGAGGTTGGCTGCCTTAACCTGTTTGGGCCTCTCAAAGCCGCTATTTACCAGGTCGTCTATCATTTTATCAGGGCTGTCTAATGATATTATTTTTCCTTCGTCCATAATGGCAATGCGATCGCATAACTGTTCGGCTTCATCCATATAATGCGTGGTAATGATAACAGTAGTGCCTTGCGAACGTATGCTCTTAATTAATTCCCATAAGCTACGCCTGGCTTGTGGATCAAGGCCGGTGGTGGGTTCGTCTAAAAAAATAATTTTAGGTTTGTTTATTAAAGTGGTGGCAATGGAAAAACGTTGTTTTTGCCCTCCGCTCATTTCCTTGTATTTATTGTTTGCTTTATCAACAAGGTTCACCATTTTTAGTAAAGCTTTCGGATCTACATCCTGGTTATACAAGCCGGCAAACAAATGAATCAGTTCTACCAGGGTAAGGCCGGGGTAATAACCCGATGATTGTAATTGCACACCAATCAATTTTTTTATATTGTCTGGGTCTTTATCAAGGTTGTATCCGCAAATGTTTACTTCGCCGCTTGTTTTATCCCTTAAGGTTTCCATAATTTCGAGTGTGGTAGATTTACCGGCGCCATTAGGGCCCAGTAAACCAAATATCTCACCTTCGTACACATCAAACGAAATGCCTTTTACCGCACTAAATGAGCCATAGTTTTTTACAAGATTTTTTACCGAAATTATTGTTTTCATCATTTTGCTTTTAAATCTCCTTTTATATATCCATCCAACTCTTCCATCATTAATTTACTTCCAATAAAAAAAGGTGTACGTTCATGCAGCGCTGTTGGTTCAATATCCAGAATCCGTATTTTCCCATTGGTGGCCAACCCGCCAGCTTTTTCAACAATAAAAGCAAAGGGGTTACATTCGTACAACAAACGCAGTTTACCTTTTGGTTTATCGGTGGTGCCGGGATACATAAATATGCCGCCTTTAATTAAGTTGCGGTGCACATCCGATACCATACTGCCAATATATCTTTGCGTATAAGGCCCACCGTTTGATTTATCTTTTTTCTGGCAGCCGGTAATGTATTGTTTCACCCCTTCATCGTACTGGAAAAAATTTCCATGATTCACCGAATATATTTTTCCTTTTTCGGGGCATTTTATATCAGGATGACTTAGGGTGTATTCGCCAATGGCAGGGTCAAGTGTAAATCCGTTAACGCCACGTCTTGTTGCATATACAAACATGGTAGAGGAACCGTAAATAACATAACCAGCTGCCACCTGTTTATTCCCCTGCTGCAAAAAATCTTCTTTGGTTGCAGGCTTACCCAATTCACTTACACGCCTGAAAACGCTGAAGATGGTTCCTATAGAAACATTCACATCAATATTACTGCTGCCATCCAACGGATCAAACAAACAAACATATTTACTTTTATTGCTCACCGGGTCATCAAAAACCACAATATCATCCAACTCTTCGCTGCCAATGCCGGCACAACTAATGCCATGCTGCAGCACACCCATAAACTGGTTATTGGCATACACATCCAGTTTTTTCACCTCTTCGCCTTGTACGTTTATACTTCCGTCATCGCCCAAAATATCAACAAGGCCGGCTTTGTTTACTTCCTGGTTTACCCTTTTTGCTGCCAGGCCCAAATCTCTTAAAAGCCCCGCCAGTTCGCCGGTTGCGTGCGGAAAATCCCTCATTTGCTGAATGGTAAATTCATCTAAAGTTTGAATTCTGCGATTAATGTTCATAAGCAAAGCATTTACTTTTTGTATAGATACCCGTGAAGGTTAAATTTGCAACCAAAAATAAGCAATAAACAATTACTTAAATAAGATTAAGGCTTTTGCAAATGGTTTATAAAAATGCAGTTTAAGTATTGAAACATTTGCACATTGGTAAATCATTAATTGATATGAAGGTTTTTAAATTTGGCGGCGCCAGCATCAACTCATTTGAAAGAATTAAAAATACAGGCCGTATTATAAATTCATATAAAGGTGAAAAATTACTCATCATCATTTCTGCTATGGGAAAAACCACCAATGCACTCGAAAAAGTGGTGGATGCATTTTTTGAAGGAAGAAAAGAAGATGCCCTTGCATTGTTTGAAAAAGTAAAGGAATCGCATCTTAACCTGGTAAAATACCTTTTTACATTACACTGGCAGGCCGCCGAAAATAACCTGAAAGATTTTTTTACTGAAGTGGAATGGCTGTTGCACGACAAGCCGGTGAAGGGTTACGATTATTATTACGACCAGGTGGTGTGCAGCGGGGAGTTGATGAGCACATCGCTTATCAGCAATTATTTAAATGAAATTGGCATTAATAATAAATGGATAGATGTGAGGGATATTGTACGCACCGACGATAACTTCAGGGATGCATATATTGACTGGGATTTTACCAGCCATAAAATAAAAACAGAAATTGAACCTTTATTTGACCATACCGATATTGTAATTACGCAAGGATTTATTGGCGCCACCGATGAAAATGAAAGCACCACACTTGGCAGGGAAGGCAGTGATTTTAGCGCTGCTATTTTTGCAAATATTATGGAAGCCGAAAGTCAAACTATTTGGAAGGATGTGGAAGCAGTGATGAGTGCCGACCCAAAAGAGTTTCCACAGGCAGCCGTTTTGCACGAGCTAAGCTATAAAGAAGTAATAGAGATGGCATATTATGGTGCACAGGTAATACATCCAAAAACTATAAAGCCATTACAAAATAAAAATATACCGCTTCATGTTAAGTGTTTTTTAAAGCCCGAACTGGCTGGTACTGTTATAAGCAGTAAAGCGGTTCATAACCTGCCGCCGGTGATTGTACTTAAAAAAAACCAGGTGCTTATGCAGTTAAGCACCAAAGATTATTCGTTTGTGGAAGAAAAACCGATGGAACTGCTACACAAGATGTTTGCAAAAATTAAACTGCAACCCAACCTGTCGCAGAATGGCGCCATAAGCCTGTTATGTTGTTTTGATGATAAGACAGAAAAACTGGAAAAGCTGGCGCTTGATGCTTCGGAAATTTTTGATGTGCAAATTGAAAAAAACCTTACACTGCTTACCATAAGGCATTACAACGATGAACAGATTGCATCGTTTACAAATGGAAAAACAATTGTGCTGGAACAAAAAACACCCGATACCATACAGGTGCTGATGCGTTAATTGATCATGTACTCACCTTTCTTGTTCACCAATATCACCGGCAGTTGCCTGTGTAGTTCAAAATAATCAAAAACCTTTTTAAGGTTAAGGATGAATTTGTTGATGGCAAGTGTACTTTTAAAAGATTCGCTTAGGTAATCAACCGATTTTTGCACATTGTATTTTACCGGGAAAACATGTACCGGGATAAAATCTTCGCCATTGGCTTTTACATAAGCTGCAATAAGGTAAAGTTCTTCTATGGGTTCGTCCTGTATGGCAATGCAGCCGGTAGATACACAATTGCCATGAATATAGATGGCGCCGCCGGGATGATCAGCATCGCTTAATATTTTATCAGAAGCATTGGGATAATTAAGGCCAAGCGCCATGTGGTAATTGCTGTTTGAATTAAACTCGTTGATATAATAAAAACCTTCCGGAACCTGGAAATCGCCTTCGCTGCGTTTGGGGCCGGTGGTACCGCTTTGCATACACACTTTGTATGTTTTAAAAAGCCTGAAAGAATCTGATTCATTATTCTTTACCCATACTTCAAGCAGGCGGTCGTATTTAAACGACCTTATGTAAAGTGATTTTGGCGGCCACACCAGTTTCTTTTGTTCAAATTGTTTTTTTATAGAATCTGCCAGGTAATCAACCTTTGTTACCGGCTTTTTGTAGGTGGTTGTAGATGTGGAAAAATAAGGCTGAGCAAACGAGTTTGCCGACACTAAAATAAAAAGTACAACGCATAGGATATGAAATAGGCGTATGTTTTTCATTAAATATACTACGGGGGTTATCTTTAATGAGTGTAAATTTAAAAAAAAGTATCGAATAAAAACTTATATGCCTTTATTCAATACTTTTAAAATGTGTATAACTATGTATTTGCTTTTATAACGCTACAAATAAAGCAATTATAAATTACCTCGGGCATCCTGCTCTCTCTCCAATGCTTCAAACAGTGCTTTAAAATTACCTTTGCCAAAACTTTTTGCGCCTTTGCGTTGTATTATTTCAAAAAACAAGGTTGGCCTGTCTTCCAGCGGTTTGCTGAAAATCTGCAACAGGTAGCCTTCATCATCCTTATCAATTAAAATACCCAGTTTTTGTAAAGGCTCCAGGTCTTCATCTATCTTACCTACACGGTCAAGCACTGTTGCATAATAACTGGCAGGAATTTTTAAAAATTCGATACCTCTTTTTTGCAGTTCGGTTACGGTGCTAACAATATCATTGGTGGCTATTGCAACATGCTGTACGCCTTCGCCATTATAAAAATCAAGGTACTCTTCTACCTGGCTTTTTTTCTTTCCTTCGGCAGGTTCGTTAATAGGAAATTTTACATACCCGTTTCCATTGCTCATTACCTTACTCATCAGTGCGCTGTATTCGGTAGATATATCATTGTCATCAAAACTAAGAATGTTCTTAAAGCCCATCACATCTTCATAAAATTTCACCCAGGGGTTCATCTGGTTCCAGCCTACGTTACCAACGCAATGATCAACATACAGCAACCCTGTTTCAGCCGGGTTATAATCCGACTCCCATTTTTTAAAGCCCGGCATAAATATGCCTTTGTAATTTTTTCTTTCTACAAAAAGATGCACCGTTTCGCCATAAGTATGAATGCCACTCAATACCACTTCGCCATCTTCATCTTTTAAAACGGTTGTTTCAAGATAAGGCTTACCGCCACGTTTAGTAGTTTCGGCAAAGGCGCTTGCGGCATCATCCACTTTTAATGCCAGCACTTTTACACCATCGCCATGTTTATAAATATGGTCGGCTATTTCATTACCTGAACGTAGTGGAGTGGTTAATACAAATGTGAGTTTATTTTGCCTTATTACATAGCTCACTTTATCTTTTACTCCGGTTTCGGGGCCGGCATAAGCCAGCGATTGAAACCCAAATGCAGTTTTATAAAAATGAGCAGCCTGTTTGGCATTGCCTACATAAAATTCCACGTAATCGGTGCCATGTAAGGGAAGAAAATCTTTTGTATGATTAGTTGTAATGGATGGAGCTGTTGTTGTTTGCATTGTTAATTAATTTGTTTTGAAGAATATTATCAGTAAAAGCCAGAATATGCAGGTATAATAACCAGAATGTTTTTTATTTTCCTGCACTAAAGAATTACACCACCGAATCCATAGCAAGCGAAAACATCAGCAGCGAATAGCTGTTGCGTTTGTCGTTAAAAACTTTATGTGGATAATCGGGAATCACAGAGGCCAAAGGTACAAAAATCATTGCTGAACATACTCTTAATTTTATAAGATAAATTTCAAAATTTGTGCAAAGTATAAATTTGAATAACCCCTTAACAGAATAGCTGTATATATACTTTTGAATGCAGCCACCTGTATTTTCCCATTTATCCTGCAAAAAGAAAAACAATTAATGCAGGAATTTACACAAGCTTAAATTACTTTCGCTTTTCAATTATTAATTTATCAAATAAATATAAAGATTGGATAAAGTTTACCACCATAACCAAACTGCGCAAAACAATTCCACAATAAAAAAAGTAGGCATTTTGGGCGGCGGACAGCTTGGCCGTATGTTATTACAGGCAGCCATTAATTACCCGGTTGAAACTTTTGTAATGGAAAAAGATGAGCATTGCCCTGCTGCCCACCTTTGCCATCATTTTACAAAAGGCGATATCAGCAACTTTGATGATGTATATGCATTTGGTAAAGGTCTTGATGCTTTAACCATTGAGATTGAATCGGTGAATGTAGAGGCCTTGGAAAAACTGGAAGCCGAAGGCATAAGCATTTATCCTAAACCAGGAGCGCTTAAAATAATAAAAGATAAAATACAGCAAAAGCAGTTTTATAAATCTAACCAAATACCAAGCAGCGAATTTATCGTTACCCAAAACAAATCAGAACTACAACAGCATTTAAATTTTTTACCTGCTGCTCATAAAATAGCTATGGGAGGCTATGATGGCCGTGGAGTAGAACTGTTGAAAACAAATGCAGATTTAGAAAGAGGTTTTGATGCACCTGCAGTATTAGAAAAATTGGTTGCTGTTAAAAAAGAAATAGCAGTTATTGTAGCTGTAGATAACAATAACAATACTGCCATTTACCCGCCTGTAGATATGGTTTTTGATAACATGCTTAATTTACTTGATTACCAGGTAAGCCCGGCCGGCCTTGCAGAAAAAGTATTGTGGAAAGTAGAAGCCGTGGCATTAAAAGTGGTGAAAGAGTTAAAAAGCCCCGGCATATTTGCAGTTGAATTATTTGTAGATATTGATGATAATGTTTTTGTAAATGAAACTGCCCCCCGGGTACATAACAGTGGGCATCATACCATTGAAGCCAATTACAGTTCGCAGTTTGATATGCTTTGGCGGGTGATGCTTGGCTACCCTTTGGGCAGCACCGAACATATTTTACCGGCAGCCATTGTAAACCTCCTGGGCGAACCCGGATATAATGGCGAAGCTATTTATGAAGGGCTTACAGAAATTATGGATATTGAAAATGTGTTTGTTCATATCTATGGTAAAAAAGAAACTAAACCCGGCCGTAAAATGGGGCATATTACCATACTTAGTAAGGAAAAGCAGGAATTGATACACCAGGCTAACCGTGTAAAGCAAACGCTAAAAGTTATTTCGGCAAATAAATAATCTCCCATCCTTTATAATCTCCATTCGTAACTTTTTATTCTCCATTTGAGGTTAATTAATGAACTTAGCAGCCAAAGTATCAATTATTTAATACAGATAAAAGTGATAAATAAACCTATCGGCATATTGTTATCAATTTTCAGCTTATTGCTGTTTATCAGTTCCTGCCAATCATCGGCAAAAGATGAAAAGAAAACAGGCGTACAGGGAGGCAACAGGCCACCTGCAAAAGTAGAAGCATATATAGTTACCGGAAAAGTGCTGACACATGAAATTGAAATGCCGGGCAGCCTGATTCCTGCCGAAGAAACCGAACTTCATCCCGAAGTTTCGGGTAGGGTTACGGGTATTTATTTTAAAGAAGGAAGTCATGTATCGCAGGGAAGCATATTGGTGAAATTGTATGATGGCGACCTGCAGGCACAACTGAGCAAACTAAGGGTACAGTTAAAAGTGGCCCAGGAAACAATGAGCAGGTACGAAGCCTTGCTGAAGATAAACGGTGTAAGCCAGCAAGAGTATGAAACATACAAACTATCTGTAAACAATATACAGGCCGATATCAATATCATTCAAACAAGTATTGCACGCACGCAGTTAAGAGCACCCTTTAGTGGCAAACTTGGTTTAAGAAATATCAGTGTAGGCGCTTATATAACACCGGCTACCACAATAAGTACATTAAGAAAAGAAAACCAGTTGAAACTTGAATTTACTGTACCGGAAAAATATGGCAGCCGCATGAAAATTGGCAACACGGTTGATTTTGGTATAGAAAGCAGTGAAAAAGATTACAAAGCCAAAATAATTGCAACCGAAAATAATATATCGGAAGATACCCGAAGCCTTAAAATAAGGGCACTTGTTGATAAACCCGATGCCAGCCTGATTGCCGGTTCATTTGTAAAAGTAAAAATTGAACTGGGACAAAATGATGCAGCGCTGATGATTCCTTCGCAGGCAGTGATACCAAGGGCAAGAGATAAGCAGGTTATAGTTTACCGCAGCGGTATTGCTTCTATGGAAACAGTAACAACCGGTATCAGGGATTCGTCCATGGTAGAAATAACATCGGGCCTTAAAGCAGGCGATACTGTTTTAATAACAGGGCTGCTCACTACAAAAGATGGATCAAAAGTATCATTAAGTAAAATAAACAAACCTTAAAACTAAAGTAAGTTGAATATATCGGAGTTAAGTTTAAGACGGCCGGTAATGGCAATGGTACTAAGTATCATCATCATCTTATTTGGTTTTATTGGTTTTAAATTCCTGGGTGTAAGGGATTATCCTGCCATTGATCCTCCCAATATTAGTGTACGTACATCTTACTCAGGTGCTAACTCCGATATTATTGAATCGCAAATTACCGAACCACTTGAAAAAGCTATCAATGGTATTGCCGGTGTAAAAAATATTACTTCTTCAAGCAACCAGGGTGCCAGCAATATAAATGTGGAGTTTGAACTGGGCGAAGACCTGGAAGCCGCTGCAAACGATGTACGGGATAAAGTTTCGCAGGCCATTCGGTCGCTACCTCCCGACCTGAATACACCACCGGTAGTATCAAAAGCCGATGCAAGCGCCGACCCTATTCTTGCCATGACGGTGCAAAGCAATACCCGTAACCAGTTAGAAGTAACAGAATATGCAAACAACAACCTGCTTGAAAGGTTGCAAACCATTCCGGGAGTAAGCAGCATATCCATTTGGGGGCAAAAAAGATATGCCATGCGTATCTGGTTCAACACAACTCAAATGAGCGCTTACAACATCACTTTTACCGATGTGCAGGCAGCGCTGATAAGGGAAAACGTAGAACTGCCTTCCGGAAAAATTGCAGGCGATGCTACCGAACTTACCGTACGTACTTTTGGTAAAATAAATACAGAAGATGAGTTTAGGAATGTTATTATTAAAAATGTAAATGGCAGCGATATAAAAATAAAAGATGTAGCTGATGTGGTATTGGGCCCCGAAAATGAAGAACAGGTTTTAAAAGAAAGCGGTGTACCCATGATTGCTCTTGCCATTATACCACAGCCCGGTTCCAACTATGTAGCCATATCCGATGAATTTTACAAACGCCTTGAACAGATTAAGAAAGAAGTACCTGCAGATATCAGTTTACAAATAGCGCTCGACCAAACCAAGTACATAAAAAAATCTATTTCGGAAGTTAAGGAAACACTCATCATTTCACTGGTGCTTGTTATACTTATCATTTATCTTTTTTTCCGAGACTGGTTAATTGCATTCAGGCCACTGATTGATATACCGGTTTCTCTCATAGGCGCTTTCTTTATTATGTACCTGTTTGGTTTTACCATTAATGTATTAACACTATTGGCAATAGTTTTGGCTACCGGCCTGGTGGTGGATGATGGTATTGTGGTTACCGAAAACATTTATAAACGAATGGAAGCCGGCATGAATAAATGGAAGGCTGCAAGGGAAGGGTCTAAAGAAATTTATTTTGCCGTTATATCTACTTCTATTACCCTGGCTATTGTTTTTTTACCGATAATTTTTTTACAGGGATTTGTAGGAAGGCTGTTTCGTGAATTTGGAATGGTGGTGGCAGGCGCTGTTCTTATTTCTGCTTTGGTATCATTAACATTAACGCCGGTATTAAATGTTTTGATGACCAAGAAAAAACCCAAGCATTCAAAATTTTATTTAATGACCGAACCTTTTTTCCGTGGTATGGAAAACGGTTACCGCCGGTTATTAAATGGCTTTATGAAAATTAGGTATGCCGCATTTATCATCATAGCAATTTGTTTTGTTTTGATTTATACAATTGGCAGCAATATACAATCGGAATTAGCGCCCATGGAAGACAGGAGCCAGTTTCGTTTATCGGTAACCGCCCCCGAAGGCACTGCTTACGATTATATGGACAGGTATATGGATACGCTGGGCAAATTCATACTCGATTCGGTACCCGAAAAAGATGTGATGATTTCATTAACTGCCCCGGGTTTTTTAGGTGGCTCTGTTAATAGTGGTTTTTTAAGGGTAACACTTGTACCGCCAAGCGAAAGAAAAAGAACACAGCAGCAGATTGTAGATATGGTAAACCGCAACCTTCCCAAATACAACCAGGGCCGGGCCTTTTGCATACAGGAGCAAACCATATCGGTTGGCAGGCGTGGCGGGCAACCGGTACAGTTTGTTTTGCAGAATGTAGATTTTGAAAAACTGAAAAAAGTACTGCCCGATTTTATGGAAGCAGTTAATGATAACCCTGTTTTGCAGGGCGCTGATGTGGACCTTAAATTCAATAAGCCCGAATTAAGAATCATCATCGACCGGTTAAAAGCAAGTGCATTAGGTGTAAGTGTACAGGATATTTCTGAAGCCATGCAATTGGCATTAAGCAACCGCCAAATAGGTTTCTTTACAAAAGATGGAAAACAATATGAAGTTATAGGACAGGTTAGCCGCTCCGAAAGAGACGACCCCAACGACCTTAAATCAATTTATGTACGAAGCAAAAACGGTAGTCAGATATCTTTAGATAACCTGGTAAGTTTTGAAGAAAACAATACCCCTCCTACTATCTATCATTTTAACAGGTATAAATCTGCAACTATATCTACAGGCCTTGCACCGGGTAAAACAGTTGGCGATGGTATTAAGGCCATGGAAAGTATAAAAAAGAAATTACTTGATGATTCTTTCACAACTTCGCTTGCCGGTACATCCCGTGATTATGCCGAAAGCGGCAGCAATACCAGTTTTGCTTTTATACTGGCATTGATATTAATATTCCTGGTGCTGGCTGCTCAGTTCGAAAGTTTTATCGATCCCATCATCATCATGATAACCGTGCCGCTTGCAATAGCCGGCGCCTTGTTATCATTAAAATTATTTGGGCAAACATTAAATATCTTTTCGCAGATAGGTATGATTATGCTGATTGGATTAGTGACGAAGAATGGAATATTGATAGTAGAGTTTGCCAATAAAAAACAAATTACAGGTTTAAAGAAAATACCGGCTGTGGTAGATGCTGCTGTGGCAAGGTTCAGGCCTATTTTGATGACGAGCCTGGCCATGTCGCTGGGTGCGCTGCCATTAGCTTTGTCTTTAGGAGATGCATCTACAAGCCGTATCCCGCTGGGCATTGTGGTAATAGGCGGTATATTATTTTCGCTGATACTTACTTTGTTTGTGATACCGGCCATGTATTCGTTCCTGTCATCTAAGAAAAAGAAAAATGCATTGGAAGAACTGGACGAAGAAGCTGCAGCGGCTGTTCATTAAAAATTACGAATGAAAAAAACGTATAAATATATCTGTTTGTTTATTGGTGTTATTGCAATACACACATTTGCCAATGCACAAAACAAACTAACGGTAGAGCAGGCCATAACTGCCACTATAGAGAATAATTACGATATACAATTGCTACGCAACGATTCAAGTTCTTATGCACTGGATAACGCTTATGCCCGTGCAGCTTTTTTACCTAGGCTGAATGCAACCGGCGGAGTTGTGTTTAACAACAACAATCAAAAACAAAAATTAGCCGATGGTAGTAAGCGGCAAAGCAAAGGCCTTCGTTCAAGCAATCTTACTGGCAGCGTACAATTAAACTGGACATTGTTTGATGGTTTTAAAATGTTTGCCACCCGTGATAAACTGGCACAGTTTGTACAGCTTGGCGAACTAAATATAAAAAACCAGGTGGTAAATTCTGTAGCTGCCGTTATCAACAACTATTACAACATAGTAAGGCAAAAACAACAGTTAAAAGCCATTGAAGAACAAATGAGCATTAATGAAGAGAGAGTAAAAGTGGCAGAAAAAAAATTAAGCGTAGGCCTGGGCGCCAAGCCCGAACTGCTGCAGGGCAAAGTAGATTTGAATGCACAAAAAGCAGCACGCCTGCAACAACTAACATTGATAGACCAATTGAAAGAACAGCTTAACCAGTTGATGAATGTAGAACCCAATACAAGGTACGATGTAACCGATACGATAACATTTGCAACTGATATTATTTTGGGTGATGTGTTAGGAACTGTTGAAACAAGTAATCCTCAATTATTGCTCACCAAAAAAAATATTGATATTGGTAAGCTTACATTAAAAGAACGAAAAGCCGACCGTTACCCGGTGGTTACTTTCAACTCGGCTTACTCTTATTCAAAAACTGATAACAAAACAGTCATTAACCCTTTCTCATCGCTGTACAACCGTACCAATGGCTTTAATTATGGTATTGGTATCAACATTCCCATATTAAACGGCTTTAATACAAAACGGCAAATACAGCAGGCACAGCTTGATTTAGACTGGCTTAACATATCTTACCAAAACCAAAAATCAAAAATCAACCTGGGCATCATCAATGCTTTTAAGGATTATGAACTGCAAAAGAAAATGCTGGCTCTTGAAGAAGAAAATATTTTGCTGGCTAAAGAAAATGTATATATCGCTTTAGAAAGATTAAAACTTGGTATTAGCACTTATCTTGAACTAAGGGAAACACAAAAAAGCCTTGAACTTGCCTACGACCGACTGATTGCTGCACGCTACAATACTAAACTAGCCGAAACAGAATTACTGCGCCTTAAAGGCGACCTGGTTAAATAGGTTACTTAAGTTTATTATTACTTTACATAAAAACCTGTACGGATATATTTGCAAAAAATATTACTGCATTAATTTCATACCTTAACAGCATAAAAAATTAAACCATGGGACCTTTAGTAGGAATAGTAATGGGCAGCGAAAGTGACCTTGATGTGATGAAGACGGCAGCAGAAATGCTGCGCCAGTTTGAAGTAGAGCCGGAACTCACCATTGTATCGGCACACCGTACACCTGAGCGCCTGCGTAATTATGCCATGCAGGCAAAAGAGCGTGGTATTAAAGTAATTATTGCCGGCGCCGGAGGCGCCGCACACCTGCCCGGTATGATTGCCGCACAAACAATATTGCCGGTAATTGGTGTTCCCATTAAATCATCCAACAGCATCGATGGATGGGATTCGGTGTTATCCATCTTACAAATGCCTTATGGCGTACCCGTGGCCACCGTTGCATTAAACGGTGCAAAAAATGCCGGCATACTTGCCGCACAAATACTGGCCCTGCACGATACTTCTATTGCAGGTAAATTAGAAGCCTTTAAAGAATACCAGGACGATATTGTAATGGAAAGCGTAAAAAATGTAAAGAGCTTTGGTTTTAGGAATGAGTTTGATTGATAGTATTTAAGAGAGATTTTAACTCTTCCAATTTGTAAACGCAATTTTCAAATTCAATTTTTGATTCTTTATCTTAACATTCATTCTTAAAAACTTGATGAATGGAATATTTATTTAAAAAAATTAATTCATTTTGCATCATCTGGCGTAAAACGAAAATTTATTTATGAAATCAAAAATCCTTAATTTATACTTTAGTATTTTTTTATCATGTTCCTTAAATATTATAGGGCAAACACCCGATTCGGTGAAGGCGTATATTGATAGCAGTATAGAAATCCTTAGTAAAAATTCGCTGTATGCTTATAATGTAAACTGGGAAAAAATTAAAAATGAAGTTTACGATTCGGCTAAATATGCAAAAAATAAATCAGAAACCTTTTCGGCACTAAAAATTGCTTTTGATGCATTAGGAGATAAACATGCTGCCTATTACCAATACGATGACCAATATAAGTTGGATAATCCTGCATTATTTAAAAGATACAGTGATTCAATTAAAGCTGCCTGGAGCTTGGGGCCAAGAATCATAACAAAATTAATTGATGATATTGCATATATCAATATCCCTTATATTGGAGTTGGCAAACAAGTAGATATTGACAAATTTGCCAATTGGATTTACAATGGCATAATTGATTTATCAAAAAAAAATCCTAAAGGATGGATAATTGACCTGCGATTAAATGGAGGTGGAAATATTAGGCCAATGCTTGCCGGTGTAGCCATGTTTTTTAATAACAGAATTGTTAGTTATTATATTGATAAGGATGGCAAAGCAACGGATGAAGCTTCTTTTTACAATGGCGATTTTTTGATAGATGGAAAAATACAAGCATCAATTACCAGCAAAATATCAAATTCAATTTCCCAAAAGGTAGCAATTCTTATAGGGCCTGGTACGGCAAGTTCAGGAGAAGGTGTTGCAATAGTTTTTAAACAACGTAAAAAAACAAAACTATTTGGCGATTATTCTGCAGGGTTAGCAAATGCAACAAATGGATTTGTTTTTAATGATAACAAATCCTACTTTCTCATATCAACCGCACGGATAGGAAATAAACATAAAAAAATTCTACCCGAATTTGTAAAACCTGATGTAATTATTAAAGGAGGTGAATCATATAATGATTTAGTAAAAGATCTTGTTATTAAATCTGCTATACAATGGTTAAACAAGAAGTAAAATTAATAAATACAACAAATGGCAAATAACCAACCAATCAACAAAAGATACTTTTTAATAGTATCATTACTCACATTTATTTTGCCTTTTGTTTGTGCTATCATACAAATACTGCTTAATAAAGGCACTGCTTTTTCATTTGCCTTATTCGGCAAATGGTTCATTTTTTCGGCTGTTGGGCTTAGGTTGTTTATTGCAGGCATTAAACAAACCACCGACCCTGCTTTTACTGCAAAAGAAATCTTTCATATCAGCAATCCAGAAAGTTTTCCAATTGTAAGAGAATTAGGTTTTGCAAATACCTGTTTTGGTATTGTGGGTATTATTTCTTTGTTTTTACCTGCATGGCGTGTTGTAAGTGCATTGGGAAGCGGCTTGTACTACGGCTTTGCCGGGCTTCAGCATTTAATAAAAAAACCGGTTGGGCCAAATGAACAATTTGCTTTGATAACTGATGTAATTATTTTTCTTTTTTTGCTGCTGTATTTTATAAAAATGATATAATACCAATTTTTTGTCAACGGGTTTTTATAAAATCAATCTTATTCAAAGCAATTGATGACAAGAATTAGAGTTGAGTTAAAATCATTATTTTTAAAATAAAAAATGGCCGAAACCTGTCATAATTGTTCAGCATTAATTACAGGAAATTTTTGTATTAATTGCGGACAAAAGAAATACAAACGGATTGATAAGAAATATATCTGGGATGAATTGCAGTACACGTTATTTCATACCAACAAAGGTTTCCTTTACTCAATTAAAAAAATTTTAAAAAACCCTGGCAAAACAGCCATGGAATTCATCAACGGCAACCGGGTTAACCACTACAAACCCATCTTACTGGTTTTTATACTGAGTGGTATCGCCACTTTTATTTCGTACAAGCTGCTGAAATTAAAAGAAGTGATGAATGATTATTATACTCAAAAGAATATTAACAGCAGCCAAATGGGAGATTTCATGAATTTCCTGGCCAATTACACATCCATCATCATCCTGCTGCTGATTCCGTTATTTGCACTTTCAACCTGGATTGCTTTTAAAAAATGGGGACACAATTATTACGAGCACCTTGTGATAAATGCATACATCCAGTCGTTTTACACTTTAATAACCATCATCATCTTTTATCCTGTCATGTTCGTTGTCAGGCACTCTCCAAATACATTTTATTTAATTACGCAACTATTAATGTTAATAGTGCCACTAATTTTATTCTGGTTTTTTAAAGAATTTTATAAAAGCAAACCCATAAAATCAATCGTAATAAAAGTATTAGCAGTTGTAGGGTTAACTATCCTGGGGTATCTGTTTTTTTCAATCCTGGTTGTTTTCATAAGTTTAGTCATGTTTAAGTAAACCAGTTGCAGAATCAAATTATCACATACACTTTAATTTTTTAAATGATTGTGTAGATAGCTATATCTATCTCAATAAATTCGGCATTTTATAAATAAATTATACAATTAACATCTGCCAAACTGGCACTAATTCCGTAGTTTAAGTTATCTTTGCTGCTCAAAAAAAAATATACGGATGTTGGATTTTGTGAAAGCAAAAGAGCATGATGAAGCCAGGCAGGGCGAAGCATTTGCCGGAAATGCCCTGGCCGACAGCCAAAATAAAAAGCTGTTTTATATAGAAAGCTATGGCTGTGCCATGAACTTTGCCGACAGTGAAGTAGTTGCATCCATCTTACACGAAAACGGCTTTGGCGCTACCACCGATTTTACACAAGCAGATTTAATATTTATAAACACTTGCTCTATACGTGAAAAAGCTGAGCAAACCGTTAGAAGAAGGCTTACAGAATTCAGGAAGGCAAAAAAAAGAAATCCCGGGATGCTGGTAGGCGTATTAGGATGCATGGCCGAGCGGCTAAAAGCACAGTTTTTAGAAGAAGAAAAATTGGTTGACCTGGTGGTGGGGCCCGATGCTTACCGAACCCTGCCCGGCCTTATTGAAGAAGCCGAAACTGGGCAAAAAGCAGTAAACGTTTTATTAAGCCGTGATGAAACCTATGCCGATATTTCGCCAATAAGATTAAACAGCAATGGCGTTACAGCATTTGTAAGCATCATGCGTGGTTGTAATAACATGTGTTCGTTTTGTGTGGTGCCTTTTACAAGGGGCAGAGAACGTAGCCGTGATGCACATTCCATCATAAATGAATGTAAGGCATTGTTTGATGAAGGATACAGGGAAGTAACCCTGCTTGGACAAAATGTAGACAGCTATTATTGGGTAGATGAACAAAAAGATGAACGTATCACTTTTGCTATGCTGATGGAACAGGTAGCTCTTATATCTCCCTTGCTACGGGTACGTTTTTCTACTTCTCATCCAAAAGATATTACCGACGAAGTACTGCACACAATTGCCAAATACGAAAATATTTGCAACTACATACACTTGCCGGTACAAAGCGGCAGCAGCCGAATACTGCAGTTGATGAACCGTACCTACAGCAGGGAATGGTATATTACAAAAGTGAACCGTATTAAAGAACTGATACCCGATTGTGGCTTATCTACTGATATGATAGCAGGTTTTTGTACCGAAACTGAAGAAGATCACCAACAATCGTTAAGTCTTTTGGAATATTGCAAATACGATTTGGCCTATATGTATTTTTACAGCGAAAGACCGGGAACCCTTGCTGCCCGCAGGTTTGAAGATGATGTACCACTTGATGTTAAGAAAAGAAGGCTGCAGGAAATGATTGACCTGCACCGCATACATTCTTTACAAAGTATGCAGCGGGATGTAGGAAAAACATTTAAAATATTGGTAGAAGGCTCATCCAAAAAAAATGAAGATGAACTTTTTGGAAGAACGGATCAAAATAAAGTAGTAGTATTTGCTAAAGGAAACATTAAACCAGGCCAATATGTTTATACAAAAATAAACAGTTGCACAGCAGGTACGCTTATTGGTGAAGTAATACCTGCTGCTGATAAACGGCCAATAATTAATTAAGGCATTACAAACATGGAATTACAAACAATAAAAAACCGTTTTGGCATCATTGGCAATTCGCCGGGGCTTAACCATGCATTAAATGTAGCAGTGCAGGTTGCCAATACAGATTTAAGTGTTCTTATAAACGGCGAAAGCGGTGTGGGTAAAGAAGTATTTTCACAGATCATTCATTCACTAAGTGCCAGGAAACACAACCCATTTATTGCCGTAAACTGCGGTGCTATACCCGAAGGCACCATCGACTCCGAATTATTTGGCCACGAAAAAGGCTCTTTTACCGGTGCTGTTGACAGCCGCAAAGGTTATTTTGAAACAGTAAATGGCGGTACCATTTTTTTGGATGAAATTGGAGAACTGCCATTGGGTACGCAAGCCCGATTATTACGAGTGCTTGAAGCAGGCGAATACATTCGTGTAGGCAGCAGCAAAGTGCAAAAAACCGATGTTCGGGTAATTGCTGCTACTAACAAAGAATTAATAGAACATACACAAACCAACCGGTTCAGGGAAGATCTTTACTATCGCTTAAACACAGTTCCCATAAGGGTTCCGGCATTAAGAGAGCGTAAAGAAGATATTTATTTATTGTTTAGGAAATTTGTTACAGATTTTTCCGACCGGTATAAAGGTACGCCGGTGCAATTAGATGAAGGCGCTAAAGAAGTATTGATAAACTATCCATGGCCGGGCAATGTAAGGGAATTGAAAAATATTGCCGAACAAATATCTGTACTTACAAAGGATAAAGTGATTAACGCAGCTACTATGAAAAGTTTTTTACCCGAACATAACTATTCAAGGCTGCCTGTTCTTGCCAATAGCCAGGGTTCGGTAAGCCAGTCGGAGTTTGCCAATGAAAGAGAAATTCTATACAAACTCTTTTTCGACATGAAAAAGGATGTAAATGAACTTAAGAAAATGTTTTTCGACCTTTTGCAAAATCCCAATATTGCTCAATTTGCCAATCATCATGATTTAGCCCCTGTGTACGACGATCAGCAACTGGCAGCTATTAACCATAGCAAAGTTGGCATTACTGCAGCGCAACCGGTTTTTTTACAACATAATAATGGCGATGCCATTCAGCAGCACGAAGACGTGGAAGAATCATTAAGCATTGTAGATAAGGAAAAAGAACTAATTATAAAAGCATTAAAAAAACACAGGGGCAAACGCAAAGATGCTTCGCTTGATTTGGGCATTAGTGAACGTACATTGTACCGTAAATTAAAAGAGTATGACATTGAAGAATAAGCCAATAACAGGCTGGCGGCTAATGGCAGGATTGCTGATACTGTTAATCTTTAATTTTGCCACCTGTAAATATGGTTTCCAGGATATAAGCATGGCGCCCGAAGTAAAAACTTTTAGGGTGAACTATTTTGAAAATAAAGCCGATTATAAAAACCCGCAGTTAAGCCCTCAGTTAACTGAAAAATTAAAACAAAAAATTATTAGCACCACAAGGTTAAGGCAAACCAATGATGATGATGCACATTACGATATAAGCGGTTTTGTTTCAAGTTATTACATTAGTACAACAGGTATTAGCAATAGCTCAACAAGCCTTAACAGGTTATCGGTAACTTTTCATCTTATTTTTAAAAACAAACTAGATGAAACAAAAAACTTTGAAACCGATATACCTTACAGTTTAGACTTTGATGCAAACCTTAGCCTTAACCAGGTAGAACAAAGAAGCGGAGAAGATATAGTGAAGAACCTTACCGACGCCATTTTTAATAAGATATTTTCAAACTGGTAATACCATTTTTAAAGTATGTTGCAAAACCAGTCACTTTTTGAATTTTTATTTAACCGGGATTATTCGGATACCGGTAATATTGGTTTTCTTAAAGAAATTACCGGTAAACATCCATATTTTTCGCCGGCACAGTTTTATCTTTTACACAAAACCGAAAAAGGGAGTGATGAGTATGATAAACAAGTTTGCAAAACAAATATCCTCTTTAATAATCCGCATTGGTTACATTTTCAATTACAGCAAACCGGATCGGGGTCGGCTATCAGCATTTCACAACAACACAGCAACAAAAATGCAATTACTGCAAATTCAAGTGAAGAGCCTGCAATAACAATCAACCAGGCAAAACATATTCCAACTGAAGAAATGGATAACGCATCAGAAGCAGAGATTGAACCGATGAAGATTGAACTAAAGCTTCCCGAACTAAAAACCAATAGTACAGAAGAGCTGTTATTTGAACCTATGCATGTGGTGGATTATTTTGCATCGCAGGGTATTAAACTAAATGAAGATGCACAAACAGCAGATAAACTGGGCAGGCAAATGAAAAGCTTTACCGAGTGGCTTAAAACCATGAAGAAAGTACATGAAAGCGGCTCCCTACCCGAAACACAAAATGATGAACTGGTACAAACATTGGCCGAAAAAAGCAATGCAGAAAACGAAGTATTAACTGTTTCTATGGCCGAAGTATATATAAAACAGGGAAAAAAAGAAAAAGCCATAGAAATATTCGAAAAATTAAGTTTGCTCAATCCTGCCAAAAGCGCTTACTTTGCAGCCAAAATTGAAAATTTAAAATAAACAAAACATGTTAGTCTTATTTGGGATATTAGTGATTATTGCTTCTGTGATTTTAGGAATCATAGTGTTGATACAAAATCCAAAAGGTGGTGGTTTAAGCAGCAGCTTTGGTGGTTTTGGTAACCAGATAATGGGTGTAAAACAAACTACCGATATACTTGAAAAGGGTACTTGGCTTTTTGCCGGCATCATTGGTTTATTATGCCTTATTTCCCCGGCTTTTATACCAAAAAATGGCGAAGGAACAGCCCCCAACAAGGGATTAATTGAAAACATATCAACCAAAACCCCTGCGGCAACTACCCCTGCAGCTACCGGAACTTTGCCTACCAGCCCCGATACTTCAAAAAAATAATCTTTAATAAAATATTGACTACCCCGCCGGATACAGGCGGGGTTTTTTCTTTATTTTGCTTTTATGAAAAAAAGAATAACAATATCCTTATTGTGTATAATTTTATTAGCAGCAGGATTTATAACCTGGCAATTTTTGGGCCCCACCGTATCAGCGCCTGAGGGAAAATACTTTTATATTAAAACAGGCACTGTATATGCTGATGTAAAGCAAAACCTGCTGGATGAAAAGATTATCCACAACAGTTTATTCTTTGATTTTTTATCAAACAGGATAAAATACCCGAGCCATGTAAAAGCCGGAAGATATAAAATCAATTCGGGCACCAGCCTTTACAAACTTTTACGCATGTTAAGGTCGGGTAGCCAGGCGCCTGTTAATCTTGTTATTAATAAAATAAGAACCAAAGAAGATTTGGCTCAAAAAATTGCTGCCAATTTTGAATGCGATTCGGCCAGTTTTATGAATGCATTAAATGATTCACAAACCTGGCATCAGTTTAATGTTGATAGCAACACCATTATTACATTGGTAATACCCAACACCTACAGTTTTTATTGGAACACACCTGCCAGTAAAATAATAAAGAAACTGAATGACGAAAAAATAAAGTTTTGGACGGCAGACAGGCTTGCAAAAGCAAAAGCTATTAACCTTACGCCGGAGCAGGTTTACAGCATGGCAAGCATTGTAGAAGAAGAAACCAATAAAGAAGAAGACAAAGGAAAAATTGCCAGCGTGTATATAAACAGGATTGCTTTGGGTATGAAATTACAAGCCGACCCAACTGTAAAATTTGCAATGAAAGATTTTAAACTTACCCGTATTTTGTTCACACACCTTAATTACCCATCACCATTTAACACTTATGTAAATACAGGGTTGCCGCCGGGACCAATTTGCACACCATCGGTAAAAACAATAGATGCTGTTTTAAATGCACCCAAAACTAATTATTTGTATTTTGTAGCTAAACCAACCTTTGATGGCTATAGCAATTTTGCCAGCACGTATGCCGAGCACCAAATAAATGCCAAAGCTTATCAACAGGCATTAGACAGTTTAATAAGGGCAAGAGCAAATAAGTAAGTTATTTACAGATTGTATTAATCCCGATTGCCATAAAAGCATGAATTCATGATTTATTATATTGCAGCAATAACAGTATTGAGTACATGACCAAAATAGAACGCATACTCATAACCAAAACCCCACTTGCATTTATATTAAATAAAAGCAAACACTGGTATTTACCGGGTTTTGAGGGTGTGCCTTTGTATGATGTTGCACGATTTTTTTATAGGCAAATAAAAACTGTTGGCTTAACTGAACGGGCATCGGCTATTGCATATAATTTTATCATGGCCATACCTCCATCATTCTTATTTTTATTTACGTTGGTGCCTAATCTTCCTTTTATAAAAAAAAGGGAAATTATGAAACAGCTTTCCCTAATCATTAAAGATATCATTCCTGCAGAAGGTTACAATAAAGACATCATAAAATTTATTGATGATACTTTTTTTCGGTCGCCGGTATTTAGCTTGCTTTCGTTTGGTTTGTTACTGGCTTTGTTTTTTGCTTCCAATGCCATGATGGGTTTAATGCGATCGTTCAACAAAAATTATATTGGCTTCGAAAAAAGAAAGGGGCTTATGAACCGCTGGATAGCCATTCGCCTCACTTCGCTCATTTTTGGCCTGGTACTGGGATGCCTTATTTTACTTATTACTCAATCAGCTTTTTTAAAATGGATGGGACTTAAAAGTATTTTTTGGATAAGCTTAATCTCGTACATAAGATGGATATTCATCATTGCGCTGGTGTTTTATTCCATTGCATTCATTTATAAATATGCACCGGCTGTACAAAAGCGGTGGCGGTTAATTTCGCCCGGTGCTATCCTGGCCACTTTCCTTTGTATTATGGCATCGCTGGGTTTTTCATATTTCGTAAATAATTTTGGCCGTTACAATGCCTTATACGGTTCCATTGGCAGCATCATCGTATTAATGGCGCTCATCTTTATCAATTCATTGGCACTGCTTATTGGTTTTGAACTGAATGTAAGTATCAAATCTTTAAAGACCATTGCTGAAGAAAGGGAAAAACAAGAAAAAATGATGGAAACGGAGACCGGAAAAACAGGCGGTTTGTTTTAAAAATCCTTCACCTTTTTAATGAAATCATTGATTTATAACTCTCTCTGTAATCAAAACTTGCCTTGCCTTTTCATTCGTAATTCATTAACAAAAAAGGTTAAAATAAATATTTAGATATCCTGCAATATTGTATTACTTTTAAAAAAATATTCATCAATTATGAGAACATTTTCTACAATTCTTACCTTATTAATGATTGCTCCATTTGGCTTGTTTGCTCAAACAGGCCCCGGTGGTGTGGGTAGTACCAACGGCTCATCAAACCTTATTTTATGGATGAATGCAAATAATATTGCAGGCAGCAATGGATCTACCATTACCAGTTGGGCAGATGCATCTGGCTACAACCATAATTTTACATCTGGCAATGGTGCAACGCTTAGCAAGCCTGCACAAAACGGCAATGCTGCTTTAACTTTTAATGGTACCAGTGATTATTTTGAGAGAGCATATACCGCAGCACTTTCACCAACAAACTTCACAATATTTTCGGCATGTAATGTTACATCCAGTGCAAGTTACAAAGCAATATATTCAAACCGGGATAATGATGTTGTATTAGGAAATACAGCAGGTTTTATTTTATATGCCGGCCCTGCAATTGATGACTGGAGTTTTTGGACAGGAAGCACTGGTAATCCCTGGGACCAAATTTTTTCGGGAGTATCAACAGCAGGAAACTGGGCTTCGCAAATGATAAGTTTCGATAACAGTTCGGGTACTAAAGAATTATCAATGCAAAGGGGTACTGTTTATACCAATACAGGTGTAACAGTTACACCTAATGGTGCTCAGCCAATGCGAATTGGTGCAGGCAATAACGAAGCAGCGCCTGATTTTTATTTTGATGGCTCCATTGGTGAAATAATCATGTACAATACGGTTTTAAATGATGCTCAAAAAATAATTGTAGAAAACTACCTTTCTGCAAAGTATGATTATGTGCTAAATTCTGAAGATTTGTATGAACAAGACGATAATACCAACGGCGATTATGATTTTGATGTGGCCGGAATTGGCCGCATTGATGCAGCCAACCAGCATACCGATTCAAAAGGAAATGGTATTGTTCGTATACTAAATGCCACCGGCCTTGATAATGACGAATTTTTACTTTGGGGCCATGATAACGGAGTGCAGCAGGCTGTTAATAACAGCGATGTTCCTGCAGGTGTAGCATCAAGGTTTGCAAGGGTATGGAGGGTTAATGAAGTAAACACTGCAGGATCGCCGGTTGATGTTGGCAGTATAGATATGCAATGGGATTTAAGTGGATTTGGCGCCGTTACCACATCCGACCTGCGCTTGCTGATTGATACGGATAACGACGGCATCTTTGCCGATGAAACACCTATTGCAGGCGCTGTTTCATTGGGTAGTGGTATTTATGCTTTTAACGGTGTTAGTGCAATTACCAATAACCTTCGTTTTACATTGGCAACTACCAACCTGTTGCAAACCCCATTACCAGTTACTCTTACAATGTTTAATGCTGTACCGGTAAATAAAAACAATGTATTGGTAAGCTGGCAAACATCTACCCAATTTAATAATGCATTGTTTACTGTGCAGCGTTCAAAAGATAATATTAACTGGGAAGATGTAAAAACTATTACTGGTGCAGGAAACTCAAACGACATTTTAAATTATGCTGTTACCGACGAAACTCCTTACAACGGTATTTCATTTTACAGGTTAAAACAAACCGATATTAATAATGTGCACAGCTATTCTGTAATAAAAACTGTAAATCTTAATAAAACGGGTAAGTTTAATATAAATGTGTATCCTAACCCGGTAGTGCAGTTATTAACTATAAAAGCTGATGAAGATGAACTGCAACGGGTTTCAATTTACAATATGCAGGGGCAAGACCTATCGAAACTTGTTACATTGCAAAAGATTAGCCCTGCCCAGGTAAATATAGATGTAAGTAATCTTAAGCCGGGCATGTACATACTTAAAACAAATTCTACCGTTCAAAAAATAACAAAGCAATAAAATTATTTAGCTGAAAAGAAAATCCCCGGATAATTGAAAATATACCGGGGATTTTTTTAGCATTTATGCAAATATTATTTGCTTTCGCTTTGCCTGAAACGCTTTGCAATAATGGCAAGTTGAGAAGCAGTAAGTGAAGTAGTTTTTTTAAGAATAGCAATAAATTTTTCTACTTCTTTTTCTGTGGCAGGGCAACCAATATTTTGCCCCTTAACAGTTCCATCGGCCATTGTAACTTTTTCCTGCGAATCGTATAAAAGTTTTGCATCTTTATCCAACACCACCCAATAAGGCAGGCCCATACCCCTACCATTATATTTCTCCATCATCGCTTTGCCACCTGCATTTTCGAGGTTTTCTTTACCCTTGCTTTCCATTACGGTGATATGTTCAATCACAAAATTATCATCGAAGAATTTTTTACATACTTCATCATTTAATGCTGCATCCATCCTGTGGCACCATCCGCACCACGATGCATGAAAGATAAGCAGCACTTTCTTGTTTTGATTGCCAGCATCTGTAACTGCTTTTTTTAAAACTACATTTGCAGCCGGTACGGTTGATTGTGCCTGTATGGTAAAGTTTAAAAAGAAAAGGCCTGCAATAAGCAAAAAGTTTTTTTTCAAGTTCAATTTCATAAGTTGAGATTAATTTTATGAGTTAAAAATAAATTAACGTAACAATACTGTAGTGCCTTGTTTCCTGTGTACCACACCATCAACATCCACAGCCTCAATCTTCCACACAACTGTTTGTGTATCTTGTTTCACACCATTTATCCTGCCATCCCATCCGGGCCGGTCGCTTTGCATCTGGTATAATAACTTGCCCCATCGGTTGTACACCCTAAAATAATTTACCGTACGAAAACCCATCAGCAAAGGCCGCAGGTAATCATTTAGCCCGTTATCATCAGGAGTAAATGTTGTTGGCACATAAATTTCAATCTTCTTATGTGTTTTTACATATTGTGTATCTATGGTTATACATCCTTTATCTGTTGTTAATTTAATAGTATACAATCGAGGTAACTCTCCTTTAAAATTTGGTGTATAACTATTTGTGAAATCAAGACTAATGGATGGCTGCCATAACACACTGTTACCAATTTGCCTTGCCTGCAAAGGTTCCGGGAAATTGATAACCGCATCCTTATCAGGATACCTGGTACCCGGTGTTGGCGCTTCAATAACAACATCTACCTGCTTAACCGTTAATGGTAATGGGCATTGGTTTGTATTTACCGATAAACTGATAGTGTATGTTCCAGGTTGCGTATAACTATAAACAGGGTTGGCTACAGCAGATGTTTGCCCGTTTCCAAAATCCCACAGGTAATTAAGCGTGGTTGATGTATTATTAAATGTTTTATTAATAATGGGAACCGGGGTATTAGTGCAAATAGATTCTGCCGAAAAATCAGCAACTGCAAAAGGAAGAACTTTTACATTTACTATACTGCTATCGGCGCAACCTTTATCTGATGTTACCAGCAACTTAACAACATAATCGCCGGGCAAAACATAACTATGCGATACATCTGTTGTATTTAATGTTGTTCCATCTCCCATCGTCCACACATATTGCATGGTACCACTAAAAATAGTACTTGTATTAGTAAGGTTAAAAAGGTTATTGGCAAAACATTGTTGTGCATTAGGTACGGTAAAACCTGCAACCGGCGAAGCATTTACGGTAACATTAAAACTCACACTATCAGGACAACTGTTATCTGTATCAACCAACAGTTTTACCCTGTAAATGCCGGGCTGTGCATAACTGTACACAACATCTTTACTGTTTACAATATTACCATCACCCATATCCCATGTATAATACAGGTTACCTGTTGCCTGGCTGGTGGTATTGGTAAATACAAACTTATTATCTTTAAAGCATTGTTCGTTTGTATTGATAGTAAATCCTGCCACCGGGCTTTCATACACATTTACAACTTGTACAGTGCTATCAATACATCCGCTATCTGATACAGCTACCAACAGAACAGTATAAGTGCCGGGGATGCTGTAACTATAAGTAACATCTGTACTAGTTAAAGTTGTACCGTCGCCCATGCTCCAGGTATATTGCATGTTGCCCGAAGATATGGTGCTATTGTTGGTAAATACAAACTGGTTATTTTTAAAACACTGGTTAAGAGTGTTTGTATTAAAAGCAGCCTGCGGAGCCGGGTTGATTGTAATTGATTTTACATCGGTATTACTACTGCAACCTACAAAACTAAAAACCGTGGCATAATAATCGCCTGTTTGTAAAACCGTGTATTGAGTTTGATTAGCGCCGGGTATGGCTACATTATTACGGTACCACTGTATGCTATCTGCCGGCTGAACCTGTAACATAATATTTGTTACTCCATCGTAACACAATACAGAAGGCCCCATTTGAGTGATGCTGCTATCCAGTTGAGATGCTGTTACTAATACCGTATCTTTTGTTGCACATCCGCCACCAGCATTAGTAGTGGTTACAACATATTGCGTGGTAACCAATGGCGTGGCTACCGGATTGGAAATGGCAGGATTGCTTAATGCCGTTGTAGGGCTCCACGAATAGGCATACCCCGGCGTAGAGTTTACACCGAGTAATACAGGCGACAGGTTGCAGGATAGTGTATCCCTGCCTGCATTAGATTGTACGGTAAGTGTGTCGAAAAGATTTGCAAACAAAGTATCAACACAGCCATAACCTGCATAAGGTTCGGTAACTACTGCAATGGTGGTTCCCGATGGAGGAGGCGGAGTAAAATTGATGGTTTGTGTATTGCCTAAAATAGTGGTAAAGCCTGCATCCCACCAGGTATATTTTTGATAACCAAACGGTGCCGATACATTGATGAAAGCATCATCAGGGCAATAGGTAGCGCCGGTGAAAGAGCTGCTGCATTGTGTGTTCACATCAATATATGCGTATCCAAAATGCTGGGTAAAAACACAATCTGCATTTTTAAAAAATATCCTGATGGTTTTACCTGCAAGGCCATCTAACTTAACTGAATTAGCCGACCAGTTTTTACACCAAACATCTGTACCGGTAGTATTTGTAGGCGATAAAAAAAATCCGGGCAATCCACCGGTCGCTATAAAATCAAAACTTGAACAATCAATCCTTTTTCCATCAGTAACATTAAAAACTTCAATCTGTAACCTGGGCTGCTGATAATCGGGATGGCCAGGATCCTGGAAAACCACGGCATAATTATAAATAAGGTTATAAGTATTTTGCCCGGCAGGAATAGTAAAAGTATAAGATACACCTTCAGCTTCATTACCACCCATATCGTTTCCTAATTTTATTGAATGGCCGCTGCCGTTGGGACAGTTTACCGGGAAATGGCCAAATGGGTCTCGCCCATTACCGGGAAAAGAAGTGTACATGGCAAACCTGTCAGGATATAAAGCCGGTGATACGGGCAACCCCGGCGGATCCCAAATGATTGCATTTTTTCCACCCATATCAAAAGTATGACCAACCCAACACTCCCAGTTTGTAAAATTGCCAAGTTCAAAATCGATATTAGCAGGGCATTGAGCCTGTATATTTTTATTTGTTGTTACAAGTAAAGCAAAGAATAAAAAATATCTATACATGAATCCTGAAGGTTAAGTGTTTGTTTTGGCTATAAACAATGAGATTAACTGCTATAAAGTTATACAAATAAAAAGGAAACCTTTTACCGGCTGTCAAGATTTATAATGTTTCTATTTTAAAATATGTAATCGCCTGTAAATTTGCATCAACAAAATAAAAAATGACGCCAACAACTAACATGCAAACACATTTTTCAACAAAATTGATACTAAAAGCCGGATTACTTGCAGGCACACTCGATATTAGTTGTGCGTTTATTTATAGCTATATAAAGCGTGGCACTTATCCTTCAACAGTTTTAAAATTTATTGCCGAAAAAGTTTTTGGTGAGGCTGCAATTACAAATGCTGCACTCCAAAATATAACAGGTTTGCTTATTCATTTTACCATTGCCATGTTTTGGACTTTTGTTTTTTTTAAACTTTATGGCAAGTTAAAATTCATGCAAAGCAATACTATCATCACAGCTATACTGTATGGTTTATTTATTTGGTTGATGATGAATGTAGTGCTTTTACCTGCATGGGATAAAAAGGCTTTTGTTTTTAATGCAGTGCCTTCCATTATCAGCGCTGCCATTTTAATAGTTGCAATTGGCTTACCTCTTTCAATAATTGCCAGGCGGCATTATCGCAAATTATAAAGAGTTATTAAGCTTCCTGCCTGCCCATTGCTGCCAGTTTCATCTTATATGCAGTTTCGTGGCCCAGGTATTTTTCAATCCTGTTTTCTACCAGGTAAATCACCGGGGTTAAAATAATGGCCATTACAAATTTGTAAATGTAGTTCATGATACCAATGGCAAGTATCAACTGCCAGCTAAACACACCCAGGAATGCGATGAACAATACTATGTAGCTATCTACAATTTGCGATACCAATGTAGAGCCGGTGGCCCTTAACCATAAATGTTTATCGCCGGTGATTTTTTTTATTTTATGAAATACTTTTACATCTACCAACTGGCTAACAAAAAAAGCTACCAGGCTGCCAAAGATGATACGCATGTTTTGCCCAAAAACGGCATTGTACGATTTTTGGATATTCTCAACACCCTGTGTGGCGCTGCTTTGCAGCCATACATCGGCAGGCGGTATGCCAATTGAAATATAATACATAAGGAAAGCATAGGAAATAAGTATGATGGCAGTTAATGAAATACGCCGTACAGCTTTGGGGCCGTAAAATTCATTGATAATATCGGTGATTACAAACTCAAGCGGCCATAACAACACACCGCAGGTGAGCACAAACGACATACCGCTTTGACCAAACAAAGTAAAATTTACCGGGTGCATCCCAAAAATTTTTTCCATCGAAAAAAGTTTTGTGCCGATACTTTCTGCAATTAATGCATTGGCTACAAAGAATGCTGTAAACCCAATGAACAATTTAGTGGGCCTGTCTTTTAAAATGCTGTGTATCATTTTATTTATTTGAAGATGAAATGAAAATATACCTGGCAGCAAAAAATGATGATGTTAAAGATAATCATCCAACGGGGAATTGCTGTCTTCATCTTAAAAGAAGAAAAAATAAAATATAGTATAAGAAAAAGTGCATTTACTATGATGGCGCCATAGCCCAGTATCACCAGCGTATTCTCTAACCAGGGCAGCGGTATTGCCAGGTTACCATCGCCGTGCTTTTGTTTCTGCATCTCGATATACCAAAACACAACCGATAAAATAAAGCAGCAATTACATATCACTGTTATCTTACTAAAGAAACGCATCAGGAAATGTATTTAATGTTTTTGTTTGATTCGTATTCAACACATCAACTGCTTATCCATTTTTACCGGTAAGCATGGGCACAAAACTGAAATTTTCAAATGCTTCTTCGGTAATGCTGTCATCGTCATTTTTAGTGATACGCAACATGCGTTGATGAGCACCTTCATCAACCGGGATAACCATTTTACCACCGGGTTTTAGTTGTTGTACCAATTTAGGTGGTATAAAAGGCGCCGCAGCAGTTATAATCACTTTATCAAAAGGCGCATAGGTTGGCAATCCTTCGTATCCATCGCCGTAAAAAAATTTTATAGTGGGATATTGATTTTTTAATACAAACTGTTTTGTTTTTTCAAAAAGGTTTTTCTGCCTTTCAATGGTAAATACTTTTGCACCCATCTGTGCCAACACGGTGGCCTGGTAAATACTGCCTGTACCAATTTCCAAAATTTTTTCGTTTGGTTTTACCTGCAACAGTTGAGTTTGGTAAGCAACCGTGTATGGTTGCGATATGGTTTGCCCTTCACTAATAGGAAATGCCCTGTCTTCGTATGCAATCTTATCAAAAGCGCTGTCTAAAAAATAATGCCGGGGAATTACTTCCATTGCTCTCAAAACCTGCTCATCACTTATACCTTTTTCTCTTAAATGGTTTATCAGTTTTTTTCGTAACCCTTTATGCTGGTAGCTGTCTTCGTATTTTCTCATTGGTAATTACTGTACGCACTGTTTTTGCAAAATACCCTTCATATAAATTCTTTCCGGCAGTTGTTTACAACCATAAATTTACCGTAAGCCCATTTCTTTTTCAATTCTTGCTATTTTATCATCCAATACCTTTTCGGTAGCATCAAAATCTGCGGCGCTATTAAGTTTTGTATTTACACTAAAATAAAATTTTATCTTAGGCTCAGTACCACTTGGCCGTGCCGAAATTTTTGTTCCATCGGCCAAAACAAATTGCAGCACATTGCTTTTGGGCAAATGAATGGGTTGTTTTTTACCGGTAGCCAAATCTGTGCTAACCTGCAGTTCGTAATCATGCAACTGGCTTACAGCAGCGCCATCAATGGTTGTTGGCGGATTTTTCCTGTAGCCTTCCATCATATCAGCAATTTCCTTTGCACCATTCATACCTTTTTTTGTAACACTTACCAGGCTTTCTTTATAAAAACCATATTGCAGGTACATATCAATAAGTTTTTCGAAAAGGCTGCGGCCTTTATTTTTTTCATAAGCAGCCATTTCGCAAAGCAGGGCTACGGCGCTAACGCCATCTTTGTCTCGTATCTCATCGCCAATCATCAATCCAAAACTTTCTTCGCCACCAATGATGTATTTTTCTTTGCCTTCTTTTTCTTTCATCAGCGCTGCAATCCATTTAAAGCCTGTAAGCACATTGTAACAGCTAACGCCATTTTGTTTGGCAATCACATCAATCATATCTGTGGTAACAATTGTTTTAATCACCATATCATTGGGTTGCTGAAGGCCTTTAGTTTTACGGGCTTCAATCATATAATTAAAAGCAAGCAATGCGGTTTGGTTACCATTCATCAGTATCCAATGGCCCTTGTTGTTTTTTACACCAATGCCCACCCTGTCTGCGTCGGGGTCGGTGCCTAATAAAATATCAGCATCCAGTTCTTTAGCATGTTTAAGGCCAATGCTCATGGTTTCTGTTTCTTCGGGGTTGGGATAAACCACTGTAGGAAAATTTCCATCAGGTTTACTTTGTTCATCAACCACGTGAACATTGGTAAACCCTGCATTTTTTAATGCCTGTGGTACCAGCATGATACCGGTGCCATGTATGGGAGTATATACAATTTTTAAATCGTGTTGGGCGGCACATACTTCGGGATAAATGGAAAGTCCCTTCACCATTTGCAGGTAGGCTTCATCCATTTCTTTGCCAATGATGGTTATATTTTTTTCGCCACCACTCCATTTTACATCATCAACCGATGCAATTCTTTCTACTTCCTTTATTACATTCTTATCATGCGGCGGCACTAATTGAGCTCCATCATTCCAGTATGCTTTATAACCGTTATATTCTTTTGGATTATGCGATGCGGTACAAACCACACCACCCTGGCACTTGTTTTTACGTATGGCAAAACTCAGTTCGGGTGTAGGCCGCAGCGCTTCAAACAAAAAAACCTTTATTCCGTTAGCTGCAAAAACATTAGCAGTTATCTCTGCAAAAGAACGGCTGTTGTTGCGGCTATCATGTGCAATGGCAACGCTAACATCATTGCCAAAACATTGTTTTAAATAATTAGCATAACCCTGTGTAGCCATACCAACGGTATATTTATTCATACGGTTGGTACCTACACCCATTATGCCACGCAGCCCACCGGTACCAAATTCAAGGTCTTTGTAAAATGCATCTTCCAGGGTGGCCATATCATTAGCCTGCAGTTTTTTTATTTCATCTTTTACAGTCTCGTCGTAATTACCTGCAAGCCATTTATCTATCTTTTGTTGGGTAGCTTCTGTCATAGTATTTGTTTTATCCTTTCAAAAATAAATTATTATCAAATTTAAAAAAGCAATTTAAGTAGTTTTGTATTATGATACGGCAATGCAATATAAATAGGAGAATGCTTCTTATGGTAACAAAAATATTTATTATGCTGTTATTTTCTACTCCATCAGTATCAACAGCCCAGGAAAAAATCAACACCGGTAAAAATTCACCGGTAAAAATAAACCCATTACTGCTATTGGCTTTTAAAAAACAAGATATACCCAATCCATTGCTTGCAGAAAGGGTTAAGCCGTCTAAAAATGAACTGATGTATTGGCCTTACTTTTATTTAACAGCCCAACAAATTCAGTACCGTAATAATAATTTAAACCAATCGGTAGCTGCACAAATTGCCAATGATATAATAAGCAACTATGTAACCAATTTACTGTACGGTAAAAAAATGCCTGTGGCTGTTATCCCTCGTTTTTAAAACTTACTTATAATCTTTATCGTATTTAACAGCCAATACCTTTACAAAGGATTGTTATATGTATTTTTGTTTTTTATGGCTCAAACATTTGTATATACCAAAGCAACATTTAAAAAGATGGGTGGTTTTTGTTTTTATAAAACAACAACAGCCATTTTAATAAGTGTCTCATTTTCCCTTTCAGTATTTGCCCGCTACCCGGTAAATTATGATTCAACATTAAATAATAAGATTTATGCTTATCAAAATATTGTTCCTGCTTTTGATGATACTATGCCTGTAAAAACCTTAACATCAAAACAGGTAAACCGCCGCATAAAAATTATTGCAGCAACAAATATTATAGGTTATGGCGGCGCTATGGCCGGTTTATATGCCGCCTGGTACAAGAATTATCCGCAAAGCAATTTTCATGTGTTTAACGATATAAATGAATGGAAGGGAATTGACAAATTAGGGCATGCATACAGTGTATATGCCGAAAGCCTTGCCAGTACCGAGCTTTGGCGATGGACGGGCATGAACCGAAAAAAAAGGATTTGGATTGGCGGGCTAAGCGGCCCTGTTTATCATACGGTAATAGAAGTGCTTGATGGCTTTAGCAGCGAATGGGGCTGGAGTTGGGCAGACGTTGCAGCTAACTTTTCGGGAAGCGGCTTGCTTATAGCACAGGAACTTGCATGGGATGAACAGCGAATTCAGTTTAAGATGTCTTTTCATCGAAAATCGTACAACGACCCTACTTTAAATACAAGAAGCAATAAAATTTTTGGCAAAAGTACTGCAGAACGTTTTTTAAAAGATTACAACGGGCAAACTTACTGGCTTAGCACAAATGTGCGTTCTTTTTTTCCGGAAAGCAAGTGGCCGGCATGGCTGAATATTGCTGTTGGAACCGGCGCCGAAGGCATGTTTGGCGCTTTTGATAATATTGGCAAAGATGAAAATGGAAATATAATTTTTAACCGTACCGATATTAAGCGTTACCGGCAATGGTACCTGGCACCTGATATTGACCTCACTAAAATTAAAACAAATAAAAAAGGAATTAAACTGGCTTTGCGGTTATTAAATGTAATTAAATTTCCTGCGCCTGCATTGGAGTACTCAAATGGCAGTTTTAAATTTAAGGCTATTGCGTTTTGAATTTTTAATTTTCGAATTATAACAGGATTTATAATTAATCAAACAAATTGTATCACTCCATCCAGGCACCGGTTACTTCTCCCCCATCCACTTCCACAAAAATGTGTTCGTGTAATGTGGTGGAAACAGATACACCCACATAATCAACCGCAATGGGAAAAGTCTTGTGCGTTCTTTCTACAAGGGCAAGCGTTTGTATTTTTTTAGGAAATTTTTCAAGTAATGGCTTTAGTGCATACAGCATGGTACGGCCGCTGTTAGCTACATCATCAATCAATAAAATAATCTTACCGGTAAAATCAAAATTTTCATTTAAAGTAATTTCGGCAGGATGCTTTTTATCCATACTTAATTCAAGTACCAGTACTTCGCCATTAAAAACATCTTTTAAATGCTTTCTTATTTTTTCGGCAATTACAATGCCGTTTTGCTTAATACCAATCAAAACAAGCTGGGTAGCATTGTAATTCTGCTCTACCACCTGCAAAGCCATGCGGCGCAGTTTTTTATCGGCCACCCGGGCATCAAGTATGTATTTCTTATCCTGCATAATTGCACGAATTTAATTGAAAATAATACATAAATGAAAAGCTTTGCTGCAAAACAACCATGATGCTTTATCAACGGTTATTTTTTATCTTAGCAGCACAAACCTGCTTATGCAAATTGTACAACAAATCATTTTTATAGCTGTAGCCGCTTTCGCAATCTGGTTATTTGCCAAAAATATTTCCATCATACGCCGTAATATTTTGTTGGGCAAAGATGAAGACCTAAACGATAATAAGCAGCTTCGCTGGAGGAACCTGTTGCTGTTGGCCTTTGGGCAGAAAAAAATGTTTCGCAACCCACTGGTGGCGGTGATGCATTTCATTGTATATGCAGGCTTCATCATCATTAATATTGAAGTGCTTGAAATTGTGCTGGACGGGATGATTGGCACCCATCGCCTCTTTCTTCCATACATTGGTGGCTTATATACTTTTCTTATAAATGCATTTGAAATTTTGGCATTGGGTGTTTTAATTGCCTGCAGCATTTTTTTAGTGAGAAGGAATATCATAAAGCTAAAACGATTTATCAGCAAAGACCTAGACGGCTGGCCACGCAGCGATGCCAATTACATCTTAATTACCGAAATTATTTTGATGACGCTTTTCCTTATCATGAACAGCGCCGACCGTGCCTTACAATTTAAAGGCGCTGCACATTATCATGAAACTGGTAATTTTTTAATCTCGGGTATCATTGCCCCGATGATGAACGGACTTTCGGTATCTGCATTGGTTATTATTGAAAGAAGTTGTTGGTGGCTGCACATACTGGGCATTTTTGCATTTTTAAATTACCTGCCTTACAGTAAACACCTGCACATACTTCTTGCTTTTCCTAATGCCTATTATGCAAGGCTTGAGCCTATGGGCAAAATGGATAACATGGAAAATGTACAAAACGAAGTAAAGTACATGATGCAGCCCGAACTTGCACCCACCGGCGAAACCGCACCCATGAAATTTGGGGCCAAAGATGTTTTTGACCTAAGCTGGAAAAGTTTATTAGACAGTTATAGTTGCACCGAATGTGGCCGATGTTCTGCCGCCTGCCCTGCCAATCAAACAGGCAAATTATTAAGTCCACGTAAAATAATGATGGATACCCGTGACCGGCTTGAAGCTGTAGGAAAAAACATAAGGGCCAATGGCGAATTTAAGGATGACGGAAAAAATCTTTTCTCTCATATAACTGTTGAAGAACTTAGGGCCTGCACCACCTGTAATGCCTGTGTGCAGGAATGCCCTGTATCTATATCGCCCTTGCAAATAATTTTAGAACTACGCCGATCGCTTATAATGGAAGACAGCAATGCACCACAGGAATGGAATGTGATGTTTGGCAACATAGAAAATAATTTTGCACCCTGGAAGTTTAGCCCCGACGACAGGGATAAATGGGCAGATGAATTAAATTAATCTTACAAAATACAGTTAGCCCATCTTCAACTTTAAATTTAACTTGCAGCATGCGTTATTACATAATAGCAGGCGAAGCCAGCGGAGACCTGCATGGCAGCAACCTGATTAAAGAGTTAAAAAAAAGAGATGCCGCAGCCGATATACGCTGCTGGGGCGGCGATAAGATGGAGGCCGCCGGCGCTACGCTGGTAAAGCATTACAAGGATCTTGCCTTTATGGGTTTTTTAGAAGTGATAAAAAACCTGCGAACCATTTTGAAGAATATTAAAAAATGTAAAGATGATATTTTACAATATCAACCCACTGCAATAATACTAATTGATTATCCCGGTTTTAATTTACGCATTGCTAAATGGGCAAAGGAAAACAACTTCAAAGTAATCTATTATATTTCGCCGCAGGTATGGGCATGGAAGGAAAACAGGGTGAAACTGATAAAAGAATGTGTAGATAAAATGCTGGTGATACTTCCTTTTGAAAAAGATTTTTACAAAAAATGGAACTACGAAGTGGAGTATGTGGGCCATCCATTGGTAGAAGTGGTGGAAGAATTTGAAAAAGAAAATGAAAACGCTTCACCAGGCAATACACAACAAAATATTATTGCTTTACTGCCAGGCAGCAGGCAACAGGAGATTTTAAAAAAACTCCCCATCATGTTGCAGGTGGCCGGGCATTTTCCTGCTTATCAATTTGTAGTAGCCAAAGCGCCGGGGCTGCACGAAAGTTTTTATGCCGGCTTGCTGGCACCTTATAAAAATGTTTCTTCTGTTGTAAATAAAACCTACCAGCTTTTAGTGCAATCGAAAGCGGCATTGGTAACAAGCGGCACCGCCACTTTAGAAACGGCTTTGTTTGCAGTGCCCGAAGTAATCTGTTATAAGGGTAGCGCCTTTTCGTATCAAATAGCAAAAAGGCTAATTAAAATAAAATTCATAGGCCTTGTAAACCTGATTATGAACAGGGAAGTTGTGAAAGAACTGATACAGGATGATTTAACTGTTGAAAACCTTAAATACGAATTAAACCTGTTGCTTACCAACGAAAAAAAACAAAAACAATTAAAGGATGATTATGCCCAGCTTAAAAACCTGTTAAGCCAGGGCGGCCATGCATCGGCCAATGCGGCTGAAAGTATTTATACATTTCTTACAAGGTTACCTCAATAATTTTATAATAAGAATAATCATCGCCAACAGGAATAATAAAATTGATAACCTGTTGATGCCATGCATATACTTTACAAACTTTGAATGTGGCCTGTTGGGGTCTTTCTTCTTTAAAAAAAGATATTCGGCTATTTGATTCAGTATGCCCATCGGTTAGTTTTATTATGTAAAAGTAGTGCTTAAATGCATATATAAATTTTACACTGTAAATTTTCAGTCAAACATTTTTCTGCAGTTTTAAAAAATAAATTTGTTGCTTGTTATGATACGTTCTTTTTATTGTTGTTGTAATAAAACAAAAAGATATTTTCAATTTAATTAACACCTGTTGATAAGTAAATGCTTCATCTATTAAAATCAATTCGTTAAATTTGGTTATAGAGATAAGTTAGTAGTATAAACTGAATTTTAATTGTTAACTAACCGCTGCAATGCTTACCCATTAATTGGATTATGACAAAAACAGCGGCAAAAACTAAAATCCATTGACAGAAACGATCATTAATCTCGAGACCGTAAACCCTATCGAATTTTTTGGCGTCAACAACGGTAAATTAGACATCCTCAAAAAGAAATTTCCCTTATTAAAAATACTCAGCAGGGGCACGCAGATAAAATTGAGCGGGGCACCTGAACAAATTGAAGGCGCCAGGGAAAAAATTGAACTTATACTTCAGTACCTTGAACGGAATGGCCACATGAGCGCCAATTATTTTGAACAGATTTTGGGCGGCGATGATGAACGGGTAATTGATAATTTTATGGATCGCAATCCCAATGATGTGCTTGTGTTTGGCCCCAATGGTAAAACAGTAAGGGCCCGTACATCCAACCAGAAAAAAATGGTGGAAGCCTGCGACAAGAACGATATACTGTTTGCTATAGGCCCTGCCGGTACCGGTAAAACCTATACGGCTGTAGCGCTTGCAGTAAGGGCTTTAAAAAACAAGACCGTTAAAAAAATAATTTTAACAAGGCCAGCCGTAGAAGCCGGAGAAAGCCTGGGATTTTTACCCGGCGATTTGAAAGAAAAAATTGACCCCTATTTAAGGCCTTTGTACGATGCATTGGACGACATGATACCTGCCGATAAACTTGGTTATTACATGAGCACACGCACTATCGAAATAGCGCCGCTTGCTTACATGCGTGGTCGTACTTTGGATAATGCATTCATCATTTTAGATGAAGCACAAAACACAAACGACCTGCAGATAAAAATGTTTCTCACCCGTATTGGCCCAAATGCAAAAGCCATCATTACCGGCGATCCCACACAGATTGACCTGCCTAAAAACCAGTCAAGCGGTTTGTTTAAAGCAACTAAAATCCTTAAGAACATAGAAGGCATTGCACATATAGAACTTGATGAAGAAGATGTGGTAAGGCACAGGCTTGTAAAGCAAATCATAAAAGCTTATAACAAGGAAGATGTACGCAATGCCGAAGCCAAAGAAAACAATACAAAAAAATAACACTTACTAACCTTTCAGATACAGGGGCGCCTATGAGCGCCTCTTTTTTTTACTTATAAAACAGTACATAGTTTTAGCCTATAAATAAAAAATAATGCCGGAGAAGAAAAATAAAATTATTTTTGATGCTTAAATAAAAAAGTAAGAAATGAAAAAATTAATCCTGGGCTTTTGTTTGCTTGCCGGTATAGCCGCCTGCAATACACACTCTGACATGACATCGCCAACCGGCACCATTGATGCCATGTTTACCGCCATGAAAAACGGCAACATGGACGATATTAAAAAATTCATTACAAAAAAAGATGTTCAGTTTTTAGAATCAGCCGAAAAACTGGTAACAAGTGTTGACCCCGATGCTATTGCCAAAATGAAATCGAAAATGGGCGATGAATTTAAAACCAAAGTGAAAGACGTAAAATATACCTTAAAGAATGAAAAGGTAGATGGCGATAAAGCCACCGTAGATGCAGAAGTAACAGAAAATGGAAAAACAGAATCGCATACGTTTAACCTGGTAAAGGAAGATGGAGCCTGGAAAATATCATTACTTAATTCGGGTGATGGTATGTTTAACAGCATGAAAGGCGATATGGGCCCCGGTACACAGGATATTGAAAAAGGCCTGGAAAGGCTAAAGAACATGAACCCCGATTCTCTTAAAATGCTGATGCAAAAAGGGATGGATGCATTGGATTCGATGAAGAAAGAAATGGAAAAACAATAAATACTTGCACAAGTTAATGAGCATCCCGGCAATTAAACGGGATGCTTTTTTTTACCTTTATTTAAAGTTGATTAACTTTAACCATGCTAAAAAAATACTTTTTTCTTCTTTTCCTTTTTACAACTGTCATCTCCTGTAATAACGAATTGGCTAAAACACCTAAAACAGATGTTGATGTAGCACGTGCTTTTGTAAGAAATATTTTGGATGATAATTTTAAAGAAGCCGAACAATACCTGCTTAAAGATGACACTAATATGCAGATTTTTGAAAGGTTTAAAAAACAATACAACCAAAAAGGTAAAGAGGTGCTTGAAAAATATAAAAATGCCGATATAATAGTGAACGAAATAAGTTATATAACCGATACGGTATGCATTTTTAATTACAGCAACAGTTATAACATTACCGATAAAACTCCATTAAAAATTGTGCGTATTGATGGTAAATGGCTTATTGATCTTAAATATACATTTTCGGGAAATTTATAAAAGATGGTTAAGGATTTTTTACTTATTGGATTAGGAGGCGCTGCAGGTTCGGTGTTAAGATATGCAACCGGCTTATTAATGAGCAATAAACATTTTCCAATAGCTACTTTTAGTGTAAACATCATCGGCAGTTTCATCATCGGGATTGTATTTGCACTTAGCATAAGAGATGAAAGTTTTTCAAATAACTGGAAACTGTTCCTGGCAACCGGCCTCTGTGGCGGCTTTACCACTTTCTCGGCATTTTCGTTAGAAAACATGGGACTGCTGCAAAGCGGCAAATACAGCATAGCATTACTTTATATTGGGTTAAGCATTGTATTGGGAATTGCAGCCACATTTTTGGGGTATTCTTTATTTATTAAAAATTAAAACTTAGTATGTACACATTACATCCCTGGCACGGCGCCGATTATGGAGACAAAGCACCTCAAACCGTAAATGGGCTAATCGAAATTCCTAAAGGCTCTCATGCAAAATATGAAGTGGACAAAAAAACAGGTTTATTAAAATTAGATCGTGTTATTTATTCATCTTTTCATTACCCGGTTAATTATGGCTTTATACCTCAAACCCTTGGGCAGGATAGTGACCCATTGGATATATTGGTAATTTGCAGCGAAAGCATTGCTCCGCTTTGCCTGGTAGAAGCTACTGTTATTGGCAACATGCAGATGATTGATAATGGAGAAAGAGATGATAAAATAATTGCAGTAGCCAGTAAAGACCCTGCTGTAAATTTTTATACAGATGTTGCATCTTTACCCAAACATTTCATTGCAGTTTTACGCAATTATTTTGAACAATACAAAGTGCTTGAAAATAAAAAAGTGGAGATAGATGAATTCCAGGATAAAGAAGCCGCTTATAAAGTTATTGAAGAAGCCATTGCCTATTATAAAGTGAAGTTTCCTAATTAAATTTAACGGCCATTTTAAACGTAAATCTGCTGTATCAAATAAGCATATTAATATGAATCAAAAAAAAACTGTTATGAGCACACAAATGATTATTATACTGATAATGGTAGGCATTGCCGCCGGTGTATTAAGTGGCCTGGTTGGAATTGGCGGAGGAATTATTATTGTACCGGCTCTTGTATATTTTCTTGCATTTTCGCAAAAGATGGCGCAAGGCACATCGTTGGGTATATTATTATTACCCATCGGGCTGTTAGGGGTTATGCAATATTACAAACAGGGTTATATTGATATAAGGGTGGTGGTCATCATATCGCTTGCGTTTTTTGCGGGCAGTTATTTTGGAAGCAAGATAGCGCTTAGCCTGCCACAGGAATCCTTAAAAAAAGTTTTTGCTGTTCTTATGATTTTAATAAGCATAAAAATGCTATTTTTTGATAGCCCTAAAAAATCGGCACCAACACCTTCATCAGAAAAAACCACCATTACAAATCAACCCAATAACGGTCATACATAACGTTTAATGATTCGTAACTTTTGTGTTCGCACCCCGGTATCGGCATGAATGATTCCTTCGGTATCAATTTTATCAATACGTACTTTACCCGAAGCATGAATAATTTCATGTTGGTTTAGTAAGATGCCGGTATGTATAATTTGTCCTTCTTCATCATCAAAAAATGCAAGGTCACCGCAATGTGCCTGTTGTAAAAAACCAACCAACTCGCCCTGTGTAGCCTGTTGCTGTGCATCCCTTAGTAAATGAACATTTAAAAATTTATATACGGCTTGCGTAAATCCGCTGCAGTCTATCCCAAAAACCGAACGGCCTCCCCATAAATATGTAGTATTTAAAAATTTAAAAGCAAGTTGTTTAATGGTTTTTGCATCCTGCTTTGCAGTTGCTGCATTCCATACATTACCTTTAAAATGCACAGTGCTCTTACGCCAAAAAGCATTGCCATTCATAAGTGCTGTTAATGAACTGCCCATGGGTACCCACATCATGTGGCCATTATAATCTATTTCACTCACCCAGTCGGCGGTAAGGTTGTTTTCTTCCAGGTAATATTGTTTATCATCAATTTCCTGGAAATGCGATAACTGGCACCAACCGGTATAAGCATCCAGTTTATTTACAATCTTTATCCAGCCATTTTTTTCAACAACGGTTATAATGCAACATTCACCAAATAAAAGCTGGCTAATCATTTCTGTACGGTGGTCGGGTTCTATCCTCACAGGGGCAACCGGAACACAACAAACTGCGTAACTCATGTTTTCATTTTCAATACATCTAAATTAAAGTAAGTTTACATGCAATAAAAAAATAAATTGGCAGTATATAAAACCGGGTTAAACTGTTTTAATTTTTACGGGATTTATGTACCTTAACATGCTTTTCTATCATCTTCACTTTTAATAATTAATATTATGCAACGCCGTAGCTTTATCCGCAACAGCAGTTTAACCATTGCAAGCCTGGCTTTATTGGATAAAAAAAGCCTGGCAGCTTTTTTAGCCGCCCCCGCATGGAATATAAAAATGCTTACCAAAAATATCGGCATTTTTACCGAAAAAGGCGGCACTATCGCTTTTTATCTTTCAGATGAAGGCGCAGTAGTGGTAGATGCACAGTTTCCCGATTCGGCACAACATTTAATTGATGAATTAAAAAAGAAATGCGAAAAACCTTTCAGGCTATTAATTAATACACATCATCACGGCGATCATACTTCGGGCAACATTGCTTTTAAAGGATTAGTACCGCATGTGCTGGCACATGCCAACTCAAAAGCAAACCAGCAAAGGGTTGCAAAGGAACAAAACAAAGAAGACAAACAGTTGTTACCAGACCAGGTATTTACAAATTTATGGAGCGAAAAAGTTGGCAAAGAAAAAATAAGCCTGCATTATTATGGCGCCGGCCATACAAATGGTGATAGCCTGGTTCATTTTGAAAAAGCAAATATCCTGCACATGGGCGACCTTGTTTTTAACCGTAAGCACCCATATATTGATAAAAAAGCAGGCGCCAGTATTAGTAATTGGATAAAACTATTAGAAAAAACAACAGCTACCTTCAGCAAAAAAACACAGTATGTATGCGGCCATTCGGGCAATGGGTATGATGTTCTTTTAAATAAAGATGATTTGATTGCATTTAGAAACTACCTGGAAAATGTTTTAACATTTACCGAAAGCGAAATAAAAGCTGGCAAATCAAAAGATGAAATATTAAAAGCTACCGAAATACCCGGCTCGCCCGAATGGAAAGGCGAAGGTATAGCAAGGCCGTTAACAGCTGCATATGAAGAATTAACTGCAAAATAAATGCTGTAACAAAATATTCTAGGTAAATTTTAAAAAACATAATTGTAAAAATCATCAACAGTTAACTATTTCTGCTGTATCAATTTTTCCAGAACAAAATATACAATGGGGCAAAAACTGCTGTTTTTTAATGTAAGCGATTGTCTTTTTAATACAACATCTTCATCAGTATATGGAAAGCGGCGGCAATCGGAAGGCCTTGCTTCATAAATACTGCAAAAATTATCAGCACCCAAAAAAGGGCAAGGTTTCATTTTTAAAACATAATCGCCATCTTCATCTATATGCAGGTATGTATTTATTAGGTCGCTTTCTTTTATTTGCAAATATTTAGCTATACGCTTTATATCCGGTGTTTTAAACCGGGGCGAATAATTTTTGCAACAATTGGCACACTGCAGGCAATCTATCTTATCAACAGCCTCTACATGCAGTGCAGGCAATGCTTTCAGCACTTTATTCTTATCGGCACGGTGCAGGTATTTTTTATATTCCTTTTGATGATCGGCCGACTTTTTTTGCCAGTTATGTAATAAATCTTCTGCCATTGTAAAAGTTATAACCATTCATTCCATCAATTTTCCACAGGGCAAAAGTAGTCAAGATATGGGTATCAAAATCTTGTTTCGTTATCGTAAATTTGCGCCACTTAACAACGGGTGGCGCTGCATAAAGGTATGCGGTACAAGTGAGTGACACAACGATGATGAGTACAGTACAAATGCCGGAACAACTAAAATAAAAACATATCAGCAATATGAAGCTTTTTGAAGACCAACAGTACGAATTTGCCGGCCGCCATATTGGCCCGGGTAAAAAAGAAACTGAACAAATGCTTAGTACCATTGGTGTACAAAGCCTGCAGCAACTGATTGATAAAACTTTGCCCGAAACCATCAGGCTTAAAAAAGAATTGAACCTGCCTAAGGCGCAAACAGAATTTGAATACTTAGCTGAATTAAAAAAGATTGCAGCAAAAAACAAGCTATACAATAATTACATTGGCCAGGGTTATTATAATACCATTACACCTAGTGTAATTTTGCGTAATGTTTTTGAAAACCCCGGATGGTACACTCAATACACGCCCTACCAGGCAGAGATATCGCAGGGACGACTGGAAAGCCTGTTGAATTTTCAGACGATGGTTTGTGACCTAACGGGCCTGGAATTATCAAATGCCAGCCTGCTTGATGAAGCAACAGCTGCCGCCGAAGCCATGGCCATGCTTTTTCATCATAAAAACAAAGGCGATGATATTACAGCGCCAAAGTTTTTTGTTGATACATATATTTTTAACCAGACAAAAGATGTGCTTATAACCCGTGCTGCGCCAATTGGGATTGAACTTGTTTATGGCGATTATTCAACAGCATCGCTTGATGATAGTTATTTTGGCGCCATTGTACAATATCCTAACAGTATTGGTTCGGTAGAGGATTACCGTGATTTTATTAATAAAGTTCATGCAGTAAAAGGTTATGTGGTAATGGCTACCGACCTGTTGGCTTTAACCCTGCTTACGCCACCCGGCGAACTGGGTGCCGATGTGGCTGTGGGCTCGGCACAGCGGTTTGGCGTTCCGCTTGGTTATGGCGGGCCACATGCAGCTTTCTTTGCCACCAAAGATGAATTTAAAAGAGGTATCCCCGGCCGCATCATCGGCGTAAGTATTGATGCACAAAATAACCGTGCACTGCGGATGGCTTTACAAACAAGAGAACAGCATATAAAAAGAGAAAAAGCAACTTCAAATATTTGTACGGCACAGGCATTGCTGGCCAATATGGCGGCTATGTATGCAGTGTACCATGGGCCCGATGGTTTAAAAAAGATTGCACAAAGAATACATGTATTAACTGCTGCCATAGCAAAAGGATTAAGCAATGCCGGTATAAAAGTTTTAACACAACAGTTTTTTGATACCGTAAGTTTTGAAGTGGCCGATATTGAATCTTTTAAGAAAGCGGCAGAAAAAAATAAAGCCAATTTTCATTATCATAACAATGGTACTATCAGTTTATCTATTGATGAAGTAACAAGCAATTATATTGGTGAAACAGAAAAAAACCTGGGAGCATTATTTAATGCAGTTACAGGAAAATCATTCAACCTGGTTTTTGATGAAGCTGATGCATTGTTTGGCAAAAGAACATCGGCCTATTTAACACACCCGGTATTTAACAGCTATCACAGCGAAAGCCTGATGATGCGGTATATAAAATCTTTGGAGAATAAAGACCTTAGTTTAAACACATCAATGATTAGCCTGGGAAGTTGCACCATGAAACTAAATGCCGCCACCGAACTGATACCGGTAAGCTGGCCTCAGTTTAGCGCTATTCATCCTTTTGCACCTGCATCGCAAACAAAGGGCTACCAGTACATGATTACAAAACTGGAAGAATTCCTAAGCAAGATAACAGGCTTTAATGCCTGCTCATTACAGCCAAACAGTGGCGCACAGGGCGAATATACAGGCCTGCTTACCATCAGGGCTTATCATGCTGCAAGAAATGAAAGTCACAGGAATATTGTGCTTATACCAATTTCGGCACATGGTACCAACCCGGCAAGCGCTATTATGGCTGGCATGAAAGTGGTAGTGGTAAAAAGCGATGAAAAAGGATTTATAGATATTGAAGATTTAAAATTAAAAGCACAGGAACATAAAAATAACCTTGCTGCTTTTATGGTTACCTACCCAAGCACTTATGGTGTATTTGAGCCGGGCATTAAAAAGATGTGTAAACTGGTGCATGATAATGGCGGCCTTGTTTATATGGACGGTGCTAATATGAATGCACAGGTTGGGTTAACAAGCCCGGGCGCCATAGGTGCCGATGTTTGCCATTTAAACCTGCACAAAACATTTGCTATACCACACGGTGGCGGTGGGCCGGGTGTAGGGCCAATTTGTGTAAACAATAAATTGAAACCTTATTTACCGGGGCATTATAAAAATGATACATTACCATCTACTAACAGTTCAATACATGCAGTAAGCGCCGCCCCTTATGGAAGCGCCAGTATTTTACTGATAAGTTATGCATATATAAAAATGCTGGGCGCCAAAGGCCTTAAGCAATCTACCGAATATGCAATTCTTAATGCCAATTACATGAAATCGAGATTAGAAAAGCACTACCCTATTTTATATACCGGGCATAATGGTTATTGTGCACATGAGTTTATTGTTGACTTGCGGCCTTTTAAAACCACAACCGGCATTGAAGCCGAAGATGTGGCCAAGCGCCTGATGGATTATGGTTTTCATGCCCCCACATTAAGTTTCCCGGTGCCGGGCACTATTATGATTGAGCCAACAGAAAGCGAAGACAAAGCAGAGCTTGATCGTTTTTGCGAAGCCTTGATAAGCATTCATGGCGAAATAAAAGCCATTGAAGAAGGCAGGGCCGATAAAACGGATAATGCTTTAAAAAATTCGCCACATACACAACAGGTAATTTGTGCCAATGAATGGAACCATGCCTACAGTCGTATGGAAGCAGCTTTTCCGCTTTTGTACATTACAAAAAATAAATTTTGGCCTTCAATCAGCCGAATTAATAACACGTATGGCGACAGGAATTTGATTTGTACCTGTGAGCCAATGGAAAGTTATTTGGAAGAAGCTACGGTTAGTTAGTTGTTAGCGGATTGCCTAAAATAAAATTCCAATGATAAAAAAATGGTTACAAAACATATTTCATAAGAATGAACCAACTGAAATTAGAGATTGGAATGATGATGTATTTGAATGATTGCAAAGTAATGACAATGTAAAGTATTGGAATGCAAAAAAAGCAGCAGAAAAACCAGGCATTGATTTATGGAAAACAGTATGGGCAAAACTTAAGGAGAAACCCCTGGATAGTACTTCATGGTATGATGTAACACATTACAGCAAACTCGAACATACAGATAAAATTATTGACTTTGCTCTTAACCATTTACCATTTGAAAAATTAGGCACAGGAGCAAAAGACTCAATTGGTTTTAGAGATAATTATAATAAACATCTTAGTCTTGAATATGCAACCACATTTTTAGAGAACTATCCTAAAAAAAGGAGAAAAAATTATCTTAACCACACTTAGAAGCCCTGTAACCAGGAACCGAAATATGGCAATCAGGATATTAGAAAAATGGAAACAGGAAAATTGGCCATCAGCGATTTACAGAGAAATAAGGCATTTAAAAGTTGAGCCAAATAACGACATAAAAGAAGACATTACACGACTTTTGAATGGGCAAGAACTCAATTAAAGCCCAAACTGTTAATATCAAACTGCCAAAAACGAGGTAGAAAAACTTCAATTCAAAGAAAGAGTAAGATTCAACTTTGTTTATTAAATTGAGCAAAAGTATTTAACCCCAATTATAACCTAAGCCATACCGTTACAAACATTGTAACAGTTTACTCAAATTTTTTTTAATGAAAGATCAAAACAAAAGACACAAACAAGCTAAAGTTTTAAGAATTTTTAGAAAAATTCACAGAACAACAGGCGCCTTATTGTTTGTGTTTTTCTTTTTTGTATCGGTAACAGGAGTTTTGTTAGGTTGGAAAAAAAACAGCGGTGGGCTAATTATGGCAAAATCTTATAAAGGAACATCAACCCACTTAAAGGATTGGTTGCCTCTGGATAGTTTACACAAAAATGCCTGTAAAATACTTCACGATTCAGTGTCGCCTGGTTTATCACTTGAACTGGATAGAATGGATGTTCGTAAAAATAAAGGAATGGTGAAATTTATTTTTAAAGACCATTATTGGGGAGTTCAGCTTGACGGTGTTACCGGGCAACTTTTACATATAGAGCGGCGCAGATCGGATTTCATTGAAAACATACACGATGGTTCGATACTGGATAATTATTTTGGAACCACTGGAGGATATATAAAGTTAGTTTACACTTCTGTAATGGGGCTTGCCCTATTAATTTTTACCATAACCGGATTTTGGCTTTGGTATGGGCCAAAACGAATGCGAAAAAGTACATCTGGCCGTTAGAATGATTTTGTTGTTTTATCAATGCCATATAAACAGCAAACTTTGCTTACAGGCTTTTTCATTCATCAAATTTTGTTTGTGTAATTATGCCGAAATGCGTAAATTATACCTTCATTTATAAAATAAACCAACATGAAAAAACAATTTCTTTTTGTACTTATAATTTCTTTATACAGTTCAATTTCATTTGCACAGGATGATGCCACAGATAAAATCAGGAAAGAAGGGCTTACTAATTCTAAAGTGATGGACATTGCATTTCATCTTACAGATATCAGCGGGCCAAGGCTTACCAATTCACCGGGATTTTTTAGGGCTGCAAGCTGGGCTAAAGATGAGTTAACAAAGATGGGGTTGGTAAATGCCAAAATAGAACCCTGGGGCGATTTTGGAACCGGTTGGGAACAAACACGCTGTTATGTAGCTATGACGGCGCCTTATTATGCACCCATGATTGCCATTCCAAGAGCATGGACAGGAAGTACTCCCGGCAATGGAATTATAAGCAGAAGTGTAATCCTTATCAAGGCAAAAGATTCTACTCAATTATACCAGGATTATGCCGGAAAAATTAATGGGCAAATAGTAATGTTTTATACCAACGATACTTTACATCCTTCTTTTACACCCGATGGCAACCGGTACACAGATGAAGAATTAGAAAAAATGGCCAATGCAAAAAAAGATACTACCCGGCGCCAAAGAAGAAATTTTACACCTGAACAAATAGCTGCCATGCAACAACAGCGTGCACTTGGCAGGCAGATGGATGCATTTTACAACAAAGAAAAACCAGCACTTGTATTAAGTATGAACGGGCGTGGAAACGATGGTACTTTGTTTGTACAAAACGGGGGCTCGTATGCCAAAGATGCAAAAAATAGTTATGCCTGGGTGATGTTATCGAGCGATGATTACTTAAGGGTACAACGCCTGGCAGAAGCCGGTATTAAAGTACAGATGGAAACAGATGTAAAAACTAAATTTTATAACAACGATATAAAGGGTTATAACGTAGTAGCTGAAATACCCGGTACCGACCCCGTTTTAAAAGATGAACTGGTAATGCTTGGCGGCCACCTTGATAGCTGGCAGGGCGCTACAGGAGCTACTGATAATGCAGCAGGCAGTGCTGTAATGATGGAAGCTGTGAGGATTTTAAAAGCAACAGGTTTGCAACCTAAAAGAACCATACGCATTGCATTGTGGAGCGGCGAAGAACAAGGGTTATACGGTTCACGCAATTATGTAAAAAATCATTTTGCCGACCCTGCAGATATGGTTTTAAAACCAGCTCATAAAATGGTATCGGCTTATTACAATCTTGATAACGGCACCGGAAAAATAAGAGGTGTTTATTTACAAGGCAATGAAGCTGCCGGTCCTATATTTGAAAAATGGCTGCAACCTTTTCATGACCTGGGAGCAAAAACAGTTACCATCAACAATACCGGTGGCACCGATCACCTGTCGTTTGATGCGGTTGGTATCCCCGGCTTTCAATTTATACAGGATGAAATAGAGTACAACACACGTACGCATCATACCAATATGGATACTTACGACCACCTGGTGCCCGAAGATTTAAAGCAAGCTGCTACTATTATTGCATCATTTGTATATAATACTGCACAGCTTGATGAAAAAATACCAAGAAAAGAATTACCTAAAGCTAGAGGTACAGGCGGTAGAAATTTTTAATAGTCTTATAATTAAATGAATGAACATTTTACATGCGGTAACAAACCGCATTAATGTTCATGCCTGCACCTACCGATGCAAATAAAATAATATCCCCGGTATTCAACTGGTGTCCATCCATATTCCCTTTTATCACCAAATCAAAAAGTGTGGGAATGGTGGCAACAGAACTGTTGCCCAGGTAATGGATACTCATGGGCATAATATTTTGCGGGGGACTGGCAATGCCGTATAATTTGTATAACTCATTCACAATAGCTTCATCCATTTTTTCATTGGCCTGGTGAATGAAAATCTTTTTTAACCGGCTGATGTTTATGTTGCTCTTATCAAGGCATTGTTTCATGGCAAGTGGTACATTCTTCATAGCATATTCATACACTTTTCTGCCTTTCATTTTAATATATCTAATCCGTGGGTCCGAATCAGGGTAATACGATTTTCCCAGGTTCAGGTAGTCAACCTCTGTACCGCAATGCGACTGAACACTAAACCCTAAAATACCAGGTCCCTCATCAACAGCCTCTCTTGCTTCAAGTACACAGGCGCCGGCGCCGTCAGAAAAAATCATACTGTCACGGTCGTACACATCCAAAACACGGGATAAGGTTTCGGTACCAATAACCAGGCATTTTTTTGCAATACCTGCTTTAAAATAGGTGTGGGCCTGTATTACACCCTGTACCCAACCGGGGCAACCAAATAAAATATCGTACGGTACACAAGATGGGTTTTCAATCTTAAGCGCATGTTTCACTCTTGATGCAAGTGCCGGTAATACATCTGTTTGAATAGTATGTTTTTGTACATTCCCAAAATTATGTGCCACTATAATCTGGTCAATTGTTTCTGCATCGCAGCCGGCAGCATCAATAGCTTTTTGAGCAGCTATTGCTGCCATATCACTCGACTCAATATTGGATGGAGCATATCGCCTTTCTTCTATACCTGTTATTTTCTTAAACTTTTCTATAACCAGGTGAGGCTCAATATCAAGTGCCGTAGAATCTTCGGCATAAAAATTATGGCTGGCAAAATCTTTATTCGACTTTATAAATTTGGGTATATAACACCCTGAGCCTGTTATTACACTTGTAATATCGTTCATACCGGATAAATTTTTAAGCGCAGGCCGTCGTTGGCTATAAAGTTAATCATTTAAAACTTTTAGCAGGTAAAACCGGAAGATATAATAAAAAGTCAGGTTATTTTTTTTAATGCTATATTTGCGCTTTATTAATACAATACAAAATTTAAAATGGACAAACAACAAGGTACCGTTAAGTTTTTCAATACTGAAAAAGGATTCGGATTTATTAAACACAATGATTCAAACAAAGAAACTTTCGTTCACGTAAGTGGATTAATCAGCGATATTAAAGAAGGCGACAACGTTGAGTTTGAATTGCAGGAAGGCAAAAAAGGAATGAACGCTGTTAATGTACAAGTAATAGGATAATTCAATTGTATAAAAACAATAACCTTTTGGGGCTGTTCAGAAATGAACAGCCTTTATTTTTATCATAACATCAAAATTTAAAAAAATACAAAAATTATCAACCAAACAGTTTGTAAATATGATTGTTGATATATTTGCCCATCAATAAAAAATTAAATGAAAAAAATAATCTCGTTTACCGCATCGCTTGTAATTGCCCAAATAATGATGGCACAAACTAACACAAATGCCATTTTACTTTTAAAGGGCCAAAAAATTTCTGTAAATAATGATGTAACCATCGATGCCGATTTAGGTATGGGTATGCAACTGAACAGTGTAACAGCATCCATCAATTCGTTGCAGGTAAAAGATAGTGATACCAATAATTACAGCATCAGCAATACACTTACCAAATTAAAAATAAACATGAACATGATGGGGCAAAACAATACTTATGATTCGGATAATAAAGATGGCAACAATGCCGACATGGCCAAAATTTTTGACGATAAAATGAACAAGGTAAACGATGTAATGATTGATAAAACAACCGGTGCTGTAATTGCGCCCAAACAGGCAGCAACAAAAGATAGTGATGAGGATGCAAATAATATTTCTGAAAATATGATGAAGATGTTTTCTAATACATCGGATGCTGCAGTAGTGGAAAGCGCTTTTGAAATTTTACCTGCCGGAAAAAAAACAGGTGATAGCTGGGCTGATACCAGCAAAACTGCAGATACAAAAACCATCCGTACTTATACGCTTCAATCGGTAACCGGTAATGAAGCTGTGTTGAATATTGAAACAACTGTAAAAGCAACAAACAAATTAGATTTCCAGGGAATGGAATTTGAAATTAAAACAGATACTAAAACTACCGGACAGGTACTGTTTGATATAAGTACAGGACTGGTAAAGAAAAGAGATACCGTATCGGATATAACAGGTAGCTTTCAAATGATGGGGCAAGATATGCCGATAACAGCAAAAACTACTACTAAAACAGTGTACAATTAAAAGTACAGGTTCAGGTAATTTATTAACTGTATTTAAGTATCAGGTGGTAACCCAATGCAGTTAATAAACAAATACTGCCTACCATCCACCATAGATTGTTAAATCCTGCAAAATAGGCAAGTTGTGTACCAACTGTGCTTCCAATTACCTGGGCAAAACTCCACGCCATAGTATAATAAGCTGCGTATTGGCCCCTGTTGGCTTCGCTGCTTAACGATATATAATAAGAGTTCATAAATGGCATGGTTATCATTTCGGCAATGGTAATTGATACCATGGCTACAGTTGCAATGGCAAATCCATGAATAAAAGGTATGTTTAAAATAAAAAAAGATAATCCCATTAAAATGGTACCAATAGTAATTAAACGCAGGTAAGGCTTGCTGCCTTCTAATTTAAAAACAATTACCATTTCAAACAATGCAATGATGATGCCGCCAAGCGCCATTAAACTGCCAATACCAAATTCATTTATTTGTAATCCTTCTTTAAAATACAAGGGTATTGTTGTAAATAATTGAAAGAAACAGATTGCAAACAATACCTGCAGCGTAATAAAAAACATAAATATTTTATCGGTATAAACCGGCTTTGGTTTTACTACGGGTAAAGATGCCTGCCTATTTTGCTGCTGTGCTACACTAACTTTGGGCAGTAACCATAATAATAAAAATGATGCAGTAATATTTGTACAACCATCTACCCAAAAAAGCAGGTGATAATTTATTGATGCCAGTAACCCACCCAATGCACTGCCTACACCCCAGCCAATATTTATTGCCAGCCTTATGATTGAAAAAGCCTGTGTGCGGTTTTGCACAGTGCTGTAATGTGCTATAGCTGTAGCATTGGCAGGCCTGAAAGATTCATTTACCATGCTTAAGAAAAAAGTAGCAACACAAATTGAAAAGTAACTGTTCATAAGGCCAAGCACCATAAACAAAACCCCGCCAAAAAACAATGAAAAAAATTGTGTGTAATAAAACCCAAAGCGGTCGCTTATTTTACCGCCAATAAATGCGCCGGTTAAGGCCCCCAAACCATAAATAGCAACTACGTAACCAGCCTGCCTTGTATTGAAACCAATATGTTTGCAATACAATGTCATAAATGGTAATACCATGGTGCCGCTGCGGTTAATAAGCATAACAACAGCAAGCAACCACATACGGCGGCTTAGCCCCGTATAGGCATTCCTGTAAAGATTAAGGGTGGCACTTAGCATAAAAAAAGTGTAGCAAAGTTATTTATTTGCTACACTATCCTGTTTTTTCTTAATACCGTTTATCAAAAATTGTTTAACGCCCAATGCAACACTTGTTTTAATCAACAAGCATGATTGGAGAATTTTATTGATAAAGTATATCGTAATATTCTTTAGCCATGCGGTTGCTATCAAACTGCCAGCGCACATCACGCATGCCATTTTTTATAATTTGCCGCCACACTTCGGGATTATCGTAATACAATGGCAACACCTGGTTTTCTAAAATTTCGTACAGTTTGTTTAAATCATATTCATCCTGCTCACGCACACTTATGTTTTCATAATCAATTGGCGGTACTACAAAGCCATTGTTGCCATGATTAATAAATTCACAAATCCAGCCATCATTTGTACTGCAGTTTACAGCGCCATTCATGGCTGCTGTCATACCGCTGGTGCCACTTGCTTCCCTGGGTACACGGGGGTTATTAAGCCAAAGGTCTGATGCTTGTTTTAACCTTTTGCTTAAAGCAAGTTCGTAACCAACACAAACAGCTACATTATCATATTTCTTGCTTAAATGCACCAGCATATTAAAATCGCTGATGGCAGGGTAATCAACCGGGTAAGGTTTTCCCGCCCATATAATTTGTACAGGGTATTTAGGGTTATTCAATAATGCTTCAAACCTTTCTTCATCACGTGTAATTAACTCGGCTCTTTTGTACCCTGCAAAACGGCGTGCCCACACAATGGTAAATACATTGGGGTTAAAAAGTTTGCCTGTTTGGTCGGCCACCACTTCAAACGCACGCTTTTTTAAATACCATTTACGATCAATAAATCCATCTTCGTTATGTGCTTCCATATATCGATACAGTTGCTTATCGGCCCAGTAATGCCAGTTTTGTGCATTGGTAATGGCTTTTATTTCGCAAATTCCATCAAACTTGCTCCAGAGTTTCCTGCTTACCTCTCCATGCAACTGGCTTACACCATTTGCCAGTTTTGAAAAACGTAATGCTGCCAGCGAATGGTTGAAAAGATCTCCCGTCATACCGGTAAGTTCTCTTACTTTTTCCAATTCCATCCCGCAGAAATAACCCATCTTTTCGCAAAGATGAATATCATGTTTTTCGTTACCGGCTTCTTCGGGTGTGTGGGTAGTAAACACCATGTGTTTTTTTACTTCTTCTTTACTGCCAAGTTTATTATACAGGTAAAATGCCGAGCTGATGGCATGTGCTTCATTTAAATGATACAACTCGGGGTTAAAATTAAGTTCATCCATCAGTTTGGCGCCACCTACACCCAGTAAAATAAACTGTGCCACTTTAGTAGCCACATTGGCATCATACAAACGGTGTGTGATGGTTTGCGATACATAATCATTTTCTGGTAAATCGGTGCTAAGTAAAAACAGCGGGGCTGTTTTAAAAGTTTCGGGATTAAGGTACCAGGCTTTAACCCAAACCGGGTGTTCGTGAATATCCACCTGGAATTTGATGCCGGTGTCTTCAAGAAAATTATAAATCTTTTCGTTCCATTGTACTTGTAAAGTCTGATCCTGGTTGCGGGCCTGGTCGTAATAACCGTATTTCCATAATATACCAATTCCTACAAGGTTTTGTCTTAATTCATAAGCACTACGAATATGGGAGCCACTTAAAAAGCCCAGGCCACCACTGTAAATTTTTAAGGGCTGGCTCACTGCAAATTCCATTGAAAAATAAGCTACTCGTTTATTATACTGTTCATCAATATGGTAGGGTACCGTAAAAGAAGAAAAATCCATAATGGGTTACAATTGGTTTAAGGCGCAATATTAATGGAAAAATAACAAAATCAATCATGTAAAATATACACTTTAGTTAATATCTACCAGGGCAGTGGCTTCTATTTCAATTAATAAATCATCTTGTATAAGCCTTAAAACTTCTACCATGGTTGCGGCCGGCTTTATGTTTTTAAATACTTCGCCGTGTGCTTTAGCAGCTTCTTGCCACCTGCCAATATCAGTTATAAACATCCTGGTACGCACCACATCATTCATTGAGGCGCCGGCTTTCTGCAGTGCCACTTCAATTTTCTTAAATATAAAACTGGCTTGTGCATACATATCTCCTTTACCAATTAGTATATCTCCATCCATGGCAGTGGTACCAGCTACCTCTATGGTATTTCCTACACGTACAGCTCTTGAATATCCTACAATTTCTTCCCAGGGCGATCCTGAACTTATATTTTTTCTCATATACCCAATTTTTATTACTTCAATGTACTAATTAAAAAAGTTGTACAGCAAAGAATTATTTTTTTATTTGAGAAATATTTTTAGATTTGTCTAAATTTTAATTTTATAGACTATGAATTTTACAATTAGCGAAGAGAATTATATCAAGAGTATTTATCACCTGCAGCAACAAAGTGGCATAGTAAATACCAATTCTCTTGCAGCCCAAATGCAAACCAGGGCAGCCTCGGTAACCGATATGCTAAAAAAACTTAAGAATAAAAAGTTACTGCAATACGAACGCTACAAAGGATTTAAGCTAAGCGAAACCGGGAAAAAAGTGGCCTTACAGGTAGTTCGCAAACACAGGCTTTGGGAATTTTTTTTAGTTGAAAAATTAAAATTTGACTGGGATAAAGTACATGCAATAGCCGAAGAATTAGAACATATCAGCAGCGATGAGTTGGTACAGCGGCTTGATAATTTTTTGGGCAATCCTTCTTTTGACCCACATGGCGATCCCATCCCTGATAAAAATGGCCGTATACCAACTATTAACCAACAAAACCTAACCAATATACCATTAAAAAAAACAGTAACTGTTAGTTCGGTTGGTAACCAGGCGCCGCAAATGCTGGAGATGCTGAAGCATTACAATATAGCATTGGGTACACAGGTATCTGTGCTAAACAAATTTGAATTTGACGGGTCGTTACAGATAAAAATTTTAAAACAAAACCCCTGTATCATTAGTGAGCAGGTAGCAAAAAATATTTTCGTTCATTATGCTGAGTAAAAAAATACATGAGGCTTCATTAAGTGAAGTGCACAGTTCGGTTGATACCACTATTAAAAAAAATGGCTGGCGAAGAATCTTTTCATTTTTAGGCCCTGCATACCTGGTAAGTGTGGGCTATATGGACCCCGGCAATTGGGCAACTGACCTTGCCGGTGGCAGTAAATTTGGGTATGCTTTAATTTGGGTATTATTGATGAGCAACCTGATGGCGCTGCTTTTACAGGGGCTATCGGCCAGGCTTGGTATTGTAAGAGGTCGAGACCTTGCACAAGCTAACAGGGAGACTTATCCTAAAGCCATTAATTTTCTTTTATACATTTTAGCAGAGATAGCCATTGCCGCCTGCGACCTTGCCGAAGTGCTGGGTATGGCCATTGGTATTCAATTGCTCACCGGCCTGCCACTGGTGTGGGGAGTTTCTATAACAGTATTAGACACTTTTTTACTATTGTACCTGCAAAAACTGGGTATAAAAAAGATGGAAGCATTTATTATTGCTTTAGTTGGTATTATTGGTATCTCTTTCCTGGTTCAAATATTTTTAGCCAAACCTGCTTTAGCAGAAATAGCTACTGGGTTTATTCCCAGGGCTATGGATAATGAAGCATTATATATTGCCATTGGCATAATTGGCGCAACCGTTATGCCACATAACTTATACCTGCATTCGGCATTGGTGCAAACACGTAAAATTGACCGTACTGATGCTGGAATAAAACAAGCAATTAAATTTAACCGTATTGATACCAGCATTGCATTAAACCTTGCTTTTTTTGTAAATGCAGCTATCTTAATTGTAGCCGCTACAGTATTTTTTAAAAGTGGAAATGTAGATGTAGCCGAAATAAAAGATGCACACAGGCTGCTACCCCAATTTTTGGGTAATGTGGCGCCGGTACTATTTGCAATTGCGCTTATTGCAGCAGGACAAAGCAGTACCATTACCGGCACACTGGCAGGCCAGATAATTATGGAAGGATATTTAAGCCTGCGTATAAACCCTTTGTTACGAAGGCTCATAACAAGGCTGGTAGCCATTATTCCTGCACTTATTGTTATTATTGTTTATGGCGAAAAAAATGTGGATGCCCTGCTTATTTTAAGCCAGGTAATTTTAAGCTTACAACTGGGGTTTGCTATTATACCACTTATACATTTTGTAAGCGATAAAAAAACAATGGGCAAGTTTGTCATTAACCATTTTCAAAAAGCTTTAGCATGGGTTATAGCATCGGTTCTTGTTTATTTAAACTTAAGAATGCTGGTAAATGAAATGAGTGATGTTTTTATTTCGGGCAACTGGTGGCAAAAAATATTATTGTTTGTTGCTGCAATAATCTGTATTGCATTGCTTGTATATATCATCATTAGCCCCTTTATTACTAAACCAATAAAACAAAGCTCTATAAAAATACATGCCGAAACCAATACACTTAAAGACCTTGGCATACCCGATTTTAAAAAGATTGCCATAGCACTCGATTTTAGCGAAAACGATTATAAACTACTAGCCTATGCTATTGGGCAGGGCAAAAAGGATACACAATTTCTTTTAGTACATGTTGTTGAAAGTGCAAGCGCCAGGATTTATGGAGATAAAAGCGATGATTACGAATCGAGGAAAGACAAGGAACAACTGGATTCTTACATTTTACAAATAAAAAATAAAGGGTTTATTGCCGAAGGATATTTAGGATATAAAAACAGGGCCAAAGAAATTGTAAGGTTAACAAAAGAAGCACAGGCAGATTTACTGGTGATGGGAGCACATGGCCATGCAGGGTTTAAAGATTTTATTTATGGCGAAACGGTAAATACGGTAAGGCACGAATTAAAAATACCTGTATTGATTGTTAATGTGTAGCTAAGGCTGCCAATTCATCTTCTATTTTTTTATTCCAGGCTAATTGCTGTTTTTTGATTCGCCCGTTTGCTGTTTGCCCGTCATACGCATCTTGCATATTTCCTAAAGATTCGGTATGCTCATTGTAAATTTTTTCAACAAGCCGGCTGTAATTATTCCTGCTGAATGTTGTTTGTTTTAGCTTATTAATAAACCGGCAGGCATTTATATAAGTAATATCATAATGGTGTTGTTCGTGAGTTAATGCATATTCTGTATCCATATCTTTTTTAACCCACGATTTCTTTTTATCAAAATAGCAAAAAACAGTAACAATCACTTCTATCCTGTTATTACCCCCATTCATGTTTAACCGGTAACCAAATCCCGATTCTGTTACAGCAGCGGCGGGGCTTGCAGCATCGGGCCTGCCTTTAAAATCGGCCCAGGTTAATTTTTTATCAGTATTATAATATAAGGTATCACTATTATTTAAATGGCCTGCCTGTAACCATTTTATGGTTACAGTAAATTGCGCCCGGGCGGTAATTGAAACCAAACAAAAAATAATAAGGAAGTATTTCTTTATCATAGAGTAGTTGCAAGATAATGTAAATCAATTTCTATTTTATTTGCCTATCCTGTTCCACATCAGATTTACAATATCGTTAACAGCAATTTTTTCCATGCATTTAAAGTGGCCGCGGGGGCATTTTTTATACCCGATTTTGCTACAGGGGCGGCACCACAGTTTATTTATTTCCACCACATCATACTGCTGCCTGCTGTTACTTCCGTAATAAGGATACATACCAAAAGCAGGCACCGTATTGCCCCAAATTGAAATAACAGGTTTTTGCAAAGCGGCTGCAATGTGCATCAGGCCTGTATCATGGGTAATTATCAATTTAGCACTTTTTACCAGCGATGCAGATTCGTTGAGATTAAATTTTCCGCAGGCATTGTAAATTTTTATATCATCCAATGCAGCAATTGCTTTTCCATCTTCATAATCTTCCTTGCCGCCCAGCAATACAATGGGATGATTGATGGCAGCACACAAATCTTTTAATTTATGCAGTGGCAATTTTTTTGTAGCAAGGGCGGCGCCTATTACAATACCCACATATCCATGTACATGCGATACAGGCAAATCATCACTTTTTATTTCATCCATTTCAGGAATAAAATAGTCAAGCCCTAATCCATCATTAACCACACCCAGCGATGCTACGGTTTCCATATAACGGTCTACAATATGTTTTGCAGGCAGTGTATTGATTTTAAAATTTGTAAGTATGAATTTTTCAATATTCAGTTTATTAAATGAAGAAGAGGGTACTTTTTTAAGGAACCTTTTGATACGCAAGGTTCGCAGGTTATGGTGCAGGTCGATGATATAGTCATAGGCTTCTGTCTTAAGTTCGTGCAGCATCAGCTCAAAACTATCGTCAAGTGTATGTACTTTGTTGATATAAGGATTTTGAACCAGGATATTTTTATACGCATGCTTGGTAAGAAAATGAATTTCGGCATCGGGATATTTTTTTCGCAGGCAACGTATTACCGGTGTGGTTAAAACAATATCACCTATAGAAGAAAAACGTATGATCAGGAATTTTTCCAATGTTTATTTTTCAACATAATTTAAATCTTTACCAAAAGTTTCTTTGGTATAATATGCAGCTATCAAAGTTATCACCATAATTATTATAGCTGCCATCCAGCCACCGGTATAATAATCGGTAAGGCTGCGTAACCATTTAAATAAAGGGATAATAAAAATTGCCAGCATGCCTCTTATCATATTGGGAATGGTGGTGGCGGCTGTTGCCCGTAAATTGGTGCCAAACTGCTCGGCACCCATGGTAATAAAAATAGCCCAAAAACCAGTGCCAAAGCCAAGTCCGGCACATATCCAATACATTTTTGCGGCCGTGCCATTCCATTGTATGGTAAAAAACAACAGCATGAACAAACCGGTGATAAAATAAAAAAGATACAATGCCAGTTTACGGCTTTTTAACCACTGGCTTATAAACCCGATAAGTATATCGCCAATTGATATGGCTACATACGAATACATAATTGCCTTGCCGGGATCAATTTTTTCTTTGATGCCCATCCTTACACCAAACTCATTTGAAAAAGCAACCAGTACGCCAATTACAAACCATGTTGGCAAACCAATCAGTATGCTGCTTAAATATCTTTTAAACCTGTCGGCATTATTAAACAACATAATGAAATTTCCACGCTGTACATCCATTTTCCTTACTTCTTTAAACATACCCGATTCAAAAACAGAAATGCGTAGCAACAATAATAACAATCCAAGTGCACCGCCAATATAATAACAAGTACGCCAATGAAAATTTTCTTTCATAATAAATGCTACCACAGCGCCGGTTAAACCAATACCTGCCACCATTGATGTTGCTATGCCTCTTTTTTCTTTTGGAATAAGTTCCGATACAAGAGTAATACCAACCCCCAGTTCGCCTGCCAAACCAAGGCCAGCTAAAAAGCGTATTATTTTATATTGCTCAATGGTAGTAACCATGCCATTAGCTATATTGGCAAGCGAATAAAATAAAATGCTGCCAAACAAAACTGCCAGCCTTCCTTTTTTATCGGCAATAATGCCGGCAATAATTCCCCCAATCATCAGGCCTGCCATTTGCCATTGTAATATGGCTTCGCCTTCTATAGTTATTTGTTCGGGAGTTAATCCTAAAGAAACAAGGCTTTCAATACGTATGATAGCAAAAAGCAACAGGTCGTATATATCCACAAAATAGCCAAGGGCGGCTGCTATTACTGCAATACTGTATAAAGATTGATTAGATTTTTGCAGATTCATTTACCGGTTTTTTCTTTTTACCAAAAAATAATTTTATAAGTACCGGGCCGGTAGTTACCAATACAATGGCTATAACAATCATTTCAAGATGTTTTTCCAGGTCGATACCAAACTGGTTTTTTGTAAAGGCATTTAGATAATGCCCTATAAATAGCATTGAAACTACCCAGGCTATACATCCGATGATGTTGTAAAAACCAAATTTCTTTTTATTCATGCCCACTATGCCTGCCACAATGGGAGCAAATGTGCGGATAAAAGGTAAAAATCTTGCAAATACAATTGCCCCGCCACCATGCTTATCATAAAAATCTTTTGCCTGGTGCAGGTATTTTTGTTTAAACAGCAGCCGGTCTTTCCAGTTGTACATGGCAGGGCCTACTTTACGGCCGGTAATATAACCTACTGTGTTTCCTAAAATACCCGCTGTGGTGCACAAAGCAGCTATAATCATCAGGTTTAAAAAATCGCTACCTGTATTTAAAGAAACAGAATCAACCAAAGGCGTGCTTAAAATTCCCGCCACAAACAACAAAGAATCGCCGGGGAAGAAAAAACCTATAAATAAACCGGTTTCGGCAAAAATTATCAATAGCAACAGCCACAGGCCGCCGTAAATGATATAAAACATAGGTGTTAACAGGTCGGTCCAGGTAAATTTTTTATTTAAAACAACCTGGTGCAAATCGTTTATCTCTTTTACAGCAACAGTTTTTGCTTTATATCCTTCGTTTGTAATCAGCAACGAATCATCAGTACCTAAAGAAATAGTAACAATGCCATCTTTATCAGTATTGTAATCTGTATTATTGATTAGGAATTTTGTATTGCCAATTCCTTTTTTATATTGATTTATTAGTTTAACAGTAACTGTATCATTTGCAAACAGGTTGCAAACAGAAAAGCAAAGGAAGAAAACAAAAAAAATAAATCGCATCATAAATACAGGTTGCAGTATTTTTTAAAAATACTTTGTTGTTAATTACTTCTTCATTAAAATATTATTGACGAGGAATCTGCATTGGTACCAATAAAATTAATCGGGTACAAACTCCAGTGCTTTTTTATCATCAAACTCGCCCTCCCAGCGAGCAATAACACAACTGGCCAGGCAGTTGCCCATTACATTTACCGAAGTACGGGCCATATCCATCAGTTCATCAATACCATAAATAGCCATAATAGGCCAAATAGGAAAGTTAAATGTTGCAGCTGTTGCAATTAAAATAACCAATGATGCTCTTGGCACAGCAGCCACACCTTTACTGGTAAGCATAAGGGTAAGGCCAATTATAACCTGCTCGCCAAACGACAGGTGCATACCTGCAGCCTGTGCCACAAATATGGAAGCAAGCGAAAGGTATAATGTGGTTCCATCTAAATTAAAAGTATAACCGGTAGGTATAACAAATGAAACTATTTTACGGGGCACACCAAATTTTTCCATATTCTCTAAAGCCAGCGGCAGAGCCGAATCGGAGCTGGTGGTTGCAAATGCAATAGACACCGGTTCTTTAATAGCTTGCACGAATTTTTTTAAAGGAAGTTTTATATACCAGGCTATAGGTAAAAAAACAACCATTATAAATATCAGCAGTGCTACATACAACGAAACTAAAAGCAGTGCAAGATTTTTTAAAATATCAATACCCAGGTGTCCCACAGTTATAGCAATGGCAGCGCCTACACCAAACGGTGCAAAGTACATGACCATATTGGTAAACTTAAACATCGTTTCAGAAAGGCTTTCGGCAAACTCCACCATGGGCCGTTTCTTTTCTTCTTTAAGAAATACAAGTGCAATTGCAAATAAAACACTAAATACAACTATGGGCAATACATTACCTTCATAAACAGATTTAATGATATTTTCAGGGAAGATATCTATGATATGGTCTTGCCAGTCTTTACCGGGTGCATCGGGCAAAATGTTCAATAAATTTTTATCGTGTGGCACTCCTGCGCTGTCAAGTACGGTTATAATTTTTTGCTGTAATTGTTTTTCGGAAGATTTTGGAAGTTCAAGTTTTGCCGGGATGGTAATACCATGGCCTGCTTTAGTGAAATTAATAACTCCCAGCCCAATAATGAGTGCGATGGTTGTTACTATTTCAAAATACAAAAGGCTTTTCCAGCCCATACGCCCTACCTGTTTTAAATTACTATGGCTGGCAATACCTACCACCAGCGTACCAAATAAAAGAGGCGCCACTATAGTTTTTACCATTCGTAAAAATATAGTACTAAGAAATTTTAGGTTATGAGTAAAATCGGGAAAATCTAAACCAATTTCCACTCCTATAGCCATTGCCACCAAAATCCAGGTGGTAAGCGATCGTTTAAAGATGGCATATAAAATTAAAGCTGCCAGTAAAACCCAGCGAAGCCCAAATAAAAGCTGGTTGGGTATTGTAACAATATTCTCAAAATGCAAAAAATAAAGGATTGCCAGTAATGTGAATATGCCCAATGAAATAAAACCGAAACGTTTGGCCATGTTTAATCTAATAATTTTAATAATCTAAACAGAATCGCAATATAATATATAATGCCTGTAAGTACCCATATTATATCAAAAATGTATCAATGGTTATTTATTTAACGATTTTATGCTTACTTTTCAGTTTATTATATTAAACAAAAACAAACTGACATGAGTATTTTCGTAAAGAAACCGATGGATGTTTTGCTGAACGAAGCATCTGAGACCGGTTCGCATACATTAAAGCGTACCCTTGGCGCCGGCGGATTGGTTGCCCTTGGCATTGGCGCAATCATTGGCGCAGGTTTATTTTCCATTACAGGTATGGCCGCTGCCAATCATGCCGGCCCCGCAATTACCATTTCATTTGTTGTTGCTGCTTTAGGATGCCTGTTCGCAGGTTTGTGTTATGCCGAGTTTGCATCTATGATTCCTGTTGCCGGTAGTGCATATACCTATTCGTATGCAACCATGGGAGAATTTATTGCCTGGATTATTGGATGGGATTTGGTATTGGAATATGCAGTAGGTGCCGCCACTGTTGGCATAAGCTGGAGCCGTTACCTGGTTAAATTTTTAGAAGGTTTTGATATACACCTGCCGCATGCTCTAACAGCAGGCCCCTGGGACGGAGGAGTTATTAATTTACCGGCAGTGGGCATTATTGTATTAATGAGTTTATTGTTAATTAAAGGAACAAAAGAAAGTGCCACCGTTAATGCCATCATTGTTGCCATTAAGGTTTCAGTTGTACTTATATTTATTTTCCTAGGATGGAAGTATATCAACAATGCCAACTATACACCTTACATTCCAGAAAACACCGGCAATTTTGGCGATTTTGGTTTTAGTGGTGTAATCAGGGCTGCTGCCATTGTATTTTTTGCATACATTGGTTTTGATGCGGTTAGTACAGCAGCACAGGAAACCAAAAATCCTAAAAGAGATATGCCCATTGGTATTCTTGGCTCATTATTAATTTGTACTATTCTTTATATACTGTTTGCACATGTTATGACAGGGGTTACCAATTACACCTCTTTTGCAGGTAAAGATGGTATTGCGCCGGTAGCAGTTGCCATCGACCACATGGGTACAGCAAATGCCACCGGTGTGGTAACTCCGGATTATCCTTGGCTTAACCGTGCCATTATTGTTGCCATCCTGTTTGGATATTCATCTGTTATATTAGTAATGCTGATGGGGCAATCCAGGGTTTTTTATAGCATGAGTAAAGATGGATTGATACCAAAAATATTTTCAACAGTAAACCCCAAATCACAAACACCGGCAAAAAGTAATTTACTGTTTATGTTGTTTGTAAGTTTATTTGCAGCATTTGTACCTGCAAGGGTGGTTGGCGAAATGACAAGTATTGGAACATTATTCGCCTTTATACTTGTATGTATTGGTATTTGGGTGATGAGGGTAAAAATGCCTGACTTGCCAAGATCATTTAAAACACCGCTTGTTCCGTTGGTTCCAATTTTGGGTATAGCAGTTTGTCTGTTCATGATGGTGTTTTTGCCGCCTGATACTTGGATACGTTTGTTGGTGTGGATGTTGATTGGTCTTGATATTTACTTAGTGTACGGGTCAAAATACAGCCATTTAGGTAATGGTACCACTTCACGAATAGGCATGAAGTCTGCAAGGTTATCGGGTATTGTTATGAGTGTACTGCTTGGCATTGTTGGTTTCTTGCACCAGTATGCTGCCGGTTTTGATACCGACCGTACCTTGCTTTATATTGCAATTATTTTTGCCGTGATACATTTAATTATTTACGGCAGCAAATTAGGAAGGCCTGAAAAAGATTAAGATTAGTTTTTAAAAGATAAAATATCCGGCTTTTGAAGCCGGATATTTTTTTATGCACTAATATGTTATAAAATGAGTAACACAAACACTTGCAACGTTATTCATGTAACGATAGTTGCATCACATAATCATTCATAAAATAACCATTGCCAATATCAAAATCGGCTGTTTCTATTATTTTAAAACCTAATTTTTCATAAAACAAAGCAGCCTTGTTATAACGGTTTACCTGCAGTTGTAAATAACTGCCGCCTTTATTTTTTACTTGGGTAACAATGTAGTTGATGATAAACCTGCCGGTTCCTTTTCCCTGTTGCGATGGTAAAATATAAATCTTGTTCAGTTTCCAGGTGCCGGGTTTTATTTCATTATATGATGCAAAACCTACCGCTTCTTTATCATCATATACTAAAATGAATGTACATCCCTCCTCTTCCATCTGTTTTTGCAACGATGCAGGGCTGTACATCATATCAAGCATATACTCAATTTGCTGCCGGCTGATGATGTTGCTATATGTTTGTGGCCAAATACTTAATGTGAGCCTGCGAATTAAAGGAATATCGTTTATCCCTGCATTTAAAATTGAAAGCATTATTTCACTTTTATGCGTAATGTAGGTGCATACATAATTCGCCCCTGTGCATCTTTTACAATAATGTCGAAGAAAAACAATTCATCGCCCGGTTTCAACTGCTCTTTTAAAATGTTTTTCCAAAGAGTGGGTAATGGAGTTGCTTTAAACAAATCGGATACATTGCTTACAACGGGTGTTACCTTACCTGTTTCCTCATCTTCGGTAACGGCCTTACGTTTGTACATGAGTTGGTAAGAAGATATGTTGTAATTATTTTTTTTATCGTCGGTAATTTTTAGCGGCAAAGCAACCAATTGTACGGCTTCTTCTTTAGCCACCACTACCGAATCTGACCTTATACCCAAGGTAGTAGTAAGTTTTGGCGGTGTAAATTTTTGAAAAGTTTTAGATGCAGCAGGCTTTGTATTTTGTGCTTGCAGGCTATTACAAGCAAGTAATACAAACAAAATGAATACATATTTTACAATATTAGCCATGGCTTTTGTTTTATTTATAAACGAAAGTACATAACTATTATAAACTGAATAAAGCTTTAACGCATTGTTGACAAGCTCTCCTCAATAGTCTTAATCCTAGCTTCGGCATCGGCCTTTTTTTTCCTTTCAAGCGCAATCACTTCGGGCTTTGCATTTGAAACAAATTTTTCGTTGTTGAGTTTTTTCTCTACCGACAGTAAAAAACCTTTCTGGTGCTCAAGGTCTTTCAACAGGTCGCTTTTTAATAATGATGTATCCAGTTTTTTATCTGTCTTTAAATAAAATTTATCTTTTTCAACTGTTACAATTATTGTATTGTTTACCACTTCGTTGGTAAATACAAGTTCATCGGCATTTACCTGTTTGTTTAATATACTTACAATGGGATGGTAGTTTTCAGTAGAAGCAGTTTCAATAAACAGCTTTATAGTTTCTTTTGGTTTAAGCTGGTTTTTATTTCTTGCGTCACGTATAGCAGTAATTACTTTTTTTAATAGTTCGCCATGCGCAAGCACAGTTTCATTGGCAGTATTAACCCATTCAAATTGTTTTACACATACATCACCTGTTTTTTCATTAAGCAAATGATAAATTTCTTCTGTAACAAACGGCATGTAAGGATGCAGCAATTGCATCAGTTCTTCAAAATATTGGATTGTTTTTTTATACACACCGGCATCAACAGGCTCATCAATTCCCGGTTTTATCCATTCAAGGTACCAACTGCAAAAATCATCCCATATCAAGCTGTAAATGGTTTTCAATGCTTCGCTCAGGCGAAACTGTTTCATCAGTTCATCAACCTCTGCTTTTACTTTGTTAAGCCTGTTACCAAACCATTCAATGGCAAAATTGCCTGCAGTAGTTTGTTCTGCATCATTTGCCTGCAACCTTCCCTCCCACATCTTTATCAGCTTTAAAGCATTCCACATCTTATTATTAAAATTCCTTCCCTGCTCAAGACTGTTTTCATCAAACATAAGGTCGTTGCCTGCCGGCGATGAAACTAATATCCCAAAACGTACAGCATCGGCGCCGTATTTATCAATCAGTTCCAAAAGGTCGGGGCTATTGCCCAGGCTCTTGCTCATTTTACGGCCAAGCTTATCTCTTACCATACCGGTAAAATAAACATCTTTAAATGGTATCTGTTTTTCGTATTCCATACCGGCCATCACCATGCGTGCCACCCAAAAGAAAATAATATCCTGTCCCGTAACCAATACTGAGCCGGGATAATAATATTTTATTTCATTGTTGCCGGGTTGGGTTATGCCTTTAAAAACTTCTATAGGCCATAGCCATGATGAGAACCATGTATCCAGCACATCTGCATCCTGTGTTAATTCTGCATCAGCTATTGCATATTTTGTTTTAAAAATTTCTTTTGCTTCCTGCAGGGTTTCTGCAACAACCATTTTCCCGTTTTCATCATACCAGGCCGGAATTTGCTGCCCCCACCAAAGTTGCCGGCTAATGCACCAGTCTTTCACATTCTCTAACCAATATTTGTAGGTTGCTAAAAATTTATCGCCCGGATGAATTTTTATATCGCCATCCACAACGGCTTTTAGTGCTGGTGTTGCCAGCTCTTTCATTTTTACAAACCATTGCGTACTTATCCTGGGCTCTACCACCACACCTGTACGCTGGCTATAACCTAACCTTGTTGTGTATTCTTCTTCCTTTATTAAAAATCCTTTTTCCTGTAACTCTTTAATTATTTTTTTACGAGCCGTAAACCTGTCTTCGCCAATATAAATCTGAGCAGCCGGGCTCATTGTTCCATCGGCATTAATGGTATCTACAATTTCAAGATGATGTTTAAGGCCCAGGTTATAATCATTTATATCGTGTGCAGGTGTAACTTTTAATGCACCGGTTCCAAATGCTGTATCAACATAATCGTCAAAAATTATTGGTATGCGGCGGTTAATCAACGGCACTATTGCAAAGGCTCCCTGCAAATGTTTATATCGTTCATCATTGGGGTTAACACAAACAGCAGTATCGCCCATAATAGTTTCGGGGCGCTGTGTGGCAATGATGATGCCATCAACTCCCGGTGCAGCATTTAATGTATTGCCATTTGCATCTTCTAGCCTGTAACATAAATAATAAAGTTTACCGGTAATGTCCTTGTATTCCACTTCTTCATCGCTTAACGCAGTTTTTGCAGATGAATCCCAGTTTATCATCCTTGCACCACGGTAAATCAAACCTTTTTGGTACAGGTCGATAAAAACTTTTATCACCGCCTTGTAATAATGGTCATCCATTGTAAAAGTGGTACGGTTCCAATCAACACTGCAGCCTAACCTTTCAATCTGGTTATAGATGATGCCGCCATATTTATCTTTCCACTCAAATGCATATTTTAAAAACTCTTCCCTGGTTAAACTATTTTTATCAATGCCTTTTTCTTTAAGCATGGCCACCACTTTTGCTTCGGTGGCAATGGAAGCATGGTCGCTGCCGGGCACCCAACAGGTATTAAAGCCGCTCATACGGGCTTTACGCACCAATACATCCTGCACGGTTTCGTTCAATGTATGGCCCATATGTAATACACCGGTAACATTTGGTGGAGGAATCACCACGGTAAAAGCAGGCCTGCTATCGGGTTGGCTGTTAAAATATCCCTTATCAAGCCAATGCTTGTACCATTTTGCTTCAACCGCAGCAGGCTCAAAATTTTTAGTGAGTTCCATATTTACTGATACTTAATTTGTAAGTGTGCAAAAATACAAAAAAGCAGGTATGAATATTTAGGCAGAAAGGGCTGATAAAACAGCAAAATTGTTATTTGTTTTTAAACAAGCCCCGGCATATACTTATTTACAGGAATTACTTATTGGCGCTCCAGCAATTTCTTTTTTTGCGATTCGTATTCTTCTTTGGTTAATGCGCCTTGTTTATATAAATCGTAAAGTTTTTTTATTTCGTTGGCAATCATCAAATTTTTTAAATCGCCTGAAGGCTCTTGTGTTTTGGTTTCAACAGGTTTTGCTTTTTCTTTTATTTCGGTAGCGGGTATTTTTACAATTTGTTTTTTAAATTCTGCCGGTACAGTAAGTTCATCGGCGTTTATGGCATCATCAAAATAAAGAACAATCTCTATTTCTTCCTGCTTGCCTGCTTTGTAAGTAACCTTGCCAAACACCATAATGCTGTAATCATCCTGCCCCGAATTTTTAAACCGCTTAAGTTTATCTACTTCAATACTGCTGTTTTGCAGGTTGTAGGTATCTGTACGGTACATCCTGAATTTGATGTATTTAAAATAACCTGCTTCAGATGTGCCGTTAGCAAGATGTAACACCTGTCCTTTATAAATTTTATATCCGCCTGAGGTATAAAGTGTATCATGCTGAAAGCGTGGTAATGTATTCTGTGCAGATGTGAATAAAGGGCAAAGCAGTATGAAGAATAAGATTTTTTTCATTGTTTAAAATATTATTGCATGAATATACTGAATACAAACATCAGGTAAATTCTCCCTGATAAAGTAACGAAATTTTATTTAAACCCCTACCCTAAACAGTATTAATTAATGAGTAAATGTAATTATTAGCTTATGAAAAAGTTTTGATACACAACACGGCAAAACCGTAAATGCAGGTAAGCACAAAAATACCTTTTGCTGTTTTGTCTTTATGACTGTTGATGTAAATGGTAAACAAGAGTGCATTCACCATTAATGCAAGGCTTAATGCAACTGTAAAAGTGCGGTGCCCCTGCTCCAGGTACATATATTGAAACAATTCTTTAAATCCAAAGGAGCTAAACTTTACAAATTTAAAAATAAGGATACCTAATACGGGGCCTATAAAACCAAGTATGGCGCCAAACAGAAAATTATCTTTTTTAAATATCATTTAAAGAGGTTCTTTTTTTCCAGTTGTTTTTTCAATGTGTAATCAGTTAAATCAAACTGTACGGGCACCATGCTTATGTAATTATTTTTAAGTGCCCATACATCGGTATCTTTTCCTTTATCAAAATTGATAAACTCGCCGGTAAGCCAGTAATAATTTTTACCATGCGGATCGGTACGTTCAGAAAACTCTTCCTTGTATTTTGCGTAAGCCTGTTTGCATATTTTGATACCATTAATAAGTTGGAGCGGTACAGCAGGTATATTCACATTCAGTAAAAGGTGTTTATCCATTTTACCAGCCAGTAGTGTACGAACTATTTTTTCGATATAAAATTTTGAAGCAGTAAAATCAGCTTCTACACTATAATCGAGCAAAGAAAAACCAATACTGGGAATACTTTCAATGGCTGCTTCCATGGCAGCGCTCATGGTACCGCTGTAAATTACATTGATAGAATGGTTGGCCCCGTGATTGATACCGCTAAGGCAGATATCGGGTTTGCGGTGTAAAATTTTATCAACTGCCAGTTTTACACAGTCAACCGGTGTACCTGTGGTTTGCCAGGCTTCGGTTTCGCCAAACAAATCAACTTTATGCATACGCAAAGGCTGACCAATAGTAATGGCATGTCCCATTCCGCTTTGTGGTTTATCTGGCGCCACCACCACCACTTTACCAAGGTGCTTAACGGCATCTACTAAATTTCTAATACCGGGAGCAGTTATTCCGTCGTCGTTTGTAATAAGGATAATGGGTTTTTCTTTCTTCTTCGCCATGTAAGTTTAGTTCGTTTTATTAAATACGGAATAATGGCCTTGCTATTTCAGACCTGAAAGGCCAGGGTATCATTGCCAGTATAATCAATAACGCTATTCCAAAATAAATTAGTGTGCGTTTATGTTTTTGTACATCTGTATCGGCTTTTTTAACCATGGTACGGCCCACATGTACCAGCATCCAGGCAATAATCATCATCAGTGCATGTTCTACTGCAAAAAAGCGTTCACCGGGGTTTTTCATCACCTCTGCCATACCTTCTCTCACCCTGTCGAACCACATACCGGTAAAATACAATATCATCCCCATCAATAATTGAAGGTCGCAACTAATCATAAAGAAAAGGCTCAATTTATTATCGATGTTTTTATATTCTCTTTTAGATATAACTGCAAACAACGCAGCAATTACTGCCCAAACGCCAAATAATAAAACAACCCAACGAAGTAAATTATGTATTACCAATGAATAGTTCATAATAAAAAGATTTGTTACAAAAATAAGGCAAGTGCATTAAATGTTACTATAACCAGAAAGTGAACGGTAACAACCATTGCAAACCTGTGTAAAAAATATTTTTTTATAAACTAAATTTGTTAGTATATTTGTGCTAACCAAATTAGTTTACCATGTCATTAGCAGGCCAAAACCTAAAATATCTTCGCAAACTACGTGGATGGACACAAGAAGAATTTGCCCACAAGCTTGGAATTAAACGTTCGCTGATAGGCGCTTATGAAGAAGAGCGGGCCGACCCCCGTTTAGAAGTGCTTGAAATTTTAGCCGATATGTTCAAGCTATCGCTTGATGAACTTTTATTAAAAGACCTTAGTGTTGTATCCGAAAACTATATGGCAAAACGGCGTCAGCAAAAAATGATGAATGCCCCCAGGAACCTGATTCATTTTGTGCCGGTAAAAGCAGCAGCCGGTTACCTGGCAAGCTATGCCGATACAGAGTTTATTGATGAATTAAATACTTTTACCCTGCCCATGTTATCGGGCGGTAATTACCGTGCATTTGAAATTATTGGCGATAGCATGTTACCAACACCAAGTGGCAGCATCATTGTAGGCGAAAAAATTGACGATGCAAGCGATATAAAAAACAACCAGGCTTATATTGTTGTAAGCCGTAATGAAGGAATTGTATATAAAAGAATTGAAAAAAACAACCGTGCAAAAAACAAGCTTATCCTAATCAGCGATAATCCGCAATACCAGCCTTACCAGGTAAATGCAGAAGATATAATGGAACTATGGCAGGCACAAATGGTGATAAGCAAGGTAAGCAACCAGCAACGATGGGATGTAAACTCATTGGCCAGTATGGTTAATAACCTGCAAAACCAGGTAAGCACTTTAAAAAAGAAAATGAATTAAACGGGTTTACCAATACAGTACAATATAGAGGCAATGAATGCAAATGAATTACTGGTTTTGAATTTTGAAGAAGTGCGCCGCAGAAGTATAAAAGTATGGAAAGCCATTTCGGAAGAAGATCTTTTTTGGAAGCCCGATACACAAGCTATGAGTTGTTTTGAAATGATAAGGCATGTGCTGGAAGCTGAAAATATTTTTCACCATATCATACTTAAAAGGGGGGTACTAGGCAATTATGAATGCCCATTAACAGGCAACCCGTACACAACTGTTGATGACGAACTAAAAAATGCACAGCCTTACCGGGAAAAGTTTTTAAAAATGGTGCATTCGTTTACGGCAAAAGAATTGGAAGAAGTGTACATAACCCGTAAAGAAAAAAAACAGCACCGCAAACTGGGCGATTATTTATTACGCATTGCTTACCACGAAGCTGTGCATACAGGGCAGCTGCTCGATTATTTACGCACAATAAATTCACTCAGGGCCAATATATGGGATTAGCTTTTATCTTTAATGCCATATTAACTACATAACTATTAACGCACATCCAGATACATCGATTAATAATTAAAAAACACAGTTATGATTAAACTACAGATCATTGGCAACCTTGGAAAAGATTGCATTGTTAAAGAAATCAACGGCAAGCATGTAATCAATTTTAGTGTAGCCCACACCGAACGTTTTAAAGATTCGCAGGGTAACCAAAAAGAAAGAACCACCTGGGTTGAATGTGCTTACTGGACCGACAGGACAGCCATTGCACCTTATCTTTTAAAAGGTACTACTGTTTATGCCGAAGGTGCGCCGGAAGCTGATCCTTACACCAACAAAGAAGGGCAGCCAGCCGCCACTTTGCGTATGAGGGTTCAAAACATCCAGTTATTAAGCAGTAACAGAGACCAGGGTTCAAACCAGGGTAACGTTTCCAATGCCGGCCTGGCAACAGCACCGGTAGTAAAAACCGAACCTGTAGCTTCAACAGCACCGGTTGACGATTTGCCATTTTAGTAATCTGAATTTTACAAGAGGCTGTTTCATAAAAGATCTTATTATCACACAATACTGCAAAGTTTTAAAATCAATTTTAACCTTTGCTGTTATAGCAAGTTAATACTGCAAGAGTGATATAAACAATTGATTTTTGTAACAGCCTCTTTTTTTTATCACAAACACTAACTGCATTTTACCCATGTATCAACTGCTGTGTTTCTTTAATAACCCCCATCACAAAAACACTCTGCACATTTCCCATGTTTTCCTGCTGGCTTAATTTATTTACATGAAAATCGTAATAAGCATTCATATCCCTGCAAATCACTTTTAGCATAAAATCAAATTCTCCGCTTATGCTGTAACATTCAATTACTTCATTAAATTCATTTATTGTTTTTATAAACTTAACGCCGGCATTCTTACTGTGTTCCTTTAACGATACATAGCAAATCACCATCAGGTTTAAATCAACTTTATTTTGATCAACCAGTGTTACATATTGTTTAATAACACCACTCTCTTCCATCTGTTTTATACGATCATGTACCGGCGTAGTGCTTAAGTGAATCTTTTCCGAAATTTCTTTAACAGTTACTCTTGCATTTTGCTGCAGTAATGCAAGTATTGCCAGGTCTTTCTTATCAAGGGTAAAACCTGCTATAGTTGATTTTTCTTTTTTGACTGCTTTTGCCATATTATACTGGTATTATATCCTGTAATTTACAATTTTATTAGAATTATTTTCTTAATATTTAAACCATATTGGAATATTATCCTGCAAACAGTACATTTGCACTCTAAATTTAAAACCATGTCAACAATACCAAAAAGCGCCATTGATTTTAAACTTGCCAACAAGGTTAAAGATATGAGCCTGGCCGAATGGGGCCGTAAAGAAATTATGTTAGCCGAAGCAGAAATGCCTGGCTTAATGGCTATCCGTGCCGAGTACGGGCCTTCGCAACCATTAAAAGGTGCAAGAATTGCAGGATGCTTACACATGACCATTCAAACTGCAGTTTTAATTGAAACCTTAACTGCATTGGGTGCAGAAGTTAAGTGGAGTTCTTGTAATATTTTCAGTACACAAGACCAGGCCGCTGCAGCTATTGCCGCCACAGGTGTTGGTGTTTTTGCATGGAAAGGACAAACGCAGGAAGAAAGTGACTGGTGTATTGAACAAACATTATTTTTTGGAGGCGCCGACCGTCCATTAAATATGATACTTGATGATGGTGGTGATTTAACTAACATGGTATTTGATAAATATCCGGAGTTGATACAACATGTAAAAGGATTAAGCGAAGAAACCACTACCGGTGTACACCGTTTATACGAGCGCATGGAGAAAGGTACTTTACCAATCCCTGCCATAAACATCAACGACTCTGTTACCAAATCTAAATTTGATAACAAGTATGGTTGTAAAGAAAGCCTGGTAGATGCTATACGCCGTGCAACCGATGTAATGATGGCCGGTAAAGTAGCAGTTGTAGGTGGCTATGGTGATGTGGGTAAAGGTTCTGCCGCTTCATTAAGAGGTGCAGGTTGCAGGGTGCTTGTTACAGAGATTGATCCCATTTGTGCACTACAGGCTGCTATGGATGGTTACGAAGTAAAACCAATGATAGAGGCTGTTAAAGAATCTGATATTATTGTTACTGCTTCGGGCTGCCGCGACCTGATAACAGAAAAACATTTCCGCTTAATGAAAGACAAGGCTATTGTTTGCAATATCGGCCACTTTGATATTGAAATTGATATGGCATGGCTTAATGCAAAATATGGCAATACCAAAAATACCATCAAGCCACAGGTAGATATGTATAATATTGATGGCAAAGATGTGATTGTACTGGCAGAAGGACGCCTTGTAAACTTAGGTTGTGCAACCGGTCACCCTTCATTTGTGATGAGTGCCTCATTTACCAACCAAACCCTTGCACAAATTGAACTGTGGAACAACAGCGAGAAATACGAAAACAAAGTGTATGTATTACCTAAGTTTTTGGATGAAAAAGTTGCCCGTTTACACTTATCAAAGATAGGTGTGGCATTAGATGAGTTAACAACTGAACAAAGCGCTTATTTAGGTTTACCAAAAGAAGGTCCTTATAAAACTGATGCCTACAGGTATTAATAATTTAAAAACATTCGCTACCTGTTTCATTAAGCGATAATAAAGTTTAAAAATAGTCCCGCTTGTTATGCAAGCGGGATTTTTTGTGCCTCAATAAAACTGTTTATTGTTGATTAAGTGTTCAAAATACTTACAGATATAAACTGTAATTTTATAACTCTTTATAATTAGTTCAATCACAATTTTGTATAATTAAAAATGAAGAAAGTTTTATTTACTGTTGCATGCAGTTACATCTGTCATTTCATTTTTGCACAAAAAGTTGAAATGCCTTTAGCTAAGTTCAAAACCGGAGATAATGTAACTTATAGTTATCCTGTAACGGATGACAGGCAGTGGGGAACTATTAAACCAGATATGATTTGGGAAACCCAGGGTTATGATAATTATGATGGTTATGCATGGTACCGTTTTCATATTATACTACCAAAATCTATAAAAGAAAACTCATTATGGAAAGATTCGTTACGCATAAATCTTGCAAAAGCAGATGATGCCTGTGAAGTGTATTTTAACGGAACAAAGATTGGTAAATCGGGCTCGTTTCCAGGTGATGCTGCAGGATATATATCATCCTGGAATAAAAAACAGGAATATCATATTGCAGCCAATAGCCCGTTTATAAACTGGGGCGCCGAAAATGTGATTGCTGTAAAGGTTTATGATGGTGGAGGCGCCGGCGGTATGTTTAGCGGTATCCCTTATATTAATATGGTTGACCTTATTGATGCCATTAACATCAACAACAAATCTTCTGTACGCTTTACCCGGCCTGGCAAAGCAATAAAAAATATTTCAATCGAAAACAATGCAACAGAAAAAATAACCGGCATTTTAACGTATGATATCATTGATGTAGATAATGATAAATCAACTTCACATACTATTCCTGTTTCAATTTTGCCAAAGAAAAAACTCGATTTTACAATTCCAATTACACTTGCTGAAAGAAATAATATCCACTATAAGTTTGAAGAAAACAAGTCGCATAAAATTATTGAGCTAACCGAAATAATTCCATACATACTTACACCACCGGTATCTGCATCGCCCAAAATAAACGGGGCAAAAATATTTGGTGTAAGGCCCGGCTCACCATTTCTATTTAAGATACCTGCAACGGGTAAAGGTAAACTACAGTATAGCGTTGAAAATTTACCCGAAGGTTTACAGGTGAACAAAAATACCGGCATCATTACGGGTACTTTAAAAAACGAGGGAGAATATAAAATGACTTTCGTGGTAAAAAATTCGATAGGAATTGATAAAAGAGCATTTACGGTAAAATGCGGCAACCTGCTGGCATTAACACCGCCAATGGGATGGAACAGTTGGAACTGCTGGGGTTTAAGCATTAACGAAACAAGGCTTAAAGCTTCTGCACAGGCCATGATTGATAAAGGGCTTATCAACCATGGCTGGACATACATGAATATTGATGACGGTTGGGAAGCAGAAACAAGAAATGCAAACGGTGAAATTGTGGCCAACCATAAATTTCCTGATTTAAAAAAAACCGGCGACTGGCTTCATGAAAAAGGATTGAAATTCGGTATCTACTCTTCGCCGGGCACAAAAACATGTGGCAATTATTTAGGAAGTTATCAACACGAAGCACAGGATGCAAAATCGTATGCTAACTGGGGAGTAGATTATTTGAAATATGATTGGTGCAGTTACGATTCGGTTTTTGATGCAGAAAAAGATACAAGCCTTGCTGCTTATAAAAAACCTTATACTTTAATGGGAGAAATTTTAAAAAACCAAAACAGGGATATTGTTTACAGTTTGTGCCAGTATGGAATGAAAAATGTTTGGGAATGGGGCGCTACTGTAAATGGTAATACCTGGCGCACAACCGGCGATATTACTGACACCTGGGAAAGCCTGAGCAGCATTGGTTTTAATCAAACAAGTCAATATGCATATGCTGCCCCCGGCAGGTGGAATGACCCCGATATGATGATAGTTGGCGAAGTAGGCTGGGGCGATAATTTACATCCTACAAGATTAACAGTTGATGAACAATATACACATGTAAGTTTATGGTGCCTGTTGAGTGCTCCATTATTAATTGGCTGCGACCTTAGCAAGTTGGATGATTTTACATTAAACCTGCTTACCAATGATGAAGTAATTGCTGTTGACCAGGATGTACTTGGCAAACAAGCTAAACAAATTATTAAAACTGCAGATTACCAGGTATGGGTGAAAGAATTAGAAGATGGTTCCAAAGCAATAGGTATTTTTAATGTTTCTTCTAAAGATGATGTGGTAAGATTTTACTGGAGTGATATAGGCCTATCAATGTCGCAAAAAGTAAGAGACCTTTGGCGGCAAAAGGATATTGGAAATTTTGACGGCATGTTTGCTACAAAGGTTGCAGCGCATGGTGTAACTTTGATAAAAGCATCGGCTAATTAATGACAAAACTATCAGTTAATATCAATAAACTGGCTACCCTGCGCAATAGCCGTGGGAGCAACAATCCTAACCTTATTAAAGCAGCTAAAGATATTGAGCGTTTTGGTGCCGATGGTATTACTGTACATCCAAGGCCCGATGAAAGACATATCCGTTATAGTGATGTTTATGAATTAAAGAAGATTGTTACTACTGAATTTAACATAGAAGGAAATTGCACCGAACAAAAATTTGTTGACCTGGTTATTGCTAACCAACCAACACAGGTAACCCTGGTACCCGATGCACTTGGGCAGCTAACATCTAACCATGGCTGGAATACAATTGAACATGCTGGCTATTTAAAAAATATAGTTTCGGTTTTTAAAAATGCAGGCATAAGGGTTTCTATTTTTGTTGACCCCGTAATTGAGATGATTGAAGGAGCTAAAGCAACCGGCACCGACAGGGTGGAACTATATACCGAATCGTATGCAAAACAATTTGCCGAAGGAAATAAACAAACGGCCATAGCGCCCTTTATTGCAGCAGCAACAAAAGCAAATGAACTTGGGCTGGGTATCAACGCAGGGCACGACTTAGACTTACAAAATTTAAAATATTTTTCAGAAAATATTCCCGGTTTACTGGAAGTATCTATCGGCCATGCCCTGATATGTGATGCAGTGAATTTAGGATTAGAAAATACAGTTCAATTGTATAAAAGGCAACTTAAATAAAATACTAAAAGCTTATCGTAAATATTTTGCCAGTTTTCTTTCTAATGCCGCACCTCTTAAATTTTTAGCTATTACTTTACCTTGCGGATCAATTAAAAAATTTTGAGGTATTGTGAATATCTGGAATTGTTGGGCTACAGAATTATTCCACCCCTGCAAATCGCTAACATGGGTCCATGCTAATCCATCCATGTGAATAGCATCCAGCCAGGCTTGTTTTGCTTTATCTAAAGAAACACCCAACACTGTAAAATTTTTATTCCTGTATTTTTTGAATGCTGCCACCAGGTTTGGATTTTCCTGCCTGCAGGGGCCACACCAGCTTGCCCAAAAATCAACCAGTACATATTTGCCTCTTAACGATGAAAGGCTAATCATATTTCCGGCTGTATCGGGTTGAGAGAAATCAGCTAACATTGTACCGGCTCCGTTAATCTTACCTTCTGCAATTTGTTGAGCAATGTATTGCCCCATAACAGAAGTTTTAATAACAGGATCTAACTTATTATATAACTTTTCGGTTTGTAAAATATCATCATCAATTTGATTATAACGGATAATGGCAAATGGTGTAATGTAAGAATCCAGGTGAGTATCCACAAACTTTTCAATAACCTGCATAGCATTAGCATTGATTGCAGAATCATATTCTCCGTTTTCAAAAAATGCAGATTGATAGGGCTCGAGAGATGTATTAAACTCATCAAATGCCTTGTGTGATGGAGAGCCGGTTATGATTGATTTTTCAATCTTTTCTTTTGTTCCGTTAATTGTAACATTGCTGTTATCCAAAAACAGTGTGATGAAGGGTGGCTTCTTATCAAACAATATGATTTTAAAATCGGGCCTGTTTATTTTTCCGGTAAAACTGTATTTATTATCTTTTAATGTTGTAGTGCTTTCTACAGCGCCTGTTTGCCCGTTCAGCAAATCCACAACAGTTCCATCAGGAAACCCTGTTACCGTACCATTTATGGTAAATACATTTGTTTCTGTATTTGATTTAGCTGTAGTTTCTTTTTGCTTAGTTGTTGAAGCAACTTTTGCTTTGGCATTTTTTGAAGATTGGGCAAAGATTAAAGAAGGTAAAAATAAAAATAAGAGTATGATTCTTTTCATTTTCTAAAATTGTAAGGCGCAATTTAATCAGTTTCAGGCACAATGAATCAGCCTTTTAGTCTATTTATGAAATCTTTAGTATCCTTTTCAATATTATTCGAATTTTCAATTGCCTTTATATATGCCGAACCTATGATTGCACCATTGCTGTATTTACAGGCTGCAGCAAATGATTCCCTGTCTTTAATGCCAAACCCAACCAATACAGGGTTTTTTAGTTGCATATCCTGCAATTTTTTAAAATAAGAACCCTGGTCTTCAATAGCTTTATTTTTACCGGTAGTAGAAGAAGATGAAACAGCATATATAAAACCGCTGCAAAGATTATCTATCTGCCTGATTCTTTCGTCATCCGTTTCGGGTGTAACCAAAAAAATAAAATTGAGGTTGTATTTAATAAATACTTGCTGGTATTCTTTTTCATATTCAAACATTGGCAGGTCGGGTAAAATTATTCCCGTAATATTTGCAGCTGCGGCTTCTTTACAAAATCTTTCCATTCCATATTGTAACACAGGATTCAGATACCCCATCAGTATTACCGGCACCTGCACAGTGTCTTTTACTTTATTTAACTGTTTAAACAATGCAGCAATACTCATCCCGTTTTTAAGGGCAATCATATTACTTTGTTGTATTACCGCCCCATCGGCTATGGGATCGCTGTATGGTATACCAACTTCAATTATATCAGCCCCGTTATTTTGCAAGGCTATCAACACTTTTGCTGTAGATGTTAATTTGGGAAACCCGGCTGTACAGTAAATATTAAGTATATCGTTTGTTTTTTTTAAAAACAAATTATTTAAGCGGTTACAAATTTTGTTACTGCCTGTATGCTGCTTATAATTGTTATTGAATGATTGAACTGCCATTATAATTAATTTATAAAAACCGGCATTTAATAAATACTGTGTTTTATTTTTTACAAGTGTTTCATATAAGTAGCCAGGTCTTTATCTCCTCTCCCACTTAAACAAATAACAACAATATCTTCTTTATTAAATTTTATTTTTTGCAATGCAAATAATGCATGTGCCGATTCCAATGCAGGGATGATACCTTCCAGTTTGCAAAGTTCAAATGCAGCCTGCAACGCTTCATCATCAGTAGCACTCATAAATTTTGCCCGGCCACTTTTAAATAAATGTGCATGTAACGGGCCAATGCCCGGGTAATCTAAACCTGCCGAAATACTGTGTGGCTCCACAACCTGCCCGTCATCTGTTTGCATCAACAGGCTTTTACTGCCATGCAAAATACCCGGTTTGCCCAGTTGAGTGGTGGCAGCACTCATGCCGCTATCAACACCCAAACCTGCAGCTTCCACAGCTACCAGGTTTACTTTTTCATCATCAATAAAATGATAAAAAGCGCCGGCTGCATTACTGCCTCCTCCAACGCAGGCAATAACATATGTTGGTAATGTTATGCCACATTGAGTTAATAGCTGGTTTTTTATTTCTTCGCTGATGATGCTTTGAAACCTTGCCACCATATCGGGATATGGATGCGGCCCAACCACCGAGCCAATGATATAATGTGTATCAACAGGGTTATTAATCCAGTCACGAATGGCTTCATTGGTGGCATCTTTTAAAGTTTTACTGCCACTTGTGGCAGGTATTACGGTTGCACCAAGCATTTTCATGCGGGCCACATTGGGCGCCTGACGTTCAATATCTTTTTCGCCCATGTACACCACACATTCCATTCCCTTTAATGCACAAACTGTAGCCGTAGCCACTCCATGCTGCCCGGCACCTGTTTCTGCAATGATTCTTTTTTTACCCAGATTTTTTGCTAGTAAAATTTGCCCGATTGTGTTATTGATTTTATGAGCGCCGGTATGGCAAAGGTCTTCCCGCTTTAAAAATATTTTTGTGTTGTATTTTTCGCTGAGGCGATTGGCAAAAAATAATGGCGTAGGCCTGCCAACATAATCACGCAATAATTGCATGAACTCTTTTTGAAAACTTTCCTGGTAAATTATATTCAAATAATTTTCCTGCAATAATTTAATATTGGGGTATAACATTTCCGGAATGAAAGCACCTCCAAAATCTCCATAATATCCATGTTCAGTTACACTCCATACTCCTAAAGAAACCTGCCTGCTTTTACCCGTTTGCATTATATCATTTTTTTAAAACTGCTTCTAATTTTATTTTCTAATTATAAAACTCACTAATTAATTTTTTCTGAACGTTTACGCTAATGAAATTCTATTTTAAACCTTGTTTAAACTGCAGTACCAATCCCATATCTTTCACGCCGGGCTCTTTCTCTACCTTGCTATTGATATCTACAGCAAAATAATCAGGATGGGTAAATGATCTTATTTTAGCCAGGTCATCAATACCAATACCGCCACTTAAAAAGAAAGGTTTTTCAATTTTTGCTTTGCTGATGAGTTTCCAGTCGAACTGCTTGCCGGTACCGCCTTCCATTTCCGAAGAAGCCGTATCAAATAAATAATAATCGCATACATCATCATAAGCAGCTACCATTTCATCAATGGCAACCTTGCCATCGCCAATCTTAAATGCTTTAATCACTTCCACCTCTTCAGATAATTCTTCACATAGTTCGGGAGTTTCATCGCCATGCAGTTGAACCACATCTAACCCATAATCTTCAATAGCTTCTATAATTTCATCGTAGCCGGCATTTACAAACACACCAACTTTTTTCAAATCAAAATCCGAATTTTTTAAATCTTCTTTTTTAATTTTATCACCCATGTACCTGGGCGATTTTTTATAAAAGATAAGTCCTGCAAAATCTATATCCAGCCCATCTAATTGCTGTAATTGTTTAAACTGTGTAATGCCGCATACTTTTGTGTTCATAATTTTTTTGTTTGATGTGAGTGTAAGCCCTTTTATTGTTTAAAATTTCCTTTCGTTTATTCTCTATTCTATAAATTAATGATGCAAACTGTTCACAAAATTCCTGAATGCCAGTCCCGGGTCCTGCTCTTTCATAAAATTCTCTCCCATTAAAAATCCTTTAAAGCCGGCTTTTTTAAACACATTAATTGTATCCGCTTTATTTATTCCACTTTCAGCAATTTTTATTTTACCTGGCGGAATTTGTTGCCCCAATTGCAATGACCTATTTATATCTACTGTAAATGTTTTTAGGTTTCGGTTGTTAACACCAATCAATTCGGTTTCGTTACAGATATGCCCTAATTCAGTTTCATCGTGTATTTCTAATATCACTTCCAGATTCAATTGCTTTGCAAATGTAGCCAGATTTTTTACTTGGGCAGGGGTTAAACATGCTGCAATCAATAAGATTACATCGGCGCCTAATGCTTTTGATTCTATCAACTGGTATTCATCAAAAATAAAATCCTTTCTTAGCACCGGTATGTTTAATGCAGAAGACACTTCCAGTAAATCGTCATTACTACCTTTAAAAAATTCAGGTTCGGTTAAAATTGATATTGCCGCAGCTCCATGTAATTCATAGCTGGCGGTTACATCATCAACCTTTGCCAATTTATTAATAATGCCTTTTGATGGTGATGCTCTTTTAAACTCGGCAATAATCCCGGTATTGCTTTCGGTCTGCAGTGCTTTTTTTAGCGATTTTGTTTTTTTTGAAAATGCAGGCATCATTTCCCAGGCTGCAACCGGAACAAGTTGTTTTAATTGAGTAACCGCTTCTTTTCTTTTAATTATAATTTCATCAAGAATATTTTTCATGATACTGCTATTAACTTTTGTAATGATTGAAAAGCCCTTCCGCTTTCTAAACTTTCTACGGCTAACTGGTAACAATCTTCATACGATGTATAATTACCGGTACAATACAATGCCATGGCCGCATTAGCCAGCACTACTGCATTTTGCGCCCAGCTACCATTACCCTTTAAAATATTTGTAAAAATTCTGGCAGCATCTTCAACCGTATGGCCGCCATGAATATCAATCGGGCTAACACTTCTTTTTCCTAATTCTTGTGCACTGTATATTTTTTCTCCTGCTTTGTTAATCACTTTTATATCGGCAGTTAAAGAAATCTCATCATACCCATCAAGGCTATGCACAATTGTAAACTGTGAGTTACCTTGTTGTAATAAATAATTATACATCCTGGCCATTTCCAAATTATAAACTCCCACCAACTGATATTTTGGTAATGCCGGGTTAACCATTGGGCCAAGCATATTAAAAAATGTGCGTACACCTAAACTTTTACGCACAGGCCCCACCACTTTTAATGCAGGATGAAATAAAGGTGCATGTAAAAAACAAATATTTGCCTGGTCAAGTTCTTTTTTCAATGCATCTTCATTATTTTTAAAAGTATACCCTAACTGTTCCATCACATTACTGCTGCCACTTATTGACGATGCTCCGTAATTTCCATGCTTAGCAACTTTAACGCCGGTGCCAGCTACAATAAAGCAACTAAGTGTTGATATATTGAAAGTATTTTTTCCATCACCGCCGGTGCCAACAATATCCATCACATCGTACCCATTTAAATTTACCGGCACACAAAGTTCAAGCAATGCATCACAAAAACCCTGCAATTCATCAATACTAATGCTACGCATCAAATACACAGTTATAAGAGCTGCAATTTCAGCATCGCTGTACATTTTTTTTGAAATATTATACAACAGCTCTCTTGCCTGCTCCCTCGGCAAAGTTTTATATTCAAATAATTGATTTAAAATCTTTTTCATAGTATCCTTCTCTTACAATAAAATATTTTTTCCGGGTTTAAGTTTTAGTAGCTTCAACTTCAAACATCATGGTTTTAATTTAAAGTTTAAAATTGCTTCTTTATGATGCTAACCAGTTTCGCAATATCATTTCTCCATCCGGTGTTAAAACACTTTCGGGATGAAACTGCACTCCCTGCACATCATATTTTTTATGTTGCAATGCCATAATGTATCCATTTTCATCTCTCGCAGTAATTTTTAATTCATTAGAAAAATCTTTTTCATTAACAATCCAGCTATGATAACGGCCCACTATTATTTGTTTAGGTAACCCTTGTAAAATGCCGGTATTACCTTCTAAAATTTCAACAGGCGTTGCCACTCCATGAAACACTTTGTTTAAATTTATTAGCGAACCTCCAAACGCCTCTGCAATGGCCTGGTGCCCCAAACATACGCCCAGTATAGATTTTGAAGCTGCATATTCTTTAATTAATGGTAATAACAAGCCGGCTTCGCCAGGTATCCCCGGGCCGGGCGATAAGATAATTTTATCATACCTGGCTACATCCGCCAAATCAACCTGGTCATTCCTGCATACATCAACCCGTTGGCCTGTTATTTTTTCAACAAGATGAACAAGGTTATAAGTGAAAGAATCATAATTATCAAACACAAGTATTTTCATCGTCCAATATTTTGTGCCATTTCAATGGCTTGTTGTAAAGCATTTAATTTATTATTTACTTCCTGTAATTCATTATCGGGGTTACTTGCAGCAACAATACCGGCACCGGCCTGGTAAATCAATGTATTGCTTTTAGCCAAAAAAGTACGAATCATGATTGCATGGTTTACTGCGCCATTAAATCCAATAAAACCAATGGCGCCGCCATAATAACTTCTTGCCGTTGTTTCATATTCAGCAATCAATTGTAACGCCCTTATTTTGGGAGCGCCGCTTAAAGTACCCGCCGGAAATGTGGTTGCCAGTAATTTAAACGGGTTAGCACCCTGTGCTACCTTGCCTTTTACTTCGCTTACCAGGTGAATTACATGGCTGTAATAATTTATTTTTTTATACTGTACCACATTTACATCAGTACACATACGGCTAAGGTCATTTCTTGCCAGGTCAACCAGCATTACATGTTCGGCATTTTCTTTTTCATCTTCCTTAAGTTTTGTGGCCAGTAATTTATCCTGCTCATCATCACCCGTTCTTTTAAAAGTTCCTGCAATGGGGTGTACCATTGCTTCTCCCTTATCAGCAATTAACTGGCTTTCGGGTGATGAGCCCATCAATTTATAATCGCCATAATCAAAATAAAATAAATAAGGACTTGGATTGATGCTGCGTAATGCACGGTAAACATTAAATTCGTCTCCTGTAAATTTTTGCTCAAACCTGCGGCTTAACACTACCTGGAAAATATCGCCACGGAAACAATTTGCCACACCTTTATTAACCATTTCCTTAAAAGCTGCATCAGTAATATTTGTAGTTTCGGGGCCTGTAGTTTGAAAAGGAAAAGCCGGAACATCTTTACTTTTTATTAGGCTTTCAATTATTTCAACTTCACTTTCAATTCCATTAAAATGATTTTCACAAATGAATAACTCGTCTTTAAAATGGTTTATGGCAATAATATACTGATAAAGCCTGTAACGAATAAGCGGTATATTATGTAATGCTGATGCAGTTAAACCCTTGCTGATACTTTCATTGTTAATTTTAATTTTATCAAAAAAATTAACTGCATCAAAACTTGTATAACCAAACAATCCCTGTGCAATGCTAACCGGGTATGGTGCCGGCTCTTTAATTTCAAAGCGGTTCATAAAATTCCACAGCCATTGAGGCACATCAGCATCTTTACCTATATTAATACGTTCGGCATTTTGGCCCGGTAGTTTAAATTCAATACAATCAGGGTTGCTTATTTCAATACCTGCAACAGCATTGATGCCAATAAAAGAAAAACTGTTTTCGCCTGCATGAAAATCGGTGCTTTCAAGCAGGATGGTATCTCTAAACCGGTCTCTCAATCTTAAATATATACCCACTGGTGTAAACACATCGGCAAGCATTTTTTTATAACTTGTTTGTATTGCTATTTTCTTCATTTTATTTTAAAACTTTTAAATCACATTCCTTTTTTATTACGGGTACCAAATAAAAAAACCCGGCATTGTGCCGGGTTAAACTAAATATATTTATACAATAGTAACAATGGCACATCATTCAGAAATGCCCCACCACCAATTGTTATTATTTGTAAGTATCATTTTCATTGTTACTGCAAATATGAAAACAAAAAACTTAATAAAAAAACTTATTTTGTAAATACATAAAATTTTTGCCATGCAGATACAACAAAAACAAAAAGACAATAAAGGAACATTTTATATTGAAGAAGGCGGCATTACTCTTGCAGAATTGGTTTATACAATGGCAAACCCACAATTGATGGAAATTGAACACACCGAAGTTTCTGATACATTAAGGGGGCAAAATATTGGGTATAAACTGGTGCATACAGCTGCAACATTTGCAAGAGAAAACAATATTAAAATTTTACCATTATGCCCTTTTGCAAAAGCCGTAATGGAGAAAAGGAAAGAAGAATTTGAAGATGTACGCAGCGCTTATTAAAGTACCTTTGTACAAATTAACACAGCATGAAACTGATAGTATTTGGCGCCACCGGGATGGTTGGTAAAATGATTGTACAGCAGGCATTATACATGGGCTACCAGGTAAAAGCATTTGGAAGAAATGTATATACAACAGATTATTTACAAACAGAAAATTTAGAACTTGTACAGGGTGCATTATTTTCTGAAGCAGAAGTATTTGATGCCATACAGGGCTGCGATGCTGTACTATCTGCCATTGGCGGCGCTGCAGACGGCACCGATAAAGCCCGTACACTGGGCATGAAGAACATTATTAAACAAATGCAAAAATTACCTGTAAAAAGAATAGTGGCCATTGGAGGAATGGGTGTGTTGAATGCCAGTGAAAACAGCCTGTTGATAGATGAGAAAGATTATCCCAAACAATATATACCCGTTGGTAAAGAACATCAGAAAGCCTATGAACTTTTAAAAGAAAGCAACCTCAACTGGACATTTGTTTGCCCGCCCGATATTATCAATGCAGGGCCTACCGGCGATTTTACAACAGCTGCCGATTACCCGCCTGCTGCCAATAATTATAAAATAAATGCCGGCGACCTGGCTATGTTTATGCTAAACGAACTTAAAAAAAATGAATATGTAAAACACCGGGTTGGTATCTCAAATTAAAAATTTAATCTCCTGTAAAATATTAAACGGCTTTATCTCTTTGCGTGAAAACTATTGCACGCAAAGCCGCTAAGGAAATAAAGATCCAAAGGTTTGCCTTCGCCATTATTCGTGGCTCACTAATCATTTAATATTACTTTATACACTTCAATTTTGTTTGTAACAAAACGTTGAGGAGATAATAAGCAACTATTAAAATGCTTATTTTTGTTATTCAAGTTCAAGCATGAATAAATATATTTTAGCTGTGCTGCTGTTTTGCGGCACCTGCAACTCTTCCCGTTTATTAGCCTGGGGCCCTGAAGGGCATGCCATTGTTGGCCGACTGGCTATGCGTTTTGTACATGATGATGTAAAACAAAACATTTATAAGTTACTTGGCAATATGACTGTTGATACTGCCGCAAACTGGATGGATATTGTAAAAAGTAACAGCGACTACGATTTCATGCGAAGCTGGCATTACGTAGATTTTCCTAAAGGGCAGCAATATATCCCCTCCAACAACGATAACATTATAAACCGGCTTACCCTTGCATATAATGAGCTTAAACACAAAAAACTTTTATGTGAAGACCAGGTTAGAACCGACCTGCTAATAATATTGCACTTAATGGGCGACTTACACATGCCCTTACATGCAGCCTACGATGAAGACCTGGGAGGTAATAAAGTGGTTATTCAATATGATACTATTAAAACTCATAACCTGCATTGGTTTTGGGATGAAGATATTATAAACCTTACAAAAATTACCGACGCCGATTGCCTGCAATTTTATGATAAAACAATGAGCGATACGCTACATGAAGTAGATTTTGTTTCATGGATGTACGACAGCAGGAGTTTATTAGGTGCTGTATATGATTTCCCGGGATTTATCCTGGATGAAAATTATTTACAAACCAATAAGGTGGTAGTACAAAAACAACTCTTAAAAGCAGGCATCAGGCTTGCATTGGTTTTAAATAAACTTTTTTACAGCCCGGCGCCCATTATTGATTTTTCAGCTATTACAGCCACTTACAAGAATGGGATTGATGTAAAAAATGCTGAAAAATTTTTAGGAAAAAAAGTTACTGTTTGTTCAAGGGTGTACAGCATAAGATCCACCCCTGCCATCACGCAAATATCTATTGGAGATAAATTCCCCAACAATCCACTTACCATAATAATTTTTGGTAAAAATTATTCCAGGTTTAGCCAGCCTTTAATTGATTTATTTACTGATAAAAATATTTGCATAAAAGGCTTAATCACCGAATACAAGGGCAAGCCGCAGATTGTTGTTGATGATCCCAACGACATTTTGATACTTTAAAAGCCAATTTCATCGCCTTGATTCGTGGCTCACGAATCATTTAATATTACTTATTTTCTTTGCCCACTTTGTTTCTTTGCGTGAAAACTATTGCACGCAAAGCCGCTAAAGAAATAAAGATGTAAAGGTTTACTTTCGCCATGATTCGTGGCTCACGAATCAATTAATATTTCGTGGCACACGAATCACTCACAATTGTTTACTTAACCTGTTTCGTGTGTCACGAAACAGGGCCAAAAAAACTTATTTCAAAAAAAATAAATCACAAAAAAATTAACAGTAATGTTCCCTCATTGGCATATTTTCTGATGCTGTACATATATAAATACAACACAATCATGAAAAATTTAAAAGCAATGATGCTGTTACTTTTGTTGGGCATTACCGGTTCAGCAACAGTAAATGCACAGGAAACAGATACGGCTTCAATCAGCAACAAAATATCTTCACAACAATATATTTTTATAGCACAGGTGGCCATTCCACAAACAGGCAGCAGCCAACAGCTAACAGGCAGGTACGATCTTACCATATCAAAAGATACCATCATCAGTTACCTGCCTTATTTTGGCAGGGCCTATGTGGCGCCGGTTGATGAAACCGATACCGGGATAAAATTTACATCTACACAATTTGAGTACAGCAATAAAACCATAAAACGTGGCAGGGGCTGGCAGGTAACCATTGTACCTAATGATGTTACAAGTGTTCAAAAAATGTTTCTTACCATTTATAAAAATGGCACAGCCAGCCTGGATGTTATCAATACAAACCGGCAGGGCATTTCTTTTACGGGTTATATAAAATAACTAAATAAATTCATCAACATTGTGTTTAATGCTGATTAAAAAAATGGGTTATCTAAAACCAATTGCTTTAACGGGGTTTACTTTTTTAACAAGTACAGATGGTATAATTAAAGTGGCAAATGAAACAAGCAATGTGGCTACACAAATAAGCAACACCTGCCACCACACAATATCAGCATGGGCAGTGCTCATATAATAAGCTTCTTCATCCAGTTTTATAAAACCTGTTAATTGTTGCAGCCAGCAAATTCCCAAGCCAAGCAATGTGCCTGCAGCAATACCGGTAATTGCAATCACTGCCGTATTGTATAAAAAAACCTGTTGTACCATCCAGTCAGATGCGCCCAGCGCCTTAAGCACACCTGTCATTCGGGTTCGTTCCAAAACAAGTATAATAAGGCAGGTTACCAGGTTTACCACTGCTACCACCATCATAATAATAAGTAGCATATTTTTTATCTGCCCCTGCAGGCCAAGCCAGTCGAAAATATTGGGATAAATTTCTTTTATGCTCCTGCTATACCAGCTTTGCGGCAACTGTGCATAAATATAATTATTGAACGAATCGGTTTTTGTGTTATCGTTTAAAAATAATTCGTAACCGCCAATCTCGTTGGGCTGCCAGTTATTTAACCGGCGAATAAGGTTGATATCGGCCAAAGCAAAATTCTTGTCGTATTCTTCAATGGCTGTTTTATAAATGCCTGCAATCTTAAGCCAGCGTGCAGTTTTAGAGCCGTCTTCTCTAAAAAAGAAAACAAAAACACTGTCGTTTACTTTTACTTTTAACTGTGCGGCTGTATAAGCCGAAATATCAATCTCGTTGCTGTAACCACTGTCTTTAAACGAAATCCATTTGCCCGATTGCAAAAAAGGCTGCAGCCTGCCAAAATCAAAATCTTTATCAACACCTTTCAGTAATACACTCTCAATATCTGCTTTAAATTTAATGATGGCTGATTTAGTGGCAAATTTTTCAACAGACTTCACCTGCGGCAAACTTTTCAGGTAATTCTCAATAGAATCATTTTTTTCAAAAGGGTATTCTTCGGCTATGCTTACCCGGTTTTCGATACTTTGCTGCACCCTTATATGTCCCCAAAAACTAAAAACCTTATTGCTGATTACCTGCTGAAACCCGTTTACAAAACTCATGGCCACTATCATGATGGCAACGCTTATAGCGGTAGCGGTAATAGCCAGCCTGATGATAAACCTGGAAAATGCCCGGTGCCCGTCCTTCCTGTTAAAGGCAATACGCTTTGCTATAAATACTGAAACATTCAAATGGCATTTTTTGTTATCTTACAAATGTATTTTATTTACACAACATGAACAGGCATGATATGAAAAATGATGCACTACCCTATGATGAAAAAAGAGTTAATAAATTTTATAAAAAAATATTGCTGCTGGCGCTCTCAGGCCTTTCGTTCATTATTACAAATGCACAATATGCCGATGCGGTTTATAAAGAAAATGTAAAAGCCGTACGTTTTCATGTTTATGGCGACCAGTTATCGCTGCCGGTTTATAAACTAAACAGCAGCGACCAACTTGAACTTAATTTTGACGACCTTGATGCCAATGTAAAAAGTTATTACTACTGTTTTCAGCTTTGCGATTACGACTGGAACCCTGTGGACATAAGCCCTTTTTTATACATCAAAGGTTTTACCCAACAGCGCATTTCTACCTACAGGTATTCGTCTATTGCATTAACCAGGTACACCCATTACCAGGCCATAGTGCCCGACAGGAGTACCACTTTAACCATGTCGGGTAATTATATTTTAAAAGTGTATTTAGATGGCGATACCTCCAAACTGGTTTTTACCAAACGTATGCTGGTGCTTGAGCAAAAAGCATCCATCAGCGGGCAGGTGGTACAGCCGTTTACGCCGCAACTTTTTAGAACGCATCAAAAAATTCAGTTTAATGCCAATATAAACGGGCTAAACACATTTAGCGCCGCACAGCAAATAAAAGTGGTGGTATTACAAAACAACCGATGGGATAATGCAATAAAAGATATAAGGCCAACCTTTGTAAGAGGCAATACACTTGAATACAGTACCGAAAACAGTTGTGTTTTTCCGGGTGGTAAAGAATGGCGCTGGCTCGATTTAAGAAGTTTTCGTTTACAAAGCGACCGTGTACAAAAAGCCGATTACAATAAAACATCAACCAACATTTATTTGTTTACAGATGCAGACCGCAGCGGGCAGCGCTATGTTTATTTTAAAGACCTTAATGGCATGTACCTTATTGAAACCTACGAAACCATTAACCCTTACTGGCAGGGCGATTTTGCTACCGTATATTTTAGCCTTGCAACGCCTGATGGAAAACCCTATGCCGATAAAGATATTTACCTGGCAGGCCAGTTAACCAATTACGAGTTTAACGATAAAACCAAAATGACTTTTAATGAGGCAAAGGGCGTGTACGAAGTAACAGCTTTTTTAAAGCAAGGTTATTATAATTACACTTATATAGCGGTAGATAAAAACAACCCTGCTCAAAAGCATGACCTGGAAGGCGATTACTGGGAAACAGAAAATGATTATACCATTCTTATGTATTATAAATCATTTACCGACCGCACCGACCAGTTGATTGGTGTTGGAAAAATTGCATCAAGAACCGATAAACCCGGCATTAGTTTTTAATGATTTAGTGTAAGTAAAAAAATACTGCACACAAATTCCTTATCTTTGCGCCGGCAAGTCTTATACGACCAGCTCCTGTTGAACTCCCCCAGGACCGGAAGGTAGCAAGGGTAGATGGTTGAGCGGTGCGATGTAAGTAACTTGCCTTTTTTTATACCCTCTTCTTACCTAAGGCTGCATTTTAATAATGCTTTTTAATCCTTTACCGGTTGTTATTAAAGCTGTATAAATATTTACGGTATAAACCTTTCATTTAATTTAATTTTGCAGTACAATTAAGTAAACAATCATAAAAATACATTCATGAAATTTTTTATCGACACAGCCAACCTTGCACAAATAAAAGAAGCAAACGACCTTGGTATTTTAGATGGTGTTACCACCAACCCATCGTTGATGGCAAAAGAAGGCGTAAAAGGCCAGGAAGCCATCACCCGGCATTATAAAACCATTTGCGAAATGGTTAATGGCGATATAAGCGCCGAAGTAATTTCAACAGATTTTGACGGTATTATAGCCGAAGGCAAAAAACTTGCTGCCATACATCCCAACATTGTTGTAAAAGTACCCATGATAAAAGATGGTGTAAAAGCAATGAAATGGTTTACCGATAACGGCATAAGAACAAACTGCACACTGGTATTCAGCAGCGGGCAGGCCATTTTAGCAGCAAAAGCAGGCGCTAAATATGTATCGCCGTTTATTGGCCGTATTGATGATAGCGGTTGGGATGGCATGGAACTCATTCACCAAATAAGGCAGATATATTCTGTACAGGGTTTTAAAACAGAAATACTGGCTGCATCTATCCGCAACCCCAATCATATTATTAAATGTGCCGAGGCCGGGGCCGATGTTTGCACCGCACCGCTCGATTCTATCCTGGGCTTATTAAAACATCCTTTAACCGATATAGGCCTTGCTAAATTTTTAGAAGACGCAAAAAAGTTTGTTTAAAAACATCAGCAATTATACAAAGTGCCCGGCAAAACTTTTACATTGCCGGGCACTTTGTTTGCAGTTAAGTATGATATGTCTTCTTAAGGTTTATTTTTTGATTTCATCACTTCATCAAGCGTTTTTAACGGGGGGTCGGGCTGCTTTTTAATATACATGGTAAAAGCTTTTACCATGCCCGGGTTGCTGCGTAAAGTAACTTTTATATCAATCTTTTCTTCTTTAATATTTTTATCTATCCAAAGGCTGTTGCCGCTAAACTTACCTGCCGATGCCCAAAAGATAAGTTGTGTACTGTCTAATGGAAGATAGCGACCATTGGGCATCTTACCATCAATATTAATATAATTGTATGTGCCTTTTTTAAGGCTGTCGGTATATAAGTTTACATATATACTTTCAATCTTTTGAGCACTTGCAAACTGAAATGAAACTATAAATAAAAAAAGTAAAAAATATTTCACCGGCTTTGTTTTGTACAAAGATGGAAAAAATTATGCCAACGATGCTGTTGAGCATACTTGATTAATGTTAAAATTTAGAAAGCAATAAAATTGTGTTGCTGAAATTAAAAAACTGTTGTCTCTACCATTAATTTAATTCCTGCATTTGCATAAACACATAAGGGTTTAAAGAATACCTTTTTTCTTTAACCGGGCGGTTGTTTGTAAACTGCAGGTCAATAAATAGATTGGCATCATTTATTTTTTGTAGCGGGGTAGTGTGTTCATCATTGCTAAAACATTCAGGTAAGATTTCAGAGGCAAGCCCATTCCAACAGGCATCTTTCAATTGCTCTTTTTGCGAAAACCAACCATCGGTTTGCGTGCAACTAAGCTTCACTAATTGATTTGAAAAAAAGTTAGAATGTACCATGAGCAGTAGCTCATTTTGAGAGGCTGTGCTTTTCATAAAAAATCGTTTTTATTGTTTTATATAGGATGTATTGGGTAATGAAATTCAACAACCGCAATGTATCTACATATCAATTATAATTTTGTAGATATATTTTCAATAGCAAGTAGTACAAATTCTACAAAATTACCTGGTATGCGATAAAATTATACCTGTTGCCACTGCTGCATTTAACGATTCGGCCAGGCCTTCCTTAGGTATTGTAATCTTTTCAGTTGCCAGGGCAAGTACTTGTTCGCTTATGCCGGCAGCTTCATTACCAATTATAATGATACCTTCAATTAATATGCCAATAGTTCTCACATCCTGCCCCTGTAATGTTGCAGCATATATTTTTACTGTATTATTACGCTTTAGCCAGGCAGGTAAATTGGTATAAACAATATTTACCCTGCCCAGGCTGCCCATAGTGCTTTGCACCACTTTGGGGTTATACATATCGGCCGTGCCGCCGGCGCATACAATATTGGCTATGCCAAACCAATCGGCTATACGTATAATGGTGCCCATATTACCGGGGTCTTGCACCCCATCCAATGCTAATGTAATTTTACCGGCTGCATCAAACCGTTCATCGGGCTTTTGTTTTTCAAAAACCGCCAACACTTCGTGTGGGGTAGATAGTGCCGAAATTTTTTCCAGTTCAAAATCTTTTATGGCTGTAATGCTTGTACCGCTTAAGTTAGCAAGCATGGCTGCATGTTCATCCATCCATTGTGGCAACGCAAAAATTTCTTTACAGGTAAATGAACCACTGCCCAGCAAATCCATTACAAGCTTGGGCCCTTCGGCAAAAAACAAACCCGTTTCATCCCTGAATTTTTTGTGCCGTAAACTTTGGATATATTTGGTATGTGCTTTGCTAATCATAGTAGCTTTTATTATTTATGAACTTTAACCCATTATTTTTTTATAAACTTACCGGGCAATTAAAATATTTGTTATTCGCCTGCCTCTTCATCGGCTCTTGTACCATCCCCAAAAAATACCAAAAAGGCAAACCCTTCATCACTAAAAACAGTATCGAAGTTAAGGGAGGCAAATTTAGTAAAGAAGAAAGGGCCAGTTTAAAACAACGGTTAAATGCCCAGTTAGACGACAGCAGCAGGATAACCACCGTAACCAAATATTTTATACGCCATGTAATTATTAGCCCGCCGGCTTTTGATACTGCATCGGCAGCAAAATCGGCCCGTAATATGGAAACCTCAATGCTACACCTGGGTTACTATAAAGCACATGCAAGCTATACGGCCGATACCTTACAGGTTGGCGACCAGCAAAGGGTACAGGTAAATTATGTGGTAGAGGTTAACAAGCCTACCCTTATTGATACAATGATGTATATTTTACGCAGGCCCGATCTGCAACAACTGGCTGTTAAAAATATGGAAAACAGCCTTATACAAAAAGGCAAACCTGTTACCAAGGCCGCTGTTTTGGGTGAGCTAAACAGGCTTGTAGATTTATACCGCAACAACGGCTATTATAAATTTAGCCTGGAAGAACTGGTAATGCGTGGCGATACCACTGTGGCTGCATTAACCACCATTACCGACGATATTTTTGAACAACTGCAATTACTGGCCGAAGCGCAAAGGGCCCGAGACTCTCCCACCATTAAACTGGCCGTAGTGTTAAACCCACCTGCCGATAGTAGCCGGTTAAAACAATATTACATTAACAATATTTATATTTTACCCGATTACCGTACAGGCGATAATATCAACGACAGCAGCTTAACCACCAGGTACCTCTCTCGTAAACGATGCGATACCTGCAAGGCCGACACTAATTTTATTTTAAAGTACCATAAAAACCTTTTCAGGCCCAGGTTCCTGGTAAGGAAAATGTATTTGCGAAAAGGCGACCTGTACAATCAAACCAATTTTTACAAATCGCTAAACAGTTTTGCAAGGGCAGGCGTATGGCAAAACACCAACCTCGAAATTAAAGAAGTAAAGAGTAATGATAGCCTGCAAAAAATTGACCTTATTGCACTACTTACGCCGGGCAAGCAATACGGCTACGAAGCCGGTATTGAAGCCAGTTATTCGGCATCAAGCAATACTAACAGCGTTACGGCTGCTAATGCAGGCAACCTGCTTGGCCTATCGGGCAATTTTTCGTTCATCAACCGCAACCTGCGTAAAGAAGGCATCAAGATGACCAACTCCATTTCGGCAGGGGTAGAGTTTAATTTCAGGCCCGACAGCAATAACACAAAAAACATCATCAACTCAAATGAATTAAGTTACTCTAACAATATTGCTTTTCCCCGCCTGGTATTTCCTTTTGGCAGGTTCGACAGGCGCAGGAATTTTGTAAGTACCGAATCGTTTATCAACACAAGGTTATCGTACATAAACCGCATCAACCTGTTCAACCTGCAGTCGTTTAATTTTGCTGTAGGCTACAGCGCCACCACCCGTAAAAATCACCAGTATATTTTTAAGCCGCTGAATTTTGAGTTTGCCAGGTTGTATAACGAAACGGATAGTTTTAAAAAAACACTTGCCGAAAACCCTTTTCTGCGTTACTCGTTCAACACCGCATTGGTGGCGGGCAGCAGTATTGGTTACCGGTATAATAAAATAAACACAAAGCATAATAACCGGCAGCATATTGTAAAATTAAATTTTGAGGAGTCGGGCTTATTGTGGGGCAGGCTGGGCATTTTTAAAAAATACATGCGTGAATATGTAAAGTTTGATGCAGAATATGTTTTCTCTACAAGCAGGCCCAAATCGGCATTTGTATTTAGGCTATTTGGCGGTGTGGGTATTGCAATAAATAAAGATACCACCCTGCCGTTTTTTAAACAGTATTACGGCGGTGGCAGCAATAGCATGAGGGGCTGGCCCGTAAGAGGCATTGGGCGTGGCTCGCAGGCACTTGCACCCTATGGCTCTACCACTTTTAACGACCGTACCGGCGATGTGCAGCTTGAAACAAATATCGAATACCGCTACACCATTGCACAAATTATCCCTAATTCGCTGGTATTAAGAGGCGCTTTGTTTGCCGATATTGGCAATGTGTGGAATTTAAGAAATACTAATCCCGGTGGCGGTACCGATAGTACACAGTTTAAATTTAGTACGCTGTATAAACAATTGGGTGTTGCCATTGGCACCGGTTTCAGGCTCGATTTTAATTATTTTATTTTACGGTTCGATTTTGGCTTTAGGTTTAAACGCCCCGATATTGCCAAAAACGATGGCTGGCAAATACCCGACATTAACTTTAATAATTTATTTAAACGTGGCGAACGGGTACCCGACCCTAATAATCCCGGCAGCACCTATAATGATAACCGATATAAAAAATGGCGCTACGAAAATTATAATCTTACCATTGGGATAAGTTATCCTTTTTAGAATTTTTTTATTTTTAAATGCGTAATGATGAATTGTGAGTTATGAATGTTGAATGATGAATTATGAATTATGAATTATGAATTTTGAATTTTGATTTTTGACTTTTTGGTTTTGCCTTTTGACTTTTGACTTTTTTCGCCTTTCTTCGCCTTGGTTCGTGGCTCACGAACCAATTACTTTTGCCTTATTCCGTTTCGTGTGCCACCAACCGGGGGCGGAGTTGAATGTTGAATGTTGAATGATGAATGATGAATGATGAATTATGAATGATGAATTATGAATTTTGAATTTTGAATTATGAATTTCGCCTTGGTTCGTGGTTCACGAACTAATTACTTTTGCCTTATTCCGTTTCGTGTGCCACCAACCGGGGCGGAATGTTGATTTTTGACTTTTTGATTTTGCCTTTTTTCACCTTGGTTCGTGGCTCACGAACCAATTACATTTCGCCTTATTCCGCTTCGTGTGCCACCAACCGGGGCGGAATGTTGATTTTTGACTTTTTGGTTTTGCCTTTTAACTTTTTCCTTTTTTTGAAATATTTATACTAAAATGAGTTTAGCTGCGTTATGGGGTATTGCTATTACAAAATTCTACCTTATGAGAAACATGAAAATTGTTACAAAACCTCTTTGTGGTATTATTACTACAAATTCAATCCATTATACAGATTTTATTTCGGATATTCATTTAAATAAATATTTATATCAATCAGCAAAGCATAATAAATTTAAATATTGAATAACAATATATTACTCTAAAATATCCATCTATGAAATCATTTTTACTTTTTTTAACTCTCAGTTTTTTCTATTCAGTAGAAAGCTTTTCAAAAAACATTCCAGGTAGTGGAGATGTTGGGAACACACAAACGCCTGATGAAACTTTTAAAGTTGAATTATACTTTACCGAAGCCATTAATAATATACGTCACATAGCCGACCAGGTATTGGTTAGGTATAATAATAATTATAGTGCAGCAGTTGATTGGGATGATGCAGAAGAAATAAATAACTGGGATGAAAATATTGTTATCAACAGAGGAGGAACAAGGCTGGCAATAGAATCAAGACCCCTGATTATTGAAAGAGATACCATACCCTTGTTTATGAACAACATGCGCACCTATGATTATGAATTTGAGTTTACTCCATCATAGTTCAGTAATACAAGTCTTACGGTTGAGTTAATAGACAATTATTTAAATAGCCGTACATTATTAAGTGTAACCAGTACAGTTACAGTTCCATTTTCGGTTAATTTAGATGAAGCTGGGTCTTTTGCCACAAATCGTTTTATGATTGTGTTTGGTACCAATAGCGGGTCGCCATTACCAATAACTATGAGTAGTGTAAGAGCGTTTGAAAAAAACAGTGGTATACAGGTAGAATGGATTTTGAACAGTGAACAGGATATGGACAGGTACGAAGTGGAGCGATCGGGCGATGGCTTAAATTTTGAAAAAGCAGGTACTATTTTATCAAAGGGTAATAACAATTTGGCTGTTAATTATGGCTGGCTGGATACTTATCCATTAAAAACAGTTAATTTTTATCGTATCAAATCTATTGAAAAATCCGGTTCATTTAAATATAGTAATATAATACGTGTAAATACGGGCAAAATCAGTAATGCTGATATAAGCATATATCCTAACCCGTTTGAAGGCAATGGATTTAACCTCCAGATGAATAAATTCGTTGCAGGCAAATACACGATAATCATTTATAATAAACTCGGACATATTATTTACAGTAATTCTTTGGTACATGCCGGAGGTGCAGAAACACAATATATAGATATTGGTAAAATATTGGTATCGGGATCCTATATTGTAAAAATTACTGGTAATGAAACAGAAATATCCCGTACTATAATAAAAAAATAGCGCTTTAAATTCTCTTTGAGTTAAACTTGTTAATACAAATCATATTAATGTTGACTCACAACCTAAATAAAAGGAACAACTTTTCGGCTGTTCCTTTTTTTTATTTGCAGCCGCTTTTCCGACATGAATGATGAATGGTGAATTATGAATTATGAATGGTGAATGGTGATTTTTAACTTTTAGGTTTTGCCTTTTGACTTTTGCCTTTTGACTTTTGCCTTTTGACTTTTGTCTTTTGATTTTTGAATTTTGACTTTTGAATTTAAAGTCTTATTCCGTTTTGTGTGCCACAAACCGGGGCTGCGGTGTAACACTAACAGTTGCGGCGCCCCAAAATGGGTAAAATTTGCTGCCCAACTGCCTGTTTTACAAAAAAACTATCCTAAAATTTTTTTATACAAAAAAAAGTACATTATTTTACAACTTACAAGTATTCTCTCTAAAACTATTTCCTTTTGTTAAATAGTTTTTAGGCATTGTCAAATTTTAATTTGCAATTGACTGCTTTTATTTGCAGCAATTTTATTGTAATAATAATTTACCTTTTATGAAACAGATTTACCTTATTTTTTTTGTAGTAATATTATCTGCTACTAGTAAAGTTTACTCTCAATATTCAAATGAATTTGGTTTACCAATTGCATATTGGGATTTTGAAGACAATACAACTAGAACTACTAATTATGAAACAACAGTAGAACAGCAAATTAATTCTGGTAATACTTTTGATGGAAAATTTGGAGCTAATTATACAGGTACTTGCAGAAGAGCTGGTAATGGCTTAACCTACGATATTACATCAGCTGGAAGTGCAGTTTGTACCGGAGGTTGGTCTACAGTAACTACCTATTCAACTACAATTAATACTTACTATGGTTTTACATTAAATACTACCGGGTTTGCTTCGTTAACTTTAGCAATGGATTTATACCCAGGTGGTAGTAATGCTAATTATCCGTTTATTGGTATTGCGTATAGTATTGATGGAGGTACAAATTATATAAGTTTAGCTAATGTTGCATTAACTCGTAATTCATGGCATTCGATTTATGTTAATTTACCAGTTGCTTGTGAAAATATTTCAAACCTAAAAATTAAAATAATTGGTTATTATTCAAATAATACTAGTTCTTGTACAATTTCGGGTAGTGGAGGACATTTAGCAATTGATAATTTTGCATTATATTCAAAAAATTTAATCTCCGGCACAAAAACCACTTTAAATGAAGCAAATATTTATACTTCATACACTAGTGGTTCTACTGGATTTATTTATGGCAGATATGGGAATTTCACCGTTAATACAGGAGCTACGCTTAAAGTAGGTTCACAATTATTTATGGCTTCAGTATCGCCTACAAATAATTTCGCATTATCAAATGGAATAGTAGATATTAATGGACAAATATTACAAATAAACAGTGGTGTAACAGGATCAGGTACATTTACAGGTTCATCTACTTCTGCTTTAATTTCATATGGTGCAGCTGGTACACTTAATTTTACTCAAACCAATTCCAGTACCAGGTCAATGGGATATTTATATATGGGTGCATCGGGCACTGCCACCATAGGCAATGCACTGGATATATATGGTAATGTTTATGTAGCAAACGCCGCTGCAAATGCTTTAAATTTTAATAATCAAGAAATAACTCTAAAATCAAACGCTACAAATACAGCTACCATTGATGAGTTAAATACTACCGGCTCAAACCTAACAGGCGCTACTAATGTAACTGTAGAGAGATGGATACCCCTGAGGCTTACTGGTGGTACCGGTTCGGGCAGCGCAAATAATGGCAGGGCTTACCGTGTTTTAACTTCAACGGTTACATCTGGCACAGCTACCATAAATGAAAGCTGGCAGGAAGGACTAAAAAATACAGTGATTGGTGTTTACAACGTACCTGCTTCGCCCTACCAAAATTTTGGTACGCATATTACCGGCGCCGGTGGCAGCGCCAATGGCTTTGATATAACGCAAACCAATGAATCATCGCTATATACATTTACCAATGGGTCAAATATTAATTCTACACTTGGATACCCGGCTGTTACCAATACCAATATTTTAATTGATGGGCAAAAAGGATATTTCATGTATATCCGTGGCGACCGTAATGTAAGTACGCAGTTGCCTTATCAGCCTGCAGGCGGTATGCCAACAAGTTCTACCACTTTGCGTGCAAAAGGCACGGTGTTAAAAGGAAATATAACATATAATATATCTGCTACACCCGGCGATTTCAGCCTCATCACCAATCCTTACCCTGCTCCGTTAGACTGGGATTTGGTTTCTGCAGGCAATTCAAATATTTATACTTTTTATACCTTTTGGAATTCTAATAACGGCATACGTGGCGGTTTTGTTACTGTACCCACCGGAAGTGGTACCAATAGGTATATCCAACCCGGTGAAGGCTTTTTTGTACAAAAAAATGGTACCGGTGGCGGTACGGTTGTAATTACCGAAGACATGAAAGCTGTAGGTAATAATGATAACACTGTTTTCTTTACCGAGCATACTCCGTTTGAATCTTTCAGGGCTTCGCTTTTCTTAACCGAAGCTAATAATGTAAGGCATACAGCAGACGATGTTTTGGTAAGGTATGATAATAATTATAGTGCAGCAGTAGATTATGATGATGCCGAAGAAATAACTAACTGGAACGAAAACATTGCCATTAGCCGGGGAGGTACCAGGCTTGCTTTAGAATCTCGCCCAGTAATTACAGATAAGGACACTATACAATTGCATATCAAAAATATGCGTAAAACAAATTACGATTTTGAGTTTACTCCATCATTGTTCAGCAATACTAACCTAATGGCAGAGCTGATAGATAATTACCTGCACACCCGTACAACTTTAAGTGTAGTGAATACGGTTACTGTACCGTTTACTGTAAATAATGATGCAGCTTCATTTGCTACCGACCGCTTTATGATTGTGTTTAGCAAACCTTCCGGCCCGCTGCCCATTGATATCAGCAGCATTAAAGCTTATGAAAAAAACAGCGGTATCCAGGTAGATTGGATGATGAGCACCGAGCAGGATATGGATAAATATGAAGTTGAAAAATCAACCGATGGCCGCCACTTTGTAAAAACAGGTACGGTATTATCAAAAGGCAACAGCAAT
>JAHBTN010000007.1 GCA_019638575.1 Ferruginibacter sp. | reverse complement strand
GGATCGGTAGTTCAGTTGGTTAGAATGCTGCCCTGTCACGGCAGAGGTCGCGGGTTCGAGTCCCGTCCGGTCCGCTTAATTTTGGTTAAAACCCGCTCTGGTAGCGGGTTTTGCTTTTTTTATTCTATTTTTTATTCTATAAAAAAGCAAAACGGCCCTAAATCTTACCTTATTTTACTTGACTTTATTCAACTTGACTCGTTGACTTTATAAAGATACGATTTTCCTAATTTCAAAGAATTATAATAAGGGAGGCAAAGTATTCAGTAAAAAAGCAGTGCCTTTTGCACTGCTTTCATTTGACGCTTATGCCTGCATTAACTGCCGGATATCACTACCCAAAAAGTACACCCTCGACCTTATTTTTACCCGTTTTAACTTGCCATGCTTTATCCAATCGTAAATGGTGGGTTTGGTAACTTTAAATAGGGAACAGATTTCCTGTATTTTGTATAATGGCTTTTCCGTCAAACCCGGAATTTCCATAATGGGTACAGATTGGGGTTGCTCCTTTTGACTCTTTGTGACTTCCTCCCTTATTATTACCCGAATCTGAGCCCAAAACTCCTCGGGCTCAAATGGTATTAAAATTGGTACTGATACATTCTTTTCCATACACATTTCATTTTCACAATCCTTTTAAACACACCAGGCTGGCCACAGATGAACTATTTGACGGTTGGTAGCTGATATATCCAAATTCCTGAAGATTATTCATGCACTTGTTATAAGTATAACGGGCATTTATTTTGGCTGCCTTCATGATAGATGATCTTACCACTGTTACTGGATTTATTCCGCCAGCCAGGTTCCACTGCTGCAATAAAGCCATGTAAAGACTAATATGAGTAGTGCTGATTCTAACATCATCTTCAATAGCCTCATAAAATCCTGTCAATGGTGGGAATAGTTCCATAAATCTAATTTTGTATTGCTTTGTTCCTTTTAGCTCCTTTTGGTTTGCTTATCCGCTTCTTTTTCAATAACCCATTGCCCGACGATGCCTGGTCACCATTTTCTTCTGTTTCGGTTTTGTCTGTTTGCTTTCGCTTAATCTGCATTTGTTTTTCCAACCACCTGTTTTGAAGAAAACGGTAAGCTTCATCAACTGAAATTCCTGCCTGTCCCTCAAATAAATAAAATCGCTGGCTTATTTCCTGCCTGTTTTTCCCAACGTTGAAGGGTACAATCGTTTCCACATCAGGGATATTTGCCCAATATTTTAACTTCAAATTATTCGAAATTGGTTTACCATCTTCTGTACTGTCCAACTTTTCAAGTTCATCAATGATTGATTCAATCGCAATTTCATTTTCCCAACTCGCTTTATTTTCTGCAGTAAATTGCTTTCGTTCATTAATATCAAAAGCAACTTTCCAGTTTATATCACTCATTCTTTGTTCTAACCCTGCAATGTCAATACCGGCAATTTCCGCCTGAATTAACGGAACCTCTTTTTGTAATACAGCATCATAAAAATTCAGAAAGTAGCTGTCGTCTTTTTTGCTTCTTTCAAAATAAATTTCAAAACTTACCTGATCTTTTTCTCTTGTAATCCTTGATGTAATACAGAAACTCTCTGGCTTAAAGCAAATACGTTTAAGAAGAAGGTAGCCCATTTTATCAAAACCCAAACCCCTTAATTGCGATCCCAACGCAACAATATTCTGAATATTCATGATCATTCTTTTTTATTGAAAAAATGAGTTTAGGAGAATCAAGATACCCCTAAACCTTTTTTTGTACTTTCCCTTTTCTTTGGCAAAAGCGATTTATCGTTTTTCTTTTCCAACTTCTCCTTCTCTGGCTTAACCTCCTGCTTCAACTCTTTTTTTTTATCATTTCCCATTTCTTCTTTAACCGCTTTGCCGGCTTCAGTTTTTCCAACAGATTGATACTTCTCTATTGCTTCTTTTGCCACCAACTTCATATTGGAATCATACAACGTTACTTTTTTATACTGAGGGTCGGCTTCAATAAACATTTTATGGCTTTCGCCATCTTTTTCAATAGTAACTGATTGAATATTTCCCTTTTGCAGGGACTGCATCAAAGCCTTTTCTTTATCAGTGTCATTCAAATCCGCAATCGGGAATTTAGCCACCGCTGCCTTTAAATCAAATCCATAATTTTCGTGGAACTGTTTTACTTCAAAATTGTTGTTCTTGTCTTTACTACTGTGGTCAAGCTGCATCCAGGCTTTATATGGCTGGCCCTCTTTTGTAACCAGGTCTTTATGCACAGCCCTTCCATCCAGCAGGTTGTAAGCTTCTTTGGACGTAATACCTTTTCCCTTGTTAAGGTAAAAGGTCTGTTCCATTTTTTCACCATTGCTCTTTTCCAGCGAAGCATTGTAATTGTTGAAAAAATACATGTCGGTAGAATCTGATTTACGGAAATTCAGGGTTGCTTCAAAAGGCTTTTTATTGATCTCTGCCTTAAAATGCAACTGAAATTCAGGCTTCCCTTCCTGCATGTTTCTTTCCAATTCTGATTTCAGGCTTTCACCAAAGCCCATGTATTTGATATTGTCTGTCAAATACTGAAGATTTTCGTTGTTCATAACGTTTGTTTTTAATTGTGAAGTAATTATTGATTGTTGTTGTTCAATATGATCTATTAATGCATTTGTAAAAGCATTACCTTCTATATTGTATAACCCATTAGTATCAGGATCGGAATATGGAGTCTGGTTGATTTTATCAAATGCTTCCTGGGTAGACTTAAAATACATTACATGAAAGTTGTCCCTGTCACTTATATTATCACTTGCAAACTTGTTGGCAGCTTCTTTTGTAGCGAAAAAGTGAATTTCGTTTTTATCAATACCGTAAAGTGATTGGTTATAAGCCATCCAATGCTCTCCCTTTGATAGAGCAAAGTTTGCAAGCTCTATTATCTCGCCAGATATGGGATATTTAGCATTCATCTTAAATCTGGCAAAATGATTGCCTCCATAATTTTCTTATTCCCGATCTTCATAAAAAAATGCCGGCCTCCGTTTTTCTCCATTATCTGTAGAGCCAGGAATTTTGCATCAGGGATAGTGAACTTATCCAATGCAACAACTACAATTGATTTGCTATTTGCTTTTACCTGTGAAATATTGCCGGCAACATACAATGGCTTTAATTCATTTTCCTGTATGGCAGTTCGTTTACTTTTCTTTTTGTCCCTGATAAAAAACTTTAACAGATCAATGTTATAATCAATCGGGCTATAATTATCCAATGAAAGCTGATAGTAGATTACTTCCTGTTTAATATATATTCCCATGACATCAGCTTTCATTTTCCACTTCCTGTCTTTAATGCCTTTAATTGTCTTAGGGTTATCAAGGATCCCATTGGCATAACTTGCAATAGTCCTCTTTTTATTTACCGGTAAGTAATAAACCCATTCAGATGGCTTGTTATTATAGCTCACTACAAATGAATACACACTGCCATCTTCAGTTACTACACTAAGGTTGGTTTCGGGAAAGTCTTTAGTAGCAGCCTTTACCAGTAGAATGGTTGGCATTTCTTTTACAGGTTCTGCCAATACGGATTCTGTTCCCCTGTCTACATGACTAATAGCGAATGGAAATACCAGGCTGGTTGTTTTGTCAGTCGTTATGCCCAACAAGGTTTGCGATATTCCGGAAATGCAAATGCCAATTAATGTAATCAAACTCACAAATCGTTTCATAAAAAAAATTGTTATTGTTAAAAATTATTGTTCAGTATTTTTATCTTTTAAAAGCACTTTGTAACCTGCCTTTACCATAACCTTTACCTGTTTTACTTTTCTACTTAACAGGCTTTTTACTGTATTGATACCCGCAGCTGCTGCCTGTGCTTTCAGGGACGGGTCAACAGAAGTAAGTTCCATCAACTGTAAGCCATTATCTGCAGATTGCTTTGCCACATCACGGGTGATGGCACCCGGAATATAAATGCCTGGTAAGCCATCCATATCATATACTGCTAATTTTACAGGGAACAACAACTTGTCATAGCGGATTGAATTTATTTCAATCTCCAGTCGTTCATCATTCAGCGATGCCACTCCAAAAACAAAATTGTCTTTTGGAATTAATATGCCATTGATATAAATGTCAGTTGCCAGGCGAAGTTTAATAACAGCGCCATTTACCAGCGTTTGATTTGCATGAACAACAGCTTCAATGGCATTATTGTCATCATCATTTTTTGTATTGTGTGCAACACCAAAGAATCCTGATGCTGATTTTTTCTTAGTTGTATCTAACAAACTGATATTATCTAAAACCGGCTGTTTACTTACTGCAAAAACAACCTGCTTCTGCTGCAATGATTTTTCCTTCAGCCTGTCCTTAACTCTGTCAGGATGTTGTATATCCAGTATTTTTTCCAGTGTGCCATTCAATTGTTGCATTTCAGGATCGTCGCTGCCGTTTTTATTCATCATCTGCATCATGTTTTCAAGCCTGTCCACATCACCTGGGGATTCATTATTTTTTGGAGGTTGAACATTTTCAAAACTATCTTTACTATTTATTTCAGGTTGTTTATTCATTTCATTATTAAGCTGGGCCAGTTTAAGCAGTAACTTCTGTTCAGGATTATTATTTGAAGTTTCATAAGGAGAGGTATTGAGGTGTTGATTGTATTTCGTTGCGGTATTCTGTGTGATCTGTTCAAGCTCATTGGTAAACGACTGAGCGGTGTCTCCAATTCCCTTGTAATATGGATCGTTACGCATCAATTCTTCCAGTTTGATTGAATCTTTATCCGCTTTATCATAAAAACTGAGTTTATCAGCCATATCATCATTCTTCAACCCGGCATCGGGCAGATTAAGATTTAAACCAGGCTGCTTTGCTGTAGTGGTATTTTGTTTTGCCTGTCCACCACCCAATGCCCAAAAAGCCATAGTCAAAAAGGGAATTACCAATAGTGGTAATACTAGCATCATTTTCCGTTTACGCAGAAAGGCCTGCGATTGCTGCACTTGTTTCATACGCTTCATTTTTGTTTTTGTGATTGATATATTTCTTCCAGCATCAGCACAGTATCCATTAAAAATGGCCTTGCTGTTATGATACTGTCATACAAATAATTTTTTGTTTGTTTTAAGCTGTCCATGTACCTCTTATAATCCTGTATTTTATTGTATGTTTCTTCTTCTACATTGGCTTCAGGTATTTGACCGTCACCCGATTTATTAAAATGTTCAGGAACATGAATCTGATCGACTTTAAAACCTGATGATTCCTTATCTGTATTAACAAAAGCATTGACAAAAAGATAAATGCTGTAACCACCAGCAACCAGGCAAAATATTATCAACAGGGTTTTAAGTTTCTTGCTATTCATATTTCTAAATAATTCATTCATTTTATTTGCAAACGCTGTCTGTAATTTTATTCCTGCCACGGCAATTTTACCTGCCATTTTATCTGATACAGAAGGCTCGGATGTATCTTCTTCATTCTTTTTTCTTCTTTTAAATAACCACATATCACCTGCTTTGAGTTGTTAGGTCCTTATTCTCCATTGTCCGCCATTTTTCAATCAGGAATCCGTGTGAATTATTATCAGAACGGGACACATTTCTTAAATATCCTTCCGTAACCAGGTTACGGGTTACAATTGTTGTGGGTCTTATAATTCTTTCATGGCCCAGATATCGGAAATAAAAAGGATAAATATCAGTGTTGATTGTTATGCTGTCCATTTGAATTTCCTGACTGATATTGCCAGAGATAAGATTAGAATAATATCCGTTTTCTTTCAGGTTATCGTATTGCTGCTTTGCAGAAGCATCTGCCAGGTATAAGGCTTTGCTGATGTTTGCCTGTATTACTTTATCATCGGGGTCGAGTGTAAAGAAATAGTGGTGAAACATTTTTACATGATCCTTAGCCTCAACGGGTATATTATCTTTCCTATCGGCAGCATAAGCTTCCAGGGCTTTGCCATTGGCAAGAATGAAAACTTTTTGCTGGGATTGTGAAGCCAACTGGTAACTTTTGTAAGCAATAAATAATGAAATGACGATACAGCCTGCAATGAAGGCTATAGAGAATAACCGTATGTATCGAAAGGCTGAATCAATATTTTTCATTTTCTTAAACATCACGCACACATTTTCAAATTCAGAATAATTAAATATTGCAAAAACATTTCCAAAACCGTAAGTTCTGGGGTAAACACAGTTGGACAACCTCCCTAATACAACTGGTTTTCAATGATATCAGGTTTATATATTTCTATGTCTTCCCACTCAGCTTATCCTTCATATATCCTCCTCCACCAGAATTCTTATTGCCTTCCTTAAAGTATCCATTTGACAAACCGGCATCGGCCATGCTGTTGCTTACTTTATTATACCCGCCGCCCAATGCATCTTTAGCCATTGAAGCACCGCCGGTAACCACAGTACGGCTTGATGTACTCATCATATTGGTAACTTTATACAGCAAGGTATTTCCACCACCGGCATGAATAATATAATTGGCAACGGAAGGCACGGTGAAATAACCAATGATGCCGATAATCATAAAAATTAAATATGCCGTGTCTGTAGTACTAAAAAATGTATCGCCATTGGATGCTATCTGGTGCAAATCTTCTTTGAGCATATTCTCCTGAATTTTACCAATGATGCCCCCAAAAATATTTGCAACTGGCAACCACAAAAAAATATTCAGATAACGGGCTATCCAGACAGTTAAGGTATGTTGAAACCCGTCAAAGACAGCAATACCGAATACCAATGGGCCCAATATTGCAAGTACAATAAGGTAGAAAGTGCGGATAGTATTGATGCAGAGTGCTGCTGCTTCAAACAAAACCTTCAGCACTTCACTCATCCATTGCTTAATGGAGTTACGGAAATTGTAAGAGAATTTTGAAAATGCAAATTTGATGTCGTTGCCGATGCTTTTGAAAAAGCCTTCATTTTTATCACCATAATTATATTTATACCACTTCTCCCTGTCACCGGAACCCGAAGGCCCAACATACATTTGCCAATAAGCTGTTTTCTTTATCGCTTCTTCTTTCATAAGCAGCAGTTGGGCAACCGCTTTATCTGAGTCTTTCACCATTGCCGCTGTTGCTGTAACAGTTGGCTTCATTACCCCATTTATCATGGCAATTACTGATGGAAATATCAATACAGCAAATCCCAATACAAAAGGCCGGAACAGTGGATAAAAATCTACCGGCTCAGCCCTTGCAATATGCCCCCACACCCTTGAGGCGATATACCAGGTGGCTGCAAAACCTGCTATACCCCGGCCTACACCAATGAGCCTGCTGCAAAGAGGCATCATATCATCATATAATTCTTCAAGCACATCCTGAAGGCTCCTTATTTTTCCGGCCATGCCCCCCTGTGCTTCGGCGAGGTGAGGAATCAACAATACAATGATTGCCAAACAGGTTATTCTTACACACAATTTCATAATCACAATTTTACTTACTTAGCAATCCGGTTAACGCAAGCCATATATTTTCCGGGACATGGCTATTTCTGTTTGTTCAGATTTCCGTTGTAAAGACAGCATGGCAGTATTGCCATTAAAATCTTTCAGAAATGAATACTGGTCTTCAATTGAGGCATAAATCCTGTCAATAGCCTGCAACCTTTCATCGTCGCTCATCCTCAGCTTACCTGCTGTAATCACCATGGCCAGTTCATCCAGGTTCTTAAGGCTTTGATCAAACAGGGTTGAGTATATCTTGCTGATATAATCAATCTCTTCAGCCGTAAATTGTTTGCCATTTTTAAATTCATTAAAAGCAGCTTTATATTCCTTCACAATACGAACCTGATAATTGATAATATCCGCAATCCGTTTATATTTTTTAACAGCCGGACTAACCTGCAGCAAGCCATCTAAAAAATTCTTATGCAGGTTGAAATTGCCTTCAGAAATATCTTTTACGGCTGTGTATCCTTTGTAAAGTATTTTATAGCCCTCATACATATTCTTTAAAATTTTTCTGAACTGCGACAGCTTTTCATAGTTTAAAATCAATTGTTGCACTTCGGCACTTTGAGCTTTGCTTTGATAAGCCATGCCGCACATCAGCAAAATCACCATTATCTTTTTCATTTTAGTCCGTTTATAAGTTTTGAGTAATTAAGCTGTACCTCTTCACTCATCCTCTGCATACTCAGCAAACCCGTTTCTTCACTAAAAGCGGAGCAGAAAGAATATTTATCCTGCATATCTGTAAATATCTTGTTAATCCGTTTTATTCTTTCATCATCCTTCATTTCCAGCTTACCGGAAGTTATGACGAGGAACAATTCATCAATGGTTTTAACACATTCGTCCAGCAGGTTATCAAATACAGTTTTGCAATAGTCAAGCTCCTCCGCAGTAAACTGTTTCGCTTCTTTAATGCCCTGAAGGGTTTGTTTTGCTTGTTTGATGATATGGACCTGTATTGAAATTATATCAGCAATCTTTACATATTTGCTGATTTCTGGATTTACATTTTTTAATGAGTTGAAAAAATCCTGATGCAGAGTGAATTCACCTTTCTTGATATTGCGAACTGTGTTTATTCCTTTACTGGCAATATCATAGCCCTTTTTTGCATAGCCGATATAGATTTGCAAGGCTGCTATCTGTTTCAGCATTTGTTTCTGTTTTGATTGGGAATAAGATGAAATCGAAATAAATAACAATGCTGATATATTCAGAAATATTTTTTTCATATACACTATTTTCTTTCTTCACTGATAATTCCATTTAAAGCAAAAAGTTTTCCAACTTTGACAATTTAGGGGTAAACAGGGTAGGGCTACCTAGTTGCCCAATTTTCGTGAATAAAGTATAATTTAGTAAATTGGTGGATGTTTTGATTTAAGCATTCGGCAATATATTAGTTGTATGCAACATTTTCCGACACGATCCTCTTTTCAAACAAAGAGCTTATGACAAAGAAAATTTTAGTAGCACTTATTTTACTTAGTAGTCTGACACTTTCAGCACAGACGACAAAAGAACCTAATTGCAAAAAGCTAATTGCAAAAGGATATACTCAAACATTTTGCGATTATGACAAAAAATATGCTTTTAAGACTATTCCTCTTGAAAGCAATTTTGAGTTTGTATCAAAAAAATGTGACCTCAAAAAAGACATTTCGAATCCCTATCATTTTGAAACTACTGATGACAAACTAAAATTTTGGGGCGGCGTTAGTTTTGACAAATGTATGTTTGACTTTTCAGCTAATGACAAATTAGACGGAGTACAGTTGCTTTTAACAGTTCAAACTATCGGCCCAGGCGGACCGACTGACATTAAGGTGAACATTGAAAAAATGGAAAAAATAAAATCTTATCTAATAACAATGTTTGGCCAGCCGTTTGACAACACCGTAGGTAAAAATTTGGTTTGGTATGGTGAAAATATAACTGTTTATTTGACTTCAAATTTTTCGGACGGTTTGGGAAGTGTTGCCATTTATAGGACTAACATGAAAATGACTGATGATTTATAAACTTATAAGCTAAAATAATTTTTTATGAGTAATAGAAAAGATAAATGGGAATTCTATCATGACAATGCAGGAAAATGGCGTTGGAGAAGAGTTGCTCCTAATGGCGATATAGTTGGAGCTTCAACTCAGGGATACGTAAATCGTACTGACTGTCTTGACAATGCCAAACGTAATGGCTACAGACCTTAATTGTTAAAATAATGCTGCATACAATATTCGGTTTGCTATGCTGGCTTGACGGATCAACAATAAGCTGCAGATTGTTTCGTCCTGAGATAGGTTAACGACAAATCAATTAAAATAGGATTATTCTGACCACTTAGCTGATAGAAAGTCATTTACTAATCCCATACAACCTCCTCACATATTCAATCTCTCCTTTCTCAACAGCCCGTTGCAGGCTAATCATTTTGTTCTGGTTATTAAACTCCTTCATGTCCACAAACTGTTGTTCCAGGTTATCAGATACGGTATTGATAATTTCAAGCCGCTTTGCATCGGTCATTTGCGTTTTAAACGCATTTACCACAAGGAATAACTGGTCAAGGCTCTTAAGGCTTTCATCCAACATGCCGGAATAGATATTATACATATAGTCCAGTTCGTCCTGCGTAAAATTCTTGTCCTGCCTGAACAAGGCCCAGGCCCCTTTATATTCATTCACCATCTGTACCTGCCGCTGAATAATATCTCTTACCCGCTGATAATAAGCCAACGCATCTTTTACTTTGCGGAGTTCCTGGTAGTAGTCGTCATAGAGTTTTCGCTGCTTCTCAACCCATTTTTTTATTTCATCCAGCTTTAACTGGCTCATTTTATTTTCCAATGTCTTTTGTGCATTCTGCAGCCAGATGGTTTTATTCTGTAACCGTTGCACCTGCAGATCTACCGCCTGAATTACTTTTTTAACAGCCGCCTTAATAATGTCGTAAATAGGAATTTGTGCCTCCGTTTTCTGAATTGGCAAAAACATACAGCACAAAGCCAGACTCACCATTGCCAATAACTTTTTCATATTATTATATTTTATTGAATTTATTTGCTCCATTGAACATTAATTTCTTTTCTACATCAAAAGTGAAAAAATCAAGTGTTTCAGTTTCCTGTAATTGCTTCTTTTCGGTATCATAAATGCCGGAGCTTTCAGTCACTTTATATTCAGGCTCAGCCGGCTTGCCATCCAATACCCTGTCGTATCTCCATTTTCTGATTATCTTATACTCGTTGGCCGTTCTGCTTTGCAGCGATACCACAAGGGTATCATATTCTTTCCCAAATTCATTCTGAGATGAACGGATATAAGTACCGGGGATAAATCCTTTTACTTCGTCTTTGGTAAAACTGTTGCAGGCAGTAAACAGGAATAGGCTGAAAATGCTCATGTACTTCATAGTTATTATTTTAAGTTGTTAATGATGCAATTCCTTTTTCTATATTTCCAAATTTTTGGGCTGCTGCCTGCACCTTCACTTTTTCTTTTTCTTCTGTGGTGTATGCCAGGTATTCTTGCGGCGATACTTCTGTACGATACACTTTGCTTAAAACCCCGCCCAATGAAATAAATACTTCCTTATATTTTTTAGTAGGGTCGTTTGCCTTGTTGATAGAGAGTACCAATGCTTTTTCCTTTTCTGTTAATCCCAGCAATTCCTGTATCTGGTCGAATTTATTCTGATACTTGCTCTGGTCTAATAATATTTTACAATCGCTGTTGTTAATGATGGCTTGTTTTACTACCGGCGAAGAAATAATATCTTCCACCTCCTGTGTTACCACAATGGCTTCGCCAAAGAACTTTCTTACTGTTTTAAACAAGTACTTGATGTATTCTGCCATTCCTTCTTTTGCAATAGCTTTCCAGGCTTCTTCAATCAAAATCATTTTTCGTATGCCCTTCAGTTTCCTCATTTTGGAAATGAATACTTCCATGATGATGATTGTTACAACCGGAAAGAGTATCGGATGGTCTTTTATATTATCCAGTTCAAATACGATAAAACGCTGTTGCAATAAATCCAGGTTCTCTTTTGCATTCAGCAGGTAATCAAATTCGCCACCTTTATAGTAGGGCCTCAGCACATACAGAAAATTAGACACATCAAAATCCTTATCTTTAACCTGGTCCGTTTTTAATACCGCTACAAAATCATCTTTCAGAAATTCATAAAAGCTGTCAAAGCAAGGAAAGATGTTTTTGTTATTACCCAACTTATCAAAATATAATTGTAAGGCATTTGATAAGGCTACATATTCACTACGGTTATAAACTTCGTTATCTTTTTTCCAAAGAGCCAGTAAAAGGGTTTTAATGCTCTCCTTTTTTTCAGTGTCTAATGTGTCGCCTTCGCCAATATAAAAGGGATTGAATTTGATTGGTTTTGTTTCTGAATAAGTGAAATAATAACCATTCACCATATCGCACAGACCTTTGTAAGAATGACCAACATCAACCAGTACAATATGTGTGCCTTTTTCGTAGTAAGAGCGTACCATGTGGTTGGTAAAGAATGATTTTCCGCTGCCAGATGGCCCCAATATAAATTTATTACGATTGGTGCAGATGCCCTTGTCCATTGGCTCATCAGAAATATCAACATGAACGGGCCTGCCATTCAACCTGTCGCCAAGACGAATACCTATTGGACTAACTGAGGAGCGATAGTTAGTTTCCAGATTGAAAAAACAACATGCCTGTGGCGAAAAGGTATCAAACGTGTCGTTCATTGGGAAATCAGCAGCATTGCCCGGAATACCAGCCCAGAATATTTGTGCTGAGCCCTCTGTTTCTAATTTTGGCGTAGCGTCCATTTGAGTAAGTGCAGAAGAACACAGATTTCTAATGTTTTTCAATTCATCTTTATTATCTGTCCATGCCAATAAATTAAAATGCGCCTTAACAGGTAATCTTTGCTCGCTAATGGCTTCATTCAAAAAATTATCCGTTGCTTCTTTGGCAATGGCGTTCTCCCGGCTATAAGCAGAAAGAGATTGCAGCCTCAATCTTTTGCTTTCCAGTTTCTGCATTGTTTTTTGCACTTCTTCAATAAAAACAAACTGGTTGTAAATATGATTGCAGGAAAGCAGTTGCCCGATGGGTGATGCAAAACCTACACTGAATTTTGTTTTGTCGGTGGAATATTTATCATAGTTAATCCTTGACCCACACAAAGCCGGAACAAATTCTGCATCGGCCATAGTATAAAGCTGGCAATAGTTTTCACCAATTTTCCAGTCTGGCTTAAATTCAATATCCCGGATAACCGGTTCGCCGGTTTGTAAGTTTAAATACTGAACAATCAAACCAACTAATTCCGCATCTGCTAATCGTTGCAATGAAATAAACCCGCTGTCCGTCAATATCTTTTCAAATTGCCCCACATGGTTCATAAAATCATGATAATGCTTTGGCTGCAGAGTTTCTTCAGGTACGATGGTTCTTCGTAACAGGCTTGAAAATACGGAAGATGAAACTTTACGATTAGCCGGTTTTTTTGTAAGCAGGATATAACATTGATGGTCTAAATAAGGCCGGTCATTAAAAAAACGTTCACTGCTCCTGCTTAAAAAGCTATTGTCTTCGTTTATAAATGATGGTCTATATTTTGTTTCGGTAAACCAATCCTGTTTGTGCAAAATAGAAAGTGTGGGCAATACTTTAATCGCTTTAATCCAGGCATGATGAAAAGCTTCGTATTCATCATTGCTCATGGTAAATAACTCCGGCAATTCAACTTTAAAGGCTACAGTTATATCACCCATCTTAGACAGGATTGAATTATGTTCTACTCCATAAACAGGTAATATGTCAAACAGGTTTTTCATGCATCAATTGCTTTTTCAAAAGGGTGATGGAATAACTTTTAATTACTTTCGGCACCGCCTTCTTAGCCACTTTTTTCATTAAACCAAATTCACCATAAGTACGGCTGAGTTTATATACATACATGAATAAGACAGTAGCCAGAGTGATAATTATTATCAGACAGATGAATACATTTACTCCAATTATATAAATAACTGCGAAGAATATTAATAGTACAACCAACCCCCCACCCAGGTACCAGATGTATTGTGCTTTTAGCCCTTTAAACTCGATTGGCTTATTAATGCCTTTATTGATTTGATATACACTGTTGCTCATATTTCCTTCCTCACATTTTAACCAGTAGTGTTAAAGAAAATAACTACAAAAATTTATCCAATAGATTGTGGTGATGGGGTAAACAGGGTAGGGCAACCCTGTTTAATGTATTGAAGATGAGAAAGATAAGGTGATAAAATCAAGATGCAGTTCGAGTGGAAAACGATTGGAATCGAGTAATCTCTATCGGATAGAAATGTTGGATGAGGGAACTAGATAATGTTTGCTCTTGTTAGGAATTCTTGTAGGTGATAGATAAGAAATAAATCACCACTTTAATGTACCCTGTTTCCAAGTGCTCCCGCTTCTTTTTATTCTAAAAATAAGGGTATGGTATGATTTTAATTTTTGTTTTATATCCATTCTTAATATGGAGAATTAGATCGGAATGTATATAATCGTTTAACATGAATTCTTGGAGATTGAAAAAACATACAGTATTTACTCGATTCAAATACATATAAAAAGTAGGCGTGTTGATAATAAATAATTCCTCAATCTCAAATTGGTGTATGTCGATATTCAATCCGGGAAACTGCCGTTCGAAATGCTTATATACAATACCCCGATTTCCATTAATCCATTTTGCTTTGTTGGTAATCTTTTTCTCGTAACTATCCTTGAAATTTGAATAATCTGCAGAAAAGGCTATCATATCATACCGTGCTCTATTATATTTACAATCTGCAACAACTATCCTGTTTCGTTTTATATCTAACCATATAAAATCTATTTCGCCAACACCTGCAATGTTTATACTAAGCGATGTTTTGCCGTCACTGAATGAAGTAATATTCCTAAAAAAGGGGATTTGGGTTTCTTTTAAAACCTTGTCCACTTCGTCTTCAAGCAGGGAGTCATGTTCGTCTGATTTTCTTTCAAGATATTGCTGAAAGGAATCGTTTTGTTTCCATTCATCAGGCGCCTTGTTCCACTGAAAATTATTGGTTGCTAGGACTATAATACTTTCGCCCCATTTCTGTATTCCAATCAATTGCCGCCTTTTTCCGTTCTGAGAGATTTCAAGAATTGGTCTGAAAAAATGGCGTTCCATGCTATTAACTTTGTAAACAGAATCTTTTAGAACAAGTTTATTTTCCTTGTTTAGCGTTAATCCTCCATAAAAATTCTCGGCATTTTGTTTTGATACTCCATTGTGAACAAGGTTCTGTGCAAGAATACCCGGTTCAATGGTTTGAAACTCCCAATTTTTGGGATCATGATGTTTCTTGATATGCACAATTTGATGGGCAGCGAAATCGTAGTCAATAGCGAAACATTTCTGTATTTCATCTTTAAGCTGTTTCACACCCTCAGTATCCATAATTCCTTTTTCAAAATCTTCTTTCATCTTGGCGAATAACGCATTAAATACTGGCTCTAACTCTCCCTTTCTTGTAATATGCAATAATCCATCTGCTTCAATCACTGCTTGTAACGATTTGGATACTATTCTCAGTTCAGCTATAAAATACACAGCATGATACAGCTCTTCACCTATATACAACAAATCCTCGATAACCTTATCATATTGCTGGAGTAACTCCGTAGCTGCACTACTTGAATTTGTGTAGTTTATATCGCAGGTTTGCTCAAGAGCCAATTTAAATATCCTCCTATTGAGGCTTAAGTCCTCCTCGCTTATACCAAATTCAAATTGTAAATTTTCTTTTTGTAGTGTTCTTATCCAAAGTAAAATAGAAGATTCGTGATACGCAAATAGATAATTAACAAATAGCATATCATCATTTTCAAGCATTATCTTCTGGAAAGTATCAGCGCACCAATTATAATAAGTTTCAATAATTTTTCTCACTGTGGGTTCATCTTTGTAAATACCTGCAGGAAAAAGTGAACGGACATGTGCAGACAACTGCGGGTGATATTTATCTACTGACTGCTGTTCATAATGTATAAATATCTCCGTAGCAGAAACATTAATTTTCATAAAAATGCCTTTTTGATTTCTATTATGACCTGTAATTTAAGGCAGTTCTTCTACATAGAGCCCTATTGCTGTTAATCAATCTAGGTCTTCATTATAAAAGGTCTCGTTCTCAAACAAGTAGACCAAAAAATCAATAGAAAGTCAGTAATCAGTAAAAAGTATAACTACTACTTTAAATCCTAATTCCCTTCACTTTCCCTTCCGTCACCTGCTTTTTCGGTAACAACGATTTCTCCATTTTTACTACGGGAGCTTCTTTTGCCTCAAGATTATTCTCTTCTGTCACATTATGCTGCTTCATCTGGTTCTCTTGGATTTTTATGGAAATTTCCATTTCCAGTTTTGAAACCTCTTTTTTTAGCTGGGTCAATTCAACCTCTTTTTCAAAAGGTTTCACAACAAGGTGCTCCAGCATAGGAATGTTTTGTTCCAGTTCTTTCAAATTCTTTTGATATTTTTCTTTAAGCGTTTCCACCCGGTCAATAGCATTTAGAAAATACCGGGCGGCTATTCTAGGGTTATCTGCATTCAGGTGGCCCTGGTTCCAGGTATATTTGATGCCTGTTTCTTTACCTTCGGCATAGAAAGTATTCTGATAACGGTATTCAAACATGCCCTTGTTTTCAAAAGTTTCCTTTTGCCTTCGGATAAATAAATCAAACCCGTAAAGAGAGCCAATTTTATTTTCACTTCCTTCACCATCTTTTGGCTTCCAGTTGGCAGCGAGTTTCATAAGGAAGGCTCCTATGGTTTCCGCATCTGCAGAATTTATTCCTTCTAATTGTATCGGATTTTGCTTTGTTGCGTCTTTGTCAAATTGCAACTGCTTTTTGTAGCTCTTTTCATCCAATGCTAGTTTCTCTAATGTTTGAATTGTCTTTGTTTTATCTTCCTGCAAATTCTCCAATTGAAACCTTGAACGAATCACTTCTTTATGATGAGCATTTCTCAAACTTTCCAAAACTGCTATCTTCTTTTCCATTTTCGATTTTTCCAGTAGCGTTGTATCGCCGGAAAGTATGGCTATGTATTCCGAAAAATTCATTCCACTTTTTTCATCAATGGCTCCTTCGTCAATGGTTCTTACATTCAGCTCACAGTTTTTCATCTGGCTGATGAAAGTTTGCTTGTTCTTCAGCAGGTTGAATTTATAATTATCCAATGATTGCTCTACTGCGTAAATATAATTCCGCACCTTATTGTCATAATTTTCTTTGGCAAGTATATTTCCCTGCCTGGCTCCCCTTCCATTTCTTTGTTCCAGTTCAGAGGGCTTCCAAGGGATATCCAGATGGTGCATGGCAATTACTTTTGCCTGTACATTCAAACCGGTTCCGGCTTTTTCTGTGCTACCCAATAAAATTCTTATCTCCCCATTATTCATTTTACGAAACAGTTCTGGCTTTTGCCTGTCGGTCCAGTCATGAATGAAAGTGATACGATTGGCCGGTATATTAAAATCGCTGAGCAGTTTTTCTTTTAAAGCATCATAGATGTTGAATTCGTTTTTCTTTGGTGTGCCAATATCGCAGAATACAATCTGGGTCCCCCTTTTATTCTCGCTTTCCTGGTATAACTCAGCTACTTTCCGGGCACACACATTTACTTTGTGGTTGGGGTGGTCTTCATATTGTACGGAATCAATCAACCGCATATCAGCCGCCATCTTTTTGGCATAGTTGGTGGCAATCAGCATCCTTCCTTTATCTTCTTCATCGGTTAGCGGCGCTCTTCCTAGTAAAGAAGCGTCACCTGTTTTAGCAAATGCCATCAGCTTTTTAATGAACTCCTGCTGGTCCGGGGTAGGTGGAATATTTATCAACTGTTCATCAATTTCAGGTTTATCCAGATTGATGTGTTTGGCAGTTTTATAATCAGTTATTTCATTATAGAACAAAGCCAGTTCGGGTACTTTAATAAAATGCCGGAAACGCTCTTTAGCAATGATTTCATTGGTAACCGAAAATTCAAAGTCAACTGTTTTCCTGGCAAATACGGCCGCCCATGCGTCAAAATTTTCTATTTGCTGCCGCTCCATTTCATTTGGCCGCAGGTATTTAAACAGCAAATACATTTCGGTTAGGCTGTTGCTGATGGGTGTGCCGGACAAAAAGGTTACACATAAATCACTTTTAAATTTATCCTGTAAAGTCCTTACGGCAAATAACATATTCAGTGCTTTCTGACTACCTTGCATATTTCCCAATCCGGCAACCCTGTCGTGCCTGGTAGTAAATGTGAGGTTCTTGTATTTGTGCGATTCATCAACAAACAAATGATCAATTCCCAAATCTTTAAAGTTGATTCCGGCATCTTTCTTTTCTTCAATATCTCTTAGTATTCCGAAAAGTTTTACCTGCAGGTTGGTTTTACGTATCTCCAATCCTTTTAACATGCGACGTGATATTTCACCACCCATATCCTTTAATGTATAAAGGTCTTTTTCTACGTTATCCAGTTCTGCCTGGAAGATTTGACGTTGTATATCGGGGCTTTGAGGAATTTTGCCAAACTGGTCATGAGTTAGAATGATGCAATCCCAATTATTGTTTTTGATTTCATGAAAAAGCCTTAATCGCTTTGCAGGAGTAAAATCATTTTCACCCGGCGCTAAAATTCTTGCATGTGGATAGGCTTTGCGATAAGTTTCTGCAATCTGGTTAACATTGGCTTTTAATGCCAGAATCATCGGCTTATTGGCAATGCCCAGGCGTTTCATTTCATGTGATGCCACGACCATTGTAAGCGTTTTACCTAAACCCACTTCATGATCTATCAATGCACCCCGGTTTTGTACAATACGCCAAACTGAATTTTTCTGTGAACTGTATAAATCTTCAATGTCTAATCTTTTTCTATCCAAACCGGGGAATTGTAAATGACTGCCATCATATTCCCTCAACACATAGCAATTAAAGGTATCGTTGTACAATTTTTCAAGATGGCTTTTATCATCTGATGGTAATTCATTCAACCATTCTGTAAAATAATTTCTTATACTTTCAATCTTTTGATTTGCTAACTGAATAGCATCATTATCGGGCACCCGGATGGTTTTATCACCCAAATCAACTTCATAGGTATAAAATGGTGTTGTGTTTTCAAGAGCATGTTCAAGGATAGTATGGCCATAATATGTTTTGCCGGCTTTGGTGGTTACTGCATATTCCTGGTTGGTTTTTGCATTTGTACTGCTTGTTTTTACTTTGAAGGTATCAAGCGAAGGAAAATAATTTACTTCTGTATCCAGTTCAAAAAGATGCGATGCAAAATTGTTGTAATAGTCCTGGGGTATCCATCTTTCTCCCAAATTAAAATCCAAAAGTTCGAAAGGAATTTTTTCAGGCTGTATTTTTTCCAATGCCTGCCAACTTCTCAGCAACTGAATATCGGTTGGATTTTTATTTGCCACTTCCGCTGCTGCCCTGAACTTCATTACTACATTGCCGCTTAAAAACTGGTCGGCTGTTTCCCATTCAAGGCTGGAAGGGTTTTTATAAATGTGATTGCCCAATGATTCAATAGCTTCCAATTCCGAAGTTTCTGTGGCTGCTGCAATAAATTCTATATCAACTCTTCCTTTATCATTCAGGCTTTTTGCCAGCGCTTCCAAAGGATTATCTGTATAAAAGGCTTCCTGCTTTTGAATTAGTGATTGTGTAAGAATATCGGCCTTTACATATTGTTCTCCTTCCTTTCTTTCCAATGAAGCCAGCATGATTAAACCAAAAGCTTCATCTTTCAATATCCTTTGTCTGTTTACTGATGAATTGAGCAGACCATAGCCTTTTATTAATGCATCGTAAGATTCGTTCAATTGGTTTCTTAAATCTGGCAATTCAATATTCTCTGTGTTTTCCTTATCTGCAAGCTGCAAATACATATCCCTGATGACTGTGTATTGCTTGTAAAACCCCAAATCCTTTTTATCATATAGACTTGGAAGAAACACTGGTTTGTTATCTTCCGGTGCTAAGTAGGAAATAAAACCAACCCGGTTGTCATGAACAATTAAAGTGCCTTCTCTGTGATACAGATTTGGGCTCTCAATAACATTTAGTTCATTTGTCTTACCAAAGCCGACATGAAAAACGGCATCACCTTCATTATAAAAGTGATGCCCGTATTCATTTAATCGTTCGGGCAATGCTTTTAATTCATTATGCAATGCAGAAGCACTCATCCAGTTTGCTCCAAACTGTATCTCTTCAACATTGGAATAAAGTTTATAAACATACTGTTTAAAGGCGATTGATTTTGCGGTCAACAACACGATCGCTTCATGCTCAGGTTTATCTTTTGTCCTGATAATATTTAATACCCTTGCGGATTGCTTTTGCACGGCCGTATCATCCAAATGATTTATGTAGGCCATTGCCCGGTTGATATTGACGGCGGGGGCTATATCAAACAAACCCAACTGAACAGAACTGTTATCGGGTTTGGTTTCTGGCATGGGCAGGTAAGTCAACAGCTTACCGGATAATTTTATTTCCTGAACAACCGGCTGAAAAAAAGATTTATTATTGAATCGCTGTTTGATTCCCTGGTTAATCGTATCAGCAAGTCTTGCTGCAATCTGATTTATGTCGCCATGTTGCCAAACCGTTTCATTTGCTTTGCCGTATTGATTCTTTCCTGGTTTTATTTCATCTCCCAATATCACTTCTGGATGATTGGAAAGCCATTTATTTATAGTATATTTTCCAAATTCATTTTCTTTTTCTGTTGTCTCAATCAGGTATTGCTCATGAGTGCTTAAATCTTTTTTTTCTGAATTTTTTTGAAGTATCAATAAGTGAGATGGAGCTTCCGTATTCCCCGTATCTTTCATCAGGTTGTCTGGCATCACATTCAGGCTGACGAAGTTTGCATTATGAAAAATATATTCCCTGGCTTCCTTATTGGAGGGGCTGTTAAGAAAAGTATCAGTAGTGATATAAGCCAGCAACCCGCCTTCCTTTAATTTATCAAGCCCTTTGGCGAAAAAGTAATTATGGATTTTACCAGTCAGGGCTTCATTGTTTATAGATTCATCATGCACCCTGAAATTTCCAAAAGGAATATTGCTTACAACCAAATCATAATTTCCATTCTCTTCATTGGATGATTCTTCAAAACCCTTTATTTGTACAGAAACAGGGACGGGTATCGAACTGCTGAGCGCAGTCAATACCCGTCCCGATAAAATATCTTTCTCAACGGCTGTTAAATGTTGAATTGATGAAAATGTTTTTGCAGCTTCTGTAACAAATACGCCTGCACCGCTGCTTGGCTCATAAATATTTGTAGGCTCAATCTCTTGTTCTTTTAGGGCTCTGAATAATGTTTGTGGAACGACATCGGGAGTATAGAATGCTGTGAGAATACTGTTCTTAATAGAATCTACCACTTTTTTATATTCGGCTTCGCTAAAATGTTGCTTTAATAATTCATGTAGCTCAATTATCTGCGGATTAAGTTTTAAATCTTCTTTGGATGCTTTTAGTTTTACCCATTCTTCTTTAGGAGCATCAGGGAATAATATTGCTTTTAATCCACCAAAACCTGAATACTTTTGTAAAGAATGCACCTGAGCATCAGAAAGCTTTTGTTGCTGATCAAACTCAAGTGCGATTCTTATAGCTTCAATATTATCTTTCAGTTTCTGTTGACTGCTGTAACCCATTGCTCACTTTTTCTTTCTCGCTATTACTTTCCAGGTACCCACTGATTGAACCTATTATTACATACCGGGTAAATTGATTGTCCTCATTTTCCTCAGAAAAATTTAAATCCTCAAATACAGGTTTACAAACCTGTATAAGGTTGACAATTTCAGTGGTCAGAATACCAACATCCCTGAACTGTTCATATTGTTGTTTAAATTCTTCTTCCAGTATTTGTTTAAGGTAATTGTATCTTGAAGGCCTTAAATCCTCAGTAAGTTCTTCCATACAAACCTCCTCAATAATGTATTCAGGTGTTTTATTCTTCAGTAACTGTTCCAAAGTTTCGTTAATACCTGCTACCTTGCTTTGGAGATAACTGGTAACTTTTCTTTCACCCTGTAACTCGACTAATAAATCAGGATTGTTTGCAATAATGTATTGCTGGAGTTTTTGAATGAGCAGTTCCTTCATAAAAAATGTATTTTTGTTTCATCAGATAATTTTGGGAATTTTTATACCCCAAAGAAAGAACGAATTACAGTAGCAACAATAACAAGAAAGACACAACTGCCAAACCATGCAGCCGCAACTTTCCCCGTATCATGATCGCCGCTGTTCCATTTTTGATACACTTTGATGGCACCAATTAAACCCACAATTGCTCCAACGGCATACATCAGGTTTGTGCCTGCCGAAAAATAGCTTCGTACCTTGGTATTTGCCTCATTGATACCAGCATTGCCGTCCTGTGCATTAGCAACGAAAGCAAGCAGCATGGTTAAAAAAGTTGCACAAGCAGAAAACAAATGTTTTTTAATACTGCGTTTTTCTCTCACATTTTTCATAATCTGTTTTGTTTTTTGATAAAAAATAAAAGAATGCTCCATTGTGTCATCCACTCGCACTTGTTTCTCCTGCACCGGCACAATGAAGCATTAGTTTTTCATCAGTGCCACAACCTGCTAACTTCATCTAGTTGAAGCATGTCGGGGTACTGAAAATTCGTTTGTTCTATAATAAACTGAAGCAATTCTTCTTTGCAATCAGAACTTTTCAATGCCGGATATTTTGAAAGAATAAACCGGAGTGAACCCAATAGTTCATCTTTTTGCATGTTTTTACTTCCGGATTCAGATAAATAAGCTTGTACTTCATCAGTAAATGATTGTACGACAGGTGAAATATCAATTTCTAAACCAGGTTTGGGTAGATAGTCCTCAGGGTTTTCTTTTTTGAAGGATTGATTAGTATTACTGAAAGCTGGAATAGCTATTATATCATCTTCTACTTTTTTAATGCCTATGATATTAAGAATTTCCCATCGGAAATATTTAAATCCAACATAGCAATAATAAAGCATCAGTAAAGTTGTTATTGTTGTTATGTACTGGCTCCATGAAATTGATTGTAGCATACAAAATGATTTAATGTTATTATTAAGCTTACAAATATTTTTCCAAAATGGTTTAAGTTGGGGTAAGCCAGGTTGCGCTACCCTTTACAATATATTTGCTAAATCTTTATAACTTCCCCAAAATATTAATCCACTTTCCAAGCAATTCTTTCATATTATTCAAGGTTGCTTTATCCGGTGCATGATACTTCGTTTCCAGACTGCCAAAGGAAATTTCATCTTTTTGCAAAGTGGTAAACATCTTGGCAAGTGTTCGTAGCATTGGAGCCACACTTTTATTGATTATTATTTTGTCAACCACCAGCAATCTTATTAAAACTGCCAGCTTTGCCACTGATAGCGAAGTTTGAATTTTTGAATCTGGGTCAAGTTGCAAGCACTTGTCATTAGCCTTTCTGTTTTTTAATTCTATTTGTTTTATTTCTTCGTTGAGCCAGTCTGCCAATTGTTTTTTTAAAGAAGGTTGCCGTGGATCAAAAGAAATACCAGATTTTATTTTTAGTTTGTCAACCCTTTCCTGCTCGGACTGCAGGAATGAAATAGCATGCTCGTTAAATTGAAATTTAACAAGCCCTACTTTAATTAATCCTATTTCGTAATTAATAAAACATAGTGAATTAAAATTATTGTAAATGAATACTTCTCTCACATATTTTTCAGATACGACAGTTGCCGCTGATTCTATCTTCTGCAGCAAGTACTTTATATAACCAATCTTCCGGTAAGTAATGTTGTTTTCGGGCGAGGTAAATTTATCTTCCAGGGATTCATTCAATGCATCAAGTAGTGATGAATGATTTAATTTTATTTGCCAATATTCCAATTTTAATTTAAAGCATCCGCAAAACTGATGGAAACAAAATTTTGTCATTCGGCTATCCAAATCAAAATACTGGGAAAAGAAATTTTGCAGGAACTGTAATGTGTTTTCGATCGGATTGCAAACTTTACGGAAATCACCTTGCTTTATAAACAAGCAATCGCTGAGGTTAATTAACAATGCCTGAAGTAAACGGATATATTGTTTCTTATCTTGAATAACTGAAGTAGAAATAAATTGATTCATTAAGACCGATGGAATCAATTCAATATCAGTTTGGAAGCTGTTAAGTAACTCTTCCTGTGCCAATTCAGGAAAAATCCATTCACCGGGATTCTTATTATTCATTCCCTGATTAAATAAGCTATACCATTTATAAAGGGCTTGCTGAACAGTTATTCCTGAGCCGGCGTGAAGCTCGTTATCAGGATTCAACAGTGGCTTATTGAACGCTACTTTTTTGGCGGGACCATTTGTCTTTACTAAACTTTCCATAACAGACTTTTTACAGAAAGGAGTACAAATGTTTAACCAACTACATTACGTTAAATGGCGTATTTTAGTAAGTAATTCAACGTATTTTTTGTTAAAAAAAAGACATTCCCCATTAATCTACAGGTACAATACACAACTTATTAAGCAGTTCCAATTTATTGGAGACTTTAACCTTATCGAATATGTTTTGCACATGCTTGGTTACTGTTCTTTCGGCAATAAACAGGCTTTCGGCAATTTGCTTATACGAATTTCCCTGACAAATCAGACTGGCTATTTCCCTTTCTCTATTTGTAAGTTGAAATTGCCTGCTGCCTTCCAATATCCTTTCCTCGGCGGTAAGGCGCTCTATTTCTCTTGTTCTTTTTTCCACTTCGGCCCGGAGTTTTTCATTCCAGCCAAGAAGTTTTTCTTCTGATTCAATCAACCTGTGATGTTCGGCCCTCACTTTTGCTATATGTTGTTTTAATTGTAAAGCAAACAACAGTAGGAAACCTGTATTTGTAGTGGTAGCTTCAACGGCCTGCCCGATGTTGAAATAATCTATTAGAGGCAGGCAAACCCAGGGAGTAAGACTTAAAAAAGAAACAGTCATTTCCTCCTTTGCAGCTCTGGTACTAAAACTGCTTTTATACTTATGACGAACTGCTTTAAACAGTGTAATAATTACTGCCAGCGCATATAAAGTGGGTATAATTAAAAGGTTTTTGGCAGATTCAAGATCTCCCGAAGACACAAATAGAACGACAAAGACTATATAAGGTGTGACAAGGAAAATAAAGACACCCTTATAAGCATGAAACTTCATTTTCTCCAAATTAAAGGCATGATATACATAATAAGGGAAATAACAAGGTGTGATAAATCCTGTTGCATAAGCAATTGATTCTTGTACTTCAAATGAACCCGGCAGATTTTCATCAGGTAATAGGCCACCGGTAATATTGTAAACGATCAAAAGAAAAATCAATATAATATTCTGATAGGCTTTTTTATCATCGGGCCGGGCTAACCTGTATATCACCAGGTAAGAAAGAATCACCATCTCAATGCACACGAAAAGAAATGTGATAATATGCATCTGGGTACCTGCTATCAGCATATCGTTGCAGTTTAATTAATCTCTTTTTAAACAGGACAGCCTATAACCAAAATCAAGCTCTTTATAAATAGTAAATCCATGTTTTTCATACCATGGGAGATTTCTTATTGAAGATGTTTCCAGACAGATGGTTCTTTTTTGTTGAAGCCCTTTTTCAATAACGGCTGTAAGCAGCTTGCTTCCAATTCCTTTTCCTTGTTCATAACAATCAACCCCGATAAACCACAGGTAATAAACCGGCCCTTGCGGGTGAATTTTATTGATGGAAGCTTCACGTTTCATAGCCTTCTTCACGTTTCTAAATCCAATTACCAAAAAAGCCAGTTTTACATCCAATAAAATTGACCGCAAAGAAATTGTTTTCTTGTCGGGCAAAAGAATCAATGCACATGCCTTTTTATCATCGGAAAGAAATACATCTCCCATTAGGTAACAAACATCAAAAGAATAGGCCATCAGTTTTCTTATCCGCTCCTTTCTTTTTGCATTCTGCGGAATAATATAGTTAACGCTTTTATTATCATCAAAAGCGTTGGAAAGAATATCGACAATTCGATTCTTATCTTCAACAGTTGCCCGTATCATAGTGCCTGTTTAGTAGTTAATATCCTCCTTATTTAATCTCAAAACTCATTCCATTGTTTCAAAAATGTTTTGAGCATTGACTGAAAAGTTTTGCAATCAGAATTATTTATCCCTGTTTAGGTGACAGGACAACATTAGCACCATATTTTCAAATAATAAGATTTTGGGGAGCTCTAATAAAATGAAGGTAATTTTTCCAAAATGCAAAAGTGAATAATGATGAAGAAATTAATCTGGTGCAGGGGGTACAGAAAAAATCTAATTGATTACTACAATATAGATCGGAATACGGAATCAGTTTAGCCGTTGATTTTAACTTTTTTAAAAGAAGGGTCTTTTGTAATTGTTTCAAGCTGGTGCATCATTTTTTTGACTTTAGGGTCAAATTTAATACTGGCTTCATTAAACACGCTAACAAATATTGACGCAGCGCTGATGACCTGCGACTGCTTTGAAGTGGCTTCAAGTTTTTTTTTGTTCTTTATCAGGGAATATACAAAATATTCTATTTTACTTACTTTATATAGAGATAAGGCCTGGTCAAGTGTAAAATAACCTTCTTTTACAGCTTTTTCCACCACCCTGGCCCTTTCCTCTATTTCGGAAACGCCCATCAATAGTTCTTCTCCTACTGAATCATCATCGGCCTTATATTTACTTTCTAAATACATAGTCCTTAAAATTACTAAATTGTTCCTTATTTGTCAAATCAACTTCCCCCATCCAGTCTGAGCCTTTCAAAATATCTTTCATAAAATCAAGTTTAGCCCACAATACCATAGGGAAGGCCTTGCCTCCGGGATTATCTGCATAATATTTATCAAAGATATGTTTAACAACGCCAAATTCGGTCGGTTTAAGCCGGCTTTGAGCGTCATCAAGAATTTCTTTTACGTCTTCGGGATTTATAGCCACGAAACCATGCCTTGCCCATGTGTGGCCTCCAACAGTGAGGCCGGCGTGTACGTTAATTTTTTTTGCGCCCATATTTACATATTCCTGCAGGCTTGCCTGGAATATTATTTTAACCAGCCCTTTATTTTGATGTATTAATGGTATTACACAATAGGAATGATTGATTTCAATTCCTTTTGCGGTTTTAAAAAATTCCCTGTCAAATACCAATGCGTCATTAACTTTCGTACGTTTGTTTTCATAAAGCATCCTCAGTTTGGGAGGGGTGTCCTGGTAATAAATAGTTCTTTCAATCGCAAGTTTTGTGGTAGGTGTAAATACAGCTTCTACTTTTTCAAGTAATTTTACAAGGTTAAAATTGGGGAATTCTGTTTTTAGAAACTTCTCAAAGGAAAGGGTCGATGACTTCTTTATGGTATAACCAAGGTCTATTACCTTTATCGTATCAGCTTTGGTAAATGAATGTTTTTTTGCCTGCAAAATTTTGAAATAAAAGTGAAAATGATTTAATCAAATTTAACCGAAATTCACTGCAGGAGGAAATAAAAGCCTCCGTATATTATAATCTGTCAATTAGAGAAGGTAAAGTCTCATAATTTGCATTGGTTGGCCTTAAGCACTTTCAGTAAAAAAATTGAAAACCATTGTTACGCTATTGCACTGCATTTTGTTTATTATAACTTTGCAAAGATTCATAAGTCTTTAAGTGTTACACCGGCTATGCAAGCTGGCTTAACTAAAAGAGTAATGAGTGTTGAGGATATTGCAATGCTAACGGATATTCAGGCTCCACAGAAAAGGGGAGCATACAAAAAGAAAGGGAAAATTTATGCAAAAAATAAAGGGTCATAAGAATATGACCCTTTAAAATCTTTACCTGCAAACTTAATTAGCCTAAAGCTAAACAGCGGCATTGCAGGGATACAACACAAATGTAGCCTATTTAATGATTTTAAACAATAATTATTGAATAATTATTCAATAAATTTACGCTGATTTATATATAAGTGCCTAATTCACAATTCCATACAGCAATATCTGATCCCCGCTTTAATCGCTACTTAGCTGCTTGCGGAAATAGACGTAGAGCATTAAAACTCTACAGGGCAAATATTGCCTTATCTAAACAGATGTACGCTATAATAGGCGTCTTTGAGGTGATTTTGAGAAATACCATCGATAGACATATGATCTCAAAAAAAGGGGCATTTTGGTTAGAAGAAGCGGTCGATGTAGGTGGGTATTTAGATATAAGCCCTGGTTGCGAGGACTCGTTTCATTCCGTTCAAGAAGCCATTCAAAGTCTCGCAGCACAATACACACATGACAGGCTTATCGCAAAATTGACGTTAGGTTTTTGGAGGTATCAATTTGCTGCCAAAGAATTTGCTGCTTCAGGAAGTACACTATTGGATATTTTTATTAACCGTCCATTTGGCACAAAGCAAAAAGATGTTTTGAAAAAACTAATAAGAATTAATGATATAAGAAATAGAATTGCCCATCATGAACCAATTTGCTTTGATGTGAATGCAATATCTTCAGCAAGAACTCAAAGACGGTACGATACAATTTTGGAATTATTAGGATGGATGGGGTGTGATGCAATAAAAATTCTGTACGGTATAGGCAGCGTGCCTAAAGCTATAGCAGTAATAAATGGCATTTAATTGAACAAATTTCAACCTGAGACATTACCAATAATTCGTATCACATCTGATAATTTATGTTTGTCCAGATAATTTGTTATCTTCTCCTTAGCTTTATTAAAGTTTACTTCATCTTGATCTTTTCCGGCTTTTTGCATTTCTCCAATTAGTTTATTCAAAATATTTCCTTGCTCGGAGATTATTTCAAAGAGTTTATCTTCGTTATTTAGGTACGCATATACATCCAAATTGATGATATGGCCTGAATAACCAACAGATTTTAATAATAAGGCTACAATTAAGGTGTGTAGTCTTTGGGAAATTTGCGTAAGTTCAAACTTAAGACTACGCTTTAACGGGCTGCGGCCATGTAAATATTTATTCCTGTTTTTTATCGCCTCTTTATCTTCATCGGTCACGCTGATGCCAAATAGTCCAAATGTGTTCACCAACTTTTCTTGGTTTGGAACTGTATTTAGCGATTCGATTTTTCTTTGCAAAATTGTGTGGGCTTCTTTTGAGATACCCGCCTCATAATTTTTCAAAACATTTATAAAGTCATCCTTTAAACTTTTGAATACAACTTCATCATTCACAGGTTTTAAATCGGTTGCACTAGTATCTCCAAGCGTTGAAGTAAGTGTTTCTAAAGCAACAGAATATAAAGCACCCTGTTGCACAGGATCACTATGGCCCATGCCACTTATTACTAGCTCCGCAGCATGAAGTAGATTTTCATTGCTCCAAAGAGCATTACATAAATTAGAAAACAACGCAGGATCTACTGGTTTGTCAATTGGCCTATACCTGGTCTCATAATCTTTATCTTTTTCCTTAAAGGTGGTGCGAAAAAACTGTAAATCAATAACACGGCGATTTGATAACACAGCCCCCCGTTCAATCTCATACCAAACGCCCTCAATGTCTGTAAAATTCGATGTGGGTGAAGTAATATAATTGCACTCTCCTCCGTAAAACTTTCCGGATATAATAGCCAGTGCTATCCTTATTGTTTCAGCTTTTTGTTTAAATATTTCCAGGTCTTCCAGGTCAAGTCCATCAATTAAATATAAGGAGTCTGCCACTTCAAAAAAACGGTAACGTTTTTTATCTAACTCAATTTCCACGTGGCCGCCACCAGTTCTAAATGACATACCCATAAGCGAAGGATGAACATTGAATTCTTCATAATCAAAAAGATGTGAACCGGAACGTTCAATCAAATCCAGCGGACCTAATAATTTATCATCTTCTGTTTTTAACATAAGTCTGTTGTAGCTGTTCTTATATTCCGAAGGCACAATTAAATTAGCCTGGCTGAACCTGCCTTTTAAAATCTGAGGTTTATAAGGGAAACGTGTTGAAAAATCGAAGACACAGTTTTTTTCTACGGCTATATTTTCAATTTTACTTTTCAGAAATAATGGGTGATGTAATCCGTAAGATTCTTTATGAAGCACACCGCCAATTTGCGGAGGTTCTTTCATTGTTACTTCAAAAGAAATGCCCGGCCTCTTATCTCTGAACAATTCTATAGGAAACTCTGTTGATTTTATGTCATCAGTTTGGGTGTCTTTATAGATCAATTTTACCTTGTACTCTCCGGTTCCGGCAAAATCATGTATTGCCGTTATTGAAGGAACTAAATAGATTGGAGAAGCATCTTTAAGTATAGATGGTGTTTCGATGGGAGTTCGTATCATTTTTTCCCAGCTATCCTTTTTCCTTATGCCTTTCTTTATACGGTTAATTAAATTGATACCTATTATTTTTAAATTGGAACTGAATACCCAGAATGGCAAAAATTCGAAGGCTTTTTTTCTGGCATAAATGCACTGGGATGGGTGTTCACTGCTATCGTTAACAAGCTTATTGTGCCAAAGATAGGTATGAGGTTTTATGCTACCTTTTAAAGTGTAAAACAAAATTTGTGGGAGCCAATAAGGCCCCTGCCACTCCTTTTTATTATTTATAAAATAATATTTATTCACTTTCAAATATATCGAATACATTGAAAATGAACGACAATTATATTGTCTAGAGGTTGTGATAGCTGGCTTTGGAAGAAAGACTTCTTAAGACTGTTTAATTAAAGCGGCATTTCGGGCCAAAAGTCTTTGGGAGAACATTTTAAAATTTTAGCTATTTCATTCAAATGATTGATGTTGTAGCTGTCATCATATTTTGGATTTATGCTTTCAATCTTACTTATATATCCTTGAGATTCGAATCCTAATGAAAATGCAAGATTTTCTTGAGATATCCCAAGTATTTCCCGCCTTTCTCTAATTCGGTCAATAATATATTGTTCTATCTGGGTTCTCATCAATCACCTATTGGTAATTGTAAATCTCCCATTTGTTATAAACCTATGCAATCACCTATAGGTGATTATTTGTAAAAAAATTATACCTTTATAGAAAGGGAGAATGGATAATTGATACTTATTACAAAGTTTTTTTGGGAAGAAAATCTTGCGGGCTACATTTTAGAATCTTTGATAGAATGTTTAAATGTTTAAGGTTATAATGTGAGGGGTATCTGGTGCTTTCCACTTTTCCTATAAAGCCAACGGACATCCCCAACTCGAATGCTAAGTCTGCTTGTGAAAGGTTTCTTTCAATCCTTTTCTCCTTTACTTGATTAATAACGTATTGGTCGATTTTACTTTTCACTAAGTGTTTTGAGAATAGGTAAAATTGGGGCTATACTATTTTATCGACAATCACCTATAGGAAAGTATTTGATAACATAACAGATTAAGCTTTTGGAACAAGACAATGCCTATATCAAATTAGAAATGGCTCTTTTTTTTCAGGAGGGCAATGAAAGAGCTTTATCCTTCTTTTACCATGAACTTTACCCAGCTCTTGCTCACTACTCCTTTCAATTAATTCAAAGCCGCCCAATCGCCGAAGAAATTGCTTCAGAAGCCTTTGTAAAGATTTGGCGGATGCATTACAAGTTGAATAGCTATGCAGGTATTAAAGCTTATCTTTATAAGATTGTACATAGAGCAAGTATTGAAGCTATTTTAAATGAGCAGAGAAGAACCAGCACTTACAGGAAACTGCCCCCACAAGTTAATTCCGATTCTCCTTTTGATAATTTGGTACGCAGCGAAGTGTACCGGCTCATTCATGCTGCACTTAAAGACCTGTCTCCGGCAAACCGCAAGGTTCTTATAATGCATTACCTGGAAGGTAAAACCACTGGCCAGATATCAAGAGAACTCAACCTGCACCCAAGTACAGTAAAAACCCAAAAAACAAGAGGGCTTCAGGCCTTGAAAAAGATTATTTCAAGGCCCATGTTATGGGTATTTTATTTTTTTATTAAAATATTCTTACCTTTTTTGTAATCCTTTTTGTAATTTTTTCCCTTCTTATTTATTGATACTTAGCCTAACTTAATGGTATGAAAGAGCATCCCTATAATGACATGGATAAAGCAGCTTACCGAACTGCTTACCTGATAGCGGGTTTTATAAGAGATACGCTGTCAGAAGAAGAGCATGATGAACTGGATAACTGGGTAAATGAAAGCGACCACAACATGCAGCTTTTTGAAGACCTGACCGACGAAAAAAATATTGCTGCAAACCTTGAATGGATGGACAAAGTGCAGACAGAAAAGTCATACCAAGCCATGCAGGAAAAAGGAGCATTTAAAACGCCGGTAAAAAGATTTTATAACAGGAAGGTTTGGCTTGCGGCAGCCTCGGTAATCGTTCTGCTTGGGGTGCTTTTTGTTTATAGATATACTACGACCAGTAAACCGGGTTCTGTTGAAAATATCGTTACCACTGATACCAGCTTACTTAAACCGGGCGGCAACCGGGCCACCCTAACGCTTGCAAATGGAAAAGTAATTGATTTAACCTATGCAAAAACCGGGGTTATAGAAAATACTTCAGGTGTTCACATGACCAAAACCGCTGATGGAGAATTGCTGTATGTAAAGGATAGCAATCTTACTAATATTGCTGCTTTTCATACACTCTCCACACCGGTAGGCGGTCAGTATCAACTTACATTATCTGACGGCACCAAAGTGTGGTTGAATGCTGCCAGCACTATAAAATACCCTCCGGCCTTTTCTGGCAGCGAACGTAAAGTGTCAATAACCGGCGAGGCGTACTTTGAAGTTGCTAGAAATGATAGAAAACCTTTCAGCGTATTGTTGGCGGATAGTACTTCGGTAGTTGTAACAGGTACTCATTTTAATATTAATGCATATCAAAACGAAAAGGAGCAACAGGTAACATTATTAGAAGGCAGTGTGACCGTAGGAAATACAATACATGTTACCAAACTTGAGCCCGGCACACAAGCTTCGATAAAAAACAAAGAGATTATAAAGAGCAAAGTTTTGGACGTGGAAGAGGTTACAGGGTGGAAGGATGGATTATTTGTTTTTCATGATGCACCTATTGAATCAATAATGATGCAGATTGAAAGATGGTACGATGCAAAAATTATTTATAAAGCAACCACAAAACAATTATTTAACGCCAGCATTTTAAGAAAAGAACCTTTGGCGAAGGTTTTGAAGCTACTTGAATTAAACGGTTATGTTCATTTTAAAACTGAAAACAATATTATTTATGTACTACCCTGACGATTAAAAGGAAGCAGGTTACGCAAACAAAAGCCGGAAGTGTTACTAGCACTGCCGGCGGCGTTTGGGTTAACCCTATTATCAACTGAGCTATCAACTGAATTTAGAAACCCAAACAATACAAATCTATGCAATTATATATTGTCTTGCCAAGATTAAAGTACCTATTAACTATGAAGCTCCTTATCCTTTTTACTATTGTTGCCAGCCTGCAGGTTTCAGCAAACGGGTATGGGCAAACAGTTACCCTCTCGGTAAAGAATATACCGCTTGAAAAGGTATTTAAGGAAGTAAAAAAACAAACCGGATTCTCCTTTGTTTATACAAGGGATCAACTGAAAAACAGCCTGCCCGTTACCATACATATTGTACGGGCCCAATTAAAGGAAGTTCTTTCTATTTGCTTCAGCAATCAACCACTCTCGTTTACTATTGAAGGAAATTATGTTGTTGTTCAAACAAAACATACAACGCTGCCAACCATACTACAGCCGGATTCCTTAATTGATATAAAGGGACATGTAATCAACGAAAATGGCGACCCTATACCCGGCGCTACTGTTATCGCAAAACATTCAAACAGGGGCGTTTCAACTAATAGCAGAGGTGATTTTGTTCTTCAGGGTGTTAATGATGAAGATATACTCTCCATTTCAAGTGTGGGTTTTTATGGGGAGGAAATTGCTATAAACAAGCAGCGATTCTTTGTGATAAGCTTGCGTTTTGCAGTCAACAGTCTTGAAGAAACTGTGGTAAAAGGATATTATTCAACTTCGAGGAAATTGAACACAGGAAATGTTGTTAAGATTAACGGCTCACAAATAACAAATCAACCAGTCTCCAATCCAATTCTTGGGCTTGAAGGGCTGGTACCCGGATTGCTGATAACCCAAAACAATGGTTTGCCTGGATCAAGATTTAAGGCTTTAATACGAGGTCAGAACTCTATTCAAAATGGTAATAGCCCTTTATTTATCATTGATGGAGTGCCATTCTTATCAGATAATGATGCCTTAACACAGTTAAACGGGATGCTTGCTAATAGCCCATTTAATTCTCTTGATCCCAACGATATTGAGAGTATAGAAATTTTAAAGGATGCCGATGCTACAGCCATTTACGGTTCAAGAGGTGCAAACGGAGTTATACTTGTTACCACTAAGAAAAACAAAGCAGACAGAAATTCCCTTTCTTTAAATATTTCTCATGGTTGGGGTAAAGTGGCGAGAACGATGCAGATGATGAATACACAGCAGTATCTTGAAATGCGAAAGGAAGCTTTTTTAAATGATGGCATTACCCCGACAAATAATAGTGCGCCTGATTTGGTTTCATGGGATCAAAACAGGTACACCGATTGGAAAAAGGAGTTTATTGGGGGTACTGCACAAACATACAATGCACAATTGCGATATTCCGGCGGTAATCAATTCACTAAATTTTCTTTTGGTACCGGATATTATAAAGAAACAACGGCCTTTCCCGGAGACTTCGGAGATAAGAAAACTACTGTAGATATCAACATTAATCATAAAAGCACAAATAATAAACTTAACCTTAATTTTATTGCGAGCTATGGATATGATAAAAATTTATTGCCAGCCCGCGACCTTACAGGTTTTATTACACTGCCACCTAACAGCTATCCCTTAAAAGATGCATCAGGTAACTATATTTGGAGAGAAGCAGGATACTCAGTTGGCAATCCTCTGGCATCACTTCTGCAAAGAACAGAGGTATCTACTGACCGTTCTACAGCTAATGGCATTATCACATATAAGCCGCTTAACGGGCTTGAAATAAAAGTAAACTTTGGATATAATAAAGTAGGAGTGAATGAGAAGATTCAATCCCCTATAGCGTCGCAAGATCCAGCTTTTGCGCCAAAAGGAACATCTGTATTGGGTGATAATTTTATAAAGACCTGGATAATTGAACCGCAGGTTTCTTACATGTTTAATTTGAACAATAAATTTAAAATGGAAATGCTTGCCGGTACTACCTGGCAAAAAACTGAAGCAGAAAGAAAACTGATTACCGGAAGTGGATATACCAACGATGAATTATTGGGATCAATTGCAGCAGCACCGGTTCAAACTGCTACAAATTCAAATGCGCAGTATAATTATGCCGCCATTTTCGGAAGAATAGGAATTAATTGGGACAATAAATATATTTTCAATATTACCGGGCGTAGGGATGGTTCATCAAGATTTGGCCCTGATAAGCGGTTTGCAAATTTCGGGGCCGCAGGAGTCGGCTGGATTTTTTCTAATGTGTCATCCATTAGGAAAGCAATACCTTTTTTAAGCTTTGGTAAATTAAGGGGTAGCTATGGCCTAACTGGTAATGACCAAATTGGAAATTATCAATATCTTGATACCTACAGGGGAACAATCTTTGCTTACGATGGTCAGCCGGGGCTCACACCGTCAAGATTATTTAATTCTGATTATAGTTGGGAAGAAAATAAGAAAATAGAATTAGCTGCAGAGCTTGGTTTTTTTCAGGATAAGTTAACGGTTAACCTGACTTACTATAAAAATAAAAGCGATAATCAAATAATAAGATATAGCCTTCCAACACAAACGGGCTTTACCGATGTATTACTGAATTTCCCGGGTGTGGTTCAAAATAAAGGATATGAGATTTCTTTAAATGCGGAGATTATTAAGACTAAGAACTTTCAATGGAATACTTCATTTAATATTTCACACAATGAGAATAAACTGATTTCTTTCCCGGGATTAGCGAATAGCAGCTATGCATCAACCTATGTCATAGGCAAACCGTTAAATGCCTTCAGCGGCTTGCATTTCATGGGTGTAAATCCCCAAACAGGGATTTACCAGTTTGAGGATTTAAATAAGGATGGGATAATTAGTAATGCAGATAATACTTATGCAGGCACGACTGATCCAAAATACTTTGGTGGTTTTTCCAATTTTTTCCACTATAAAAATTTTCAGTTAAGTATCTTGCTTGAATTCAGAAAGCAGGTTGGCGTTGATCCTGTCTATTCTTCAGGTTCAAGGCTAGGTTATATTACAAATCAACCTACTTATACACTAAACCGGTGGCGCAATGCAGGAGATATTGTTCCTTACCAACGATATACTCAGAGTTTTACCAATTCGGCCTTTTCGGCCGCTTCCAACGTAAGTTCTTCGGACGCCAGACTTACTGATGCTTCATATTTACGACTTAAAAACATTGCATTTTCATACGACTTTCCTTCAAGCTGGATTAAAAAGTTAAATGCGTTAAGCTGGCGAATTTTCTTTCAAACGCAAAACCTTTTTACAATTACTAAATATAAAGGTCATGATCCTGAAAACCAGTCTTTAGGTTCATTACCTCCATTGAGAATGATTTCAGTTGGAACTCAGATTAATTTTTAAAAATAGAAAAATGAAAACAAAATATTTTACAATAATTCTTTGTTCTCTGTTGATAATTATGCAAGGAATCATATATACCTCTTGCAAGAAATTTATTGAAGTAAAGGACCCTAATGACCAACTCAACAGTGATAAAGTCTTTTCCGACAGCTCAAGTGCTGTTGCTGCGATAGTTGGTATTTACAGTGATATGCTGACTAACCGAAATCTTTTCTCTAATTCTGCTGTAACACTTTATGGAGGAATGTCGGCTGATGAGCTGTATTCTTTTACACCAGGTTTAAAAGATGAATTTGTGAAGAACCAAATCACTCAGGCAAATCATATCAATATTGATAATTCGTTTTGGCAGCCGGCGTTTAAATATATTTACTCAGCCAATCTGGTATTAGAAAAGCTATTGGCTTCACATCAGCTATCAAGTTCTTTAAAAAATCAATTAATGGGAGAAGCAAAGTTTATAAGGGCTTTTTGTTATTTTCATTTGGTTAATTTATTTGGGAATGTGCCACTTATAACATCTTCTAAATACCAGGATGCAGCCATAGCCCCAAGGGCGTCCATGGCAGAGGTTTACGCTCTTATTATAAATGACCTGAATGATGGAAAAACACTACTAAAAGAACAATATGTTACATCAGAAAAAGTTCGGCCTAACAAATGGACTGCGGCGGCAATGCTTTCACGTTGTTATTTATACAATAATCGATGGCAAGAAGCAGAGTCAGAGTCTGCCGCCATCATTAACTCGGGACAATATTCCCTTGAATCTAACTTAAATAATATTTTTTTAAAGAACAGTATAGAAGCGATCTGGCAGCTTAAACCAGTCAGGCCAGGATTTAATACTTATGAAGGATTAGAGATCTTGCCGGCAAGTGCTTTTTCATCTCCAACTTATTTGATTACACCTCAATTATATAATTCGTTTGAAAATATTGACAGCCGTAAAAATGCTTGGATAAAATCACGAATTTTTAATAGTGATACTTTATATTATCCTTTTAAATATAAGCTTCCCAATGGTGCATCCCTAACAGAATACTACATGGTGTTCAGATTGGCAGAACAATACCTTATCCGGGCAGAAGCGGAATTGAATCAGAATAAACTTCAGAATGCTATAACTGATATTAATATTATAAGAAATCGTGCAGGACTCCCAAATACTTTGGCCAATAATACTCAATCATTAAAATTAGCGATCGAACAGGAAAGGCAGGCCGAACTTTTCTGTGAATGGGCACATCGTTGGTATGATTTAAAAAGAACGGGAAGAGCCACAGATATACTGGCTCCTATAAAAGGAGCAACATGGCAATCAACTGATGTTCTTTGGCCAATACCACAACAGGAGATTAATCTTAACCCATCGTTAACCCAAAATCCCGGGTATTAAAATAATTATGGCTTTGTAGTAAAAGCCTAAAAATTCACTTTTTAAATTTATCAAAATGGCTCATAAAATGATGCGCTTGATATTTTTATGCCTGATCCCACTCGGAGGGCATTCTCAAAATGACCAAACTTTAAGCATTGGTGATTCAATGCCACTGATTACTTTTAAGGAAATCTTTAATAAGTCAGGCACTTCAATTTCACTAAGTGATTACAAGGGCAAGTTAATTATATTCGACTTTTGGAACAAATGGTGCCCCAGTTGTATTGAGGCATTTCCGAAGATGGAAAAGCTTCAGGAAGAATTTGGAGATCGAATAAAAATCCTTCTTATTACTAACGATACCAATAAAGACTTGATAAAATTATTTAAAAAAATAAAGCAGCCTGCGTTGCCAATATTATCAGATGATAGTATTCTATGCAGAATGTTTCCGCATGCTACTGTTCCACATCATGTATGGATTAATCCAGATGGGCGCATACAATTTATTACGGATGGATATAACGCAACATCTCAAAATGTTTCAAAAATATTAGATGGAAAAGATGTCAAACTCAATGTAAAAAAAGAAGCAACTGATGTTGATAAGAACTCAGAATTATGGAAGGAAGGAAATGGCAGGTTGCAGAAATTCATTCACAGTTATTCTTTTGCCATGACCAAACTTAATGAAATTATTGATGCCACTTATTGCAAGTATATTAAGGATACAGTGAATAATACATGCTATTTCAAATTTGTTAATATACCCATACTGAATTTTTATAAAATTGCATTTGGTGGAAATATTGTATTTACAAGCAGTGAATTTACATACAATAATAGGATTCAATTCAAATTTCCAGAAGGTGACAAGTTTTTCAAATACCCGGATGACACAGATAGTATTCCTGGGTGGGAAGAAAGAAACCTTGTTTGCTACGAAGCAAAATGGAGGGTAGGTAATGATAGTCTTGCTTATCAGTATTTGCAAAATGATGCAAATAAATTCTTCCCTTTTTCGGTTAAGGTTGAAGCAACAGAAGTACACTGTTACGTACTAAAAAAACTAAATCATCTGAGTGACACCAAATTTAAAAATAAAGAAAACTCTATTAAATATACTGATTCATCCTACTCCTTGAAAAACATGCCTCCTTTGGTATTGGTAAAAAGTTTAAATAACCTAGCACTCTTTAGGAAATTACCTGTGGTTGATGAAACTAACTACACTGCAAATATTGATATATATCTGTTAAATGCATTTAAAGATATTGTAGAACTTAAAAAACAGTTGTTAGCCAGAGGATTAGCATTGGAGGAAGGGAGAAGACGAATAAAGATGCTTGTAATTGGACCTAAATAAAACAAGAAGCCAGCTGTAAAACATATGCTGGCTTCTCAGTTTTTACTAATTCCTGTCTTTGGGTGTATAAGTTTTAGTAAAATCAGGGTGATTAAACCCATCATCAGTTGCATCTTCTACACCACAACGATGTGCAGATCCTATGCAGCCCAGGGATCCGGTACCTACAAGGGTATAATTTGCCGGATTGTTGATATTTGCAGCGTCATCCTGTCCAGGAAGGCCATACATATCATAGGAATAGCTGTTTCCCACAAGTTTTGCTTTTTTATGGGTAACAGTGAAGGCAGATGTTGCTACAGCCAGTAGAACAACAAAAAATCCGAAATACTTTTTCATACAATAATATTTAAATGAATAGATATTGCCTACTATTTTATACAGGTTTTCGGCTTGTCCTGTTTATTGCAATAAAAAGTTTATGCTTGGTAGAAAATAAAGAAATAACAATCAGTAGTATAAAAAAGCTGTTAAAAAGAATGTGATTACTCCAGGAAAGCTCTTTTAATACGCCCCCACAAGAACAGGGTAGATGTGGAACGAATAAAATCATATAAGCAATGTAAAGAGTAAATATTATCAATAGCAATAAAGAAAATAGAAGTCCAATTTTACTGTATTTGTTAGATAGTAGTAGAACAACTGTTAGAAGCTCAAATATTGGAATGAACCATGAAATGAATGACGCCTGGTTTCTGATGACAGTAGATTGCAGGAGCGATGAAAGGAAAGCACTATGATCTATTAATTTACTTATCCCTGTATACGTAAACAAAAAGACAAGGAGATAGCAGGTTATAAGATTTAATCGATTTAAAACTTCTTTGTTTTTCATAAACAGCATCTATGAAAAACAAAGTTCTTATATTATTTTCATTCGATTTTATCAAACCTGTTTGTAAGTGGATAATAAAGTTTTGCAAGCAGTATTCTTACCGTCTTAAAGCTCCCGGCGTTATCCCAAACTGTCTACGAAAAGCTGTAATGAAATTAGTGGTGCGGGGATAGCCTACTAAACCTGCTATTTCTTTTACTGGCTTATTGGTATTTAGAATAAGTTGCCTTGCCTGTTGCATTTTTTGTTCCATCAACCATTCAGATATTCCACTGTGAAAATATTTCCTAAATCCGGATTTTAGTTTAAACTCATTTAATGCTACCTGACGTGAAAGTGACCTTATTGAAGGAGGTTTTTTGTCTATATATTTCTCAAGTATAGAACGGGCTTCATGAATTCTTGCCGTTTCGAATGGCGTAAAGTGATATGATTTGTTGTTTCTTTTGAACGATATCTCTAATATTTGAAATAATAATTCCCGAACTTTTATATCATAATAAAATTGCCTTGTTGTTTCGTCATATGGACAATTAAGAATTTGATTGGTAATTTCTTTCATTGAAGGAACAGACCAACCGCCTTTCCCATTTAATATCGTTTGAGGTGATTTCTCAAGTAACTGATATAGTTCCGGAAAGAATGGAATCAACTCCTGCAGCAATTTTGGGGAATAAAAAAAATCAATTGTACTGAAGTCTTCATCTTTTCCAAATAATATGCTACAGTTTGTTTCTTTGGTTAAATATGAAATGTATTGATCTTTCCTTAAATGAAATTTACCAATAGTGCTTAACTCCTTTCTGGCATCATTTTTAAGTACAAAATTAGTGTACAGGCCATATTGAGAAATCTTCCCTTTTGCAAAAATCTTCTTTAGTAGCCTGCCTGAACTTAATCTTATAAAATAGTCAACACCTGTTAATTGTTGCATTACTACTTCTGCAAGATTAGCCTTTGCTGACACAGCAGTTGAACCTCTAAGAAGGGGGCCATCATAATCAGGAGGTAGCCCAGGCTGGAACTCAAGAATTGAATCATTGGGTAAAGTAAGTTCTAAATTCATACGAATCATATTTTCACTCTTACAGCCGGATAAAAAGGAATGACTAGGGATTAATCGGTTATAAAGTTAATTTTTTCAAGTGAATTACTTCTTTTTAACTCATATAATTTTACCTATAAAAGGAAAAAAAGAGAGAATAACATAGACTTGGATAATTAGAAAATGAAAGATGGATTAAAAAACCAAACTATACTCTATTGTTTTTTCAGCTTATTTTTGATGTTTGAAAGTGATGAACATAAGACTTATCGAATGAATCTCTACATAAAAAACATGGTTTGCAACCGCTGCATCATGGTGGTTAAGCAGGAACTGGAAAACCTGAAACTGAAACCCCTTAAAGTTTCAATGGGAGAGGCAGAACTAAGCAAACAACCATCTGTAAAGCAAATGCAGCAGCTTAACAGCCGCTTATTGCAATTGGGCTTTGAAATATTGGACGATAAAAAGCAAAAACAGATTGAAAAAATAAAAAGCCTGCTTATCAAAAAAGTACAGTCAGGCTATGTAGAAGAACATTTCAGCATCAGTGTATATTTGAGTAATGCCCTCCATAAAGACTACAGCTATATCTCCCGTTTGTTTTCCGAAGTGGAAGGAATTACGGTTGAACAATTTTTTATCCTCCAAAAAATTGAAAAAGTAAAAGAATGGCTGGTATATGGTGAACTCAATCTCAGCGAAATTTCTTTCCGGTTAGGATACAGCAGTGTGGCCCATATTTCAGCACAGTTTAAGAAAATTACGGGGCTTACCCCAAGTCATTTTAAAAAATTGGGTAATCCGCAACGAAAATCACTGGATGAATTGTAACTTATGTTACGCAATTCAATAACAAACATTTTAATTTTGTAACATGCCGCTAAAACAACACTGGGAAAAAGTATTTGAAACAAAAGCCGATTCAGAAAAAAGCTGGTTTCAGCCCTTCCCCGAAACGTCGGTACAATTCATTAAAGACTTAAATATTCCTAAAGATGCTGCCATAATTGATGTAGGTGGTGGCGACAGTTACCTGGCCGATGTTTTATTGCAGGAAGGCTATAAAGATATTACCGTACTCGATATTTCTGCCAAAGCCCTGCAAAATGCCCGGAAGCGTTTAGGCAAAAAAGCAAATAGAATTAAGTGGGTTGAATCGGATGTATTGAATTTTCATCCCGTAAAAAAATATGATTGCTGGCACGACAGGGCTGTGTTTCACTTTGTGACTGATAAAAAAGATATAACGGCATATAAAAAACAGATTGCCGGTTCCGTTAAAGATGAAGGCAAATTGATTGTAGGTACATTCTCAGAAAAAGGCCCCGAAAAATGCAGCGGCCTGCCGGTTCACCGCTATTCGCAGCAGCAACTCACCAATGCGCTTTCCAAAAATTTCAAAAAAATAAAATGTATTGAGGAAATACATCAAACGCCTTTTAATACTTCGCAGTCATTTACTTTTTGCAGCTTTCAAAAAAAAGCCGTTTAGGTATAAATCATATCCATAATTCTGTAACAATACTACTTCCCGTTTGAAGGAACTTTGTGTCATGAAATTAACAGACATGACACATACCTATAAAGTTTCCGGAATGACCTGCACCGGTTGCCAGGCAAAAGTGCAAAACCTTTTATCAAAAGTAGATGCAGTAAGTGATGTAAATATTGATCTTGCCAAAGGTGAAGCAACTATCAAAATGGATAAGCACATCGCAACAGCCATTTTACAGGAAGCATTGAAAGACTATCCGAAATATCAATTAACAGATAACAATCAACAGCACCTGCCAGTTAATACAGAAGAAGTTGAAGAAACCAGTACCTGGTTAGCAACTTACAAACCCATTCTGTTAATATTTGCATTTATTACCGGTATAACCATGCTGAACGAATGGGTAGTTGGTGATTTTGTATGGATGCGCTGGATGAGTAATTTTATGGCCGGGTTCTTTTTGGTTTTTTCATTTTTCAAATTGCTTAACCTGAAAGGCTTTGCGGAGAGTTACTCGATGTATGATGTGATTGCAAAAAAATGGAACAGTTGGGGGTATGTTTATGCCTTCATTGAGCTGGCCCTGGGAATTGCATTCCTTACCGGTTTCAATCCCATACTAACCAATAGTATTACCTTTATTGTAATGTCAGTAAGTATAATTGGTGTGCTGCAAAGTGTTTTCAATAAGCGTAAAATAAAATGTGCCTGCCTGGGCGATGTATTTAATTTACCCATGAGCACCATTACAATTATTGAAGATGCACTGATGATTGGAATGAGTGCGGCCATGCTGTTAACGATGTTATTATGATACTATTTAGATCAATAGGGCAGTTTTTCTGGAAAGCTTTTAAATTCCTTTTTGTACGCAAAAAAGACTGTTGTAAATAGGGTTTAAGTCATTTAAGTATAAATAGTTAGCAGAATTATGTAAGAATCCTCAAAAAAATTGTTATACTTTTGTAGCAGTTTAAAACATGAAAAAGTTCATCACCGCCATATTAGCCGTTTTGTATCTGGGTACTTCTTCAGGAGCCACGATACACATGCATTATTGCATGGGCAAGCTGGCCGATTGGGGTTTGGGACATCAAAATTCCAAAACCTGCGGTAACTGCGGCATGGAGAAAACCGAGTCAAAAGATAACGGCTGCTGCAAGGATGAACACAAATTTTTAAAAGATGATTCAGCACAAAAGGTAACCGAGAGTAACCTGCAATTGATGCAGTTAATGGCAACAGCTTTACCGTCTGCCTATATTCAATTACCCGAAATAGCATTTCCTTCTTTAACTGAAGAAAGCCCTAACAGCAATGCTCCTCCCCGAACGCAAGGCGTTCCCGTTTACATTCGCAACTGCGTTTTCCGTATTTAATACAGTTCCCACTTGTTGAGCCAGGCAATTGATTTGCCGGGCTATTGGCATTTACCTATGCTATGTATTTTGCAATTTTTTACAATTAAATCAAATTAAAATGAAAGCAATTAAGATGCTGATGATGGCGGCGTTAACCATCGTATCTGTTTCCCTGTTTGCACAGGACAGTACAAAACAAAAATCAAAAGCACCTAAACAAAAAATGGAGCAGATGAAATACAGTTGCCCCATGAAATGCGAGGGAGATAAAACCTATGATAAACCAGGCAAATGCCCCAAATGCGGGATGGATTTAACCAAATCCAACAAAGAACAAATGAAAATGGAAGTAATGAAAACCTATACCTGTCCCATGCATCCGGATGTAACGAGCGACAAACCCGGTAAATGTTCAAAATGCGGTATGGCTTTGAAAGAAAAAGAAACGGCTGTTGTAGCTTATAGCTGCCCCATGAAATGCGAAGGGGATAAAACTTATGATAAGCCCGGTAACTGCCCTAAATGTGGCATGGCGTTAAAAGAGCAAAAAGACGATCATTCCAATCACAAACATTAATCAACTAAAAATTATACAAATGAAAAAGATAATCCTTGCTTTAATGGTAATCGCAGCTGTAGCCGTGGTTTCCTGCAACAGCAACAATTCTGCAAAAGACAACAGCACGGGTATGAACCATGACAGTATGCCCATGCCCATGAAAGACAATACGACGGCAGATGACAATGTGAAAATGGTAGCAACCACATTCGCTACTGTTGATCCCGCTGTTTCAACCTTTATGAAATCAATGGTGGCAGATTACCTGGCGGTTAAAAATGCGCTGGCTAACGAAAATGAAACTGAAGCGGCTGCAGCCTCAGGAAAAATGGTTGATGTTATGAAGGGGTTTGATAAATCACTATTGAGTGCCGACCAGAAAAAAGTATATGATGATATTGAAGCCGACCTGAAAGAACATGCAGAACACATTTCGAAAAATAAAATTGAACATCAGCGGGAGCATTTTGTCATGATGAGTAAAGATATGTACGATATGGTAAAAGCATTTGGTGCAGGTATGGCTTTGTATCATGATCATTGCCCAATGGCACAGGATAACAAAGGAGCCATGTGGCTGAGTGAAACAAAGGAAATTCGCAATCCCTATTTTGGAGATAAGATGATGACCTGCGGTAGTGTAGAAGAAATGATGAAATAAATGTTGAGTCATGCTTCCATGTTGATACGTTAGTATGATTGAAAGATTATAAACGCCTGTCCGGCCTCTCCCGATTTTATCGGGAGAACGAGGGTGAGGCCAAAAAAAATCATTATGATTCCTAAATTAATTTCCTGGTCATTAAAAAACCGGTACATCGTTTTGCTGATTGCAGCAGGATTGTTTACCTGGGGTATAATAAACATCAAGAAAAACCCCATTGATGCAATCCCTGATCTCAGCGAAAACCAGGTGATCGTCTTTACCGAATGGATGGGCCGTGGCCCTCAGATCATGGAAGACCAGGTTACCTATCCGCTGGTAAGCAATTTGCAAGGCATTCCAAAAGTGAAAAACATCAGGGGCACTTCTATGTTCGGGATGAGTTTTGTGTATGTGATTTTTGAAGATGATGTAGATGTGTATTGGGCAAGAACAAGAGTACTGGAACGGCTGAATTATGCACAACGCTTATTGCCTACAGGTGTAACACCCACACTTGGCCCCGATGGTACAGGGGTTGGTCATGTTTTCTGGTACACACTGGACACAAAAAACCTTGACCTCGGGGAACAAAGAGCCTTGCAGGACTGGTATGTAAAACTGGCATTGCAAACGGTGCCCGGTGTTGCCGAAGTGGCATCCTTTGGCGGTTTTGAAAAACAATACCAGTTAGTGGTTGATCCGGTAAAATTACAGTTCTATAACATAAGCCTGATGGATGTAATGAACAAAGTAAAAGCCAGTAACAATGATGTGGGCGGCCGCAAATTTGAAATGAGTGATATGGCTTATATCATCCGGGGATTAGGCTACATTAAAAATAAAGACGACATCGAAGCTATTGCAGTGGGCAACAACAATGGTATTCCGGTAAGGGTGAAGGATATTGGCACGGTACAGATGGGTGGCGATTTACGATTGGGCATTTTTGATGAAAACGGTGAAGGGGAGGTAGTGGGTGGTATTGTAGTGATGCGTTATGGCGAAAATGCAGATAAGGTAATCAATGCCGTAAAAGAGAAAATGAAAGATGTGCAAAAAGGATTGCCCGAAGGTGTAACCTTTAAAACCGCCTACGACCGAAGTGAACTGATTGAAGCAGCCATCGGCAACATTAAAATAAAACTGATTGAAGAAATGGCTGTAGTGGCGCTGATCGTTATCATCTTTCTTTTTCACTGGCGCAGTGCATTAAGCATCATTATTCAGATTCCGATAACCATTGCTATCAGTTTCATCCTGCTGAATATGTTTGGTATATCCTCCAATATCATGTCACTAACAGGTATTGCTCTGGCTATCGGTGTAATTGTAGACAATGGAATTATTATGAGTGAGAATGCCTACCGGCATTTATCAGACTATCAAAATCAACACACCCCTAAATCCTAAACAATGAAAAAATTGTTCAATAAACTAAAACGTAAACAAACCTACTACCGTATTCCGGAGTTGGAAAGGATGCGGTTGATTGAAAAAGCCAGCATACAGGTGTCAAGGGGTGTATTCTTTTCTACCATTATAATCATCACTTCTTTTTTGCCGGTGTTTTTACTAACCGGCCAGGAAGGGAAACTCTTCCACCCGCTGGCATTCACAAAAACATTCATCATGATTGTGGATGCGTTGCTGGTGCTAACCTTAGCCCCCGTTTTAATTTCCTTTTTTATGAAAGGGCGTTTCAGGCCCGAAACCAAAAACCCGGTAAACCGAATACTGGAAAAAATATACGAGCCGGTTATCCGTACCTGTATCAAATGGCGAAAAACAACACTGGCTGTTAACATCATTGCTTTGGCAATCAGTATTCCTATGCTGCTTAGTTTGGGTAAAGAATTTATGCCGCCACTGGATGAAGGCTCTATTTTATTCATGCCCGTTACACTCCCGGATGTTTCCAACAGTGAAGCCAAGCGGATTTTGCAAGTACAGGATAAACTAATCAAATCTGTACCGGAAGTGAAGAATGTTTTGGGCAAAGCAGGACGAGCCAACACGGCAACCGACAATTCCCCCATCAGCATGATTGAAACCATTATCCTTTTAAAACCTCAATCGGAATGGAGAAAGGGATTGAGTAAAAATGATATTATCAATGAACTCAATGCCAAGTTGCAGATACCCGGTGTTACCAACGGATGGACACAACCTATTATCAACCGTATCAATATGCTTTCAACAGGTATCCGAACTGATGTTGGTGTAAAAGTATATGGACAAAACCTTGATACGATTTATGCCTTTGCAGAAAAAGTAAAAAAAGAACTGGAAGGCATTGAAGGTGTAAAAGATTTGTATGTGGAACCCATAACTGGCGGCAAATACATTGACATTATTGTAAAGCGGGATGAAATAGGACGGTACGGTTTAACTGTGGATGATGTAAACAGTGTGGTGGAAATAGCATTAGGCGGAATGCGGCTTACTACAACCGTAGAAGGGCGACAGCGCTTTTCTGTAAATGCAAGATTTGGCCAGGATTTTAGAAGCAATCTTGAATCTTTAAAACGTTTACAGGTACAAACTATGAAATTTGGTCCTGTGCCATTAGAAGCTGTTGCCGATGTAAAAATCACAGAAGGCCCCCCGATGATTAATTCTGAAAATGCGATGCTTAGGGGAACGGTTTTATTTAATGTACGGGAAAGGGATTTGGGCGGTACTGTTAATGAGGCTAAAGAAAAACTGGATAAAATGATTACCAAATTACCCAAGGGGTATTTTTTGGAGTGGAGCGGCCAGTATGAAAACCTGATACGCAGTGAAAAAACATTGAAAATGATTTTACCGGTGGTGCTGCTCATTATTTTCCTGTCAATGTATTTCGCCTTCCGCAATGCAAGAGAAGCATTCCTGAGTTTGATTTCCATACCATTTGCTTTAATTGGTGGCGCAGTAATGATCTATTTCTGGGGTGTGAATTTATCTGTGGCAGTAGCAGTTGGTTTCATTGCCTTGTTTGGATTGGCGGTAGAAACTGGTATTGTTATGGTGATTTACCTCAACGATGCCATGCAGCAATTGGTTGATAAAAAAGGTAATTCAAAAGATACCATTACAAAAGCAGATTTACGGGAATATGTAATTGCAGGTGCAGCAAAAAGATTGCGGCCAAAATTAATGACGGTAAGTGTCTCTCTCTTTGCATTGATTCCCATTCTTTGGAGCCACGGTGTAGGTAGTGATGTGATGAAACCTATTGTATTGCCCATGGTGGGCGGGGTATTAACATCTGCAACACATATTTTATTGGTGACCCCATTGATATTCTTAATGGCAAAAGAATATGAATTAAGAAAACATGGAAAAATTGAAGTGCTGGAAACAAAACACTAAGCATACAAAAAGTAAAGAATATGAAACGTTTTCAAATATTGATTGGTTTAACGCTGATAACATCAGTTGCCATGTCGCAACAGGTGTTGTCCATGCAGGAAATTCAATCGGCCATTCAAACCAACCATCCTGCTTTAAAAATGCTGGATGCCGAAGCCCGTTCTATGAACGAAGAAGCCAAAGGTGCTTATAGCTGGATGCCGCCGGAAGTAGGCGCTGGTTTTTTTCAGACTCCTTATGATCCCGGCAGGTGGAAATCAATGAACGGCCAGCCGGGCATGGGTGCTTTTATGATTTCTGCCCAGCAGATGTTTCCCAATAAAAAAAGGCAGAATGCTGAGTTTGCTTACATGAATGCACAGTCATCAGTAGAATTACAAAAAAAAGATGTGATAGTAAATGAACTGTTGTTTACAGCAAGAAAAAACTACTATGACTGGATTGTTCTGGAAAAGAAACTGAAAGTGCTGGACGAAAATGATAAGCTGCTAAAATTTATGATGCAGAGTGCAGAAATCCGGTATAAAAACGGACTGGGCAAAATCAGTGCCTATTATAAAGCGAAAGCGGCTTTGGCCAACGTAGAAAATATGCAGTTGATGTTGCGTAATGAAATTAACCAGAAACGTATTGCCATTAACACAGTAATGAACAGGAGTACGGAAACAGCCTTTGCAGTTGATACGAATTATGTATGGAACAACTTTAACAGGGCCATGTTTGATTCTGTATCCCTGATGAAACAGCGTAGCGATATTAAAGTAATTGACAGAAGTATTGAAGTGAATAAACTGGAACGCACAGCAGAGTTGGCAAAACTGAAACCGGAGTTTGGAATCCAGTACAATCACATGACGGGCTGGGCCAGGCAGCCCCTGATGTTTACGGTAATGGGGATGGTGAAAATCCCCCTTGCAAAATGGTCCTCCAAAATGAATAAGGCAAAAGCTGAAAGTCTTGTTTGGCAAAATGAAGCATTGCGGAACCAGCAACAGATGATTATTAATGAAGCAGGCGGCATGGCTGATAACAGTTTCACCGAACTGGAACTGAAAAAGAAGCAGATGAAATTGTATGAAGAACAGATCATCCCGGCATTGCGACGGAATTTTCAAACCATGCAATTAGGCTACGAGCAAAATACCGAAGAGTTATTTGAGTTGTTCGATGCCTGGGAAGCATTGAACATGACGCAGATGGAATACTTTGACCAGTTGCAAAAGGGTTTGCAGATGCAGGCAGAACTGATGAAAATTTTGGAAATAAAATAAAACGAATCGAATGAAATGTATTTATAAAATAAAATGGGTTGCAGTTTTTGCATTGGCTGTTTTCTTTATTGCCTGTAATGGTGGCAATGAAAAAGCAACAGTGATGTACACCTGTCCCATGCCGCAGGATTCTGTTTTCAGCGACAAGCCCGGTAAATGTCCCAAATGCGGTATGGATCTGGTGCTGATGGAAAATCATTCGATGCATTCCGGCCATGACATGTCCGACAGCAGTATGGTAATAACCAAAGGATATACTTGCCCTATGCACCCACAGGTGCAAAGCGATACAGCCGGAACCTGCCCCATTTGTGGAATGCAACTGGAAAAAGTAAAATCACCCAATGAACCCAAAGCAGTTTCGCTGAATACTTTACTAAAGCCTTCCAACCAGCAGGTGATTGCCAATGTGCCAATGGTACACATGATGGCAAGGGAAGAAGATATAGAAATGGAATCATACGGCTTTATCACATACGACACCAGGCAGACAGGAGTTATCTCTTCCAATTTTTCAGGCAGGATAGAAAAACTGTATGTGAAATACCGGTATCAGAAGATCAGCAAAGGGCAACGCATCATGGACATCTATAGTCCTGAATTATTGACTGCACAGGAAAACCTCCTGTTTCTTTTGAAAAATGACCCGGAGAATATGGTGCTCATCAATGCATCCAAACAAAAATTGTATTTGCTGGGCATGGGCAACCTGCAAGTAAGCAATGTGATAAAAACCGGTAAACCATCTTACAAAGTTTCTGTATTCAGCAATTACAGCGGTCATATTCACGAAAGCAACAGTGCTGGCATGGGCAACAACCAACCCGAAGCCATGCAGCAGGTGGCGGTTACTACCGAAGAGTTATCAGTTAAAGAGGGCATGTATATACAGAAAGGGCAAAACATTTTTGCCGTGTATAATCCCAACAGGGCATGGGCATTGCTGAACATTTTTACCGGGCAGGCAGCAATGGTTAAAGTTGGTAATAAGGTACGTATCACTCCCGAAACAAATCCGGCTGACGATTTCAGGGCCTCAATCAGCTACATAGAACCTGTTTACAGAGCCGGTAGTAAAACGGTTACTGCGAGAGTTTATTTCGATAATTCAACCTACAGAATTCCCATAGGCAGCCAGGTGAAAGCGACCATTTTTGCCGGTGACCGATCCGCCAACTGGCTGCCGGAAGAAGCGGTATTATCATTGGGTTTGGAGAAAGTGGTTTTTGTAAGAACAGGAGAAGCATTTGTAGCAAGAAAAATAGAAACAGGCATTACCAATAAACATCTGGTACAGGTGTTAGCCGGTTTGGAAAAAACAGAAGCAGTTGCCGCCAATGCACAATACCTGGTAGACAGTGAAAGTTTCATTAAAACAAATTAAATCACTATGAAAAAATATTTGATAATTATCGCTTCAGTTTTATTTGTCTTGGCTTCATGTAAAAGCAAGAAAACAACAACAGTCAATAAGGATGAATATTACACCTGTAGTATGCACCCGCAGATTATGCAGGATAAACCAGGAACATGCCCCATCTGCCACATGGATCTGATTGTAGTGAAAAAAACGAATACCGCTGCAGATGAAATATTGCTCAATGATGAACAAATCCGTTTGGGCAATATTCAAACAGACACGATCCGTAATGGGATGATTGGAGATAAAATGATTCTTACAGCAACACTGAATACAGACGAAACAAAAGTAAACAGCATCAATGCCCGTATCATGGGGCGCATAGACAGGTTGTATTTTAAAAACATGGGTGATTATGTTTCAAAAGGGGCACACTTGTATGATTTGTACAGTGAAGAATTGAATAACGCAAAACAGGAATATATTGCTGCCGTTGAAAAACAACAATCGCTTGATAATTCCATCATAGATTTTAACAGGCTGGTTCAAAGTGCAAAAACAAAATTGCTGTTGTGGGGTATGAGTGAAGCACAGGTAAGTGAATTAACAAAATCAAAAAAGTCGTCTCCACTCACATCTTTCTACAGTATCGAATCAGGCTATATTACTGAACTGCCGGTGATGGAAGGGCAGTATGTATCGGAAGGAAGTACCATTGTGAAGTTGGCCGACCTTTCTTCATTGTGGGCAGAAGCACAGGTATATACATCACAGCTGTCAGCCATAGACCTGAAAGGAACTGCCATTGTTCAGTTTCCGGATATACCCGGCAAAGAATGGAAAGGGAAAATAGAATTTGCCAATCCGGAAATTGTTTCAGACAGCAGACTGAACCTGGTCCGTGTTTCCATACCTAATCCCGGGGGCTTGCTAAAACCCGGTATGCCTGTATATGTCATCATTAAAAGTAAAGAACTGAATACACTTACACTTCCATCAGATGCAGTACTACGTGACGGTAAAATGAATATTGTATGGGTACAGTCGGGCAAAAACAGTTATAAGATGAAAATGGTACAAACTGGTTTGGAAAGCGGCGACAGGCTGGAAATAAAATCAGGGTTACAAAATGGCGATGTGGTGGTCATGAGCGGCGCTTATCTGTTACAAAGTGAGTTTGTATTTAAAAAGGGAAGTGATGGCATGAGTGGTCATCAGCATTAATTGAAAATAGTAACAATGAAAGAAAAAAAATATATCCCGGCATTAAGATTTAGATGGCTCACACCTTTTTATGACACTTTGGTTAATATCACAATGCCAGAAAAAAAAATCAAAATGGAACTTATCAGGCAAGCTGACATCGCTACCGGGCATACTGTATTGGACTTCGGATGTGGTACAGCCACACTTTCAATAATGACGAAACAAATGCATCCGAACGCAAGAGTTACTGGTATTGATGTTGACAGGAAAATATTGAATAGGGCATTAAATAAAATTAAAGAGCAGAAATCTGATATTTTTCTTTTAGACTATACAGGTGAAAAGCTGCCATTTAAAAGCGGCTCATTCGACCGTGTAATTTCTTCTCTTGTTTTTCACCACCTTGATACAGAGTCAAAGAAAATAGCTTTGACTGAGATTTGTAGGGTTTTAAGCAATAACGGGCAATTACATATTGCAGATTTCGGACGTTCTGAATCCAGGGTTCAAAGAATCCTTTTCAATATTATCAGAGGATTTGATGGGTTTAAACCAACTGATGCAAATGCTAAAGGATTATTACCCGAGTTGATTTCAAATGCAGGGTTTAAAAATGTAGAAATTAAAAAGCGTTTCAAAACAATGTTTGGCGAAGTACAGATTATAAGTACAACTAAAAATTAAAACAACAAAATATGAAAATCAATAAATTGCTTTATTCAGTCCTGATTATTCTGTTTTCATCACCTTCTATGGTCTTCAGTCAACAGAAAAAAACAGAAGAAGTTTGTTATAATCCAAACCTCGTAAAAGATACCAGCAAAAAGAGTATCAAATCAATGGCCTTTGCAATTGTAAACAACGACAGTATAAAAATCAACTATCATTCTCCCGGTGTCCGTAACCGGATAATCTGGGGAGGCCTGGTTCCATATAATGAAGTTTGGGTAACAGGTGCCCACGATGCTACAACAATCGAATTTAATAAAACGATTGTTGTTGAAGGAAAAGAAATCCCGTCCGGCAAGTATGCATTTTTTACCATACCCGGAAAAAAGGAATGGACATTGATCATCAATAAAAACTGGAAACAACACCTGGCCACAGAATATGGTGAAACGGAGGATGTAATAAGAGTAAAAGTGAAACCAAAGAAAAATGCACCGACTGAACGGTTGCAATATTTTATAGAAGAATTAAAGAGTAACAAAGTACGGATTTCAGTTGCATGGGAAAAACTGTTGGTTGGTTTTGAATTTCAGGTAAAGTAAAAACATTCAGATATGCGTTACCTGCCAAAATCAAGATGGAAAAAAGCAGGATTGGTATTGCTGCTGATATTTGGGTTGATTCAGTTTATTCCAGGACCCGAAAGGAATATTTCATCGGCAACTGCACATAAAGGTATGGAGCAACTTTATCCTATGCCGGATTCCATAATGCAGATTTTAAAAGCAGCATGTTATGATTGCCACAGCAACAATACAAACTACCCCTGGTATAGTAACATACAACCGGTTTCATGGTTTCTGAACAGGCATATACTGGAAGGTAAGGAAGAATTGAATTTTGATGAGTTTGAAACTTATTCAAAAAGAAGGCAGCAAAGTAAGCTCAAATCTATTGCCAGCCAGGTGAAAGACGGAGATATGCCTTTGACTTCTTATAAACTGCTGCATAAAAAGGCAAGGCTGTCTGGCAAAGAACGCAGTATGATAACAAAATGGTTCTTGGAAAAATATGATACCAGTAAAAATTGAATTGAAACGTCATGGAGAAACAAAATAAAACGACAAATTGGTTTGTCATTACCGGTGGGCCCAGCACAGGGAAAACAACAGTAATAAACCTGCTAACGGAAAGAGGTTATAAAACTACTATTGAACATGCAAGGCATTATATTGACACAATGAAAGAGGAAGGAAAAACTGTTGAAGAGGTCAGGGCAAATAAAAGAATATTTCAGTTAGGGGTATTAGATATGCAGATTGAACAGGAGGCTGAATTGTCGCCGTCAGATACTGTTTTTCTTGACCGGGCTATCCCCGATGCAATGGCTTATTACCGTTTTTTGAATCTCGAATATGATAAAATATTACTTGATGCAATTAAGAATGTCTCCTATAAAAAAATATTTATTCTTGACAGGCTGCCTTTTGTAAATGATTATGCAAGAACAGAAGATGAACAGGCACAAAAACTAATTCACCAGTTAATTATAGAAGTATATCAGTCTTTAGGATTTCCAGTTGTATTTGTACCGGTAATCAGCCCCGATGAAAGAGTGGAATTTATATTAAAGAACCTGTAAAATAAATTATCATGGATCATAACAAACACGAACATCATCAACAGCAGGGATTGGATCACGGTAATATGGATCATTCCAACCTGCCTGCCGGCAAGGCAGGAATGGATCATAGTAAAATGAAACATGACCACGGCAGCATACCGATGGGTATGGCAGGCCACGACCATCACAAAATGATGATAAAGGATTTTGAAAAGCGGTTTTGGGTAAGCCTTATTCTTACTATACCTGTATTGATATTATCACCGATGATACAAGGTTTTTTTGGATATAGCTTAGCAGTGCCTGGAAATTCCTATGTATTACCTATGCCATCTGTAATCTATTTCTGGGGCGGCTGGCCTTTCCTGAAAGGTTTCATTACCGAAATTAAACAGAAAGGTCCGGGTATGATGACCCTGATTGCAATGGCTATTTCTGTCGCCTATTTTTACAGCACAGCAACTGTTTTCGGATTAAAAGGAATGGATTTTTTCTGGGAACTGGCTACATTGATTGTGATTATGCTCTTAGGCCATTGGCTTGAAATGAAATCCGTATTAGGGGCATCCAAAGCCCTGCAATTATTAGTTAGCATGATGCCTGCCGAAGCACACCGGGTAAAATCGGATGGTCAGGTGGAAGATATAAAACTGGAAGCATTAAAGAAGGAAGATATTATTCTGATCAAGCCCGGAGAAAAAGTACCTGCTGATGGAATTATTGTAGAAGGTAGTAGTTACTTAAACGAATCCATGCTCACAGGAGAATCAAAACCAGTAAAGAAAGAGAAAGATAATAAAGTGATTGGAGGCTCTATAAATGGTAACGGTTCTTTGAAGATAAAAGTGGAACATACAGGGAAAGACAGTTACCTGAACAAAGTGATTAAGCTGGTAGAAGAAGCACAGAAAGCAAAATCCAAAATGCAGAACTTCAGCGACAGGGCTGCCAAATGGCTTACCTATATTGCTTTATCGGTAGGTTTTGGAACATTGGCTGTTTGGCTGATAGCAGGATATCCTTTTGTATTTGCGTTGGAGCGTATGGTAACGGTAATGGTAATTGCCTGTCCCCATGCATTGGGTTTGGCTATTCCCCTGGTTGTAGCCATTTCTACTGCAGTATCAGCACAAAACGGTTTATTAATTCGTAACAGAACGGCTTTTGAAGAATCAAGAAAAATTACAGTACTCCTGTTTGACAAGACGGGAACATTAACAACCGGCGTTTTTGGTGTTACCAGATTTGAGTCAGTTAATACTGAATTTTCAAAAGATGAAATATTGAGGTTGGCGAGTGCTTTGGAACAAACATCAGAGCATCCTATTGCTGTCGGTATAATCAATGAAGTAAAAGAACACGACGTTACCATTCCCAAAGCTGAAAAATTTAATGCCATTACAGGCAAAGGTGTTGAAGCAACGGTAGAGGGTAAATCAGTAAAAGTGGTAAGCCCAGGATATCTGAAAGATAAAAATCTGACCATTCCTGAAGGAGCTTATTCAAGCAAAGCAGAAACTGTTGTTTTTGTTTTAGTTGATGATAAGTTGGTAGGATACATTGCCTTGGCAGATGCGATAAGGCCCGAAAGTGCAGAAGCAATCCAGGTGTTTAAAAAGAATGGAATTAAAGTATTGATGGCAACCGGGGATAATGAAACGGTAGCCAAAGCCGTGTCTGATGAATTGAAATTGGATGGATACTATTCAGAAGTGTTGCCGCACCAGAAAGTAGAGATTGTAAAAGAATTGCAAAGTAAGGGTGAGTTTGTTGCCATGACAGGCGACGGTGTGAATGACGCACCGGCTTTAGCACAATCGGATGTTGGTATTGCAGTAGGCTCCGGCACGGATGTGGCAGCAGAAACAGCCGATATAATTTTAGTAAACAGTAATCCAAAAGATATTGCAAATCTTATTTTATTTGGCAAAGCAACGTACAAAAAAATGGTACAGAACCTGGTTTGGGCTACAGCCTATAACAGCTTCGCCATTCCTTTGGCCGCCGGTGTATTATATAAAGCAGGATTTGTTTTAGGTCCGGCAGTTGGTGCTGTATTGATGAGTTTGAGTACTATCATTGTTGCTATTAATGCGCAGTTGTTAAAAAAGAAGATCAGCGCTTATTAAGTTTTTTAAGAGATATTGGTATTGTCTTTAAGTCAGGTTTATTGTGGATTAAGGAAAATAAATAATGAATGCAGAATTTTTGATTTATTGATTTACGAGGTATATCAGTTCAGCCGCATGTATTGGAAAAGCAACAATCAGCAAAGTTTACGGTTACCTTCAAATACCCCGAAATGGTGGCTGAGTTTTACCCTTATTTTCAGCACGACAAGCTGCCTGACTTTGGGAAGGAGAACCTTTGGTTTCTATAAGCCCACTTAAATAAGCAATGTTAAAATAAATCTAATTTATATTTAAGTATTTGCTTAAATAATTATTTTATGCTTAACTTCGTAACTCAAACTAAAGAAATATGACTACTTGTATACGTTTATATGCCGACCCGGTTCAGATAAAAGCCTGTAAAGAAAAAATAGAAAATACAGAAAATGCTTTTTCTCAGATGTCGGCTGTACTGTCCTTAGCAGCCAATGATGTAAGACTCAAAATCCTGTATCTGCTTGAAGAAGAAAGGGAGCTTTGCCCCTGTGATATGAGCGATATACTCGGCATGAGCATCCCTGCCATTTCGCAGCATCTACGTAAAATGAAAGACGGCGGCATCATTCAGGCCCGTAAAGACGGTCAAACCATTTTTTATTCTTTAAAACCGGAACATCTGAAAATGCTCCGCTCTTTATTTAAATACGTTAATGAGTTAAACGCAAAATTAGAATTAGTATGAGTATAACAAAATCTGGCAGTAAAACATGGATAGCGGGTTTGCTTACTGCCACTGTAGCTTCTTTATGCTGCATAACTCCCGTTTTGGCTTTGTTCAGCGGTGCAACAGGAATAGCATCTACATTTTCATGGCTTGAACCCTATCGTCCATACCTTATTGGTTTAACTGTTGCGGTACTTGCATTTGCTTGGTATCAGAAATTAAAGCCTAAGAAAGCTGATATTGATTGCGAATGTGAGGAAGATGCCAAACCATCTTTCTGGCAATCAAAAGTCTTTCTGGGAATTGTAACAGTATTTGCTATTGCAATGTTGGCTTTCCCTAAATATTCTCATATATTTTTTCCCAAACAAACTCAAAAAGAGATTGTAATAGTTGATAAAACTGCCATTCAACAGATGAAATTGAATATCCGGGGTATGACCTGTGAAGCCTGTTCAGAAACCATCAACCTGGCTCTATCAAAAGTTCCCGGTGTTTTAGAGTATAAGACTGAATTTAAAGATGGGAGCAGTACAGTAAAATTTGATAATTCAAAAACCAACGAACAGGAAATTACTAAAGCTGTAAATGAAACAGGATATAAAGTAACCGATACAAAACCTGTTCAATAATCATTTAAAAATAAAACGATATGAAAAGTATATTAATCCTTTTAGCCTCAATTGCATTTAATGCAACAGCCAATGTATACGGCTTAGGTGTTTACAAAGCTAACGCAGCAGATAAAACAGTTAATCAATCACAATTCCACATGAAAGAGGATCCAAAAACTATTACACTTAAAATTACAGGCATGACCTGTGCAGGATGTGCCAGCCACATTCATACGGCACTTTCTAAAACAGAAGGTGTAATAAACGATGAAGTTAAATATCCCGGCGACGTGGCAATCATTAAGTATGATGCTTCGAAAATTTCGGAAAAAGAAATTATTGCGGCAATTGAAAAAGCTGGATATAAAGCGGAAATCATTAAAGAAACCACAAAAAAGAAAACGCTATGAAAACCAAAATTTGTCCTACCTGTGGTTGCTCACTAGTCCGATTAGGGATATCAGAAAAATCGGCAACTGCTTTAAATTATAAAAATCAAGATTACTTTTTTTGTTGTTCGGGCTGTGCTAATTTATTTGAAAATGATGCTGAAAAGTACATCAAGGAAATAGAAAGTGTAGTTGTTTGCCCGGTATGTTTAGCCGAAAAACAAATGGAACAAACCTTTAAAGTGCCTTACAACAATCTAGTAATTCCTTTTTGCAGATGCCCACATTGTATTACTACATTTAAAGAAAAACCCCAATATTATTTAGATAGATTATCAGGTAAAATAAAATACGGAGGGTTATTCAAAGATTTATGTTGTTAGAAATTTATAAAAATGTTACAAAATATGTTAGGAAAGAAAGAGGAAATCCCTCAAAATACAGAAACTATCTTTTTAGAAATTGAAGGAATGACCTGCGACCATTGTGCAGTAAGTATAGAACGTTTGTTGGAAAAAAAGAATGGCATCCTTACCAAAAAAGTAAGCTTTGAAAACAGCAAAGGTGAAATTGCCTTTAATCCTGACCATATTTCCAAAGAAGAAATTATACAATCCATCAATCAAACACCCACTTACCGGTCAAAAGAAGTGAACAAAAACGGACTGGTGAAAAGCAAAACAACACAATTTGATTTAATAATTATCGGTGGGGGGTCTGCTGCATTTTCAGCAGCCATTAAAGCCAATGAACTGGGATTAACCACCCTGATGGTAAATGCCGGTTTAGATTTTGGAGGCACATGTGTGAATGTTGGATGTTTGCCTTCCAAGACGCTTATCCGTGCTGCGGAAACGGTTTATCATGCTTCACATTCCAACTTTGCAGGGATAAAACCAAAAGGAGCTGATATTGATTTTGCACAAGTGATAAAAGATAAAATACAATTGGTAAAAACCCTACAGCAAAAAAAATACATGGATGTGGTGAGTGATTTTACAAATCTGCAATTGCTCGAAGGCTGGGCAGAATTTGTGGATGACAAAACTATTTTTGTCAATGGTAAAGATAAATACTCAGCCATAAAATTTATTATCGCTACTGGCGCAACTACCAATGTACCTGATATTGAAGGGCTGAAAGATATTGGTTACCTCACCAATACATCTTTATTTGATTTGGAAGAACAGCCCCAAAGCATCACCATCATGGGTGCAGGATATATTGGTTTGGAAATTGCGATGGCTTATAACCGCCTTGGCACAAAAGTCCGCATTATAGAATTTACCGACCGTGTGCTGCGAACCCAAACACCTGATATCAGCGAAGAAATAGAAATGCATATGAAGAATGAAGGCATTGAAATTCTTCCTAACTTCCGTGCAGTTAAATTTGAAAAGCTGGGCAATGATACCATTATTCATTGCAAATGTCCTGATGGTTCTTTTACAAAAATAATTGAACCGGATAAAGTGGTTGTTGCTTCCGGCACAAAACCCAACACCAAAAAACTCGGATTGGATAAAATTGGTTTGCAACTCACCAAGAGCGGACATATACAGGTGAATGAATTAATGGAAACCAATCTGCAAAATATGTATGCAGTTGGAGATGTTGCCAATACGCCAGCATTTGTTTACACTGCAGCTTTTGAAGGAAAGATAGCAGTGGAAAATGCTTTCACAGGCTCGGAACTAAAATCTGATTATTCTTCTTTACCCTGGGTAGTGTTTACTGACCCGCAAATAGCCGGTGCAGGTTTGGATGAAGCACAGGCAGCGGCACAAAATATTCCTTTCGAAGTTTCCAAACTTTCACTGGATAATGTTCCCCGTTCACAGGCGGCTTATGATACAAGAGGCTTCATTAAACTCATTCGCAATACTGAAACTGATAAATTAATTGGAGCAAGAATAGTTGCACCTGAAGGCGGAGAACTGATACAACAATTAAGTATGGCCATTAAATACGGAATAACCGTTAAAGAATTAGCTGAAAGTTTTTATCCTTATCTCACATTGGGCGAAGGAATAAAATTAGCCGCTATTACATTTGGTAAAGACGTATCAAAACTGAGTTGTTGTGCAAGCTAAAATAGCCGACACACAGGTATAAGCACATTTGCAAGGCACTCAAATCCGACACAAAGTCAACCTGCCCGTCACATTGGCCTACCCTGAAATGGTGGTTGAAATGTCTCCGTATTTCAGGAATAATAAAATTACTGTTGTACAATTGTTCTAATAGTCTATAATAATTGTGTGCAGTTTTAGTGCACCCGGAAATTTCCGAAATAAGGAATTATAAAAGAAATGCAACAATGTTGATTTAATGATTGCCTAAAAATTAAAAAAATGTAACAAATCCTCTTATATTTGTATCAATGAAATTATTCTTTACCATAATCGGGGGCTTTTTATTATACCTTTCCTGCCTGCCTTGCGGCGACAGCGTGGAGTGTAATTCAAAAGCACAAACGAAAATTTCAGCTTCTACTTCTCATCAGGATCACCAGCATAATAAAGAAGCTTGTACTCCCTTTTGCACCTGTACGTGCTGTCCGGCATCGGCTTTTTATTCTGCTAGCTCAAAAGTTCAATTTGTAAAATATTTCCCAACTGAGAAATATCCTCTTTACAATATCGCCATTCACACTCAGCTGTGTGATAATATCTGGCAACCTCCCAAAATAGCATAGTTACTCCTCTTATTGAATTTGCTGCATAGCCAATGTATTGGCCTATGTCGCAATTATCATTCTCTTATCCATTTTAAAAATGGCAATCAGAAAAAATGCTAAAAAGGCTAAGCAGCCTATAGCAATCCGGGTAATTAAAATCATTGTTATTGCACTGTGTTGTGCTATTCTATTGGCAGCTATTGCTAATAGGATAAGGCACTACTACTGGCATTTAACCAAATAAAAACTATGCTCAATAAAATCATACAATTCTCAATTAAAAATAAATTGGTAATAGGATTGTTTACACTTGCATTAATTATATGGGGTGTTTACTCAGCAAATAAATTACCAATAGATGCTGTACCTGATATTACCAATAACCAGGTACAGGTTATAACGCTTAGCCCGTCCTTGGCTGCTCAGGAAGTAGAACAACTGATCTCCTTTCCGGTAGAACAGACAATGGCTACTATTCCGGAAATCAAAGAAATCCGTTCTATCTCAAGATTTGGTTTGTCCGTTGTAACTGTGGTATTTCATGATGACGCAAATATCTACTGGGCCAGGCAACAGGTAGGTGAAAGACTGGTTGAGGCCAGGAATCAGATACCTGATAATATTGGTAATCCTGAGATGGCTCCTATTTCAACAGGGTTAGGAGAAATTTATCAATATGTATTGCATTCAAAAAAAGGCTATGAAGATGAATATGATGCCATGTCGTTGCGTACCCTGCAGGACTGGATTGTTCGAAGGCAGCTTTTAGGTACACCCGGTATTGCTGACGTAAGCAGCTTTGGTGGATTATTAAAGCAATATGAAATTGCCTTGAATACTGATAAATTAAAAAGCTATAACCTCTCTATTAAAGACATTTTTAATGCACTGGAAAAAAATAACCAAAATACTGGTGGAGCCTATATCGACAAAAAACCCAATGCTTATTTTATACGCAGTGAAGGATTTATTAAAACAATCACTGACATTGAAAAAATAGTGGTAACAAGAACAACAAATGGTACCCCTGTATTAGTGAGAGATATAGCCTCTGTGCAATTAGGACACGCAACTCAATATGGTGCACTAACCCGTAATGCCGAGGGCGAAGTGGTAGGCGGTATTGTATTAATGTTGAAAGGTGCTAACGCAAGTGAAGTTATAAAAAGCGTAAAGAACAAAATTGCTCAAATTCAAAAGAGCCTTCCGGAAGGTGTTGTAATCGAGCCATTTCTTGACAGAAGTGCTTTGGTAGGAAGAGCAATCGGCACAGTGAAAACCAATCTTATTGAAGGCGCTTTAATTGTAATTTTTGTATTGGTGGTTTTTCTTGGCAATATCCGTTCAGGTTTGATTGTTGCTTCAGTGATTCCACTAGCGATGTTGTTTGCTATTTCACTGATGAATTTGTTTGGAGTAACTGGTAACCTGATGAGTTTAGGTGCAATTGATTTTGGGCTTATTGTCGACGGCGCTGTTATTATCGTCGAAGCAACCATGCATCAATTGGGACTTCGAAAACCCGGGCGTATGACCCAGGATCAATTGGATGATGAAGTAAATAAGTCGGCAGGTAAAATGATGAACTCTGCCGCTTTCGGCCAAATTATCATTTTAATTGTGTATCTCCCTATTTTGGCACTCGTTGGTATTGAGGGGAAAATGTTTGGCCCAATGGCACAAACGGTTTCCTTCGCCATCCTTGGTGCTTTTTTACTCTCTCTCACTTATGTTCCCATGATGAGCGCTTTGGTGCTTAATAAAAAAGTAAGTCATAAAGAAAATCTTTCGGATAAAATGATGAAGTTTCTCCAAAGACTTTACGCTCCTTTAATCAAAGGAGCATTAAAAATGAAGCTGTTGGTAGTAAGTATAGCGGTGGGCTTGTTCATTATCAGTTTATTAGTTTTTAAAACCTTAGGTGGTGAGTTTATCCCCACTTTGGAAGAAGGAGATTTCGCAGTAGAAACAAGACTTATGGTAGGCAGTTCATTAAGCCAGACAATTGAAAAAATAACCCAAGCATCTGATATGTTAATGAAAAAATTCCCCGAAGTAAAAGAAGTTATTGGCAAAATTGGTGCATCAGAAATACCAACAGATCCCATGCCAATTGAGGCCTGCGACATTACCATACTTTTAAAAGATAAAAAAGAATGGACAAGTGCTCATAGCCGTGAAGAGCTATCAGAAATGATGCAGAAAGAACTGGAAAAAATACCGGGTATAACTTATGGACTCTCACAACCCATTCAGTTACGATTCAATGAATTAATCTCTGGTGTGCGTCAGGATGTAGGGATTAAAATTTTTGGTGAAGATTTGGATGTACTGGCCGATCTGGCAAAAAAAATTGGTTCAATTGTTCCAACAGTTAAGGGTGCAGAGGATTTATATGTTGAGCAGATTACAGGGTTGCCACAAATAGTAATTAAACTTAACAGAGATAAGATTGCTCAGTTTGGTTTGAATGTGGAAGATATAAACCGAACAATAAGCGCTGCATTCGCAGGAGAATCAGCTGGGATTGTCTACGAAGGTGAAAAGAGATTTGATATGGTGGTAAGGTTGGAAAAAACAGGGCGGCAGAGTATTGATAATGTCAGAGGTTTGTTTGTTGTTGCTTCTGATGGAAATCAGGTTCCATTGGAACAGGTAGCTGAAGTTGATTTTCAATTGGGACCCAACCAAATACAAAGAGAAGATGCAAAGCGTAGGATTATTGTTGGTTTTAATACCCGTGGTAGGGATATATCTTCTGTGGTAAAAGAAATGCAGGAAAAAATTGACCAACAGGTAAAAATGCCCCCTGGTTATTTTATTACTTATGGCGGCCAGTTTAAAAATCTGGAAGAAGCAAACAAAAGGTTATCCGTAGCAGTACCGGTAGCTTTAGCTTTAATCCTGCTTTTACTTTTTTTCACTTTTGGATCTATAAAATATTCACTGCTCATTTTTACTGCTATTCCAATGAGTGCCATTGGAGGTGTATTTGCTTTATGGCTTCGTGGTATGCCGTTCAGTATTTCAGCAGGTGTTGGTTTTATCGCATTGTTCGGAGTAGCGGTTTTAAATGGCATTGTATTGATTAGTGAATTTAACAGGTTGAAAAAGGAAGGGATGATTGATTTGAATTCAATCATATTAAAAGGAACAGCCGTCAGGTTACGTCCAGTATTAATGACTGCTGCTGTGGCTTCCTTAGGGTTTCTACCAATGGCTCTGTCAACAGGGTCGGGCGCAGAGGTTCAGAAACCTTTGGCAACTGTTGTAATAGGCGGTTTGATAACAGCTACATTCCTTACGTTAATAGTATTACCGGTATTATATACCTGGTTTGAAAAAATTAAGCGTAAACCGGGTAAATCTTCTGCGGCTAAACCAATGGTATTATTGGTTCTTTTAATGAGCATCGTATCTAGCTCGGTAAATGCACAAATAAATCCTGTTATTAATCTCAATCAAGCAGTTACCTCTGCCATTAAAAATAACCCTTTGATAAAAGCGGGGACACTTGATATTGGATATCAGCAGCAATTAAAAAAGACAGTAAAGGATTATGGAAAAACAAATATCGGACTTACGCTTGGTCAGTATAATACCCGTATAGCCTACGATAATAATTTCACTATAAGTCAGAATATTCCTAACCCGGGTTATTTCAAAAGTCTGATTAAGCTTTCAGAATCCAATATCAAAAGCAGTGAATTACAATTGAAGGTTTATCAAAGTGGAATTGCTGCCAATACAAAAACGTCTTACTACCAACTAAGTTTTTGGAATGAGGAAACAAGGCTGTTTAAAGAGCTTTTAGATATTTACGAAAAAGTACTGAAAGCAGCAGCATTGAGGTATAAAACAGGCGAATCCAATGCGCTGGAAAACTATAATGCCGAAAGCAGGGTAAATGAAATAAAAGCTCAGATAAAAAGTGCTGAAGAAGATTATAAGATAGAGTTGAATCGTTTAAAAGTTTTTACCGCCGATACTTCTATTGCGGCCATTGCCGATTCTTTGCTTGTTGAAAAAATCATACAGGTAAATTTTGATAGTTCAGCCATTGCGGCAAACCCAACTTTGGCTTTCATAAAACAGCAGATCGATATTGCTGAAAGGGAAACGGGTGTTGAAAAGTCTAAGCTGAAACCCGATTTCAATGTAGGCTACTTTAATCAATCTCTTGTAGGTTATCAAACTGTAAATGGGCTGGATAAATACTATGGGGCTGGCCATCGCTTTCAAGGTGTAAACTTCGGTATCAGTATTCCAATTTTTGCAAGAGCCCAGAAAGCAAAAGTAAAAGCTGCTGAAATTAACCGTTCACTAAGGGAGGCCGAACTCAATAACTATCAGTACAACCTGAAAGGTGAATTATCAAGGTTGTTTGGAGAGCTTCAAAAGCAACGGGTGCAGCTTAATTATTATAGAATTACTGCATTACCACAGGCCGAAAGAATCATTAGCCAGGCACAGAAAGCGTTTACAGCAGGCGAAATAGGCTACTATGAGTTAACACAATCACTCAATAATGCGGTTGTTGTAAAACAGGAATACATCAAATTAGTAAACCAGTATAATCAAACGGTGATTGCCATTGAGTTTATTGCCGGTATCAATTAATAAAACATAAAACATTAAATAATTCATTATGAAAAAGATATTATTCGGTTCACTTATTCTGGTTTTCCTTGCTGGCATATTATTTTCCGCCTGTTCTTCAAAGGGAAATGCTGAAGCAGTTACTGCAGAAGAAACAAGTGCAGAAGATGCAAATTCTGTGGATTTGACAGAGGAGCAGTTTAAAACAGTAGGTCTGCAATACGGCACTATTGAAGAAAAGAATTTAAACAGTATTATCAGGGCCTCTGGGGTATTGGATGTTCCTCCCCAACAATTGATAACAATTTCTTCTCCATACGGGGGCACCTTAAAAAATACTGAACTGTTGCAAGGTATGCCGGTATCAAAAGGTGAAGTAATTGCTGTTTTGGAAAATCCAGAATTTATACAACTACAACAAGATTATCTGGATTATAAAAGCCAGTTGGTTTACCTGAACGAAGAATTAGATCGCCAGCAGGAATTAGCAAAAGAAAATGTAAATGCTAAAAAAACGGTGCAAAAAGCAAGCAGTGATTTTAACAGTATGTCGGCAAGAGTGCAGGGCTTAAGATCAAAACTGCAATTGATAAATATTAATCCCGACAAAATCAATGCCGGTAATATTTCTGGCAAGGCAAATATATATGCCCCCATTTCAGGCTATGTTACTAAGGTGCTTGTGAACATAGGAAAATTTGTAAATCCTAACCAAGAGCTATTCGAAATAGTAGACACCCGTCACTTGCATGCAGAACTTACCATTTTTGAAAAGGATGTACCCAAATTAAAAATTGGGCAGAAAATCCGTTTTGTGTTAAATAATGAAACTAAGGAACGTTTTGCTGAAGTGCATCTAATTGGCAGGGAAATCAGTGCCGAACGAACTGTCAGGGTACATGGGCATCTTTTGCAGGAAGATAAAAACTTGTTACCCGGCATGTACCTTAAAGCAATTGTAGAAACTGGAGTTGCAACCACCACGGCGCTGCCTGATAAAGCAATCGTACAATCTGCAGGTAAGTCATACATTTTTATTGCAGCCGATGAAATTAAAGATGAAGAAAATCCGGCTGATAAGGGTAAAAATGAAGTAGCCAAAAAGCATATTGTTTTTAAAAGAATTGAAGTAACAACCGGTGTTTCAGAAAATGGATACACGGAAGTTATTTTACCTGAAGGCTTTAACAAAAACAGCAAAATAGTAATTAACGGGGCTTATGATTTATTATCAAAGATGAATAATGTAGAAGAAGAAGAGTAAAATAATATGGGTCGGAGCCCTGCATTGTTGCCCCGTTTTAAAAATGGAAAACCTGAGTTAGCAGGGCTTCCGAACCCACCCAAAGAAAGAAGAATAATAACTTAAGCAATTTTATATGTACAAGATACTATTTCTGCTTACAATCATCCTCACCGAACAAGGAGTTGAAGTACTTGCTCAGGCCAGAAGTAATGCTTCAATTTTTACACTTATTAATTCCAGCAGGAAAAAGAACAATAAGTTCATTGACTTCATTAAGGGTTCAGGACGTGTGCAGTATCGGGACTCGACTATAAGCGGTGAACTCTTATTTTCAAAAGGCGGTGTACAGATACAGCAAAATCAGATACTCAAATGGTTTAGTTATAAGGATACTTTACTGCAAAAGATTATAGTAAATAACTATGGCGATAATGTGCTCTTTAATCGATTAGCCGGGTATGATAATCAATTGTGGAGGCTGGTGAAAGACACTTTGGGTATAAGTATATATGACAAAAGCTATAGTCCCGATAGAAACACATCGTCTATAGATTATAACTCACTTTTATTTCAGCAGGATGCCATGTACATCCCGGCAGTAACATTTTGGACTACAAGCACAAAACGTAGCATAATAAAAATAGTTAACAAGCTGTTAGGCCTGAATTTAAGTCCTAAAAATTTTAAAGGCAAAGAAGATCTTATGAATATGTTAGTCAGCAATTAAAATATACTCTTAATGAAGTGTTATGCAAAGAAAGAAAAGCTTAATCAATAAATAAAAAATCATGAAAATTCTATTAGCAACGGACGGTTCTGTGTATAGCAAAAAGGCAGTTGAACAACTTGCCGAAATGCCGCATAATTCTGAGACTCAAATCCGTGTTTTATCAGTTTTTGAAAGTTTCCCGATTTTAATAATGCCAGCCCCCGGACCGGCAGGCGGAATTGGCGGCTATTACGAAGAAATGACTGCTGCTGCCCGAAAGTCAGCGGAAGAATCAGTCAGTAATGCTGCCGGATTTTTGAAAGAAAAAAATCCTGCTTTAGCCATTGATACGGCAGTAGTCAATGGCTCGCCTAAGGAAATCATTTTAAAAGCAGCTGCTGAATTTGATGCTGATTTAATAGTGGTGGGATCTCACGGGCGGGGAGCTTTTTCCCGTTTTCTGATGGGATCCGTTTCCCAGTCAATGGCTTTACATGCTTCCTGTTCGGTCTTGATAGTACGAAAACAAGAAGCAAAGGATGAAAGAAAATGATTTATCGTCAGTTGACCTCATTGAAAAAAACATTATTTATGTTACAGCTTTTAGATTTTACACAAAAAAATATTATAGCAACAAAAGCAAACGATTTGTTGGGCATCAATGATTATGAAAAAATTCATCCCCTTATTCATAACATTATCAATGCCGGAAAAAAAGTCAGATGGTATTTTGAAATGGATGATTGCCTTATTTCAAATTCAACCGGTTTTTGGGAAGATGGGATAATAGAAACCAATTATGGCAGTATGAACTTCACACATTCTGAAGATATAGAAAGGATTGCAATAGTTGGAAGCACAAAGTGGGAAAAATGGATGCGTTCAGTTATGAAACCTTTTGCAAAAGCAACTGTAAAGTATTTTGATTTGACCGATAGAGAGAAGGCCAGGGTATGGATTCTGAATTTGGAAGAAGACGTTAATACTTGTATCTCAAAATTGTGATAAGTAACCGGTACGATTAGATAGGTTAGAACAGAATGCTGATTGGAAGGTATTTAGTAATGGTTATAAGCATGTTTTTATCTTGATGATAAAACTTAATATAAAAATAATAAAGCATAGCAGAATATGGCAATTTCAATTTCAAAATTAAAATATGATTTTCCAGCAGGATTGGTAGTATTTCTGGTAGCACTTCCTTTATGTTTGGGAATAGCGCTGGCTTCAGGAGCGCCTTTACTATCAGGTATTATTTCCGGTATCATCGGAGGTGTAATAGTGGGCTTTTTAAGCGGATCAGAAACTAGTGTTAGCGGCCCTGCTGCAGGCCTTGCAGCTGTAGTGCTGGCTTCAATAACAAAGCTCGGTGGCTTTGAGTTGTTCTCGGCTGCTTTATTTATTGCTGGTTTTTTGCAGTTGGCAAGTGGGTTGTTAAAAGCTGGTATTATTGCAAACTATATTCCATCAAACGTAATTAAAGGATTGCTCGCTGCTATTGGTGTATTGCTTATTCTTAAACAAATACCACAGGCTTTTGGATATGATGGCACCCACCAGGATGATTTTTCTTTTGTTCAATCAAATGGTGAAAATACATTTTCACATCTGTTCAATACATTTTTTCATGTTACCCCAGGTGTAGTAATTGTTAGTGTAATTTCTATCAGTGTTTTAGTGTTTTGGGATAAAACGCCACTTAAAAAACTCAAATTTTTCCCGGCTTCTCTATTTGTTGTGCTTCTTGGTATAGGTGTAAATGAATTTTTTCGAAACTTCGTACCAGCTTTGTTTATCCGGCAAGTCCACTTGGTGAACCTTCCCTCCACAAATATTTCCGATCTAGCTTCTTTTATTAAATTCCCTTCTGCTAGTGCGTTTGCAAATTACAATGTATGGCTAACAGCTATAACACTTGCCATAGTTGCTTCGCTTGAAACATTATTAAATTTAGAAGCAGTTGACAATATTGACCCACATAAGCGGGAATCGCCACCAAACCGGGAATTGGTGGCACAAGGCGTAGGAAACATAATGGCTGGGCTTGTTGGCGGTTTACCTGTCACCTCAGTTATCGTTCGTAGTTCAGTTAATATCAATGCTGGTGTGCAATCAAAAATGTCAGCGATCATTCATGGTTTATTTTTGCTTCTAGCTATCTTTCTTTTAAGCCCTATAATAAATTTAATTCCTTTCGCTTCATTAGCGGCTATATTGATTGTAACAGGATATAAGCTTGCCAAAATATCCATCTTAAAGGAGATGTTTGCTAAAGGACGGAACCAGTTTATTCCATTTGTAGTAACTATTTTGGCGATCATATTTACCGACCTTCTGATAGGGATTTTGATAGGTTTGGCCGTTAGTTTATTCTACTTATTGAAAAGTAATTATAAAAATCCTTTCTCCATTGAAAGAGATACCCTGCATAACGGTGAAGTAATAAGGATAGAATTACCTAACCAGGTGTCTTTCTTAAACAAGGCAAGGATAAAAAATACACTTTGGTCAGTGCCTGCATATGCAAATGTAATTATTGATGCAAGCTATGCCGATTATATTGATAGCGATGTGCTGGAACTTTTTGTAGATTTTAAAAAAGTAGTCGCCCCGGAAAAAAATATTAAACTAAATATAATAGGAGTTAAAGATAAATATCAGATTTCAGATCATATACAATTTGTAAATGTGCTGGACAGGCAGGCGCAAAAAATGTTAAACCCGGCACAGATAGTGGATTTATTAAAAAAGGGCAATCAACGTTTCAGGCAGGGAAAATGGAATGAAAAGTATTTCCGTCACCAGGTCAATGCAACCTCGTCTGGTCAATTTCCAATGGCAGTTATCATAAGTTGCATTGATTCCAGAACTTCATCTGAACTTATTTTTGATGCTAACCTGGGCGATGTTATATCCATCCGTATTGCTGGCAACATTATCAGCAAAGAAATTATCGGCAGCATAGAGTTATCACTAAAAGAAATTGGCGCAAAATTAATTGTGGTGATGGGGCACTCCAATTGTGGTGCTGTAGGTGCTGCTATTCATTCTATAAAGGGAGGCAACATAGATTCAATTACACAAAAAATAATGCCTGCTGTTGATAAAGCCTGCTTTCTTGATATTCAGCTGGCTTTAGATAATGAAAAAGCTTTTTCTGAAAAAGTAACGCATTTGAATACAGAAAATTCGGTAGCCACTATTCTTGAAAATAGCAGCTACATAAGGGAGCAAAAAAATAAAGGGGAGGTAGGGCTTGTAGCTGCTTATTATGATACTGCTACAGGCGAGGTAATATTTAATGAATATGTAATTAATAATAATTAAAATATTCTTGGTAAATAAAATAAGAGCAGATTATGGATGTACAAATAGAATTAATCATTGTTTCTAAAATATTGTTCGCTTTTCTCTTAGGCGCATTCATTGGTTTCGATAGAGAAAGGCATGGTCTTGATGCCGGTATAAGAACTTATGCTGCTGTCTGTATTGGAGCTACGCTTTTCACTTCGGTAGCGGTACATATTACCGGTGATGTAACCGCAGCCTCAAGAATAATAGCAAACATAGTTACCGGGGTTGGTTTTTTGGGTGCAGGCATTATATACCGCAACAGCAGTGTAGGCACATCATATGGGTTAACTACCGCGGCCACTGTTTGGTGTACGGCGGCAGTGGGTGTGGCAGTGGGTTTAAATATGTTCATCATTGCTGTAGTAGGTTCCTTAGCCTTGTATTTTTTGCTGTCACTACATCATCAGAAATGGTATGTAAAATGGAAGAATAAAATGCTAAGTAAGCATAATGATGAGTATAATACTGAGTAAGGCTTAAAATGGTGGTATTAAAATTAAATAAATCTCAAATGGATAAACGAATCAAAAATACTATTGAAAAACCTTGGTAGCAAGGTATGCATTCTTCTTTCATCCTTAATTGAAAGGAATAAACATTTCAATGTTTGCCTTTAATGAAAGAAGATGAAGTAAACGCTGGCCAATAGTTTAGTCAGCGTTTACTTACCTTTTTAGGTAGCGTAAACCTGTATAAAAATTGTTGAACCTAACTGCAGAAGGTAAATAAAATGATTAAAAAATTGTGTAGTTGTAAAGCAGGAGACAGTAGTTAATTAAAAATAATCGTTATGAAAATACAAAATCCAAATTACATCCCGGCGCTAAAATATAATTGGCTTACTCGATTCTACGACAAACTAATAAGTAAGTTCCTAAAGGAAAAGGTATGGAAGGAACTGTTAATTGCTTCTATAATTAATCATAGGCCCGAAAGGATATTAGATGTAGGCTGCGGCACTGCAACGCTTGCCATCATGCTGCAGAAGGAATTCCCGGGGGCATCAGTTTCAGGTATTGATGGTGATGTAAAGATATTGGCTATTGCAGATAAAAAAATCAAAGAAGCCAAACTCAATATCAATCTTAAAGAAGCTCTTTCTTTTAAACTGCCTTTTGCTGATAATCATTTCGACGTAGTGCTTTCCAGCCTTATGCTACACCATTTAAGTGATGATGATAAGAAAAAAACATTCCATGAAATAATTAGAGTATTGAAGCCGGGCGGTCAATTTGTAGTTGCTGATTGGGGTAAACCCAACAGTATATTCATCCGTTGGCTTTTTTATATCGTTCAATTATTAGATGGTTTCTCAACTACAAAATCAAATGTAAAGGGCTTACTTCCGTCTATGATAATTGATGCAGACTTTGTTGCAGTAAAAGAATTACAACGTATTCCAACCATGATGGGCAGTATATCAATTATATCTTCTAAAAAATCTTAAAATCTTGTAAAATGAAAGATCAAAATAATAAAAACCATTGGGAAAAAATTTATCACTACATCCAGCCAAGCGAACTGAGTTGGACAGAAGAAGTTCCATATATATCCTTAAATCAAATTCAAAAAATGCTGTTGCCTAAAAATGCAGCGATAATTGATGTGGGATGTGGCACAAGTTATTTTGTTGATCACTTATTAAAGCGAGGTTATACAAATATTACCGCACTCGATATTTCGGAAACAGCTATAACAAAAGTAAAAACACGGCTTGGCAGCCAGGCAGATAAAGTTACCTGGGTTGTATGCGACGTCATTCAGTTTAAGCCAGAAAGACAATTTGATTTTTGGCACGATCGGGCCACATTTCATTTTGTTACAAACGAAGCAGAAATTGAAAAATACATTTCAGTTGCTCGTAATGCAATTGGAGATCACGGCTTTCTTTCATTAGGTACTTTTAGTACCGATGGTCCTTCCGAATGCAGTGGCCTCAATGTAAAACAGTATAACGAAGAGTCACTTATTAATGTATTCAGTCCATTTTTTAAAAAAATCTGGTGTGTTCGGCACAAACATTTTACTCCTTTTGATAAGGAACAAGATTTTATTTTATGCCTGTTCATGCATCTTGCTAAAATCCATCCTTTATGAAAAGCACTACTGACTTATCTATAACCGGAATTATAAAATATAACAAACGCTAAATAAAATATTATGGCACATGAAAATGATGACACGAAAATTGCAGAAAAGGAAGCTTGCTGTGATCTGGATGAAAAACTCTCTGAAGCAAAAGTAATTACCATGGGAAAAGGAGAAGGTAATTCTGGTGATGACGATGCCAAAGGAATAAAGCCCTGGTTACCGTCCATTGTCAGTATTGTATTGCTGATAATTGGTATCGCTATTGATAACTGGATAAAACCAACCCCATCCTGGTTTTCAGGTTGGTTGCGTTTGTCATGGTATATTATTGCCTATGTTCCCGTTGGGTTACCCGTAGTAATGAAGGGGATTAAGACGGCTATCAAAGGTGACGTATTCACAGAGTTTTTCCTGATGAGTGTGGCCACCATTGGTGCTTTCTATATCGGTGAATACCCCGAGGGTGTTGCGGTAATGCTTTTCTATGCAGTGGGAGAATTATTCCAGGATGCTGCTGTTAACCGTGCTAAAAGAAGTATTAAAGCCTTGCTGGATGTAAGACCAGACAGTGCCGATGTATTAAGAAATGGCATTTACGTTAATCTCCCACCTGAAAATGTAAAAGTTGGTGAAACCATTCAGGTAAAAGTTGGTGAAAGAATTCCGCTGGATGGCGAAATGCTAAGTGAAGGAAGTTCATTTAATACTTCGGCATTAACCGGCGAAAGTAAACCTACAACTTTTAATAAAGGTGAATCAGTGCTGGCAGGTATGATTAACCAGGAAAAAGTGGTAGAGTTAAAAGTTACAAAACTGTTCAATGATAGTTCACTTGCAAGAATATTGACTTTAGTCCAGGATGCCACTAAGCGAAAAGCAAAAACAGAACAATTCATCCGGAAGTTTGCAAGAATATATACACCGATTGTTGTATTCCTTGCTATCGGTATAACACTAATTCCCTATTTTTTTATTGAAAATTATGTTTTTAATGATTGGCTTTACAGGGCTTTGATATTTTTAGTAATCAGTTGTCCTTGTGCATTGGTTATTTCAATTCCCCTTGGATACTTTGGGGGCATTGGCGCTGCTTCCCGAAATGGCATATTATTCAAAGGCTCTAATTATTTGGATTTAATGACCAAAATTAACCAGGTAGTGATGGACAAAACAGGAACTCTTACCAAAGCAGTTTTTAAAGTACAGGAAGTTGAGAGCTATGATACTCCTCAAAAAGAATGGTTGCCTTTAGCTGCTGCTTTAGAAGCAAAATCTACGCACCCGGTGGCAAAGGCGGTTGTTGAATATGCCGGAAATAGTTTTGATAAACTACTGGTTGATACGCTGGAGGAAATAAGCGGACATGGATTAAAGGGAAATGTGAATGGGAAAGAGGTGCTGGCAGGTAATGTAAAGCTGATGGATATGATGAAAGTTCCTGTAAATGACGGATTGAGAAAAATATCCGACACCATCGTTGTTGTTGCTGTCAACCGAAGACTTGCCGGGTATTTAATCATAGCAGATGAGATAAAGGAAGACAGTAAAGAAGCTGTTGATGCATTGCATAAACTTAATATAGAAACAACAATGCTTAGCGGAGACAAACAGGCTGTAGTTGACAGAGTTGCAAAGCAGTTAGGCATTGATAAAGCTTACGGTGATTTATTGCCGGAGAATAAAGTTAAAAAGGTGGAAGCTATAAAGCATGATAAAATGAATGTAGTAGCATTTGTTGGTGATGGCATCAATGATGCACCGGTACTGGCATTAAGTGATGTAGGCATTGCGATGGGTGCATTGGGGAGCGATGCAGCTATTGAAACAGCAGATGTAATTATTCAAACTGACCAGCCATCTAAAATTGCACAAGCAATTAATATCGGCAAAGCCACCAATAGAATTGTATGGCAAAATATAGGGCTTGCATTTGGCGTAAAAGTGATTGTGTTGATATTAGGTGCAGGGGGGTTAGCAACGATGTGGGAAGCTGTATTTGCGGATGTGGGAGTTGCTATGCTGGCAATTTTGAATGCTGTAAGAATACAAAAAATGAAATTTTGAAAAGCATAAACCTTTCCAAATGAAATATCAAAAAATACTAATCGTATTGTTATTTTCCATAACCTCTTTCACCGTTGCTGCACAAAAAGAACAGGTAAGAGGTGTTTACATAAGCAGTGATGATTTTACAAGAGAAATTATTTCATTCGATAATAATTGTAACAGGCGAAAAATTAAAATTAAGCTAAATGACTTTTTTTTACGACCCTATATTTCCATTAATCTGAAAGACAGTTCTGTTAGGCTTTATAAGAAGGATATTTTCGGTTATATAAATTGCAGAAATCAGGTTTTTCGATTTAATGGTAAGCAAGAGCTTTTATTGTTGAATGCTGGTGAACAAATTCTTATCTATAAACATATTATTTCAAAGCCGCCTACTGGTAGAACTAACGTGACTAACTATTACTTCAGTTTAGGTGTAAGCTCTCCTATAGTAAAGCTTACAATCAAAAATTTAAAGAATGCTTTCCCTGCTGATATTTCCTTTCATAACCTTATTGATCAATATTTTAAATACAACACAGATTTAGCAGAGTTTGACGAGGCAACTAAAATGTACAAAATTAACTGGCTTTTCGGGAAAACCCCCTAGGTAACCTATTTCTTAAACTGAATAAATAGAGAAGAGGTCAAATACTGGTGGATACTAATAATATAAAAGCGTTCAATTTGTGATAAGTATACGGAGTTCTGAAAATTGATTAACTTACATTTCTAATGAAGATATTTGCTTTCATATTTCCTTTATATATTTTATTCCTTACCGTTGAACCAGGAATAAAAGCCATGGTATCGGAAAGCACTAAATCAGAGTGTTGTGGAGGAACCTGTAAACCAATTACAGAGAAAGATTCCCAGACCCCAAAGCCGGGTAATAAGAATAATTCAAATAAATCAGGATGTAATCCTTTTGAAATTTGCAAAGTTTGTATAGGATACACAGTCAACTTCTGTTCTTCATATTCTTTCCTGAAATTATCTTTCGGTGAACAACCTTCACCTTCTAACGATAAAATACCTTCTAATCTTTCACTTGACTTTTGGCAACCGCCTAAGATAGTTTAATGAATTTCCTTAACTGATGCTTTGCATCTTTTATGCTTTGGTTTATTCTAAAGCGTATTGTATCATTCATTAACATAAAAATCATTTTCAATGAAATCAAAATATTTCAGTGTAATGGCGTTGCTGTTTGCAATGTCGTTCACATTTGCACAGGTTAGTTGTGCCCAAACACCTAACCCCCAATCAAAAACTTCAAATCCTAACGATACAACTGTTACTGTAAAAGTATCAGGCATTACCTGCTCCGGCGATTTGACAATGATAGCCGCCGGTGTGGAGAAAATGAATGGCGTAAGTAGTTGTAAGCAGGTAGGTAAAATGTCAACTTCCACAAGTTTTGAGGTAAAATATGATCCCTCAAAAATATCCTATGCCGAAGTGGTAAAAGCCAGAAGATTTTTATCACTTCAGTCTGTTTGAATATGATGCGCCTCCGCCAGCCGGCTCAGTAGCATATGAAATATTTTCTGGGAAGAAAGCCTATGCCGGTGATGAAGCTAAACAGGATGTCTGGAAATCTGATTGGTTTAAAATGAAAGATGACGATGAAAATGATTCCAGGTTTTTTGAATATTGCCTTTATGCCAAATCATTTAACTACAGTATAAGTGTTATCTGGGAAAAATAAAGTTTCTAAGAATGCGAACTATATTTTTTCCTTTCCTGAATAAATTCTTTAAAATATTTTGGCAGAGCTTGTATAATCAAGTATGCCGTTCCTTTACAGGCCGGGCTTTCCGTTTCAATCTTCTTGCAGAAGGATTTCCACTGCAATCCCTAACGGGAATAATAAATAGGTAACTAAGCTTGTTTATTTAGTAATTCCAAGTTGTAATTTATCTTCTAAGGAAAAGAAAGGTATTTTTGCACACAAAATATGAATGAATGAAAGAAAAAAATAAAACAGAATTAAAAGAGGAAGTAGAGGAAATCAGCGAAATTCTCTTTTTAGCACAGGAGTCTTTGAAAGTGGTTCGGTTTCTTATCAAGGAGGAAGATGATGACGATAGGGCTTACACAAAACGAGTCAATGCTTTCTTTGTTTATACCACCAGCATTTACTGGCGGGTTATTGTAATTGAATTGTGCAAATTATTTTCAACAAGAGAAAATGAAGATTACAGGCTACATAAATTTATCTCAAAATTGAAGGCCAATGGCCATTTTGGAGATGCAGGCATATCTCCCGGATTGATTAATCAATGGGAAACCGATTTGGAAAATGAAAAAGACGTTATAGATAACCTGATTTTACAAAGAAATAAAATTTATGCCCATAAAGACAGAAACAGCAAAGCTGTTGTGAATACCGTAACCTTAAAGAAAACAACGGAATTAATTGAAGTGGTTCAGAAAATAATAAGAGAAATATATTTTACAGTTTTCGAAACTTCTTTTTTAGTAAACGATCCTATAAATGCCCCGGTACAAAATCTGGAGTATATTGTAAATGTTTTAGCCGATGAAAAGAAGCGAAGGGAAAAGCCGTGGAGAAAACTGGCAAAGGAGCACGGGATAGAAGGCGAATTCAAAGATTGAAAAATGCCTTATGAATACTGCCTTTAAGATACCATCGGAACTATATCGTGGAGATGCTGATAAACATGGTGCAAGGAAACTAAAAGAGACTATCCATTTTGGACAGTTACAAACCAACCTCATTAACGGAGGCGAAGGCAGATTAATAAATGAAGTGCCTTTACAGCAGTTAATTAACAGGCACATAGGTATCAATTGGCGGCACACACATTTCCTTTCTTTTAGCGACAACCTCTTTACTGCTTTTCGTTATGGAATTGGTACAAGTGAGACAATAACAGAAGATATAGTTCAACAGCAGGCAGAATATCCGGAAGATATGGCTGATTTCGGTTTTGCTATAATTACGCTGCATAGTGATAAAGTTAATTGGGACGAAATTGAACCTGGGGTATTTGAAGGTTTCTATACTCCCTCACTCACAAAGTTTGCCATGCTCACTGAAGCGTACCGGATTATTTTGATTGATGTGGTGAAGGTTTTTACTTTATCCAATAATGATAAATATGCGGCTTCTCTAAAAAATGCGCTAAGAGATAATGAATGGCTGGTATTACCGGCAACACCTGTACTTTTTAATTCAGGCCAGGTAGAGTATTCTGCAATATTAGATGGAGCCTGTATCAGCTATAAGAAATATTTACAGCGATAATATCTTCAAACATTCCTGTATCTTGAGTAAGGTCTGAAAAAGGGAAATCAATTTTAATCCAAAAATGAAGGACAATAATTACTATGTACCCCATCTTGAGTGGGAAGCAATCAACTTCCCGATAACAATTAGCCAGATTAAATTCGAAAGGCTGCATTATGGATTTAAGGAAGATACCATTATAACAATCTGGCGAAATAATGACTACCAGTTGCAGGGAAAGGTTTCGGGATATACAGATACTCCGATAAGTTTAGACAATGATATTTTTGTAGGAAAGGGTAATATTATCCAGGGAGATACCATTACAGGTGTTGAAGTGAATGGCAATGGTATAAAACTTTCCGATTGTATTTTAACCGGGCATCATACTGACTCCTGGCATGTAAAGGATAATAGATATTTTTTTGAAGCCCAGCTTATATTAAGCAATATAAAAATAAATTTCACAGACGTAACAGAAAGCAAGAGGTTTAAAAGATATGATTGGTTTTTATGTTCAGATATTAATGCCGATTTTGATAAAACGACTTTTAGAAATTTACAACTGCACGGCAAAAAATTCCGTGCAGGATTGGATGAATACGATGACTCTATCGAAAATTATACTGGTGGTTCTTTATCCAGGGACTATATTGAAGTTGGCATAACGGGAGTATCATGTATTATCGCCGAGGTGCCTGAATACTTTACTCCCGATGGAATTAAAGGAATTTGCTTTGAGTTTCGTTCCTCATTACCGGAAATTCCACATTATAAAACCCTAAACTGCATAAATAATCTTGTGTCATTTCTGTTGGGTAACAGATTAACTTATATTGGTTCCAGTATTTTAGCTGGCAATGAAATTAAAGAAGTCATTTTACATTCTGTTAGTAACAAGGTTAACGTTAAGGGTAACAGGAATTCAATGCCCCCAATTAAATTCAACCGGCAGTATGATTGGGGCAATTTTGCATGGCTGATGAATAATTTGCTGCCCGTCTATTTAAAACTGGAGGGGATATTGAGTTTGAACCAGGTGTTATCCCGCTATTGGATTGCAAAAAGTATCCCGGTTGGTTCAAACCTTCCGGTTTTGGCAAATGCAATAGAAATATTAGCAGCTAAATATTTAAAGCATACCGGTAAATTTAAAATGGAAAACATTCCTCAGAATGAATATTTAAACCTGATTAAAGAAGAATTAGAGACATTGACAAATAAATTGGCGCCATTGAATGGAGGCAATGCCATGATTAATAAAATAAAAGGTGCTAACCAGAAAGTGCCCAGCGAAAAAATAACCTTCTTCTTTTCACTTTTGGGCATTGAAGTTGGGAAAGCTGAGAAAGCGGCTATAAATCTTAGAAATAAAATGGCTCACAGTTCAAGGAATTATTCGGATGATGACACGGCTTATGACGACCTTATTTTAACCAGGGTGTATGAAGTTTTATTTAACAGGGTACTATTAAAATTATTAGGTTACGATGACTATTATATAGATTACAGCGTTGTCAATTGCCCGTTGAAACATATCACAAAAAGAGCAGGAGAAGAATAAAGTAAAGTACTTCTTCTTTCATTTTCGGCAATTGCATTAATTTTAAAAGTAAGATCTCAGGATAATGACATTTGACGAACTATCACTTCAATTTAAAACAGCAAAGCCCCTAATTCTTTTAAGGCGCAAGAATGCTCCTTTTATACTATCTTTTTTTTATAAGGTATTTAAGGAAGCACATCTTACCACTATTACCAATACCGAACTCAGGAACAAACTTGAAGGTTATATGGAAGATTGGGAATACGAAGAAAAGGACGAGGAACTGGATGCCAGTTCACTATTTGACGATCACTCCCTTAAAGCCGCCCAGTATATTGATAAATGGAGCAATGAAGGTTTTTTGAGAAAGTACCCTAATGATGAGGGTGAAGACTTACATGAACTTACCAGTGATACACAAAAAGTAATGAAATGGATTGATGACCTGCAACAAAGAGAGTTTGTTGGGACAAACAGCCGCTTTAAAGATATATTCTTTAAACTACAGGAAATGATTGAACAAAGCTCAGAGAATAAGGAATTGAGAATTCAGGAACTGAAAAAGAAAAAATGGGAAATAGAAAATGAAATTAATTTATTGGAGAAGGGTAAAAACCCGGTGATCTTTGATGATACAGAAATAAAAGAAAGGTTTTATGATCTGAATAAAATTGCCAGGGAATTGTTAAGCGACTTTACCGAAGTGGAACAAAATTTTGAACAGATTCGAAAAGATATTCAACGGAAATATGCCGAAAAGGATATTGCAAAAGGTTCTTTGCTTGTATATGCTTTAGATGCCCTGGATGAAATTGAAGGTAAGGATCAGGGAAAGAGTTTTAAAGCATTTTGGGAGTTCCTGATGGATGAAAAGAAACAGCAGGAGTTTAGTCAGCTTACAGACCAATTATATCAGCTTTTAAAAGCGAGGGATATTGATTACGGGAATGACAGGTTTCTAAAGAACTTAAAGAGATACCTGCATGCTTCCGGTAAAAAAGTGATTGACGCCAACCGTAAGCTCAGTGAAAAGATAAGCCGGGTTCTTTCGGAAAAAAATATGCTGGAAAGGCGGAGAGCAATTGAACTCATTGGTGAAATAAGGAAGATGGCTTACAACCTGGCTGAGACCAGGCTAAAAGAAGATGATTTTCTTGTTATTGAAGATGAGCCTTACCTAAATCTGATAGACAGGTGGGAACTAAATGATGGCAAAGAAGATTCATTGGAAATACTTTTCCCGGATGGTATTGGAGGAGCTATATCTGACGATGTTGATTTCAAATCACTTTTTGACCAATTTACAATAGATAAAAAGAAACTGATACAACGGATTGATATGATGCTTGAGGGCAAGACACAGGTGACATTAAAGGAGATAACTGATAACTATGGATTGGAAAACGGGTTAAGCGAATTGGTAGGTTACTTTTCTATAGCAAGCAGCAGCAATCATCATATTATTTTGGAGGAAACACCCGACCCTATCTGGATTGACCAGAGAAAGGTAAATGTTCCGATGATTATATACACAAAACCCAATGACTGATTTTAAAATGGAAGAAAATATATCAAGAGCCATTTATGCCCATGTGATAATAAAATTATTACAGGGCCCGGTGTATGCAGAGGAAAAAAATGTTTGGCGTGACTTACAGGCATGGCAATCTGCAATACAGGATTATTTCGGTAAAATTGGTATTGAGTTATTAATAAATGAAGTGGACGGGTTTGCAAGAATTCTGCAACCTGAAAGTGACGAGAATGACGACAACCCCTTGCCGAGATTAATGCGTAAGCAAACGATGAATTATGAAACCACTCTGCTTTGCGTAATACTCAGAGAGATGCTGGAAGAATTTGATATTAAAAGTGAGGGTACTAAATTATTCCTTACCCAAAAGGAAATTAAGGAACGGATTGAATTTTTTTATAAAGAGCAAACCAATAGAAGCAAGCTTTGGCGTGAGTTGGCCAAACCGATAAACAGTTTACAAAACATCGGTATTTTAAAACTTACCCGTGAAGATCCGGTTAATAAGGATAACAATCAATATGAAGTAAAGCGAATTATAAAAGCGTTAGTCAATAATGATACACTGGAGCAAATTAAGAACAAGTTAGAAACCTATGTCAACACTATTTAATAATAACAATTCCGAAGGCGGGCACAGGCTGCGATACATGGAGGTATTCAATTGGGGTACATTTCATGGCAAGGTGTACAGGCTGAATACGAACGGAAAGACATCATTGCTTACAGGGGCAAACGGAAGTGGTAAAACCACTTTAATTGATGCATTGTTGACACTGCTTGTACCTACCAATAAAAGATTTTACAATCAATCCTCAGGTGCTGAGATAAAAAAGGAAAGAGATGAAAATTCATATTTCTGGGGATATTTTGGAAAAATATTTTCTGAACTGGACGAGAAATCAAAGACCGAACAACTAAGGAATAAGTCCGACAATCCGTATTCTGTTCTTTTAGCATGTTTTCAAAACGCAGGTACATTACACACCATCACTTTAGTACAGGTGCGTTGGTACAGCGGAGGTGGGTTGAAGAAAATCTTTATTGTAGCTCCTTATCAATTAAACATAAACGATAATTTTGGTAAAGGGCATTTTGATGTAAAAGGCGATTGGAAAAAGCGGCTTAAAAATCAGTTCCCCAAAGCGGATTTATTCGATAGTTTCAAAGAATACGCTGCAAGGTTCAGTGATTTATTCGGGTTAAAAGAAAAAGCATTATCGCTTTTTAACCAAACAGTTGGTATAAAAGTATTGGGCGACCTGACTCAGTTTATAAGGCATCAAATGCTGGAGGAACCTGAAGCTGAAGAACAATTTAAAAGTTTATACGACCATTACAATGATTTATTAATAAGCCATAAAGCCATACAGAAAGATGAGAAACAGCTTGAGTTATTGGAGCCTGTAGTTGACAACAAGAGTAAACTTGTCCTGCTGAACGCTAACCTTTCTATATTAAATTTTGTGCAGGACCAGTTACCTTTTTTTCTTGACAAAATAGAGTATGACCTGCTGGATGCCAATATCCAGGCAATTGAAAAAGAGGTAGAAGACATCAAAAGAGAGAAGAAAATTGTAGATGCACAAATTAAACAAAGTGAAGAAGAACAGAAACAATTGATTTCTCAAAAGGCGCAGTTAAATATTGATGCCCGGATTCAACTGTTAAATAAAGATATAACTGCCGAGACAAAAGACAGGGATAACAAAAAGAATTTTTATACTGATTATGTTAAGGTAGCAGAAAAGTTCGGTTTACAGACTGATATTAACGATTCCTCTTTCAAAGAAAATCTTAAGAAAGCTGAACAGTTGCAAATCTCGGTGGGAACAGAATACGATGCACTGATGGAAGAAAGGTTCGGTTATAAAAACGATAAGGATAATATTTCCAAACAAATAGACCAGGTACAGGACAGCATAACTTCACTGTTAAGCAGGAAAAACCGGATTCCACAGGAATTGATTGCTGTAAGAAAAAGGCTGTTGGATTTACTTGAAACCGGGGAAGATGAACTTCCATTTGCGGGTGAATTAATAAAAGTGAAAGAAGATTCTTTGCATTGGGAAGATGTTATAGAAAGAGTGTTGCATAGTTTTTCTATGCAGTTGCTGGTACCCGAGAAATATAATAAACAGGTAAATCTTTTTGTACACAGCAATAACTTGCATGCAAAATTGGTTTACCAACGAATTGACCGGAGACAAACTGAATCAATTTTGCGCTGGCCCAATGATGATGACTCTCTTGTTAACAAAATTGATATTAAGGAGTCTGCCTTCTATGGTAAATGGCTGGAGCATCAACTGGTTGAACGGTTTGATTATCATTGTACGGATAATCTGGAAGTATTTTACGGTTCAAAAAAGGCCCTGACATCCAACGGACTGATCAGAAATAACAGCCGTCATGAAAAGGACGACAGGCCAAATAAATGGGGAAAATTAAAATATACCCTGGGATGGGATAACAAACAAACTATCGAGCTACTTCAGCAGGAAAAATATACATTACAAAAGGAACACGATGCCCTGTTTGTAAAGCTTCAGGAGATAAATCCTAAGATAAAAGTTATTGAAGACAAAAAACCATTACTTACATTATTTACTGAGAGGAAATCGTTTAATGATATAAACTGGCAGGCACATGCTGAAAAAATTGTATCCATAAATAAACAGATTGAACAACTTAAAAGTTCCTCTGATAAATATAAGGCCATAACATTGCAGTTGGAAACTGTTGAAAAGGAATTGGAAAAAAGAAGAAAGGTCAAAGAAGGATATATAGGCAAACTCAGCAAACTTGATGAGGAGTGTCATCAGAAGAACATTAAAAAACTAAATATGTTTTTTGATGAACTGACTGAAGAAGGAATCAGCGCAATCAAAACATTTACAAATAGTGAAAAAATTAAGATCACCGATCCTGAAAATTTGAACGGGTTAGATGCCTTACGAAAAGAATTGTTTGTTGCCTTAAAATCCAGGCTTACCAGTGCAAACACTGAAACTAAAAATCTTGAACTGGAAACAAATACTTTAATAAATGCTTTTGTTAACCCAAATGAAAGAATATTGAGGGAGTTTGCGGATTGGAGTGGTGATGTGATGAATATAAGCGCCAGCCTCGCCAGTCTTAATGAACTGGAAGATTTGTACAATACAATCCGCAATCAACGTCTGGTGGAACACAAGCGGCGGTTCAGGGACTATATGGATAAAAGTATGCTGGATGCCCTTACCAATTACAGGACATGGCTGTCGAATGAAGAAGATAAGATAAAAGAAGTGATTGAAGAATTGAATGTACCTCTTAAAAAAATAACTTTCAACAAGAACCCCGACACTTTTTTGCAGTTAGAATGCAGAACAACAAAAGAACAGGAAATAAAATTATTCAAGGAACAGTTAAGTGCAACCATTCCCAATACAATAGAATTTGCCACACAAAAGGATGAAACCTACCGGAATGAAGTATTCCGAAGAATTAAGGAACTGATTACAGAACTGCAAAATGAGGAAGCATGGCGTAGAAAGGTAACCGATATAAGAAACTGGCTTACTTTCAGTGCAAGGGAATATTCTGTTGTTGATGGAAAGCAGGGACAGTACCATGATAACACCGCCAGCTATTCCGGCGGCCAAAAAGCTCAGTTTACTTATTCCATATTGGGGGCAGCTATTGCCCATCAGTTTGGAATTTATCAGGCCGGTAAGCAGTACAAAAGCCTTCGGTTTATTACAGTTGATGAAGCTTTTAGCAAACTTGACCCCGAGAAGAGCCAGTTCCTGATGGAGTTTTGTGCCCAGTTAAATCTGCAGATTCTGGTGGTAACACCGCTGGATAAAATTAATATTGCTGAACCATATATTAATGCGGTACACTTTGTTGAAATCAAGAACAAGAAAAACTCTATTGTGTACAATCTTACAATGGATGAGTACTATGAACGGAAGGAAGAGTTTAAACAATTAGCAGAAAATACAGAATGATAACTCCTAAAGAATTACTGGCAAAAGCGGATAAAATATTTTTCAAAGTAGTTTCATCCCACCTGAAAGGTGAAAACATTTTTCCGTTGGTAATGCCAAGCAATAAGCAGGTTACCGGCAGCAATTATAGCGACCTGAAAACTGATCTTGTCCCGTTAATGCAAAATTCAAAAGCTGTTAAAAAAAGAGGCTATTCTGTTGATTGGAAAGACAGGAATATCAATGGAACCCGGCAGACCGTTCCTACAAAGATTTATTTTGATTCACTGGATGACTTTATACATTTTATTAATAAAGAAACTGAGTTTCAAAAAATAATCGCAGCTGAGAGCTTATTGATTAAAAATTTTCCGGCTTTAAAAGAATGGGCAGATAATAATCCGGAAATCTTATTAGATAATTTTGAACGGTGGACAGATATTATCAAAGTGTGCAGCTATTTTTCTTCAAATCCTCCTCCTCATGCTTATTACGTCCGGGATTTGCCAATAGAAGTACATTCTAAGTTTATTGAACAAAATAAAAGCCTGCTTAAAAAATTACTTGACATACTGGTGCCTGATGAATGGAAAAATATTACTTCCAATGATTTTTCGGAAAGATATTTCTTACGGAGAGTAAGTACCTATACCCAAATACGGATTTTGGACGAAGAACTGAAACCACATTTGGGGTATGATGAATGTTCACTTACACTGGAAGATGCCGCATGGCTCGACTGGGTACCCAAAAACGTTTTTATAATAGAAAACCAGATTTGCTTTCTCACTTTTCCTAAAGTTAAAAATTCAGTCGCCATTTTTGGGGAGGGCTTTAAAAGCAGGATCAGTAAAGATATTCCCTGGCTTAACCAAACCAATTTATTTTGTTGGTTTGATTTGGATACAGCCGGATTTGAAATGCTGAATATGATAAGGGAACATTATCCGGATGCAGCAAGTTTTTTAATGGATGAAAAAACCTATAAACTGTTTGAACAGTTTTCAGTAAACAACGCCGGTAAGAAAAAGAGTCTTCCGTTACTTTCTTCCGAAGAACAAAAAATGTATCAATTTTTGCTACAGAATAATAAAAGGCTTGAACAGGAGAGAATTTCTCAGGAATATGTTCAAAAACAACTGTCACAATAGACTTGGGCATAAATAAACCGCACCACTTCCTTCATACTTTCGGAAGAGGTGCTGCAATGATATATTGTGTATGCAGCTTTTTCGCTGCTTTCTTCCTTGCAGATACATTGTTTCCATGCGCCCCGCTGGCACACAACGCCGCCATGGCAACCTTACCAAACACCAAGAACCCATCACACAAGGTTGGCACATAGCCGCTAACCTGGCTGGCTTATTACAACAACTGCTGCCCTCAGTCATCCACTACAAAGCAGCATACTTTGATTACTTTAAATTTAAACAGATTGATAAAATAATCTTTTAGAATAATACAAGAAATTTTTAAAGACCCGGCACAGTACTCCCGCCTTATTTCTTTTTACGCCTGCGGCAAATAAACCGGGAGAACTGTGCCGGATTAGAATATTGGGAATTGAGATTGCTTCGTACCTCACCAAACACAATTCCAGATAATGTTATGTTAATCCCTTATTAAGTAGTTGTTTAATTTCTGAATCTTGAAATGTTGAAATTCCTTCCTTTCTGTTTTCCTTAAAATACTCATCATACTCATTTACCAGCATTCTGTCTGCGATATTCTTTGCAGAAGGGTAGTTCTTTAATTGGGGTTTTATAACAGTGGCTATTACGAAATCAATATTTTCAGGGAGATTAGGCCAATCAATTAAGAGGATGCCTTGCTCGGAAATAATTTGCTTTTCTTCACCCACTTTATAATCATCAGGGTTGAATGATTTTGAATATTTTTTTGACCAATTTTTAAGGAACAGATCAACTAAAGGGGATTTTAAAGAATCCTTAGCTACGGCAAGCGGATTGATAGATATGCCCATTGCTCCCCAATCCCAATCCAGAAATTCTAAATTTTTGACCTTATTGAATTCTGCATTAATCATACGTTTAGCCTGAATTTCCAACTGCTTAAACTCAATCGGGTTTATTGAGAAAGGAATGAAAACACCAGTACCCAAATTTTCCTGTACCGTACACTCGCTGGAGAAGACCATAGTATAAGTACAATTTCTTGTTGAAGAAATTCTACCATATCTAATGGGTAACGATATAAGTTGGTGCTGCTTTAAATCCAATGATTCACGCCGCCAGGCATTTCTTACCTCAGACTTTTCCCAGATAAGTGATCCGATAACTAAGACTCCACCGGAAAGTTTTTCTTCCTTAATTTCAATTTCAGGCATATTCAAAATGATGATTTTATACCTTTCAAAATTAGTTAAAATACTTTAGCTGGTCATTCAACTAACCGTGCCGCAAAATTATTGGCCTGTTCTGTGCGGAACAAGGTCTTAGTCCCACAGTAAAAAGAGCCGTCAATCGCCACGGGTTTTCAAAAAAATCTCCACCTGATATTAATAAATAATCCTCCACTGGGTAGTATTTTATTTGAAAAACCTTGTTCCTCCTCCACAGTCCTAATGACTGGTCGCTATCGGTAAATGAATGAAGCGAAGCTGAATTTATTTAAGAATCATTTTTTAAACATTTAAAATTTACAGGTATGGAAATCATCGGCAGAATTACGGCAGATGCAGCCGTTAGCGAAACCAAAGCAGGGAAAAAAGTGGTGAACTTTTCCCTTGCTATTAATGACACTTACAAAACAAAAGACAGCAACGAAGTACAGAAAATTACTACCTATGTAAACTGTGCTTACTGGATTAATGCAGGCATTGCAGCCTACTTAACTAAAGGAAGTTTGGTGGAATGTGCAGGACGCATTGGTGTAAATGCCTGGACTGGTAAAGATGGCGTAGCAAAAGCCACACTTACTTTTCATGTAAATAATATTAAACTGCATGGAGGTAATAAAGCAGGCAACGGCAATACAACTGCTCCGGTTGTTATTGCTCCCACAGCAATGGCTGAAACAGGAGAAGATTTACCATTTTAAAACTTTACGGCAGCATCATGCAAATATGTGATGCTGCTTTTTTTATTCAATTCTAAATTTTACAACTATGGCACACAATATCAATTTTAACGAACAGACAGGCAAACACAGTTTCTTTAGCGTAAAAGAAAAAGCATGGCATGGATTGGGACAGATTGTACAGGACTATCCCACCAGCAAAGAAGCGTTGCAATTTGCAGGGCTTGACTTTGAAGTATTGAAAAGACCGAATATTCACAGGCTGAATGATGATTTGGAAATCATTTCAAAAAACTCATTTTATACTTACAGGCCGGATACCAACGCCATATTAGGCGACCGTTTAGGCAAAGATTACGAAGTGGTACAAAATTCAGATGCCTTTAGTTTCTTTGATGCGATTGTGGGCGGTGATGGCATACAATATGAAACCGCCGGGGCTTTGGGAAACGGTGAGAAAATCTTTATAACAGCCAAGCTGCCTGACTATATAAAAGTGGGCAATGATGATTTAATTGAAAAGTATTTATTCCTTACAACCTCCCACGATGGTTTCGGTAGCATAATGGCGGCATTTACTCCTATAAGAATTGTTTGCAACAATACTTTAAATGCAGCCCTTAAAAACCATAGCAATTGCATTAAAATCCGCCACACTGCCAATGCAAAAGAACGGCTGGAAGAAGCCCATAAAGTAATGGGCATCAGCAACCAGCTTTCACAGCAATTAGAAGGGATATTTAATCAATGGGCAAAAGTTCGTATTACCGATAAGGAAGTAAAAAAACTGGTTCAACTGGCAATGGTTCCAAATAAAGAAGTATTGCAGAATATTGAGAATGGAGAACAGGATGAGCTTTCAACCTGCTTTAATAATATCTGTGATTCTGTTTTGGAATATAGCTATACCAGTCCAACACAACAAACAGAAACTACAAAAGGGACGGTATTTGGTGCTTACAATGCCATCACCGGATATTTTCAAAACGTAAGGAATTATAAAGACGACGAAGCAAAAATTAAATCCACCTTGTATGGAGGTACAGCGCAGTTAAGAACTCAAAAAGCCTTTCAGCTTTGCGATGATTTTGCGAAAGATGAAATGGCAGGGATTTATAATTGAGTGTTATTAAAAGGGGTATCGGCAAATACCCCTTTTTAATGCTAAAAAAGCTGCCCCGCAACATAGTAACAGAGTTCGTAAAATGGCGGGGCAGCTTGGGGTTTTAGTATCTTTGTGAATATTCCATTGTTAATAAGTAAGTAGTAAAATGATTTAGAAATGTTCCGTTTGAAATTTTCAGCAATACCCGGTAATCCAATGAAGTTAAATAGAGAATTTATTGGAAATCCAATAGATGAGTTTTCAGAAATGTATGAGAGATTCACCAGTCTTTATGCAATAAAGAATCTGATTGCTGATGATGAATTACATAAAAGGCCATTAAAGGCAAAAAAAGACAGGGTGTGTAAATTTTGTAAAGCTATTTTCAATGAGCAGGAGAAGTTTAAATCAAAAGCACACTTATTACCTGAATTAATCGGCAATAAAAACCTGTTATCTGATTTTGAATGTGATAAGTGTAATAATTTTTTTGGCAGAAAATATGAAAATGATTTTGCAAATTATTTAGGAGCCAGCCGTGCTTTCAATATAGAAAATGCCAAATCCGGAGGGTTAAAGTTTAAATCGCCGGATAAAACATTCATAGTAATGAAGGATACTGAAGTGCCACTCAATCTTCCTAAACTCCGCATAGAATCACATGAAGAAGAAAACAATCATTTTACATTAGATGCTGATAATAAAAAAGTAACATTTCATACAACAAGGCCTTCATATAATCCACATAATGTCTATAAGGCTTTCCTGAAAATCGGGCTATCCGTTTTACCCCATGAGTATGATGATGATTATAAAATCGCATTTGCCATGCTCCGTTCGGAAAAAAAGAACGAAGAAAAAGATGATCCACTCTTTAAGCTAAATGTATATGTCCACCCTGGCCCTGTTTTCCCTTCCCCAATGGTTATTCTTTTTGAGAAAAAAGTAAGAACAGATCTGATACCAACACACATTGTTTGCATTATGTTTCACAATTACACTTATCAATTAGTATTGCCCTTAAACGAACAGGACAAATGGATGTTTGATGGCAAAAAAATTATAACTGTGCCCAATATGCCACCATTCATCGATAAGCACTTTGCCGCTAAGTTTGGAATGCCAAAAGGGCATCGCTTAAACTTTAATCTTGATGAACTTAAGCGAAATGAAAAACATGATATAACATTTTCGTTTGATGATTATAAAGACAGCAGATTCAATGAATAATATAATGGTGTATAGAATAAATTTATTACATAAGTGAATTTTCTTCTCTTTGACTGTGTTTTGTAAAAGGATAGGTCTGAAAACCCATTTGTTTGGGTATACCTAAAATTGGGCACTTATGCCAATATATATGCTTCTGCCAATTGAAGGAATAATTCCCGGACCGGGATACTCATCTGTCCGGCGGGTGAAATAGGCTTTATCTGTTAAATTATTTGCTCCTATTTTAAATGAATAATTTCTGAATTTGTAAGTAGCGCTTAAATCAAGTACTGTATAAGCCGGGATATAGCCTGCTATCGGGTCTGGGCTGCTCTTTACATTCGATGCATCACCGTAAGCATCTCCAACAGAGTTGACCTGGAAAGTTGTAGAAATTTGTTTGCTGTTAAAAATTAAGCCAATCCTGTTGATGGTTTTGGCCGCAGCCTCAACCCTGTTTCCTTTAAATTCGCCCGTTGTGTATTTTGCATTTATGTAAGCGAAGGAATTAAAGATACTCAAACCGCACTCCGACTTTGCATTGAGGTACTTTAAAAGATTAAATTCAATATAACTTTCAATGCCTTTATGAACGCTGTTAGCTATATTTTTTCTTACTGAATAAGTATTACCTGTTAAAGGGTCTGTTTGAACTAATACACCTATACGGTTATTATAAGCCAGATAGAATACACCTAAATCAAAGTTTAAAAAGTTCTTTATTATCCCCCTGTATCCTGCATCGGTATTAAAGCCTTTGGCATCCTTAAGATTGGGATCAATTTTAGATGCCACCCCAAATGGCTCTAATTGGCTGTAGTCAATTGGCCGGTATGCCTGGCTCAAATTTCCATAGATACTGGTATTATGAGAGGGTTTGTACTCTAATCCAATTCCAAATAATGGAAATGTTCTTGTACGGCTTTCATCAGGGAATTGTTTTATTGTGTCAGTAGTTTTGTAGCCTTTTGCAGTGCTTACCAGGTACTCCAATCTAAATCCGGGAGTAACTGTAAACTTATCACCAATCCTGAAAATATTCTCAACAAAAGGAGCAATATTGGTTGTTGTGAAATCTAAATTATATCCCCAGTCACCAGTGATGGACAGATCAAAATCACTGTTTGTTGTTCCTTCGCCCCCACCTTGCCTTTTGAACCATGCGTAGCTATACCTGACACCTCCGGCAACAGTAGATTTTTGTTTTCCCAATAAATAGCTATTTGAAAACCTCAGTTCAGTAGTTAAATTATGCATGTCTTCTCTGCCAACTTCTCTTGGTATAAAAGTACCCGTAACCGGGTCTGTTTCATCCAATGCTTCCGGGCCTCCATTCTCATTGCGCCACACCAAAGACCGGCTACTGAAAAGATAAGTTGTTTTTAGGCTGATAGTGGTATTAGAAGAGGGTACAAAGTTTGCAAACGCAGTTAAAACATTCCAGGGGCTTTTTAGCCAGTTTCTTGCCCTAGTGGATGCCTTTGGATTGACTTCAAACATACTATCTGTTAAACCACCCGGCATTTTTAATTTATTGCGTAGTAATGAGTATTCAACACCTGCATTTATTTTTGCAGATGGTTTGTATTGAATTTTTCCAAACCCTGATAACTGCCACTGCCTGCTGTTAGGCCGATAGCCATCAATATACCTGTATTGCAAAAAGCCGTAATAGTTAATTTTTTTATAATTACCGCCAATTGAATTAAAAGAGTTGAATAATCCAAAACTGCCAACGGTTTGTGAGGTATTAAATTCAACCGGCTTATCTGCAGGAGCATCTTTTGTTACATAATTTACCAAACCTCCAAACTGAGAACCGAATTGCAGGGAGGACGCTCCCCTTACCATTTCAATGCGGCTCACAGCTTCCATTGGCGGAATATAATAAGCTTCATTATACCCGAAAATATCGGCGCTGATATTATATCCGTTTTGGCGGGTATTCATTTCAATGCTCTGTATTGGGTTTAAGCCTCTCGTTGCAATACCGTTTGCTGTAAATCCACCGCTTTCAGTTTCCACGATATTTAAACCCGGTATCCTTCCAAGTATCTGACGGGTGTTGTTGATTGCTTTATTAGCATCAAGGCTGTCTACAAGGATTACTTCATTCTTTTTTCCAGCATAGATAATGCCGTCCTTTGATTCCATTAAATGCCCGACGCCATTTACCGTTTTATAACCGGTAACAGTAATTTCCTTTAATATTATAGCACTGTCTGATACTTTGACCTGCTGTGCAGATACGCTTAAAAAACAAAAAGAAGTAAATAAACTCGTAAAAATTTTATTCATGATTTTATTGCAGTTTGTAAATAATGGCAAAAGTGAATAAAGTTGGAAAGGGAAGGCTTTAAATTCGGGAAAAAAAATGCCGCAATGCGGAAAAAAAGCTTCCTTATTGTCTTTGGTTCATAGGTACTTTCTTTTCTTTCATTAATTCTGCCACAAATATCGCCTTTTGCCTTCTGAGGCGGCCATGAAATTCCGGCATAAACCGCTTCACTATTTATTCCGTTGCTTCATGGCCTTGGTCGCCAAAAGGCGGCGATAGTTCCGTAATTAATTTTAAACAATTAAAAAATTAGGTTATGGAAAACGTAATGATTCAACAACCGGAATGGAGTAAAGTGGCAGAAGTAGAACTGGTGTATAAAACCAAAGTAAAAGCTTCTGAAAGGCCGTGGATAAAATCATCGAAAAACAGTTATGAAATACTGTTGAAAGTATGGGATGAAAACAAGATTGAAATGCTGGAAGAGTTCAAAGTATTATTGCTGAACAGGGCTAACCGGGTTACAGGTGTTTATGAAGCATCTGCCGGAGGAATTACCGGAACTGTAGCTGACCCAAGATTGATATTGGCAGCAGCTATTAAATCCCTATCTGTTTCCATCATTTTAGGACATAATCATCCAAGCGGCAACTTAAAACCAAGCCGGGCAGATGAAGAATTGACTTGTAAAATAAAGGAGGCTGCTAAGTATCATGACATCCGGGTTTTAGACCATATCATTGTTACGAATGAAGGCTATTATTCATTTGCTGATGAGGGGCTTTTATAGCCCTTTTTTTATTCCTTCTACCACTACTAAGTAATTGAAATTGCCCCTTATAAGCTATATTTACAACTAACTCCTTTAGTAATATGCCATTAAGCTGGAATGAAATAAAAACCCGGGCTGCTGCCTTTAGCAAAGAATGGGAAAATGAAGTAAGCGAAGATGCCGAAGCCAAATCATTTTGGGATGATTTCTTTAATGTATTTGGCATTGGTCGCCGCCGGGTAGCCACCTTTGAGCAGCAGGTAAAAAAGATTGATAACAAAACCGGTTTTATTGATTTGCTCTGGAAAGGGGTTATACTGGTAGAGCATAAAAGCCGTGGTAAAGATTTAGACATAGCCTTTCAACAAGCCAAAGATTATTTTCCCGGATTAAAAGAAAAAGAACTGCCCCGCTATATTTTGGTGAGTGATTTTGAGCGGTTCCGCTTGTATGATTTAGAGGAGGATTGCCACCATGAATTTAAACTCACCGATTTTGTAAACCATGTTCATCTTTTTGGTTTTATTGCCGGTTACCAAAAAAGAACTTACAAAGAACAAGACCCTGTAAATATTGAAGCGGCTGAATTGATGGGCAAGCTGCATGATAAATTAAAAGCCATCGGCTATACCGGGCATCATTTGGAATTGTACCTGGTTCGTTTGCTCTTTTGTTTGTTTGCTGATGATACCAGCATTTTTGAAAAAGGGATTTTATGTGAATACTTTGAGCTAAAGACCAATGAAGATGGTAGTGACCTTGCGGCTCATATTGCAGAGTTGTTCCAGGTATTGAATACAGAAGAAAATAAACGCTTTAAAAATTTAGATGAAGCATTAGCTGCTTTTCCTTACGTAAATGGTAAGTTGTTTGAAGAACAGCTACCAATGGCACATTTTGATGGTGAAATGCGCCGCATATTACTCGATTGCTGCTTATTAGATTGGGGCAAAATATCTCCGGCCATTTTTGGTTCACTGTTTCAAAGTGTGATGGATTCTACAGCAAGAAGAAACCTTGGTGCCCATTATACCAGCGAAAAGAATATCCTCAAATTAATTAAGCCCCTGTTTTTAGATGAACTGTGGGCTGAGTTTAATAAAGTAAAAAGCGATACGGGTAAACTAAAAAAGCTGCATGATAAAATAAGCAAGCTGCGGTTTTTAGACCCTGCCTGCGGATGCGGCAACTTCTTAATCATTGCTTACCGTGAACTTCGTTTGCTGGAACTGGATATTGTAAAGGCATTATTGAAAGGCCAGCAGTTAACCAGTGTAAACGATTATTTTTTGGTTGATGTGGACAGGTTTTATGGAATAGAGTATGAAGAATTTCCCAGCCAGATTGCACAGGTAGCTATGTGGCTGATGGACCACCAGATGAACGAACAGGCCAGCATAAACTTTGGCGAATATTATAAACGCATACCGCTAAAAAAGAGTGCCACCATTGTGCATGGCAATGCGTTGCGTACCGATTGGCAAAGCCTGATTGACTCAATGCCCTGGGAGAAGGAGCCACCGAGGTATCATTATATTTTAGGTAATCCACCATTTATCGGAACAGCCTACCAAAATGAAGAACAAAAAACAGATATGGCAAACATATTTTCAGGAGTCAATTCATTTGGCATGCTTGATTATGTTACTGCTTGGTATATTAAAGCTGCACAATACTTGCAATTTGCAAATAAAATTGAGGAAAAAGATTTGCCAAAAACAAAAGTTGCATTAGTTAGTACGAACTCTATTTCACAAGGAGAGCAAGTTGGGATTCTCTGGAATGAATTGTTTAATAAATATCAATGCAAAATACATTTTGCTCATCGTACTTTTAAATGGAATAATGAAGCCAAGGGTAATGCTGCAGTACACGTTGTTATTATTGGCTTTTCAAACTTTGACATCACAGACAAGCTTATATATGAATACGAAAATATAAAAGCCGAACCACATGAAATATCAATTAAAAATATAAACCCATATTTAGTAGGCGCAAGTGACAATTTTCTTAGATCAATTTCAATCCCAATTTGCAATACACCTAAAATGCAATCTGGAAGTGCTGCAAGAGATGGTGGTTTTTTGATATTGACTGACGACGAAAAAAATGAACTAGTTAATCGCAATCCAAAGACAAAAAAATATTTCAATCGTTTTGTCAGTGGTGATGACTTCATTAACAATATAATTAGATGGTGCATTTGGCTAAAAGGTGAAACCCCTTCAGAATTCAGGGAAATAAAAGAATTTCAAACGAGGTTCAAAGAGGTAAAAGGTTTTAGAGAAAAAAGTACAAGAGCAGGGACAAAAAAAATGGCTGAACTTCCGTATTTGTTTGCTGAAGAAAGACAGCCGAATCATGATTTTCTAATTATACCTAAAGTTTCTTCTGAAAATAGAAAGTATATTCCGATAGCCTATTTAACAAAAGAATTTATTGTCTCTGATAAAACCTTTGTTGTACCCGATACAACATCATATCATTTTGGAGTATTAACTTCATTAATGCACATGACTTGGATGAAGTATGTATGTGGCAGATTAAAAAGTGATTTTAGCTATTCAAATACTATAGTTTATAATAATTTCCCTTGGCCAGAAAATCCAACAGGTAAACAAAAAGAAGCAATTGAAAAAGCGGCACAGGCAGTATTAGATGCAAGGGTAAGTTTTCCTAACAGCAGCCTTGCAGATTTATACGACCCCAACACTATGCCGCCAGCATTGGTAAAAGCTCATAATGCTTTGGATAGGGCAGTAGATTTGTGTTACCGCAGCCAGCCTTTTATTAACGAAACCAAACGGATTGAGTTTTTATTTGAGTTGTATGATAAATACACGGATGGATTGTTTGTAAGGGAGAAAAAAAAGAAAGCAAAATAATAAATGAATAGAAAAGATTACATAGATAAAATTGCTAAATATCTTGCAAGATTTGTCGAGGAAGTAAAGTCATATAATGACATGAATCTTTATGATATTAATATACATTCCGAAAATGCTTTGATACCAATTTTGAATGCAGTTTTTGATATAAAGCTTGAAAACGCCAATTCTTTGCACAAAAAGAATTACCCTTCAGTTGATTTAATTGATGATGTGAATAAAGTTGCATTTCAGATTACATCTACTGCAAGTCTGGAGAAGGTAAAAAACACTTTACAGAAATTTGGAGAAAACAATCTTCAGGCAAAATACGAAACGCTTTACGTTTACATTTTAACCAAAAAAGAAGAAAAATATTCGGAGAAAATTATTAAAGAAAATACTCCGGAAGGTTTTGACTTTAATAGTGCTAATCACATTATTGATACTTGCGACCTTAGAAGCAGAATTACATATATTCAGTCATTAGAAAAACTTGAATACATTGCAAGGTTATGTGAGCATGAATTTTCTGATGTGCAAATAGAGTCCAGAAATAAAAAATTCCAATCTGGATTTTTGAAAAATGAGCCGGAGAATCTTCATCTGAACTTTCTGCCAATAAGTTTTCCAGATAAAATGTACGTTGCAGACCTCAATCTTGATGAAGAGTTACTAATAGAAAACTTAAACCAGTGGAGAGTTGGCAAAGGGTTAAGAAAAAGGAACAGTTTTCGTACAGATGAACTTTTTAGAAATGCAATGATAACTAAGGAGGTTTATTTGCAGGATTACATTTTGAGGGAGAATAAACTATTAACGTTACGGGATTTGTTTGACCCTAAAGACCCGTTGTTTCAGTTTGTAGATAGAGGAACGATAACAGAAATTGACCCGATGGAATATTACACTTCCAGCGAGGTATATGAAAGAAATTTCAAAAACCTATTAAGGCAGCATTTGATTGAAAAATGCAAGAGCAGGAATATGGAATGGATTGGTAAGAAAGGCTTGCTACGATTTAGAAATAGTAAGTCAAATCCAAGTGAGAAAAGAGTAAGATGGAAGGGCAAAAATGAATCTACAAAAACCGCTATTTTCAAAATGATTAATAAAAAGGAAGGACATGTTATTTGCTTCAGAAGCATGGCATTCAGACCATCCTTTGAATTGATTGGAAAAGATTGGTTTTTGGTTATTAATCCTACATGGAGTTTTTCAAACCCCGGTGGATTTCAGCCTTCAAGATTTGAAGAAAGTTATTTATCTGGTCTGAAGCGTCAGGAAAATAACAATACAGTTTATTATCAATACCGTTTCTTCGGATATTATCTCGCATACCAGGATTTATTTACTGACAGCTATCTATTCATTAAAATACATAGACTATCACCCCTTAGTTTCATTCCTAAATTAGATGATTCCAAATGGTTGCCGCCTAAAGAATTTGTAGCCAAAAATGAACATGAAATCAACTTAAAACAAGACGACGAACTATCAAAATTATTATTCGATTGATGAAGCTAAGATATATAGAAGAACCTTCTTTACAGTTCGGGTCAAATCAGCATGTTTGCCCCAAGGGTGGTATAGTGTCATACAATCCATTTGATATTAATAATGTGAGGCCCGAAAAGATTGTTTTAGGGTTGGTTGGTAAAAGCGAAAGTGTTGATTTAGTAGCGGATTGGGTTAAGTCCTGTAAATACGAGATTGAAGGGAAAAAGCCCAAAAAAGGAAAGCGAATTATTACTAATCTTTTTCCGGGCTTTTGTGGGTTTAATAAAAACAGTGGCTTCAAAAGTGAGGTAGCTTTTGATGATACATATTTGCGTAAAATTAATAACTCTGATATTGAAGATATTTTAAAGAAAAATGACAGTCTTGAAAAAGTAATTGAGTTAATTGCTGATTTGTATTTAGCAGAAATAAAATACCTATCGAAAAACAAAAGCCCGGATGTTATACTTTGTGTAATAACAGAGGACTTAGTTAAGCATCTTGTCGAAGCTACTTTTGAGCCGCAGACTGACGAAGAACTGATTATTTCTAAGGAAGAAATTGAAGATGATGTAACTGAAAAAGAAAAGAATTTTCGCCGGTATTTAAAGGCTAAGGCGATGCAATATAATATCCCTATTCAGATTGTAAGAGATAGAATTGCAAACCCAACAGCTGAAATGCAAGACCCTGCTACAATTGCCTGGAATTTCTTTACAGCTTTGTATTATAAATCTTCAGGTACTCCATGGGCTTTGATAAGAAAAGATATGTCTGAAACTACTTGTTATGCCGGAATTAGTTTTTATAAAAGCAGAGACAAAAAGACAACGCAAACGAGCATAGCACAAATTTTTAACGAGCTTGGAAAAGGAGTTATCCTGCGTGGTGAGGAAATTGTGAAACCAAAAAATGATAACATTCCTCACCTAAAGGAAGAACAGGCTTTTAACTTGCTTGATTTGTCTTTAAAAGAGTATCATGATGCTGTTAAACAAACGCCTAAAAGGCTTGTATTACACAAGACTTCTAATTTTAACGAGGCAGAGATAGAGGGGTTTAAGCAGGCAGCAAAAAAATATTTCATTCATCAGGTAGATTTAGTGACCATAATTGATTCTGACTTCAGGCTTTATCGTGAAAATTCATACCCGCCTTTACGAGGAACTCAATTGAGTTTTAGTGATAAGCATCATCTCCTTTATACAAGAGGTTCAGTACCGTATTTTGAAACTTATACAGGTAAGTATATTCCAAGCCCGGTTGAAGTAAGGTTGTATGAGCATGATGAATCTCCTAATTTAATTTGCGATGAGATATTAGCTTTAACCAAAATGAACTGGAATAATACCCAATTTGACAGGCGGTTACCAATAACAATTGAATGTGCAAGAAGGGTTGGAGAAATTCTTAAATACTTAGATGAAGGGGATGAAATGGCATTGCGTTATAGCTTTTACATGTAATTTTTTTTATAGTTAACAGTCTAAACTAAATTCACTTTTTTTCATTATCAATCCCCAATTTCATCTTCAACAAAACACCTTTTGCAACCTCTTTATTTGAGTCTGGCACATCATACCAATTACCTTCATTGGTCTTATATAATTTATAGTTTTCACCCTTAGAATTTGTGATAAAATATTCATTTAAAACAGCTACCGCAGCGCCTAAAACATTTGCTATTTCAACTGGCTTAATTGTGTAAAAATATTGACTTCCATCTTCCAGCATCAGTTGCCTTTTCTCCGTATTAATTTGCTCCATTTCCATAACACAATAATACATTGCAAAACCATTATTTGAAAACCAATTTACCCACATGGCTAAAATATAGCCATGTACCATATCTCTTTGATATAAAATTTACCTTTATATCCTGATAAAGTAATAGTGAAAATGGATAGTGATGAAAGAAGATTGTATGCATATTTCCAGCCCTTTTTTTACCTGCAGTAGCTTACTGCAATGTGTTTCCCGAAATCATAAAACAATAAACCTTTACAAGGGCATAATGTGCCCGGTCTTGCACATGGCAAGATGTACAAACGTTATACGTTTGGGGCATCTTGCCCTTCACTCCGAAGTCGTTTCGGGGTATTGTAACAGAAAACTATAAACCATGAAGAAGCAGGAGAATGAAGTGAGGAAGAAAATGGTAGTGGTGAGGATGAATGAAGCTGAAATAAATCAGCTTACCAAACTGCAACAAAAAACTACCGAAAAAGACACCAGCAGCTATCTGCGAAAAGTGGCGTTGCAAAAACCTGTTACAGTAAAGTACAGAAACGAAAGTGCAGATGATTTTTTGTTAGATATGCTGAACCTGAAAAAAGAACTGAATGCTATCGGTAACAATTTTAACCAGGCAGTTCACAAATTGCATATACTGGATAAGATTCCAGAGTTCAGAGCCTGGGTGCAGCAATATGATGGCCTGCAAAAGGTTTTAATCGGCAAAGTGGAAGAAATAAAATTGAGGATGAATCAACTTTATGAACAATGGTTGCAAAAATAACGATACCCAAGAGCATTGAAGCTGCACTCAACTACAACGAAAAAAAAGTGCAGAAGGGAAATGCTGTTTGCCTCCATGCGTTTAATTATTTAAACGAAGCAAAGGATATGAATTTCTATCAAAAATTAAATGGTTTTCAAAGACTGAATAGTTTAAATGAAAGGGCTACAACTAAAACCCTGCATGTATCACTAAACTTTGACCCTTCTGAAAAACTATCTGAGAACAAGTTATTGCAAATAGCATCTGGCTACATGGAAAAGATTGGATTTGGCAACCAACCTTATTTGATTTACAAACACGAAGACGCAGGCCATCCGCATATTCACATTGTAAGTACAACCATAAAGGAAGATGGCAGAAGAATCAATACACATAATATCGGCAGAAATCAATCTGAAAAGGCGAGAAAGGAAATTGAAAAACAATATGGCTTAATAAGAGCAGAAAGGCAGCAATTATTAATGAAGCCTGGGATTAAGCCGGTGAGTGTGGAAAAAGTGGTTTATGGAAAATCTGAAACAAAACGAAGTATTTCAAATGTGGTGGGTGCAGTATTCAGTCAATATAAGTTTACCTCATTGCCGGAATTTAATGCAGCCTTAAAACAGTTTAATGTGATAGCCGACAGGGGTAAAGAAGAAGGGAGAATTTATAAGAACCGGGGATTGGTTTACCGGATACTTGATACTGATGGGAATAAGGTGGGTGTTCCCATCAAAGCCAGTTCCATTGGACGCAGACCAATATTGGATAATCTTGAAAAAAAATTTGCTGCCAATGAAAATGGAAAAGAAGCCCTGAAACCTTTTGTGAAAATCAAATTGGATGATTGCCTTTCTCAATCACCTTCTACAATGAAAGAACTGATGGAGCATCTAAGAAATAAAAACATCTATACTGTGCTTCGCCAAAATGCAGCAGGAAGATTGTATGGAATCACTTTCGTTGACAATCAAAACAGAGTTGTCTTTAATGGCAGTGATTTAGGCAAAGGTTACAGTGCTGCTGCTTTACAAAACAGATTGTCAAAGGGCAAAGAAAATTCTATTAAACAAGATGACTCAAAATCTGGCAGTTCTGCAAGTTTTTTACAAAAAGAAGTAAGTCAGCAAAAGCAACAGGAAAAGCAAATAACGCCACTGTCAAAACCTGACAGTACATTGGATGTACTTCTTTCCACCAAAGAACAATACGATAACACGCCTAATAGCTTACTGAAGAAGAAACGAAAAAAGAAAAGAAAGAATAAGGATTTCTAAAAATTAAAATTAATGTTATGTCGCTTACAGGAGAGAACGAACAGGGGCTGCGGAAAATAGTTGACCTTACAAGGTTTGCCAGCATTTTTATTTTGCTGCTGCATTTTTATTATTACTGCTATACGGCATTTGTGCAATGGGGAATAAAAAGTACTATCACCGACAGGCTGATGACAAATACCATGCACACAGGTTTATTCAATACTCAACTTACTTCTAAGCTTTTGGCTGTTGGGTTACTGGTAATTTCATTGTTGGGTGCACAAGGGAAAAAAGACGAGACGATAAACTGGAGAAGTATTGCTGCTTATTTGCTGATTGGCATACTACTTTTCTTTGGGAGTAGTTTGCTGTTTCGGCTGGATTATTCATTAGAGGATGTTGCTATCATTTACATGACTGTAACAAGTGTTGGGTTCTTACTCATTTTGGCGGGCGGTAATTTACTCAGTCGCTTGATCAGGCTTAATTTGTCCAATGATGTTTTTAATTCTCTGAATGAAACATTTCCGCAGGAAGAAAGATTGCTCACAAATGAATTTGCCATTAACCTGCCTGCCCGATATAACCTGAAAGGAAGAATAAGAAAAAGCTGGATAAACATCATCAATCCGTTCAGGGGATTGTTGGTTATTGGAAGCCCCGGTGCCGGTAAGAGTTGGTTTGTGATACAACATGTAATCAAACAGCATATTGAAAAAGGTTTTGCCATGTTTGTGTATGACTTCAAATACGATGACCTTTCTAAAATTGTTTACAACTGGCTGCAGCAAAATAAAAACAACTATTCGGTGAAGCCATCTTTCTATGTAATTAATTTTGATAATCTTTCTATTTCCCATCGTTGCAACCCGTTAGATCCAAACACGATGAATGATATTACTGATGCCACCGAGTCAGCCAGGACAATTTTATTGGGATTGAACAGGGAGTGGATTAATAAGCAGGGAGATTTTTTTGTTGAATCACCCATCAATTTTGTTACTGCCATCATATGGTTTTTAAGAAAGTACGCCGATGGGAAATATTGTACTCTTCCACATGTCATAGAACTGATGCAATCGGATTATGATGAACTGTTCCCGGTTCTAAATACCCAACCTGAAATTGAAGTTTTGGTAAATCCATTTATCACTGCTTATCAAAATGATGCAATGGAGCAATTGGAGGGCCAGGTTGCCTCTGCAAAAATTGGTATGGCACGATTGGCTTCACCACAATTATATTGGGTGCTGTCGGGTAATGATTTTACGTTAGATATCAACAATCCTAAACATCCTAAAATTGTTTGTGTAGGCAATAACCCGGAGAAGCAACAAATCTATGGTGCCGTTTTATCGCTATACATCTCAAGACTTATCAGGCAGGTAAACAAAAAAGGAATGTTGAAAAGCAGTTTGATTTTTGATGAATTTCCAACTATTTATTTCAACAATATGGATAGCCTGATTGCAACGGCAAGAAGTAACAAAGTGGCAACCACTTTAGCCATGCAGGATTTCAGCCAGTTGAAAAAAGATTACGGGAAAGACCAGGCAGATGTAATTGTAAATATCACGGGTAACATTATCAGCGGACAGGTGATGGGTGAAACTTCCAAACTGTTATCGGAACGTTTCGGAAAAATAATGCAGGACAGGCAGAGCGTTTCCGTAAACCGTACCGATACTTCCATCAGCCACTCCAAGCAACTGGACAGCGCCATTCCTGCTTCAAAAATAGCTGCTCTTTCTTCCGGTGAGTTTGTTGGGCTTGTTGCTGATAACCCGGATGAAAAAATCAAGTTGAAGATGTTTCATGCCGAGATTATTAATGACGCAGATAAACTGAATGAAGAAGTAATCAGGTATGAAGATATTCCCGTTGTATCTAACGTTACCCAACAGCAGGTGTTGGATAATTACTACCAAGTAAAGATGGATATACGGTCATTGATCAAACAAGAAGTATTCCGGCTAAAGATGGAGAGGAAGGAGATTGATGAGCTCGGCTAATTTTTTAACGGGACGATAACCAGTCAATCGGCAATTGAATACTAAATCCGATATTTGTCATTAGTTGGATAATATAACTCCTGTATTCTTGGTAAACAGCAATCACTTCATCCAAATCTGCCAACGAAACATTGATACCCTGCCTGCCTTTAGGATGAACAATGTCATCACGCTTTAGCTTCAAGCGGTAAAGCCTGCCGTAAGATTTACTTTGATAATCTTGCTTAATTTTCTCTTTCTTGAAAGACTTTGCATGATGCCGATAAGTTTTCTTGAATTTCCGGTTCAGATTGTCTTTGTCATCATATCCTTCATAAGGAAGAAACTGGTTGATCAGGTAAAGATCTCCTTCAACTAAACTAAATAGTTCTTTTATACAGGCTCTGATCAGAGGTTTTATGCGTTCAGCATTAATTGTATTTTCTTTTGTGATTTCAGTAAGTACTTCAATATCCTTTGCAAGGACGTTGTGTGTACGCTGCATCTCGGTCATTTTCTGCATAAGTGCAAATTGCTCTTCCATACTTCCTACCTGAATACACTCCATATCGGGTATTTCCTCTTCCATTTCTTTGTTTTATTATTTGCAATTTCTTCTAAAAATTCTACAATTCGATTTACTAGGTCTGACCCAGTCGCTGATGCAATTCAATCGCAGCCACATTCTCAATCGCTACAAGGTATTGCAATAGTTCCCGGTAAGCGGCGAACATTGCAGTTGATCCTTTAACCAGGTCTCTTTTATGCTCCCACAAATATATTAATGTGGAGAGCAGTTTGTCATCCAGTTCCTTATTCCCCACATATACCTTTCCTTCGGGTGGCTTCTTACTTCTTTCCAGTATTGCTGCTGAAAAGAAATTCTTAACCTGTTCCAGGCCGCCTTCAAGAAAGGAGGCTCCTGAATCAGTGACCATAAAACTCATCAGGCCAGAAAGAGTATGTGGGTTATGGAGGTTCTTTTTGAACCAGTATTGATAGAGCACAGTAGCGTCCTTTACAAACCCTGAATAATCAATTTTCCAGAAAGAAACTGTTTTAGGGTCCAGACCTAATATGCAATCCCTGAAATCGTCCCACCGGCGAAATGCTTTTTTTGTTTCCCAGGTTGCCCATTTATTAGTAAAAAGTATGATTTTATGCAGCAGTGCTATGACTTTTGGGTAAATCTCCAGGTGAGGAACCTGCAATATCAGAAAAGCATTAAAGAAAACAGCGTTCCATTCACGGGCGAAGTAACCGTATTTTACAATTTCACCCCACAAAAAATCCGGGTCTTCCTCGTCAGTAAGATAAGGTAGGCAGTCCGCCACCCTGATCAGCACGGTTCTGTCAAAATCATCAGGATGATCATCACTGTGCTTGTGCTCGTCCAGGCTCGCCAGCAGTCTTGCCTCCATACGCACAAGGCTTTGCCTTACCATTGACAATACATATTGCCGTTGATCTGTTCCTGCAATCTCTTTGAAATTCGGTAAATTGGAAAGTAATAAGCGTGTCTTATGAAAGTCAATCAGGGTAGGCCATTCAATAAATTTATCGGAAACCTGGCTTTCCGTGAAAGCATTGAGATGTTTTTCCTGAATAGGTTTCACCTGGCCTGGTTGGGGGTAACTATTTCTGAATGCTTCGCGCTTTTCGTTGTAATACGATAAATACATATTTTGCACCTGTACAAAAGACGGATCATTCCATTGAAATAATTTAACAGCAGAAGAAAAGAAGGTATTACTGGTGGTATCGTTGAATAGGATCAGGATTCCCGCCACCGTTTTTCGTACCGATTTATCAGCAATATTTTTTTTCCATAAACCCGGTAATAAAGCAGCGAGTTTGACATTCCAGTCAAACGTTGTTCCATAACGATCTGAATGTTCCTCGCCCGCCAATCTTTCATCGATGCATTTTTCAAAAAAAGACTTTATCCATTGCAGGTATTCAGCGTGTTCATTGATCCAGATATCTTCTGCATTCAACAGCACCGCAACGGAAGATAAAATATTCGTCCGCGGTGATCCGACAACGTAATCATGCTCAATATCCTGTGGCTTGATTTCTGTTTCCCATTGTTGTATTTTTTTCCACAAATATTCGGCCCCTGCAAGATCAAAAGGCAGCTGCTGCTCTATCATCATTTCCATTTTCTGACTTACCTGCGATTCCTGTAAGATCGCCAGGCTGCTTTCTCTACCGGTTTTTAGCTTATCACTTATTTCTGCAGGCTCTACAAATTCAAAATAGGTTCTTCCATCTATTTGTTTTTCCTGGTAATTTTCTTTTTTGAATCGAGGAATCATCTGCAGCAAGTAAACATCGGAATAGTCATTGGCCTGAATACTGTCCAGCTCTTTTTGCCAAAGAGGCAGCATTTCACCAGCAAGTAATTCAAAATCGGAATTATAGAGAAATATGTTTATCAGCGTATCCTTTAAAGGAAAGCCCCTGTGCCGGTTATCTTTCCATTTGTCAATTTGTTCCTTCCAGCTTTTTGGCAGGTCGTTATTACTTAGAGAATGATTACCAAAACCCATTTGCTGGTCCCAATAGAATAATTGAGTAAAGGGTAAGAGCATTCTCAGTTCTTTCAAAAATAAAAGGGGGCTGTACTTGCCTACTGTAATAAGAAGCCCTGCAATAGCAAGGGAATTTGAATGGTTGAGTGCATACTCAACGTATTTGCCAACAGGCCTGTCATTATCAATTTCCTCATATAGAAACTGCTCAAAAGCCATCAAGATGGAAACAAGAGAATGTGGCGCATTGCCGACATCCTTATTCCATCCGAAAACATAAAAATCTCCGTAGTATACTTTACTCTGGTCTCCGTTTTCTATCCGGAGATACTGTTCGGTTTTATTAATTTCCCGGTCGTTTTCCATCCACCGCTGCGTTGCGAAATTGGTAAGCCGAATGATAAAGTCTATTCCCTCGTCAGGGTGCGTTCTTAAAAAATGTATAAACGGGCCTCTTAAAAAGAAAGGCGGATACCAGCCGATGGGATTATGAATTGAATAATCATCATCATGCCGGTTCATCCCTAGGTATCTTGTATCGGGCTCGTCAATAAGTACAGCTAACAGTATCTCTTTGCCTAATTGAGGGTTTGCAAAGAGCAATGGCAACAGGGCATTTGTTTCCAGGCAGAGCTTTTGAAATGAATTATCGACTCTTGCGGCGGGGCCATCTTCCCATTGTTTCGCTTCTCTTTTTGAGTATGGCAGTCTGTCCATGATAGACACATAACCGGAATCTGTTTGAGCTGCTTCCTCTGTTGTTATTTCTTCCTTTTTTCTTTTGCTAATGCGAAGACACAGATCTTCTACGAGTTCTGGATTTTCATTGTAACCCGCAAGTAAGCTTTTATAAACAGGTTCCGTAATCTTATCATCCACATACCTGCCCTTTTCCTGCTCCTCGAAAATAAAGCGGGCCGATTGCAGCGCAATATCACCGGCCTCTTTACGGCATATAAAATTTATCGGAGTCTTTTCAAGCCACATCAGTGCTATATTGGTGACAGTAAGCAAAGCCAGCTTAAGGGATTCATCCTTATTTGCATGAAGAAAAAGCAACATATCGATCCAGTATGGAAAAACCGGAATCCGGTCATATGATGAAGCTTCTGGTTCAGTGAATCCTCCAAGTTGCTTTGCCAATCGCAGTATTTCCGGGTTGGGGGAAGTGGCGCCAATCAGGAATAGCTTCAGCATTCTTTTAAAGAGTTTCCCTTCGTCAGCAAGAAGTAATTCTTTCTGCTGGTTTAGTATTTGGAGCGCATTCGGCGAAAGGAAAAGAGATTCCAACAACAAATTCTGAATGATGATATGTTGCGCGGTATTATCAGCAAATGAGTTAAAAGCTTTCTTCCAGTTTTGTCCAGTAGTATCCTTTTCCAGTAAACTCAGTCCGTATAGACGGATGGCCTTGCTCCATAACGGAGACAACAGTTTTTTACCATTTAAGAAAGATGATAACTTTCCGCTATGAGCATGCAGCAGCTGATACCGTGCCCAATCTGAATAAAGGTCATGTATGAAGTATATCTTCTGCTGCTCCATTTTCAAAAAGCTGGTCTTGATCAGTGGATCAGCTATAGCTATGTTGGACGCATCGAACTCAGAAGTACTGATTCCTGTCAAAAGCTGATCCGCCTGTTTTTCAGCAGCGGTCTTCAGGAATGAACTTTTCTGGATACCGTTAGTTGTATTTTCAATTTCTTCCTGCCAGATAAAATCAATAAGATGGGTTTCACCCGGACTTTCTATCTGTGCAAGCGATGTAATCCTTTTAATATTGAAAACAAGCTTATCCAGCAATTTCAGGTTATTCAATATATTTCTGACAGCCTTGTCCAATAAAAAGGAAGCCAGTTCAGGATATTCTTTTATCAGTTCAAGAACTGTTTCATCACTGAGGGAAGGCATATTGAAATTGCCGATGACTTCCGTATTTACATTGAATTGATTGAATGTTCCCATTACCCGGTCAACACTATCCGTCGGGCAGGTGATGATGATTTTCCACGGAAGTTTATTTGACTGCACTGTATTGATCAGCAGCGATAATCTTTGCTGCTGCTTTTCTTCGTAAAGCCTTTCAGCGCCATCAATAAAAAGATAGGCTTCACGGCTCGGAACAAACTTCATGATTTCTGCCAGCGCATGCTGAAGCTGTAGGGCACTTTCAAACGGATCGTCAAGGTCTGTTGCATCCAGCCATATTATCTTACTGCCCGATAATTTTCGCTCAGCATAGAATTTTAGAAGAGCTGTCTTACCTGAACCGGAAATGCCCTGAATCAGGCAGATAGATTTGGATTGCAGCAGTTCATCAATTTTCACGACTGATGCTGTTCTGTCAATTATTGTTTTATTTCCAAGTTGTGATCGGGTTAATGAAAGCTTGCCTCCATTATGTTCCTGCAGTTTGTCCCAATCTTTTTTATAATCGCGAATTCCGGCAAGAACAAATGATCCTCTTAAATGAGCCAGTAAAAACCTGTTATCAACAAACCCGGCGGATTTAGCTAATTGCAAACTTAAATGAGATAAATTATCAAACAGTTGCTTCGCTTCGGCAGCGTTACTGCTGTCAAGTAACAGTCTGCATAAGTCTATGCTTCTCGCTTCCCATAATGATGTCACCCGTTCAAAATCCATTTCTACTTGCAAAAAGTTTTTCAAGACCTTCCCGGTAGCAGCTGTACCGAGACTGTGTTTTTGGGCAAGGTCAACGGGACAGTGAAAACTATCATAAATTGCCTGGATTGTTTTTGAACTATACCCTTTCGTATATAAACGCTTGTGCAGATCTTCCGGGTCCTGCGCTTTGGCTTGCAAAAGCAAAGTGTTAAGATTTGTAGTGACACTTGCTGGAACTCCAGATTCTACCAAACACATCGTATCTGAAGCCGGCTGAAATACATTAGAATGATCACCGAGGTATTGCTCCCATAGCAACCTGTTCAAATCGCCTGGAATTCCGTTCCTGCTGAATTGTTGATTGCTTTTTATTGAAACAGCAACCTTTGTTGTTATATGATTGTGTTCTATTGTGAGCAACGCATCGTCAAACAACCAGCCATCACCTGCTACCTGTAAGTCAATTCTTGTTATCAGTCCATGCTGTCCTGCAAAGGGTGGCGTTTGCGTTAGCATGCAGGCCATGAAATAGGCCACGACCTTATTTTCAAAGCCGGGTCCTCCTTGTCCAGTCTGTTTTGGCGTAGCTATTTTTTTCACTTACAACTGTGTATTTCTGAATAAAAAATCACGGCATTATTCATTTTTTTGCATTTTGATTCTATGCTCAAATCCAGCGCTTCAATTTACTTATTTTCAGCGAGATATATCTTCGGAATCACTGATTTAATAGGCACATTTACATAAAATATAAAGAATGTTTGATCCAACGATCTTCTTTAATTCTTACTTGGACGACTATTATTAGTTCAAGGCAATTACCATAAAGAACATTCTCGACAATTTAGATACGTACACAAAAACCATATTTGGAGAAGAGCTATCTCTCGAAAACAAGAAGACCTACAAAAAAAAACTATAAAAGCAGATCTTCGGCAAACTTATTTTCATGCTATTGAGACATTCTTTGAATTGTTTTTTTGCCTGAATCCATTGAATAAAAAATTTGTGGGAGATAAAAATATCATGATGGCCCTTACCCAATCAAACTGGAGGGAATCATATGAACTTATAAAGCAAATTGCATCAGATGAAAAAGCTTTAAATTTTTAGATGTTGAAGTTGAAATGAACAAACTAAAATATAAGTAGCCATCTCCTTGTGATATCAAATCTCTTAATTGCGGACTCAGCCATGACGCTATGATTTTCTTTGCATACTTCTATTTAAATGCTGCTTTTTCCGCACGTAGCATTCCTTTTCATTCAACAAATTCAGCTAAAAATTAAGTTGCTCATAATCCTCAGGTCTAAATTCCCCTTCAGACGGTTGAGTTTGTCGACTTTGTTGCCAATAACCCGAATAAAAAAATAAAATTGAAAATTTTAATGCTTAAATTATTAATGATACAGAAAAATTGAATGAAGAATAAAGCCGGTATTAAAAGATTTCCATACTGTACAACGTTACCCAACAACAGGTGTTGGATAATTACTACCAGGTGAAGATGGAGGTGAAAAGGTTGATTGGTGAGGAAGTGGAGCGGTTGAAGGCAGAGAATCTTTAACTCTTACTCATCTTCAGAATTATTTTTTTCAGGCCATTCCATTTTCACAACCCTATATGAAGGTTGTTCATTAAAGTGTTTACAAAGCTTTTCAAAATAATCTTTTCGTATACTTAGGTCTGTACCTTGAAATCTTGGTATTTCATCAGATAAAGAAGTTCGGAAACTGTCACCAATATATTCACAACTCCATGTACGCATTTTTAGAACTATCTCATCTGAGTTATCTATGGCTACCAACCCTAAATCTTTATTTTCCACCCTTAAACCTAACAATTTAACTACTCTTGGATTTAGCCAAAGAATCTTGTAAAACTCAAGGGCATCATCCTGAAGAATTGCAAAGACAATGGTTTTGTCTAATTCAAATTCAGGAATTATATCACCCCAAATGTGAAATGGATAAATACTATAATCTGAGTATGGAAACATTTTAGAATCAATTTCAGCTTCAGAAAAGACCATCCCTCCAAAGCTTTTAAATTGCCGACTTCTCAATCCTCCTTCATCCTTTAAAGCAACTTCATAATGCCCAAGCCTTATCCATTCCATTCTTTGAATATCATTAATTTTTGAATATGGCTTTTCGTATTCATAAGGTTTGGGTAAATCTGATGGACGAAGAGCAAATGAGTTTATATGTGTAATAATGGAGTTAACATCAATTAATAAGGCATAGTTTGATATTCTCTCGTCTTCAACGTTAGACCATAATTTAAACTCATTGTAAAGCTCCGTATTCATTAATTCAAGAAGGTATTCGGAAGTATAAATATGAGGAACTGTAGTTTTGTAGGCTCTGCTGTAATACAGTTCTAAAAAGTCCTCGTATTTACTTTTAAAACTCGTGACGTATTTGCAAAACACTTTTTCTAAATCAATACTGCAATTTTCAATTGGCCTGAACCTCCTGTTGAGTCTAATAAAAAAGTCATAGTCTCTTTCAGGCATACTAGGATAGATAAGTCCTTTGGGAGATGTAATTCCCGGTAAGGGAGCATTGAGGAGCTTCGATAACATGTAATCAATAATGAAGTAGTGCTTCGGAAAAATATTTTGAAATTCAGTTGTAAAGTTTTGGTGAAAAAAAAATCCTCTTTCTTTTTGTTCCAAAAGCAATTGAAGAATGATACAAAGTACTGAATCGCCAAATTTTGTGCGTTTTGAAAAATACCATTTAAGGGGCTTCAAAAGTATATCCGGTTTATTTGCTAATAGATATCTTAAGGCAGAAGTAGCCCATTGAAAACGTTCGGTAGTTGCTGCCTTAAATCTGCAAATCAGAATAGAGACTAGAATTTCTTCTGTATCCATTTCTAATTCATCATTTAATATATTGTCCCATTCAATTTCATCTTTTTTGGGAAGGCGGTAACTTGTTATTTCAAATAAATTCTTCCACATAGAAGTTATTACAGCTTTGTCATATCCAGCAGCTACCAATGCTTTGATGAGATTTGCCGAAAAATCAAATTTAAATTCTATGTTAAGACCAGAAGGAAGTAAATTAAACAAATATTCAAGCGTTTTGACAGAGTCAATCTCATTAGCTTTTTGAAATGCTTGCTGATTAACGAACCTTTCAAACCACCCACCTAAATCGTAGAAAAAACGGCACACCCAGTAATAACACTCAATATCATTACCAGTACTGAAAATAACATCAAGCTCAATCTTGTCAGAATAACTGCGGCTATTTTTACTTACAACTGTTTGAATAATTTCTTTTAAAGAGTCGGTCAGGTCTTCATACTGACTAAATAAATAAGTAAGAGGGTGAACATCATTTTGCTTAATACCATTTTCTTCAAAATAGGCTATCAATTCAGCAAAAGACATTAATGAAAATTCCTTTCGTACAACAATTTCAGTATCATACCAGTTCTTTCGTGAACTATTTCTTGTGTGATTTTCTTTTGGAATTTTAAATTTCTTATCATATCCACCGGATTCAATTTTATCATTTATCCTTTCAACTGTATTATCTGAAAACCTACGGTTTTGCCTTGGTTGTACAGATGGAATTACTCTTGCTATTAACTTTTCTGCAAATGAAGGGTTTATCGGACATAGCGTATCATAGAGGTTAAGACAATAGCTAACAAATTTTCCCGAATCGTTTACAGGAAAAGTGCAGGCAAGGTAAAACTCTGTGACTGGGTCAATTTTGCAATCAGCAGTACATAGTAAATCAACTAAAGATTTTTCCGCCCTCCAATCATATCTGCAGTTACTCAATTCATTAAGTAAAAAAAGTGCTGCTTTTTTAAAGTCAATCCTAATAAATTTCTCAAACCATAAGATTGGAAAATAATGTGTCTCTTTACCGTCAGTATGGTCAACCGCAGAATCTACCAATATCCTTGTTGCCTTTAAATCTTCCAGGCCATTCACTGCATCAATTGTTGCAAAAGGTTCAATACCTTCTATAACATCGTGAAGGGTCATATCTTTTCTCATTGTGTAAGCCAATGTATATTCCACAGCTTTTTTAAAATAAGCAATCGCTTTGTTTCTATCATTTGCAGAAATAAATAACGATGAAAGTCTGAAATTGTATTCCGCAATGTCAAGATGAAGATGATATTCTTCTTTTTCTTTTGAGAGTTCTTCAAAAACACTATTTATATAGCTCAAATTATTTTCACATGCAAACTCACTTAGCAATTTGAACAATCTATCTGCGGTAAGCGGCCCTCCCTGGCTTCTTTGTAGAGATGTAGTTGTTCCTCTGCTTACTTTAACAAGAATATCAATAATTTCTTTCCATTGGTCTTCGAATTTAATTAGCTCAAGACCTTTCTGAAAGGAATCATATATTATGTGCTGTATCGGATGCAAATCACATGCCCTCGGCTCACCAACAAATGGTTCAGTTGTATATTGCAAAAAATCAAAGGCCTCTTTTATTTTAAAATAGGACGGGTTAGGAATATTTCTAAAAGAAATGATTTTTAAATTATAAATAATCCAGTTGTAAAACCAGTTTATCCCTTTAAATTTATTAATCAGTTCTGCGAATAATTTATCGTCAGTAGTCTGAGACAATACACCAGAGAGAAAGTTTTCTAAAACCGGAGCTTCTTTTGAATATATATGCTCAAATTTCAAGATCTCATCAGCCATTAAAAGAACATCATTACGAAGTGTCAATGGTAGTTTTAGGTTTAGATTCACTACATTCTTGATATTTGGATATTTATCCGACAAATAGTCTGTAAAGTCTTTATTTGAGTATTTTTGAATCTCTTCTTTAAATATTTCTGTAAACTCTTCAATAGAATTGGTTTTAAGTTTCTTTGAAAGGGAATTTAATTTGTCTTCCTTTTTAAGAACAAGTAAACCTCTTACAAAAAAAGAAAAGTTGTCTTTTTCAATTTTTCCACCATCCTTAAAATAACTCATATAGAGCTCCCATGGAGCTGCAACATTATTTTCATCGCAGATATAACAAACCTTCAAACCTTCTTCAAGAGCATAAGAAGGATTCCCTTCGAAAACAAGATACTCACTCACAAAATTAAATCCGTAGATTTTTCCCAGGGCCTCTATGTACAAAGGGAAAACCTGAGTAAAGCTGTCTTCAGTAGAGCTAAGTATTTTACTGATTTCATTTAAAAGAACAACATTTGAAAAATCTTTAAGTTTGCATGTAGCTTTTACAAAGTATTTATAATTCTTTTCTATAAGCTCCCAAGGCTGTCCATTAATTACACTATCTGTAACAAAACTGTATTTTAAATACTCTAGCATTTTTTTGAACTCTCCGCTATCAAACAAAAAAGATAAGCAATACCTATAAGCTTTTCTGTAAGCAAAAAAATCTTTAGAGTCGAACCATTCGATAACAGGACTGAAAACCTTTTTTTCAATCGACACAGCATTTTCTTTCAATTGATCTATAATAAATCTTCTGAAGCTCTCATGGTAAATGATGTAGCCACTTTGGGAAAGATTTAGTTTTAATACCGGTGATAACACATCAAGAGATTTCGAAACATATTTTCCACTGCCAGTAATTTCTTCAAGTTCCTTTTTTGTTAGGCTGAAACTTACACCAGAAAGAACTTGTGGGACATCCTTACTTGTTTCTATTTGACTAACTAGGTAGACATAATATTCTCTTAAATTAAATGAATATGCAGGAAGTATTTCAAGGTTTTTTGGATTTCTTTTTATTTCATCAATCAGATATTTTATGTACAATGGGTTACCTGAACTTCTTTCAAACAAAAAGGCGGAGAGGGACGTTTCTCTCTTTACTTTTTTATTTTTTATTTTAAGTTTTGTCAGTAGCTTTTTAATATCCTTTTCAAACCAATTTGAAATAAATAGTTTTTTATAGTCACTCAATTTATCAAGCTGGGGAATATTTTGAGATACAACTATAATTTTTAAATTTGGCGAAGTTTTTAGCATTTGAATATTGTCAATGATTGCAATATCCTTACTTGCGATATCTGTAAATTGACGAAAATTAAAAATTCTGTCAATATGGTCAAGACCATCTATAATCAGGTAGGTTGGCTCAATAATGCGTTGCAGCAAAATATTAAGTTCGTTCAAATTGCTTGCATACTTTTCCTTTTTTGCGACCTTCAGTTCAGGGTACGCTTGAATAATATCATTTATGAGATTACCATAGAAAATATTTAATTTGATTCTTTCTTGTTGAAGAATATCGTCTAATTGAGTATAGCAATAATGTCTAATAACCTTTATACCTTTTTTACTAAGTAAATTTTGAAGATTTTCTATAAACCAGGATTTTCCACTACCAGGTTCACCCGTAAGAACTACCTTATTGTCTTTATTTATCTCTGAAATAAATGTTTCAATGGCATCCTTCCTATACAGGTTTTCACTTTCAATTACTGGAAATTTCTGTTCAATCTTACCATAATCAACCCTAATGTTCAATTCATGAAATATGGCAGCTATTGTAATTATAGTTCCCTTACTTCTGGCTCTTTTAATAATGGCGACTAAGGATAAAATAAAAGTTTCGGGCTTTATATGATCGTTAGGAAAGATACCGACTCCAATTTGTTTAGCCTGCCCAAGAAGCAACTTTTCTAAATCTCCAGGACTGTTAAGATTAAGGCTAAATTTTGGCAGTTCCACTTCAATCAGCAAGCTGTCACAAAAATTTAGAAAGGAGTCACGATCAATAGATGCTGAGGCTTTCTTAAATTGTTTCCATGAACTGACAGGAGTTTTACCTTCGGGCCATATAGCTTTCCCATTTACCTTAAATATTTTGGTTGGGAAGTCAGGGAACGTTTGATGGTCATGAGTCAGTTTCAGATAAGTCTTCAATTCATCAACAGGTTCATTCCATGCAAGGCACAACCTGAATTCTGTAAATCCCTTTTCTGGATTTTTTAACCATCCATTGTACAAACTGTCAAGAGAAAGATTATAGGTCGAATTTGCAGCAATATTGGCTTTTACAAAAGTGTGATTAGTATCGTTCCCACTGTATTTTATCTGCCTTTTAAATTTGCCATTACTATTACTGACGAGTAAATCGTCCAATTTATCATCTCCAAATTCCTTTCTATCTATAGTGAATTTGCTATCTGTTTCGCTCAGAATTTCTTTCAGAATAAAATATGCTGATAACAAGTCTTGATATTCATAACCTTCATGTGCTTTGTCTAAGGCCATTTAAAAACTATTGTCAATTTTAGTTATGGTTTATATCTTTTATGTAAGTCTACTAAAATAGACTATTAAGCATAAATTATTGGCATAAATAATTTTCCATTACAATCAGTTGCCATTCTAACTGGACGATGAAAGAATTGCATTGCAATGAAGATGCCATGAAATGCAAAAGCTGGCATCACAAAAAAAACTACTCAAACAACGCATTCATTGTTACCTCACTTTGCACTAAATTTTTGTAGTAAGTATTATTTGTAACACCATAGGTTGTTATCATGGTTAAGAAAATAGTTTTCTTCGTTTTTGTCTTGTCTGCAAATACCGTTTTCTTTTGTGTCAGTTCTTCAGCATACTTTTTAGTAATAGTAAATTCATCTGTGGCAAATTTCATTTCACAAATATTAATGCAACGGTCACGGCGGTCGAGCAGCAAATCAATTTGTGCGCCGGGTATTCCTTTGCCTGGCACATATCGCCAAACAGATTCTTCGGTATAGATATTTTCAATCTGCAATGCTTTTTTAATTTGTGGCAGGTGCTTTAAACAGATGGCTTCAAAAGCATAACCGCTCCAGCTTTTAAAAGAACTGCCTTCGCTAATACGCAGCCAGGTGCCTGTACCTGTTGCCCGGCTTTTTTCAACAAACTTCAGGTGGAAAAGTGAATACTCATCGGTAAGGCGGTACACCTGTTCTTTGGATGTTTTATCAAATGGGATATGCGATGCCACAAAGCCTGATTCTTCCAGCTCGGTAAGCACATTGGTGGTGGTGCCGCCGGAACTGAGGTGGGAACTGCTGATGATTTCATTCCTCGTCATGCCCTTGCCATTGTCATACAACAAACGTATAACGGCAATATGGTTGGCTGCATTATCATACAGCGATTCGTACAGTATTTTAAACTCATCCTTTAACGCTCCATGTTTGGTAAAAAATAAACGGTCAATTGCCTGTGTGGCGCTCTCACTTTTTTGAATGGCTTTTAAATATTGTGGCACACCACCCATTGCCATATAAAGTTGCAGTAGCTGATAATGGTCAAGATTAACGGAACGGCTCTTCAAGTATTCCTTTGTCTCACTTAAGGTAAACGGCAATAATCGCATGCGGATGCTTACCCTGTTATGTAACCCACCTTTATTATTTACGATATTGCGAATCATCCAGGAAGCTGCTGAGCCGCAGATAACCACTTTTAGGTTGGCATGTTTAGATGCCCAGTTGTTCCAGAAATGTTCAAAGGCAGTAAGGAAGTTTGATTTTTGAGTATGTATCCAGGGAAACTCATCAAAGAAAATGACAGCTTTTCCTTTTTTAACAACCGGCTCTAAAATATTTTCGAGTGAGTGAAATGCTGCCACCCAGTTTTTGGGTATGGCAATATCTACCGGGCTGTTAATAGCTTTCTTTAATGCAAAGCTGAAATTTTCCAGTTGTTCCTGCATGCTGGCATTGTGTACGCCGGTAAACTCAAGCCCTATGTATTTTTCATAAACCGATCTTACTAAGAAAGTCTTTCCTATCCTGCGGCGGCCATAGATAGCAATAAGCTCAGCCCCAGAGGATGTAAGAGCATTTTCTAAAATTTTCCTTTCCTCTATCCTGCCCACTAACTGTTCCATTATATTTATTTTTTGATTTTTAAAGATAGTTAAAACATGGTTTTGGCTGAGTATAATTTTTTATACTCAGCCAAAACTATGATTTTTTCAAAAGCTGATTTGGCCGGGTATAAATTTTTATAGTCAGCCAAAACAGGCGATTGCTATAATCCAGGTCTGTCATCCCACAGCTTTTTAATCATGTGCGCTTTTTGCACCTGGTCGGCTTTGATGTATCTCCTGAATGCCTTTTCTGTTTTGTGACCACTGATGGCCATAATTAAATTTGTTGGTGTGCCATCAAGAAATTCATTGGTGCAGAATGACCGGCGACAGGTGTGAGACATTATCCATGCATATTTGGGTCTTGTTTCTTCTATTATTTTATTGCCATGCTTATGGGTGATTTTAATCATTTCATCAATACCTGCAAGTTTTACTACTTCCTTGATGTAATAGTTGAAATTGGGATTACTTACCTGTGGCATTTGCATGTTATATTTTTCAATCAAAATTTTCTTAGCATCAACTCTTAAAGGCACTACAACTGTTGATAAGGTTTTTGTTTGATTCACATACAGCATACCACCCCTTACTTCTTCGGGCTTTATATCTGAATAATCACTAAACCTGAATCCGGTTAGGCAACCCAACACAAACAGATCCCGGTATTTTTCAAGATTGGTATTTTCAGAAAGATCGAGGTGATAGATCAGTGATAATTCCTGCCAGGTTAGATAGACTGCATCTACTTCTTCCTCCATTACTTTATAGGCTCCCAAATCCATAAAGGGAATAATCTTTTTTCGCATCCTGTCTTTGAGGAAGGATTTCAGGTGCTTAATAGTTTTGCCAACGCTGTTTACTTTCAATCCTTTGATAACTTCCTTTCTTCTTAATTGAACAATATCGTAAGTGAGGTACTTAACAAATTCTTCATAAAAATTCATGTCAAACGAATCAAAAGTGATGGCTTCTTTTCTGAAGGCTTCAAAACTTTTTAAATGCGCCTTCATTGCATTTATGACATTGATGGTGCAATGCTTGACTGTACTTTTTTTACTTTCTACGTAATCATCGATATTCCAATAAATGTCTAAAGACTTTGCAGAGTCCGACATTTGTTCAAGTTTCCAGTTAGTTTGTAAAAGGAAATTTTCTTTTAGAAACTGCATAGGGCAGGTATTACGTTTTTTAACGGCGTACTCTACCATATCTTCTGCCTTTCTCAGCTTTGCAGTTATGCTTAATTGCAACTCATTTGCGTTACCATATTTTGATGGTAAGTTTTCTGCTATGCGTCCTGTTTTTTTGTTCCAGCAATTTGGAGGAATCGGAACATCTGTACTTAGTAAAATTCTTTGATCAGCAGTATGGCAATACTGTAAGAAAATCAAAGATGTCCCATCTTTACGAATTGCTCCTTTTTTGATAATTAACTTGATTGGCTGTCCCATAGTTTTATTCTATTTTTTATTCTATAAAAGAGGAGTCAAGTAGAATAAAGGTACAAAGCCAATATTTCTGAAAATGTTACAACTATCTGAAAATCATTACTTTGAAGTTAAGTTAGATAAGGTTAGATAAAGTTGGGGACTGAGGGTTTTGGTCCCAAATTTCCCGTCCGGTCCGCAAATAAAGCTTCCGCATTGGAGGCTTTTTTTGTTTATGGCATATTATGTTTACATACTGCAAAGCCAAATGGATGGTACTTTCTATAAAGGCTCCACTGAGAATCCTATTGCCAGGCTGCAACAACATAATGAAGGGCTAAGCAAGTACACTTCAGGTAAAAGGCCGTGGAAAATGGTTTATCTCGAAGAAATGCCCGATAAAATGTTAATGCTTATTCGGGAAAAAAAATTAAAACGAGGTAACAAAGATTAAATACGAAAACTTCAATAATACTTAAATACTTAAGTTAAGATGTTTATTATGCCCTGTATTAAATAGTAAACTAAAAAATCAGTAACTTAAAGTATGGGCTTTACTTCACATCAACAGTTAACTTACTAAAATTTACAGGTACTGATGGTTTCAAATAGTGTAACAACTTTATTTCTGGATATTGGTGGCGTTTTATTAACCAACGGATGGGACAGGGCTTCGAGAAAACTGGCAGCAGAAAAATTCAAACTCAACCTGGATGAACTGAATGAAAGCCACCACCTGGTTTTTAATGATTTTGAAACTGGTAAACTTACTATGGATGAATATTTAACAAGGCTGAAACTTCATAACAACCTGGTATTTTCTAACAAAGAACTTAAAGCTTTCATCTTTGAACAATCGAAACCATTCAACAATTCCATAGGTTATTTTAAAACACTTAAGCAACAACATAAGTTAAAAGTGTTTGCTGTTAACAACGAAGGCCGGGAACTGAACGAATACAGGATAAACAAATTTGCTTTGGATGAACTTTTTGACGCTTTTGTTTCTTCCTGCTATGTAAAAATAAGGAAACCAGATCCTGACATATTCAGGATAGCATGTGATATTGCACACAGCCTGCCGCAACAAACCGTTATGATTGACGACAGAAGCATGTTTGCAGAAGTAGCTAAAACAGTTGGCATTACGGGGTTTCAATACGAAGGGCTTGATTCGATAAAAGAAAAAATAAAATCATTGGTATTTAAATATAATTAAGTATGATGGATTAATAAACGCAAACAAATTACTACTGTATTACATTAGTTACCAATAATTATGCAGCATGAAAATATCTAAGAATGTGAATTTGATTTAAAAGAAATATTTTTTAATTAACATGATTTGTAAAAAATATATCAAAAATGAAACTGAAAATAAAAAGGGTTTATGAAAAACCCGGTAAAGAAGATGGTACCCGGATACTTGTAGACAGGCTTTGGCCAAGAGGACTTACAAAAGAAAAAGCGGCCATTGATTTATGGCTTAAAGAAATTGCACCGAGTACTGAATTAAGGAAATGGTTTAACCACGACCCTAAAAAATGGAAAGAGTTCATTAAGCGATACACTCTTGAACTTAAACTACATGATGAACAGGTTTCTGTTTTGAAAGGATACCTGAAAAAAGGTGTAGTAACAATGGTATATGCAGCTAAGGATGAAGACCACAACGAAGCGCTAGTTATTAAAGATTGGCTTACCGGTAATTAGTTGATAACAAACATTTATATTGTAAACTCAATTCTCAATGATTTTAGAAAAAGTTTTTTCTTTTTCTAAAAGCCTTTGTAACAACACTGCCTGGTTACCTGCCCTTACAAGGTTATGGCCGGGGTATTTAGCGCCATAATAAATATCATTATTTAAATAATCGGTAAGAAAACGGATGGCCTGCATGTAAATCATAAATGTACCGGCATAAAAAAAATATTTTTTTTCTGTTTGTGTAAGCTCATCTTTCATTTGCCGGTAATACCCTTTTACAATGGCTTCATAAAAATCATCCCTGATGATTATTTTGCTGAAATCTTTTTCTTCTTCGCTAACCGGCGACAGGTAAGTACGCATCATATCGCCCACATCACTTATGAAATAGCCCGGCATCACCGTATCAAGGTCAATAACACATAAGCCTTTGCCGGCATCATCAAACAATACGTTACTTATCTTGGTATCGTGATGTGTAACCCGTAATTTAAAATTGCTGTTGCCGGTTATGTTTTGGTATTCATTTACAATTGCTGCATGGCCTGCCAATTCATCTGCTAGGGCTTTTGTCTCTTTAATACGTTGGCTATTGCCGTTTTTTAAAGCTTCTAAAAATTGGTGGTAACGCAGGGATAGGTTATGAAAATCCGGTATAGAAATTTTTAATTGCCTGATGTTGATGCCTGCCAGTAATCTGGTAAATTTTCCAAATTGCGATGCCGCTTCAAATGCTTCTGCGGCGGTTTTTAAAACATCTTTTGAATGGGAGCCGGCTACAAAAGGAAACATCCTGAAATAACCTTCATCCTTTAAAAAAACCATTTCATCTCCATGAATAGTTTTAACGGGGGCTACAAAAAAATAACCGGGATGATGTTGCTTTAAATATGCTGCCAATAAACTGATATTGCTTGTTATATCTGCCGGTTGCTTGAATACATTATCATTAATTCGCTGTAGTATATAATCTTTACCCATGTAGCTAACCTTCCAGGTATGATTGATAAGGCCGGTACCAAAAGCAGTTAAAACAGGGGTAGCATTTATAAATCCGTATTCCTTTAAAATATCGCTATGCATAAAGCATGTATTTATATATATTGTTTTAAATAGGATTGTGATATCTACACTTAAGATATGAGCAACAAAAGAGCTTTACTCTTTTATGCAAAACTTACATTATAACCTAATATACACCAATTCACCTAACCTTTCCTGCACAATCGGTTGCACAGTTGTATATTTTATTTTTGATATAGGCACTAATAGCCTGTAACGAAAAATCAAATTATATAATTTTAAAGTAAACCCGGTATTAGTGTATAACTAATGCAGGCACTATTTCTTCTGTATAATAACTGTCATTTGAAGTATTTCCTAAAGATTTTTGTTGCAGCACTTTCATCATCATTTCCATTGCCTTTTCTCCCTGCCGGTAAGGGTATTGTTCAATTGATATCACCGGGGGGTAAATTGTATAACTGGTAATGGGCAGGTTGGCATAACTAGCAAATATGATTTGTTTATTTACTTTTATCTTCACCTGCTTTGCAAACTGAACAGCATCCATATGTACATAATCATTGAAAGAAATAATTACTTCGGGTTTATTTTTTAATGCCAATAGTTTTTTTAATGCTGCTATTGTACTTTCTTTCGAAAAATCAGAGGCCTCCACCAACTGCATATCCACTTTTAATTTTCGATTGCTTACAGCATCTTTATACCCATTCAATCGCTCGTTGCTTGCTGCAAGGGTTGCCGGACCATTTATCAATGCAATTCGCTGATATCCTTTATTAAAAAACCAGGTTACCATTTCAATAGTGCCTTTGTATAAATTACAATATACTTTATGTACATTTTTTATAGAAGGTACTCTATCAAAACAAACTACAGGAATATCAAATTTTTCAAATGATTCTAAATGTTTGTAATTATTTGTTTCTTTTGATAGAGAGATAATCAACCCATCCACCCGTTGCTTACGCATTGCATCCACTACCCTTTTCTCGGTTTCTAAATTATCGTGGCTTTGTGCAAATAGCATGGTATAATGATGTTGTGTGGCTGCATCTTCAATACCGTTTATCGCCTGCGAAAAAAAATCTTCTTTTATTGTAGGCAACACTACACCAATGATGAAAGTTTTTTTCTGCTTGAAAGAGATTGCTTGTATGTTTGGCTCGTAACCTAATTGCTTTGCCAGTTCCTGTATTCTTTCTCTTGTGCCGGCGCCAATACGAGGATGATTGTTTAATGCCCTTGATACGGTAGATACTGAAACATTTAGCTGCCGGGCAATTTGCTTTATTGTTGGTGGGCTATATGACGCATTTTTTTCCACCTTTAAATATACAATAATTACGGCCGCTTTACATATAGAAATTAAATAAGAAAGCTATCACCGGTAATTGGGGGATTACATAACCGGCGATAGCAGTTGGTGCCGTAAATGATTGTATTTTTTTGAGTTGCTGTATGAATCAATTATTCAAACACAAGCCTTCCAAAATACTCCGGCAAATGAAAATTTGGTTTTTCAGAAATTATATTCGACCAGGTAATGAAATGCGGTTCCGGTAAAAGATCGCCACATTTGTAAAAATTAGCCCGGCATTTTTTTTCTTTTAGTTTATTATTAGCAGTATATATAAATATGCTAAAAGGTATCTGCAATGTTAGTTGCCAATTAGCATCATTGCCAGTTTCGGTAATAATTACCGATTTTTTCCGCAGGCCATTCACCAGGTCTTCATCAAGCAACTGCCTTGTACCGTTTAACGACTTGTAAGCGACATAACCGGTGCCAATGCAATTGAATTCGAAATTATAATATGAAGCTCCTTCATCAAAACTCACAAAAAATTCAACGCAACTATCCTGGTACACGGCACTATTAGCAATATTATATTGGGCACGTAAGTATTTTTCCTGCACATAAAATTTTAAAAAAATATTTTCATGGTTATGTGCAATAGAAAAAGATACTGATGGTTTTAGCGGATATTGGGGCCAGGGAACAAAATCGAGTTTATGTTTAGTGAATGTATCAAGCAAACCAGAAACGTCTTCAATGGTAAAATCATCCTTTTTGCTTTCAACGTATTTCACTTTCAGTTCTTTCATCATGACTGTTCTTATATAAGCATTGTCATAACAACAATTTTGTTAACTGCAGTTTATTTTAAGGATATGGTTTTTAAAAAAGGAAGTTTCTGTATGGAAATACTGAAATCTCCCTTTTTAACGACTGCTTGCATGATGACCGGCAAAATTCATCGGCCATTACCGGCTAATTTATTGCAAAATCACTTCTTTTTGTTGCGCAATCGGTTGTGCAAATTTGAGTTTGATTTACAGACTGTACAGGCTTTACCAAAAAATTCCCCTATTTTTAAGACTTAAAAAACACGATATGCTGCAAAACCAAAACAACAAAAATGCAATCATTCTTATTGGTGCTTTATTTTTCATTTTCGGATTTGTAACCTGGCTAAACGGCCCATTAATTACTTATGTAAAACTTGCATTTGGGCTTGATACCGACTCCAAGGCTTTTATGGTTACCACAGCTTTTTACATGGCATATTTTTTCCTGGCACTACCCTCATCGTGGATATTGGAAAAAACAGGTATGAAAAAAGGTATGGGGCTTGGTTTGCTGGTAATGGCTGTTGGTACTTTTATTTTTGGGCAGTTTGCAACACATCGCAACTACTCCATGTGCTTACTTGGATTATTCGTCATAGGCTCAGGCCTATCATTGCTTCAAACAGCATCTAACCCTTATATCAGCATCATTGGCCCAATTGAAACTGCCGCTAAGCGAATAAGTATTGTAGGCCTTTGCAACAAAGCTGCCGGTATCATCAGCCCCATTATATTAAGCGCCTTTGTACTTAAGGGTATTGGCGGCCTTGAGCAAAAAGTAAATAGTACACCTGACCCGGTTGCTAAAGAAACTATCCTGAACGAATTTGCCAAAAGCATTTATGTTCCATATATTATTATGGCTGTTATACTGTTGGTTGTTGCCTTTTTGGTGATGCGTTCATCTTTGCCCGAAATAAAATCATCCGAATCTAACAAACAGATTGAAACAGCAGAAGGTGCAAAACAAAAAAACAGTCTCTTTAATTTTCCTCATTTATGGCTGGGTGCGCTTTGCATTTTTGTATATGTAGGTGTAGAGGTGATGGCAGGAGATGCTATCGGTACATACGGTAAAGGATTTAACATACCTACCGACGAAACAAAATATTTTACTTCTTATACATTAGCAGCCATGCTGCTTGGTTATGTAATTGGGTTGATAACAATTCCAAAATATATGTCACAGGAGGCTGCATTAAAATATTCGGCCGTATTGGGCATAGTGTTTACCCTTGGCGCATTTTTTACGCATGGATATGCATCGGTTGCTTTTGTAGCTGCATTAGGCCTTGCCAATGCTTTGATGTGGCCTGCAATTTTTCCATTGGCCATTAAAGGATTGGGAAAGTTTACTGAAAAAGGGTCGGCCATATTGATTATGGGTATCGCCGGCGGCGCCATCATCCCTAAAATATTTGCAAGCCTTAAAGATGAACACGATTTTCAGTTGGTATTTTGTTTACTGATGATACCCTGCTACCTGTACATACTTTATTATGCAATAAAAGGATATAAAGCCGGCCAATAAAATTTAATTGATTGGAGTAATAATTTCTTCTTCTACAAAAAAAGCCGAAGCAAAAATGCTTCGGCTTTTCAATTTACATTACGGCCACCTGCTTCCTGTTAACCTTCCTCTTGTATTTTTCATCATGCTGTTGTAATATTTTTACCGAACCTTCATTTACGTTTTCAATATCACTATCGCCTTGTGCAATCAACGGAAGTATATCAAGCTGCCTGAATAGTTTTTCAAGGGTGATATCTTTAGGGCTTTTGAAGCCACAAGCTTGCATAATACCAATCATAGACTGCAGTGTGGTATTTCGGTAATTTACAGATTGGCCTGCCCGGTGCTTCTCAGTTTTATGAACCGGCAAAAAAGCATAAACCGCATCGGCACCTAATGCAATCAACTTAATCATTTCAAAGCCTGATGTTTTTTTTGTTATAGCTATTATTTTTATTTCTTTATGCAGGTTGTATTGCTTTAATGTTTTTGAAACAAACTGCAGCGTTTCATACAATGGCATGTATTTATTGATGGAATTTATTTTTTTACCTGTTTCAACATGTTCTTCCACCGAAATGAAATCAGGAAAAATATTTGTTTTACGGATGGCAAAGCAAATTTCATAGAACTTCTTTTTATTACAAATTGGGAGCCTGATGCCTACAGGTTTACCAGCTGAAAGTTTTTGTAATGAGCCAATAAAAATCATCATCGACTCTGCACAATTAAAAGCTGTATGTTCGGCAACAGGGATACCATTATTTAATAATGAACTATTTCCTGCTTGTACAAACCTATTGTTTGTAAGGATTGTATTATCGTTTGTGCCAGGATAATCAGTCAATGCCAGTTCAATCATTTTAATGGAAGGATGCATTGCATTTCGTTTAAATAATGTTGAACTGAAATTTCCGCATGTGCTTCTGCAGCCTTTATACAATGGCCCAACCTGCCAAACAAGGCCCTCTTCATTAATACAATAAGTATCCAACCTGTTATTATAGCTGGTGTTTTCTTCTTTAAAAAAATTAAAATTAAGGTTCGGCAATTGTCTTGCAGAAATATTGCTTAAATCATTATCACAGATAGCAGCAGTATTTAAAATAGCAGCTTTGTAAGGTTGTTTACTTCTTTGGCCACCTACAGATACCAGCAGGCTTTGTTCATCAATTACAACTTCGTTTAACTGGTTGGGCAATAATTTTATTACAGGCACTTTTGAAAGTATTTCATTTTTACGACTAAAAGAACCAAGTATGGAAAGGACTTTTTGGGGGCGGATAATATAAATCATCCAGGCAAAAAATATTATTGCTGATAATAACCCAAAGAATATTTTTTCAATATTAGTACCGGCAATTTTAAAGAAAGCTACATTAAGCAGTATAAAAAAAAGCAGGATGCCACTGCATACCCAAATCATATTTCTCTTCGTCTTCTTCATATCGGAATTGTATTAATGCCATCAATTTCTTCTTCATCATATTTGCAGTTTAGGTTCCGGTAGCTGTGTTATCAATGAAACATGACAAAACTATCAAACCAAAATCTATTCTTCATCACAAAACTGTCATATCATTTTGTTCTCTTGTTTTTCATTGTCAAATTCTATGCCGCAGGCATTCAGCAAGGCTTTTATGATACTGCTCATAATATCATGAAAGGATTTGTCAATTATGTATTGATTTGTTACGCATATATGGCAGTAACAGCAGTAATGGCATAATAAATGTACATCTACATACAGCATCAATACTGCAATAGAAGATGCAGTTAAATAAATTCACTCTTAAAAATTTATATTTATGGAAAAACATACAGTTAAAGTAAGGTCGGTAAAAAAAGTAACACACGATGTTTTGCAAATAGTAACAGACAAACCCAAGGGTTATGACTTTGTTCCCGGTCAAGCCACAGAAATTTCAATAAACAAACCGGCATGGGAAGATGAAAGAAGGCCATTTACATTCACCAGCCTTCCGCAGGATGAATACCTTGAGTTTACCATTAAAACATATCCCACACACAATGCTGTAACCAATGAACTGCTGCAACTGAAAGCAGGTGATGAATTGATTGTGCATGATGTTTTTGGCACTATTGGTTATAAGGGCGAAGGTATATTTATTGCCGGTGGCGCAGGGGTAACGCCATTTATTTCCATTTTCAGGATGCTACAATCGCAAAACAAAATTGGTAACAACAAACTCATTTTTGCAAATAAAACAAAAGCCGATATCATTTTACAAAAAGATTTTGAAAAACTATTGGGCAATCATTTCATTAACGTGTTATCGGATGAAGAAGCCGAAGGTTTTGAACATGGATATATAAACGAGGAGCTATTGAAAAAACATATTCATGGCAAAGGGATGAAATTTTATTTATGCGGCCCCGAACCCATGATGGATGCAATTGAAAAGCAATTGAAACATTTAAAGGTTGACAATGAATCGATAATAAAAGAACAATTTTAAGTAAAAAAGTTGTGGTAAATTAGTAAACGCATTTCTGTTACCGGCAGGTACAATTAATTAACAAATAAAATTTACACAACATGGAACATAACAGGCTTTCGAAAAATATGGCTGCCGAACTTAACCGGCAGCTTACAAAAGAAGCATCGGCTTCACAAACCTATCTTTCATTTGGTGCATGGGCATCAAACGAGGGATATGCAGGCATAGCAAATTTTTTGTTTAGCCATGCCAATGAAGAACGTAACCACATGATGAAAATTTTGAATTACATTTTACAGCGTGGTGCAAAAGTTAAGATTGAAGCCGTACCGGCTCCGCCAAAACATCCTACAAGCATACAGCATTGTTTTGAAGAAATATTTAACCAGGAAGTGGACAACACCAAGGGCATCTATAAACTTGTAAAACTAAGTTTTGAAGAAGAAGACTGGGCTACCTGGCATTTTATGCAGTGGTTTGTAAAAGAGCAAACCGAAGAAGAAACACTTGCATTGAGCCTTTTGGATAAGATAAAGATTGCAGGTGGCGTTAATGCAAGCGAAGAAGCTTTATTTACGCTCGACAGGGATTTTTTAAACAACCCTCATGATGCAGTGCTTGCAGAAGATAAGACTACTTAAAAAACAATAAGTATTTTTTATATAAAGAGCCGAAACAAAAATTTGTTTCGGCTCTTTACTAAGTATGATTTGCAAATTAAAAATCATCATTAAAAGCAAACACAGGTTTACGGTACATCCATTGGCCACCGGTAAAATCCGGGAAGTCAACTGTTTCATTACCCAACTCAACCGATTGTTCGCTTAAAGGTGTGATGGCACTCCAGGTAGCAGCATCATATACATCAAGGGCAGTAGGCAGTTTTCTTTTAGCCGATTCAACAAATGAATGTATCACAAAAAAATCCATGCCGCCATGCCCGGCACCTTTTGCATCTTCGCCATATTTTTTCCATAATGGATGATCGTATTTATCCAACCAGCTCTTCTGATCGTCCCAAACATCATGCTTCGCCGATTTTCCTTCTACATAAATTGTTTTACTTACATCCATCCACAAGCCTCCGGTACCCTGTACCCTAAAGCCAAGCGAATAAGGCCTTGGCAGGCTTGTATCGTGTTGCAATAAAATAGTTTCGCCATTAACACACTTTATTGAAGTGGTAACCACATCGCCTAACTTAAACTGCACTTTTGCATTAGGGCTATCGGGGCCGCATGTTTTTACAATATAATCGTGCAAGCCTCTTGTTTTGCTTGAAAAAGAGCAAAGATTAATAAACCGGTTTCCCCTGTTGATGTTAATGTAATTTGCGATGGGGCCAATACCATGCGTTGGGTATAGGTCGCCGTTACGGTTTACTGAATGCAAGGTGCGCCAGTGAGCTTCTGAAAAACCTTTTTCGCCAAATTCGCAGCCGCCACCATAAGGTTGCACGCCATTGTTTAATTTTACTCCACGCAAGTCGTGCTGATAACCGCCCTGCAGGTGAATCAACTCTCCAAATAAACCCTGCCGCACCATATTCAATACAGCCATCACATCCCTGCGGTAACATACATTTTCAAGCATCATCACATGTGCGTTGTATTTTTCTGCCGCCTTCACCACATCCCAATGGTCTTGTAAAGTAATGCCCAGCATCACCTCGGTGCCAACATATTTTATTCCTGCATCCAGCGAACCAATTATCATAAGCTTGTGCCATTCCCATGGTGTAGCAATTACTACAGCATCAATTTGTTTTTCTTTAAGCATTTTTTCCCAGGCATAATCGTTACCGGTATACACCTGTGGCATTTTTTTCCCGCTTTTGTCAATTATTTCTTTTGCCATACCCAGCATACGGTCGCTAATATCGCAAATGGCCACCAGGTCCACATCATCTCTGCGTAGCAGGAGGTCTAAATGGTTTTGTCCACGAAGCCCTGTGCCTATAATGGCCATCTTCACTTTGTTATCATATGCCGTATTGCCTGCTGCCAGGCCGCTTGAAGGGTTTAGCGCAACCGCTGCCGCAGTAATGCCGGTGGCTTTCAAAAAAGTTTTTCTTTTCATTGTGTTTGTATTGATGTTGTAAAAATAATTGTTCGTATTTAGTACCTGTATCTTTAACTGGCTAATTGCCGGTGTTAGATATTATTATTTAAAGATGCTTGCAACTTTTTTTAAAAAATTGAAAATGAAGTTAAGCTACTTTATTTTGTTATTGATATTTTTTAAGATGTTAAACCATTGAAATTATATCCCTGTTTTCAAAAGGTTAATCATTTTAATAAATAAACATTATAAATTTACAATACAGGAATAACGATTACAAATTAAAAAATCGATTTAGTAAATACCTGTTTATTTAGCCAATATGCAGAAATAAAAAAAGGATGATAAAATTAATTATCACCCTTTTAAAAAACAGCAAGCAGCAGAGAACTTTTAAAGCTGTTTTTATTTAACTAAAAAACCGTGCCTTTATAATAATCAAGAATTTTTGTTCGAAAGCTGTATTCATATTTTGCCTGTGCAAGGTTAGTGCTTGCCCTGTCGAGGTTATTTTTACTGATAAGGTATTCAGTGGAGTTGATTACACCGGTATTGAACCGCACTTCGGCCGCCCTGAATGATTCTTTAAAATCGGCCACCTGCCCTGTTAAGGCCTTATACTTTTCAAAAGATGAGTTCATATCAAGCCAGGCCTGCTCTATGTTTTGGCGCAATTGTAATTTTGTATTATCCGATTCCAGTTTTGCATTGGCCAGGTTGATTTTTGAAAGCCTGATATTGTTTTTGGTTTGAAACCCATTAAAAAGCGGTACCCGTATATTTATACCTACAAAAGTTCCCAGGTTATTATTTAACTGCCGGAAATATGCAGTTTTAGCAGATGTATAATTTTGCTGCTGTTGCAGCACCGGATTTTGGTTACCATTAATGATGACATATTCGCCGGTAGAAGATTCTACTATATTAGTAGGAGTAAGCGTTTGTGCCAGGCTCGAATAATCACTACCCAGGTTTGCATTAAAACTTACTGTAGGATAAAATCCTGCCTTGGCAACCTTTACCGCTTTGTCGGTACTTTTTATCTTTAAATCATTTGCTTTAATAAGGGCAAAATTTTTCAAGGCAGCCAGGTAAACTTCTTCGCTACTTTCGGCATATTTTGATACAAGCATTTCTATACCGGATTTTTCCAGTTTCATCCCACTATTGTATTTGATGTTCATCAACTGGCATAAAGCCAGTTTTGATTGCTGCAGGTTATTTTCTGCATTAATGTTGGCAATCTCTTCATTGGCAAGCTGCCCTTTTAAATCGGATAGCTGATAGTTACCAACCGCTCCTTCTTTAACAAGTATTGCCATCCTATCAACCTGTTTTTTTGTTACTTCCACCTGCTCTTTACCAATAGCCAGCACATCTTCATTACTTAATACCTGCAGGTACGCAAGTATCACATTAAGCCGCAGGTTATCTTTTTCCTGTTGTTCATCCATCCTGGCCGCATCATAAGCAAATCGGTTTTGTTTAATTATGTTTTGCAAACGCATTCCGTTAAAAAGTGTAAAATTTCCATTAAGGCCCACATTTGACGAATTGAGTTGCTGATTAATGTAACTGTTTGTTAAAGGATTTACCGAGCGCCCCTGTTGAAACCCATAATTAAAGCTTCCGTTAACGGAAGGTAGCAGGTTATCTTTGGCCTGCTTAAGATTTACGTTGGCAGCATCGGCACGTAAGCTTGCCTGTTTTACCGAAATATTATTACTTAAAGCTGTTTCAATACATTGTTTTAATGTAAATGTATTATCCTGTGCAAACACATTTACAGAAAAAAATAAAAAGCCAAAAGTTATTCTTAAACTACGCATAGTACTTATTTTTTTATTCAATCCTTTAATTTAAAAAATCAAAAAATGTTATTTTTCAACCCTGCCATCCAGCAGATTAATAATTCTAGAACCGTAAGCTGCATTTTTTTCGGAGTGAGTTACCTGTATGATGGTTACCCCATCTTTATTAAGTTGGCTGAACAAGTCCATGATCTCTTCTCCCTGTTTCGAATTCAGGTTACCGGTAGGTTCATCGGCCAGTAATAATCTTGGGTTGGCAATAAGCGCCCTTGCTATGCCCACCAATTGCTGTTGCCCGCCCGAAAGCTGTGTAGGAAACAAATCTTTTTTACCCACAATGTTGAACCTGTCAAGGATATCGGCCACCATGGCTTTTCTATCAGATGATTTTATATCCTGGTAAATCAACGGTGTTTCAATATTTTCGTACACGGTTAATTCATCAATAAGGTGGTAAGCCTGGAATACAAAGCCGATGTATTGCTTGTACAATGCGGCCCTTTGTTTTTCTTTCAGCTTATGAACCGGTTCGTTCATAAAAACATATTCGCCTTCATCAAATTCATCCAGCATGCCTATCACATTCAGCAAAGTAGATTTGCCCGAACCAGAAGGCCCCATGATGGAAATGAACTCGCCTTCTTTGATGGACAGGTTAATATCCTTCAGCAAAAATGTACGGTTATTGCCCGTGTTCACCCATTTGTAAATTCCTTTTAATTCTATCATAACTTTTTAATTTTGAATTATGAATTATGAATTATGAATGTTAAATGCTAAATGTTGAATTTTGAATGAAATTCAAGTTTCCTAACTTTCATAACTTATAACTCATAATTTATAACTCTAATTTTTATTTTTGACTTTTGATTTTTTACTTTTTACTTAAACCAACCTAACACTCATAACTCATAATTCATAACTTTTTACTTTTTGTTTTTGACTTTTTACTTTTGACTTTACCCAAACAACCCTACATTCATCATTAACCACATTTCTTACTCCGTTCTCAAACTTTTAACCGGGTTGGCCAGTGCAGCTTTAATAGCCTGGAAGCTTACCGTAATTAATGCAATTAATATTACCAATAAAGCACCTGATGCAAATATTGACCAGCTGAGAGAAATACGATATGGATAATTTTCAAGCCATTTATTTGATGCCAGCCAGGCAGCAGGTATTGCAATAACAAGGGAAATGAAAACTAATTTTAAAAAGTCTTTCGATAATATTGTTACTACACCGTTTACCGAAGCACCCAAAACTTTCCGTATTCCTATTTCCTTGGTTCGCTTTTCAGCAGAAAGTACCGATAAACCAAACAAACCAAAACATGAAATAAAAATAGTAAGTATTGCCCCAAAAAGCATAATCTGTTTCCATTTTGCTTCTGCTTCATAAGCTTTCCTGTTTTTTTCATTCATAAAAACATAACTATATGGGTTTAGCGGAAATAATTGTTTAAATGTTTTTTGAATTGCCATTAAACTTCCAGATGCTGTGTTTGGTTTTATTTTGATAAAAACCATTTCATATGGGTTTCCGGGTTTCATAGTAAATAGTTGTGGCCCTATTTTTTTATTCAAAGACTCAAAGTGGTAATCCTTAACCACACCAATTACTGTATAAGTTTTATTATTGTTATACCAGAAGTTTACCGTTTGGCCAATAGGATTTTTCCATCCGGCCTTTTTTACAAAAGTTTCGTTCACCAAAATGGAATTAGCAGAATCAGCAGGAAAATCTGAAGAAAAATTTCTGCCCAGTGCCAGGGGAATTTTCAATACAGGCAGGAAAGATTCATCTACTGTTTCATAGTCAAAATTTATGGTTGAATCGTTGCCAAGTTTTGCAATAGTAGACCAGGAACCTCCATTGCGGGGAGCCACCGATACAATACCAGGAATTTTCAATAACTCGTTTTTAAAGAGCCAGGCTTCTTCATGTGTTTTAAAATTTTTTTGAATGGTTACAATATCCGTATCATCATATCCTAATTTTTCGTTTGTAAGGAAATTGAATTGTTTATAAATGGTAAGCGTAGCAATTATCAGGAAAGCGGCAAGTGTAAATTGTAAAACTACAAGCGATTTTTGTAAATAGTTTTTTCCAATATTGCTAAACCGGTTGTACAAAGTTTTTACCGGTTTATAACCGGATAATACAATTGCCGGATAAAAGCCTGCCAGTAGAGTAGTGAAAACAAAGAGCAGTATGTACCCGGCTACCAGTTTAATATCAAATAAATAAGAAAGCGCCAGCGCCTTATTTGAAAGATTGTTAAATAAAGGAAGGCTGAGTTGTACAAACACTATTGCCATTACAAAAGCAATTAAGCAAAGCAGAAAAGACTCTCCCAGAAACTGGAAAATAAGTTGTTTCCTGTCACTTCCTACCACTTTCCTGATACCTATTTCTTTAGAACGTTTTACTGAACGGGCAACAGTAAGGTTTACAAAATTGATGCAGGCAATCAATAATACAAACAATGCAATCCCCGAAAGAATATAAGAATACATCGGGTTGCTTGCACCTGAAAGACCATTGTGAGAGGGAAGTTCAGTACTTAAGTGCATATCAAGCAAAGGTTGTAAATGATATTCGCTTTTCCAGCTTTCCACTACATCTCCAAACTGTTTTTTTAATGATATAATTGCATCTTTTGTATCGGCAACATAAAATTTTTGCATCTTCGATTCAACAGACTGTATATCCGAATGAGGATTAAGAACTACAAATGTGTTGAGAAAAGAATTAAACCAGTTTTCGCTATTCGTTGCATCTGCCTGAGATTCCCGTATTGGCAAAAGCATATCAAATTTAATAGAAGAGTTTTGAGGGCAGTTTTTTACCACTGCAGTTACTTTATGAGGAACAAAAACACTATCATCTTTCATCATTACTATTCTTCCGATAACGTTGGTTGTACCAAACTGCGTTCTGGCGGCATCTTCAGTCATAACAACTGATAGTGGTTCATTCAAACAATTGTTAACATTACCACTAACAAGTGGAAAAGAAAATATTTTAAAAAATGAAGAATCAACATATAACAGTTCCTGGTTTTTTACTTCATCACCGAGTTTAATATTTTCATTCCCCTGCTGAATACGTACAAAATTTTTTATCTCAGGAATATTTTGCATAAAACGAGGGCCCTGTAAATATCCTGTATTTGGTTCCTTATGAATTTTACCCCCGTTTTTATCAACGTTATGTGTTACGATGCGGTAAATATTATCTGCATTTAGCTGAAACCGGTCATAGCTAATCTCATCTTTTACATACAAAATAATCAGCATGGCGCAGGCAAGGCCTATTGCTAATCCTGCAATATTTATGAAAGAATAAATTTTATTCCTGGCAAGATTCCTAAATGCGATTTTGAAATAATTTTTAAACACTTTATTTGGATTTTGAATTATGAATTATGAATTATGAATGCTAAATGTTGAATGTTGGATGTTGAATTATGAATGAAATCCAAGCTTCCTAACTTTCATAACTTATAACTTATAACTCATAATTCATAACACTATTTTTAACTTTTGATTTTTTACTTTTTACTTTAATCTTTCATTTAACATATTTCTTATTCCGTTCTCAAACTTTTAACCGGGTTAGCCAGCGCTGCTTTAATAGCCTGGTAGCTTACTGTAAACAGCGCTATCAGCAATGCAGCCATACCTGCAATTACAAAAACCCACACAGTAATTTGAATGCGGTATTCAAAGTCTTGCAGCCATTTATGCATGCCCCACCAGGCTAAAGGAAATGCCAATACAGCCGCAATGGCAACCAACAACAAAAAATCTTTTGAGAGCAGTAATACCACATTACTTACAGATGCACCAAGCACTTTTCGTACGCCTATCTCTTTATGCCTTTGTTCGGCCATATAGGTAACCAGTCCAAACAATCCAAGACATGCAATCAATATTGCCAGGATGGCAAATACAACAGCAAGATTTCCCACTCTTTGTTCGCTGCGGTACATTTCATTGAACGATTCGTTCATGAACCGGTAACTGAAAGGCATACCCGGCGCTAACTGTTTCCATTTTTTTTCAATTTGTGCAATTAGGTTTTTTGTATTGGTTGTAGAAACCTTAAATGAAGCAAGGCCATTACTATTGCCTAAATGCATACATAATGGCCCCAGTTTACGGCGAAGCGATTCAAAATTAAAATCCTTAACAACGCCAATTATTTGTACCGGCACCAGAGAACCTGCACCCGGAATACCAGTTGGTGAATAGATTGTTTTACCAACAGGGTCATCAAAACCAAGCATACGGGCTGTGGTTTCGGTGATAAGGATAGCCGATGAATCGGAGCCATAATCTTTTGAAAAATTTCTTCCTTTCACTATTTGCATTCCCATTGTTTTAATGTAGTCATAATCCACAATCCATGTTTGCATATCTATTCCGCTTTGTGTATTCATCACTGCATCTTTTGAATAAGAGTTATCACTCCTTGATGAGTTGGATACCGGTAAATATGCACTAAGCGTACCCGAACTAACAGATTCCAATGCCAAAACATCATTTTTAAAAGCCTGTGCATTTTTACCTAATGCATTTGCTCCGTCAATAATTAATACCTGGTCTTTATTAAAACCCAATTGTTTTGTTTGGATATAATGAAGCTGGCTATAAACAATAATGGTTCCAATAATAATCATGATAGAAATAGCAAATTGAAATACCACCAATACATTGCGGAGGCTGCTTTTTTTAAACCCGGTATGAAGATTATTTTTTAACACGGCAATGGGTTTAAACTTTGACAGGTATAAAGCCGGGTAACTGCCTGCCAGTAAGCCTACAATAAAGGGCAGTAATATTAAAAACAGGATTAATTGTTTATTGAAGAGATCTGTTATTGAAAGTGTTTTAGCGGCTATATCATTAAACAGCGGCAACACTAAATAGGCAATAAGCAATGCTAATGCCAGCGCTATTAAAGCTGTTATGGTAGATTCGGTTAAAAACTGTGTAATAAGTGTTTTTCGTTGGGTGCCAAGCACTTTACGTATGCCAACTTCTTTGGCCCGTTTAGCACTGCGTGCCGTACTTAAATTCATAAAGTTTATACAGGCCAGTATTAAGATAAACAAAGCAACAACAGAAAAAATATAAACATACTGAATATTTCCGGAGGGTGTAATTTCAAAATTAAAATCGCTTTTTAGGTGGATACCTGTTAAAGGTATTAAGCTGTATTCAAGTTTATTACCGGCTTTTCTAAATTCATCCATGCTATTAATTTTGATGAATTGCTGTGCATAAGGAAGCACATATTTATCAGTGTACTGGTCAAAATGTTTTTCAAATGCCTTATAATCGGTGCCGGGTTTTAATAACAGGTAAGTATGAAAGTTATGGCTGGTGAGCTGGCCCCATTGATAGTTGGCATTTTTCATTGAGAGGAAAACCTCAAAATTAAAATGCGATTCTTTGGGTACATCCTTAATTACTGCGGTAACCTTAAATGGTATTGTGGAGGCATCATTCTTTATCTCCAGTATTTTTCCAATTGCATGTACATTATTAAAATATTTTAAAGCAGCCGTTTGTGTAAGTACAACCGTATTGGGCTCAAATAAAGCTTTGTTTGGGTTACCTTCAATTGCAGGCAGTGTAAAAACATCAAAGAATGTTGAATCAACATAAGCTATCCGGGGTTCATCAATAAATTCATCACCTTTCTTAATTAATTTATCGCCTTCGTTATTATAAATACGGGTGTATTCTTCCACTTGCGGATAATCTTTTTTCAACAGTTCGCCCATCATATCCGAAGTTTCGGTTATGTGCAAATCGGCGCCTCCAAAGCGTATGTCAGAATTTATCCTGTAAATGCGGTCAGCCTTTTTATTATAACGGTCGTAACTAAGTTCATCAGTTACATATAGTGTAATGAGTAAACAACTTGCCAGGCCAACTGCAAGGCCAAAAATATTAATGGCGCTGTAACCCTTATTTTTCCAAAGGTTACGTAATGCTATTTTAAAATAATTTTTTATCATGGCAGAATTTTTATTTTGTTGATGGTTGTTTGATTGTTACTCGTTACTCGTTTTTCGTTACTCGTTTTTTCGTTGTGTAACAAATTCACTTTACTTAATAATACTTTCATCATTCTACATCCAACATTCATAACTCATAATTCATAACTCATAACTCATAACTCATAACTCATAATTAAAACTACTCCGTTCGCAATGATTTAACCGGGTTTGTCAAAGCAGCTTTGATAGCCTGGAAACTGATAGTTAATAATGCAATTAAAAAAGTAACAATTCCTGTAGCAGCAAAAATCCACCAGGCAATATTTATCCTGTATGCAAAATCCTGAAGCCAGCTATTCATTGCCCACCAGGTAACCGGTATCGAAAATATAAATGCAATTGCTACCAGTAATAAAAACTCTTTTGAAACTAACAGGAATACATTTTGAACTGAGGCTCCCAATACTTTACGAATACCAATTTCCTTTGATCTTTGTTCAATAACAAATGCTGAAAGAGCAAATAATCCAAGGCTGGCTATTATAATTGCAATTATTGCAAAAGCAGTAAAAATTTGTTGGGTTTTCTGTTCACTGGAATATAATTTGGCAAAATTATCATCCAAAAAATTATAGCTAAGTGGCCCGGCGGGATTAAATGACGACCATTTTGTTTTTAAATCATTAAGAAATCCATTTACATCATCCGATTTAATTTTAACAAGCATACCTCCGTAATTTCTTCCCAGCATTAACATAATTGGTGCAATCTTTTGTTTTAGGGATGCATAATTAAAATCGGCAACAACCCCTACAACTTTTAGTTCCTGCTGTCCCGAACGAACAATTGATTTACCAATTGGATTAGTGCCTGTCCATCCCAGTTCACGCACTGCAGCTTCATTAATAACGATACCTGATGAATCTGTTGGAAAGTCTTCAGAAAAATTTCTTCCCTGTACCACCTGTATTCCTAGTGTTTTGAGGTAATCATAATCTACATTAAAAATATGTGCATGAATAGTGGCGCCATTTCCATTATTGTTCTTAGGAAATATTTCTGTTCCATTCCGGATAGAGCCACCCGGTACCGCCCAACTGATACTTACTGAAGACACACGGCTATCCTGCAAAAGTTGTTGTTTAAAGGCATCCTGGTCTTTACCAAGTAACCTTGTATCTGGCAAAATCAAAACCTGCTCTTTATCATAACCCAGTTTTTTGTTTTGCATATATGATAACTGCTGGTAAACCACTATGGTGGCAATAATTAAAGTTGCAGAAACAAAGAACTGGAAAACTATTAAGCTGCTGCGTAACTGGCTTTTTTGAGAACCCGAAGTAGATGCTCCTTTTAAGACCCTGATTGTATTAAACGATGAAAGGAAAAAAGCAGGATAGATGCCTGCTAATATGCCTGCTACACAACTTACAAGAAACATTACTATTATTGACTGGTAACCCAGGAAAAAACCAAAGCTGATATTTTTATCAGCTAACTGATTGAAATAGGGAAGCAAAAAGTATATCAACACATAAGCACAAAGCATTGCAAAAAAAGTTAACAACACTGATTCGATGAGGAACTGAAATATTAATTGCTTTTTAACCGAACCCAATACTTTACGTATGCCTACCTCTCTTGCTCTTTTTAAAGCACGTGCGGTTGATAAGTTGGTGAAATTTACACAGGCAAGCAGTAATATAAATATTGCTAATGCCGAAAAAATATAAATATATTGAACATCACTGTTAGGCTCCAGTTCGTATTTTGTATTACTATGCAAGTGAATATCGGTAAGCGGTTGTAAAGTAAACACAAAATTATTTACCGACCTCTGTGCTTCTGCAAGGCTTACTCCCATGTCGTGTTGTATTTCAGGCACTACATATTTAGCAACCAATTGCGGGAATTTAGCTTCCAGTTTTTTTGGATCAACATCCTTGTTAAGTAAAAGGTATGTGTAAAAACCAATATTGCTCCAAGTTGTTCTTTTAATTTGCCTGGATGTAAGGCTTAAAAAGGCATCAAAATGAAAATGAGAATTGTCGGGTACTTTATCAATAACCCCGGTTACTTTAAAAATATCAGCATTTGTACCAACCATTAATGGTTTACCAATTGCAGGCTGGTCTCCAAAATATTTTTTAGCAAAAGCTTTAGAAATCACTATACAATTAGGTTCTGTCAATGCTTTATTCCCATCACCTTCAATTAAAGGAATTGAAAACATTTGCAGAAAATTTGAATCTACAAAAGCAAGATGTTCTTCTTTAAACTGTTTGTCTTCATATTTTACAAAATCATTTGCCTGTGTTAGCCTTGTTGTGGCTTTTATTTCAGGTAACGCATTTTTCATTCCTTCGCCTACAGCCACATCTACATTGGGATACACTGCCACCTCTCCGTTTCCGGTAGTATTCAAATTAACACGGTAGATATTCTTTGCATCAGCAGGATACTTGTCGTAACTTAATTCATTAAACACATATACTGCAATCAGCATAAAACAAGTTAGCCCAATTGCAAAGCCTGTAATATTGATAAAGGAAAATCCTTTTGTTTTTACCAGGTTTCGTAATGCTATTTTAAAATAATTTTTTATCATGGCTATATTATTATTTAGTTGTTGGTTGTTTGATTGTTACTCGTTACTTGTTTTTTCGTTACTCGTTACTCGTTTCTCGTTACTCGTTATTTCGTTGTGTAACAAATTCACTTTATTTAATAATACATTCATCATTCAACATCTAACATTCAACATTCATAATTCATAACTCTTAATTCAACATCCAACATTTAGCATAACCTTTATTCTGTTCGCAATGATTTTACCGGGTTTGTCACCGCCGCTTTTACCGAATGAAAACTAACAGTAATTAAGGCTATAAGCATTGTTGCTATTGCTGCAATTAAAAAAACATATAATTGCACCGGTATCCTAAAAGCAAAATCCTGTAACCAATTGTTGGCTGCCCACCAGGCCAACGGCGCTGCAATCAAAATTGCCACAGCAACCAGTTTTAAAAAATTTGATGATACCAGCATGGCAATACCGCTAACTGTTGCCCCCAATACTCTCCTTATACCAATCTCTTTTGTGCGTTGCACGGTTGTAAAAGCTGCAAGACCAAACAATCCCAGGCAGGCAAGTATGATAGCAAGGCCAGCAGCCACACTAAACAAAACAGATGTTTTTTGTTCGGCCTGGTAAAGTTTATTATAATCATCATCTAAAAAATGAAAATTAAATGGTCTCTCTGGTACCCGTTGTTTCCAAACATTTTCAAGGCTGCTTAAAGTGGTTTTTGTATTATTACCTGCTATACGTACCATAAAAACATTTGCAAAATCCCTGCTAAGGAACATAACCAATGGGCCAATAGGATCGTGCAGGCTGCTGAAATTAAAATCTTTAACAACACCTACTACAGGCCCCGGCGAGCCTTTCTCAATAATTTTACCAATTGCCTGTTCGGGCGACCAGCCAAGTTTTTTTGCTAAAGTTTCATTAATCATAAATGGCTGCCGGTAATTGGCATAGTCATTACTGGTATCCATAATGGCAAAATCAAATTGCTGAAAATCACGTCCTGCTGCCAGTTGCATTTTAAGTGTACCGGTAAAATCAAGGTCAACAGGCATTGCATTTAAAGAAATTTCGTGTTTCCCTTTTTCATCAATGGCTGTTATCCCATCGCCCCATTCCACAAATTCGGGTGTTTCATAAGATGCTGTAACAGCCTCTACACCCGGAACTTTTTCAATTGCTTCTTTTATATTCTGAAAATCTTTTTTCATTTTTCCACCAATGGGTAATACCACAACATGATCTTTATTGTAACCCAGGTTTTTTGTTTGCATAAAATTCATTTGCTGCAAAATGACAACGGTATATATGATTAGAAAAATTGAAATTGAAAACTGAACAACAATCAAACTTTTTCGTAACAGGTTATTTCCCCCGGTAAAAGTGAATCCTTTTTTAAGCACACCAATAATTTGTGTACCAGAAAGTACCAGTGCAGGATACAAACCTGCAAAAAAACTAACCAATATGCAAAATGCTATCAATGATATTATGGGAACAGGTTGTATTAATACATCCAAACCAAAATGGGTACCAAGAATATTATTGAAAGAAGGAATCAAAAACATACTCAATATAAATGCCAGCACCGCAGCAATAAATGTTATAACCGCCGACTCACCAATGAACTGAATAAATACTTGTTGCTTTGATGCCCCCATCACTTTACGCATACCTATTTCGCCGCTACGGCCGGCAGACTGTGCTGTGGCCAGATTGGTATAATTAGCACATGCGATGATGAGTATGAGCAATGCAATCACTAAAAACATATACACATAAGTAATACTGCCATTGGGCTCAAAGCCGGCAAGAGAGGAATGTAAATGAACGCTGGTTAATGGTTCAAGGTGATAAGAGAGGTAATTGCTGCCATCTAAACGGGCTTCTGCCCTCACTGCCGGGGTTTGCATATAATTATTTACCTGCTGCTCAAGTTGTGGTATGCTGTTTTTATCTCGCAATAATAAATAAGTAACCCAATTGGCCGTCCACCAGTTTTCTTCTTTTACATTGTTTAAGTTTAGAAATTGGGTAACAAAATCAAATTTTAATTGTGAGTTCTGAGGAGCATCCTGGCAAACTGCAGAAACAATCATATCCTTACCACTTACATTAAGTGTTTTATTTACCGCATCTTCTTTACCAAAATATTTTTCAGCCATAGATTTGGTAAGTACCACTTTACCCGGCGCATCCAATGCTGTTGCAGCATCTCCTTCTATTATTTTAAATGAAAATATTTTAAAGAATGGGTCATCTGCATACAATACCCTTGGTTCATCAAAAATCTTAGTATCGTTTTTTACAATACTGCTACTTATGTAAGTACGAACATAATCTTCAATATCCGGAAAAGTTCTTTTGAACTGCGGCCCCACTTTTGTTCCGGTAGTAGCTACTTTATTTACTGTTTCGGCTTGTTTAAATTCCATGGTCACCCTCACAATTCTATCGGCATTTGAATTAAACTTATCGTAGCTTAATTCATTATTAATATAAACACCAATCAGCAAGCACGCAGCAAGCCCCACCGTTAATCCAAAAATATTAATGATGGAGTATAATTTGTTTTTACGAAGATTACGTAATGCCGTTTTAAAATAATTTTTAAACACTTTATTTGAATTTTGAATGTTGAATGTTGAATTATGAAATTTGAATGCTACATGTTGAATGTTGAATGAAATCCAAGCATCCTAACACTGATAACTTATAACTCATAATTCATAATTCTATTTTTTACTTTTGACTTTTGATTTAAACCTTTCCTTCATCATTTAGCATATTGTTTTATTCCGTTCTTAAACTTTTTACCGGGTTAGCAATAGCCGCTTTTGCTGCCTTATATCCAACCGTTAACCATGCAATAACCACCGAGCAAGTGATTGCCAGCAAAAAGATAGTAGCGCCAATAGGAATACGGTAACTATAATTTTGCAACCATTTGTTCATTATAAAATAGGCAATGGGAGAAGCAATTGCAAAAGCGATGACAATAAGTAATGTAAATTCTTTTGAAAGCAGGAATACAATATTACGGGCAGATGCGCCTAACACTTTACGGATGCCCATTTCTTTTGTACGTTGCACTGCCATAAAAGATACCAATCCATACAATCCAAGACAACTAATAAAAATAGCCAGGACGGCAAAAATTTTATATAGTTGAGATAACTTGCTTTCCTGTTTATAAAAGTTTGCAATCTTATCATCAAGGAATTTGTAATCGTAAACATTCTCAGGATATGTGGCCGACCATAATTTTTCTATATATGGCAAAACAGTTTTTTCTGATCCAGCCCTTATTTTAATATTAATTGTGCGGTAAACAGCTTTCCTTGTTGTTAACACAACAGGTACTATTGGCTCGCTTAAAGAATAAGAATTAAAATCTTTAATAACACCTACAATATTGGCTATATCTTCATCCCAAAAGTTAATTTGTTTACCAATAGCCTTTTGCGGATTGGTGATACCTAGTTTTAAAAGTAATGTTTCGTTTACTACATATTCCCTTACTGTATCACTATTGCTATAAGCATGCCCGGCAACAAATTGAAGGTTATAAGTTTTAAAATATTCGGGGTCGGCATATTTAAGATTAGCATTAAAATTGGTAGCTTTTGCAGCATGATTAAATTTAAAATCACTAGTCCAGTTGCCATTATCAGAAGGGCTGCCATAACTGAAACTTACGTTTTTAATATCAGGGTTACTCAGCAATTGGTTACGCAGGTAATCAGTTTTTGTAAGATTAATACTATCATTGAATAATGGCACATTAATAATATTATCTTTAGTAAAACCAAGGTAAGTATTCTTAAACAAATTCATTTGGCTAACCACAATAAACATTCCTATAATGAGGATTTGAGCAATTACAAACTGCAACACCACTAAAGCCCGCCTTAATGTGATGCCCCCCACCATTTTAGCAGTTATTTTACTTTTTAATGCAGTTATTGGATTAAACCCTGATAATATGATAGCAGGGTAAATACCGGCTAAAAAAGTAACTAATAAAGCAGCAGAGACTATAAAAAAGATTGTTGATGGATTTTTAAAAACCTGTATGCCGATATGAGTACCTAAAAAGTTATTTAAAAAAGGTAATAATGAAATTGATAAGGCTATTGCCAATATTACAGCAACAATTACTATCACTGCTGTTTCGCCTAAAAACTGCCATGCAAGCTGTTTACGGCCACTGCCTAAAACTTTTCTTACACCTACTTCTTTTGACCTGTTAACCGATTGTGCTGTAGCAAGATTAATAAAATTTACACAAGCAATTACAATTAGAAATATCCCTATAAGCCATAAAACATTAATAAGCGAATGACTAAAAGTACGGTGGTTATAATTACCAAATCTTTCATCGAAGTGTACTTCTGATAAAGGTTGTGCTATATAACTATCATTGGCATAATCTGCAGGTTTGTGTTTTTTTGCAAACGATTTTAATTGTGTGTTGAATTTTTCAACACTAAGTGTGGCAGGTAACACAACAAAAGTATTGGTATTACCAAATATACTCACCCAGTCTTCAAGCATAGATTTTCTACTTGTATGTTGTAAAGCCGAATAGGGCGCTACAACAGCTAATGGAAAATCGGTATTTTGAGGTGGGTTCTTTAAAATTCCTGTAACAGTATACAGGTCTTTATTTTTATATTTTATTGTTTTTCCAACAGCATTTTTCCAGTTACCAAAATATCTTTCAGCAGTAGCTTGCGTAAGAACTACATTATTAGGATTATTTAAGGAAGTCTTTGCATTTCCAGCTATCCATCCAAAATTAAACATTTCAAAAAATTCAGGATCGGCATAATAAAAATTATCTTCCTGCATTTTCTTCAGATGCCCGGTTTCTTCTTCAACAGTTACCTGTCCTTCTTCTTTAACTATCGAAGCCACTTCTTTTATCTCCGGAAAATCATTTCGAATTCCATTAGCAACAGGAAAGTTAACGCCATCACTATAATCAAAACCATTTTCGTTATAAAATTGTGTGCCAATGCGGTAAATACTATTTTTCTTTGGATGAAAATTATCGAAGCTACTTTCGAACTGTATAATTAAAAAAATTAAGAAACAGGCGCCAATACCTACCGTTAATCCCATTGTATTTAAAAGAGTATAACTTTTATTACGCTTAAAATTTCTAAATGCAGTTATAAAATAGTTTTTAATCATAATAATACTTTTATTCCGTTCTTAAACTTTTTACCGGGTTAGACATGGCAGCCTTTACAGCCTGGTAACTTACTGTAATAAAGGCAATAAGTACCGACAGGATTCCGGCTGAAACAAATACCCACCATTGTATTTCTACACGATAAGTGTATCCCTGTAGCCATTTGTTCATGGCAAACCATGCTATAGGCGATGCAATCAAAAATGCAATCAAAACCAACTTTAAAAAATCTTTTGATAATAAGGAAGCAATGCCGGTAACACTTGCACCCAATACTTTACGTACACCTATCTCTTTTATGCGGCTTTCGGCCATATACATAGCAAGACCAAACAAGCCCAGGCATGAAATAAAAATCGACAAGCCTGCAAACAATGCTGATAAATTTCCTGTACGTTGCTGTGCCTTGAATTTTTTAGCATACGATTCATCTACAAAAAAATACTCAAAAGGCATTTGTGGATTGTATTTTTTAAATATCGATTCGGCCTGGGCAATATTCTTTGATGTACTTTGTAAGGGGTTTAGTTTAAAATGTATAACCTGTAAAAAATCAACCGAAGGGCCAAAGACGATGATAGGGTTTATCTTTTTTTCAAATGGCGATTCCAATATAAAATCCTTCACTATACCTACCACATGAAACTGCATATCACCAAAATTTTTTACAATCATACCCATTGGGTCTTTTACATGCATGGCTTTTACCGCCGACTCGTTTAACAGTATAGCCGTGCTGTCGGTTGGAAAATTGTAAATGTCAATATCCCTGCCCTGCAACAATTCAACTCCCATTGTTTTTATAAAACCAGCATCGGTGCCCATTCTTACAAAATCAGTTTTCTTATCTGCCTCGGTACTTCCATCCCACGAAAAACCCCAACTGTCGCCTCTTCTTCGTGTAATAGGGTTTGAAGACCTTGAAACAGATACTGCCGCACCACTACTTAAAAGTTCCTGCCTGATAAGCTGATAGTTTTTATCTGCATCGCCCTGCACAAATGTGAAAACAAGGCTGTTCCTGTCGTAGCCGGTATCACGGTCTTGTGCAAATTTTATTTGCTGGCTTACTATGATGGTGCTGATGATAAGTATGATAGCAATTGAGAACTGCAGTACCACTAACACTTTTCGTGGTGTAACCAATGCATTTGTTTTTTTGAAACTGCCTTTTAATACTTTTACAGGTGTAAAAGAAGAAAGGTAAAATGCCGGGTAGCATCCTGCAATTAACCCTGTAATAAAAATGAATACCAATGAAAACAGCCAAAATATAGAGCTTGTATAATCAATAAATAGCTCTTTGCCTGTTAAACTGTTAAATGCAGGAAGGCTTAGTTCTACAAAAAACAAACCTATTAAATATGCAATACCGGCAATGAATATGCTTTCGCCAATAAATTGAAATACCAATCCTCTGCGCCCGGCACCTGCTGTTTTTCTTATACCTACTTCTTTTGCACGCTTTTCACTTTGTGCTGTTGAAAGATTCATAAAATTGATACAGGCAATAAGCAAAATTAGAATGGCGATGATAGTAAACAGCCTTACTGTTTCAATTTGCCCACCTACCAATTTTCCATTGTCGTCTTTTGAATAAAGATGCAACCTGCTAAGTGGGTGCGAAAAAACCAATGTTGTTTCTTTAGAATGGCTCCTGGTAATATTTTCAACCTTTTTATCAAATACAGCTTGCGATGCACCAGGTTTAAGTAACACAAATGTATTTACATCATTACTTGCCCAGTTGTCATTATCCCATCCAAGTTTTTTTCTAAATGACCAGGGCAGCAGGTATTCAAAGTCAAAGGAAGTGTTGTTGGGTAAATCTTTAAGCACGGCCGATACAGTAAAATTTTCAACACTATCAATCAATACAGTTTTCCCGATGGCATTTTCATTTCCAAATAATTTAATGGCCATCTTTTGTGTAAGTACAATATCATAATCTGAATTTAAACAGTTGGCCGTATTTCCTTGCATTAATGGCAAACTAAACATTTGCAGGAAACTGCTGTCGGCAAAAGCGCCACGCAGGTTAAAACGTTTATCAGCATAACTAACCAGGAAAGTAATATTACTGTACCTGGTAACATCCTCCACCTCGGGATAATCTTTTTTTAATGCCGTTGCCATTGGTACAGGTGTGATACCCCAGGAATGCATTTCGCCTTCAAACTTATCCCGGTTGTACATTTGATACAGCCTGTTTGTATTAGTATAAAACCGGTCGTAACTCAATTCATTTTGTACCCATAATAAAATAAGTAAAGCACTTGCCATGCCGATACTTAACCCAAGTATATTGATGGAAGAAAATACTTTTTTTCGCATCAGGTTACGAAACGTTATTTTGAAAAAATTTTTTATCATCACTTTTTGGATTCTGAATTATCAATTTTGAATTATGAATTTTGAATGCTGAATTATGAATGTTGAATGAAATCCAAGTAACCAAACACTCATAACTTATAACTCATATTTCATAACTCTATTTTGACTTTTGACTTTTGCTTTTTGACTTTTTACATAAATCTTTCATTCAACATTTAACATTCATCATTTAACATATTTATTACTCCGTTCTCAAACTCTTCACCGGGTTGGCCACAGCTGCTTTTATTGCCTTATACCCAACTGTTATCCAGGCGATACAAACAGAAATTAAAACTGCTATGATAAAAATGCCTGCTCCAATTTTTATTCGATATGCAAAATCCTGCAGCCAATTGTTCATCATAAAATAAGCTAGTGGCGCTGCAATCAAAAATGCAATTGTAATCAGGATGGTGAACTCTTTTGAAAAAAGGAATACAATATTGGCTGATGAAGCGCCTAATACTTTTCTAATTCCAACTTCCTTTGTTTTTTGCACTGCCATGAAAGATACCAGCCCATATAAACCAAGACTTGAAATAAGTATTGCTAAAGCTGCAAATATTTTATATAGCAGCGACAATTGGTTTTCCTGCTGATAAAATTTAGTGATGTTTTCATCAAGGAAAGTGCTTGAATAAGCAAATGCCGGGTTAAATTCATTCCATGCAGCCTGTATATCTGTTTGTGCTTTTGAAATATTTGAAGTGCGAAGTTTTATAGCCGTAACAGAATAATACTTGCTGGCTTCGGCTATAATCAATGGCGGAACGCTTTCCTTTAAAGAACTTGTTTTAAAATCTTTTACCACACCAACCACTTGTTTCCATGCACTTCTGCCGGTACGTATATCTTTACCAATAGCATCTTGTGGATTTTTTAAGCCCAGTTTTTTTACCAGCGTTTCATTAATCACCAATTCTTTTGCCGTATCGCTTTTATCATATCCCCTGCCCGCAAGTAATGTAAGGCCAAATGTTTTAAAATAATCTTCATCTGCAAATTTCAACTGCACCTGGAATTTTTCATCATCACGATGATCGAAAGCAAAATTGGTGGTCCATATATTTTCTGATGATGGCGCATCTGTATTAAAACTTACCGATACCACACCCGGTGTTTGCAGCAATTTTTGTTTTAAGGCGCCGTGTTTTGCCTGCACGCTGCTATCGGCTGTTGCCGACAACAAAAGCACCGCATCCTTATTGTATCCAAGGTCGGCATTCTTTACAAAACTCATTTGGCTAACGGCTACGATTGTGCCAATGATGAGTACCTGCGAAATGGCAAACTGCGTTACCACCAATCCTCTTCTTAAAGATATACCGCCAACTTTTGCAGAGGTGATTTTATTCTTAAGCGCAAGCGCCGGTTTAAATCCTGAAAGTATCAGCGAAGGATATAAGCCTGAAAACAATGTTACTAATACTATAACTGTAAGCAGGAATAAGATTGTTTGCACATTCAGCAAACTCAATGGTTCGTTTATTAATGCCACATTTTTTATAAAAGGAAGGCAGGCCACTGCGATGATGATGGCAGCAATAGCTGCAGTGCTTACTACCAAACCTGTTTCGCCCATCACTTGCAGGAACAGTTGTTTGCGGTTACTTCCTAAAACTTTCCTTATCCCCACTTCCTTGCTTCTGCCTACAGCCTGTGCGGTTGACAGGTTTATAAAATTGATGCAAGCCATGATGATGATGAAGATGCCGATAAGCGACAGTGTCCACAAAGTGGATTTGCTTGTTTGATGATCGCCAAATGTACTAAACCGGCTGTCGAAATGCAGGTTACTCAATGGTTCCAGGAAATGTGTTTTAACTGATGAGCCTGCTCCCCTTTGTGGATAATGTTCTTTACAAAAACTTATCAACTGATTGTTTATACCGGCAACAGCGTTCTTATCCTGCAGCAGGGCAAATACCTGGTAGTTGCTTGAAGTGGTGTTCCAGTTATCGGCATAATAATTATAAGGCGCCCCGTTTTTCTTAAGTGTTGCATAAGAGATTACCACGCCCAAGGGAAAATCGGTATGCTCTTTTATATCATCCATGATACCAGCCACTTTCAAAGTGATGGCATTATCCAGCCTGATAAATCTTCCAATAGCATCTTTCCAGTTATCAAAATATTTGTCAGCCATTTTTTTTGTAAGAACTACCATATTGGGGTCTTTTAAAACGGCCGCATTGCCGGCAAGCCATTTGTAGCTGAACAATTGAAAAAACTGCGGCTCACAAAAAAACATTCCTGTTGGTTCTATGAATTTTTTATTGGCAGCATTCTCTTTACCTGCTTCTTCTACTGTTACCTGGCTGCCATAAATAGAGCTGATACCTGCAAACTGAACATTGGGAATCTGCAGGCGCAAGGCTTCCAGTGCAGGCACAGGCAAACCGCTGTTATAAGTTACACCTGCATCATACTTATCCTGCGTTACCACATGGTATATTTTATTGTAATTGGGTTGAAATTTATCGTACCCCAATTCGTAACGGATTACAAGAAATAACAACAGGCAGGCAGCTATACCTACAGCCAGCCCTGTAATATTAATGGCGGTATATCCTTTATGCCTTGTTAGGTTTCTTAATGCAATTTTGAAATAATTTTTAAACATATTTACGATTTTGGATTTTATTCTGATTTTAAATTTTTAGCAGGATTATTTAAGCCGGCTTTTATTGCCTGGTAGCTTATAGAAAATAATGTAATTACTCCTATATATAAAGCTGCCATTATAAAAACTGTCCATTCAATATGGATACGATAAGCAAAATCCTCAAGCCATTTAGTCATTATCCACCAGGCTATAGGAAAAGCTATAATGACAGCAAGAATGGTGAGCTTCAAAAAATCTTTAGAGATTAGCGAAACTACACTTTCGACGGTAGCCCCTAATACCTTGCGAATACCAATTTCCTTTTTTCTGCGTTCTACCACGTACGTACATAATCCAAATAATCCCAGGCATGCAATAAAAATGGATAGTGCAGCAAATAAACCGAAAATGCTTCCGAATCTTTGCTCTGTACGATATTGTGAATCTACCTGGGCATCGAGAAAATTAAAATCATAAGGCTCACTACTTGAAAATTCTTTCCACTTATTTTTTATTTGAGTCAGTGTTGCAGCAGGATTGTCAGGTTTGATCTTTACCACAATATCCGAATTGCCAAGATCATAAGTTTTGGAAGAAGTATGGAACAGAGCAAAGGCTGACATCTCTGAACGGAGCGATTCTACATTGAAGTTTTTAACAACACCCACTACTTTAAATCTTGTCATATTACCTCCTGGGTAGTCGAGCCATTTTCCAATAGGATGTTTCCATCCTATTTGCTTTACTGCTTCTTCATTCAGAATTACAGAAGCAGAATCGTTGAAATCTTTTGAAAAATTTCTTCCCTCAAGCAGTTTTATACCAAGCGTGGGAATGAAATCATCACTTACCATGTAGGAAAATAAATTAAGTTCTTTTGTTGTATTCACAGATTCGGGTTGCGGCTGATAGCTGTCTCCGAAATAAGATCCTGAAGGTATCCCTGTTGTAATTCCTGCATTGATAACTCCGGGAATTTGAATTACCGTTTGCCTGAAACTCTCTTCACTCTTTCCCAGCCTGTTTGAGCCGGAAATGACAATCACATTTTCTTTATTGAATCCGAGATCTGTGTCCCGGAAAAATTTTAATTGCTTTAATACTACCAGGGTTCCAATTATCATTATGGTAGAAATAACAAACTGAAAAACTACAAGGCTATTCCGCAATAACAAAGTTTTCCCCCAGGATGAAAAGGAATGATTTCCTTTTAAAACTAATACTGGTTTGAAAGAGGTGAGATAAAGAGCAGGATAAATACCTGCAAGCAACCCTACAATTAAAGTCAAACCAATTAATGCGAAACAAATGTTGGGCGTAAAGGCTGACTGAAAACTAACCGGCTCATCTATGATTACTGAAAATGGTTTTAGTAAAAGAGTAACTAATACAACTGCAAATATTGATGAAATGATACTATATAAAAATGACTCGGAAAGAAACTGCCGGACTAATTGTGCCCGGGTAGAACCTGCAACTTTGCGGATACCAACTTCTTTTCCCCTGTTTGCCGCTCTGGCTGTAGAAAGATTCATAAAGTTGACACATGCCAAAAAGATAATGAATAATGCAATGCTGCCGAAAATGTAAATGTATTTGATATTGCTGATGTGGCTGATCCAGGGGATACTTACTTTTGATGACCGGAGATGAACATCAGTGAATGGCATCAAATGAAAGTTCCATTTGCCTCCATTTTTAATAAACTCATCAAATGGGTTACCGATACGTTTGAAGGCGCTTGCTGCCTGCACCCTGACTACGGCAGGAAATTTTGATTCAATTGCTCTAATATTTGCTGCATCAGTAGAAATATTGTTCTTTAGTTTTACATAACAGATCATTTGTTGCCAAACCCAGCTCCAACTGAATTGTTTTATGACAGGGTAATCAGCAACCGGTGTCAGTATATCGAATTGAATGGATGATTGAGGAGGTACATTTCTTGTTACAGCTGTAACGACAAATGGTTTATTGTTTTGACCTATTAACAATGTTTGTCCAATAGCTTTTATATTACCAAAATATTTTTTAGCAATATTTTCAGTAATTACAACAGATCCGTTTTTCATCAATGCCGTATTGCCATTACCTTCTAATATTCCGAAATCAAACACTTGCAGGAAATTTGAATCAACGGCAAGTACATTTTTTTCTGTAAATGTTTTAATGGTTCCATTCTCTTCATTTCGGACAACAACGTCATTCGGTTTATATAACCGGGTGTAGGTTTCAATTTCAGGGATAGCCTGTGTTAAAGCGAAGCCGACCGGGGGTGGCGTATTACCGGCCCAGAATTCCTGCCCGTTAATATTTCCATTTAG
>JAHBTN010000006.1 GCA_019638575.1 Ferruginibacter sp. | reverse complement strand
GCTGCTATTGCCTTTTGATAATACCGAGCCTGTTTTTACAAAGTGGCGGCCATCTGTTGATTTTTCCACTTCATATTTATCCATATCCTGCTCGGTACTCATCACCCAATCTACCTGTATGCCGCTGTTTTTTTCGTAGGCTTTAATGCTGCTGATAACAATGGGCAGCGGGCCGCCGGTATTTTCAAACACTACCATAAAGCGGTCGCTTGCTGCCGATGCAGGGTTGCTGCTAACGGTGATGGGTACCACCGTGGTGCCGGTAGTGCTAAGCTGTGTTTTTGTTTGTGTAAAATTATCTACCAGGTTGGCAACAAGGCCGGGTATATTAAAATTAGCTGCCTTAAACTCAAGTTCATAGTTCATCAGCTTCATGTTGTTCATAAAGATAAAGATGGTATCCTTAGCTGTTATTAACGGCCGGGATTCTATTGCCAAGCGTTTACCATTGCTGGATATAGCAAGGTTTTCATCCCAGTTATTAATGTCTGATGCATCGTTTTCATCAAGTGCAGCACTATAGCTTGCATCGTACACGGTTGTAATGCCATCGGCTAAGCGGCGATAGCCGGTACCTTCGTAATAATACATGTTTAAGGCAAAGGTTTGTAAGGTAGCTGGATCTACAAAAAACACTCCGTTGTTATTACCTACAGCTTTATGACTTTCCTGTATGCTTATAGATGTTGCTCCATTAGTATTTGTTTCTACAAAAAATGCCTGGCCGGGTTGTATGAACTTTGTTGCAACACCTCCGCCGGTTACTACTCCTGAGTTATTTACAGTTACCCAATCGCCCCGATAACCAATATTTGGATCCCACAAAGTATAAGCATCTTTTAAATTGGTACTTGCTGCATAAACCAGGCTCCAGTCAATAGCAGATGGATATGGGTTAGTAACAAGGTTCATTGTACCGGCAACATTACTGATAGGGTTTGTAAAAGTTGTTATTGTTCCTTGTTGTATGGTACCCGTTGCCCTTAAGGTAGTACTGGTTGTAGGTAAAGGCACAGGAGTTGGTGGTACATTGGTATTGTAAATTGTAGTAGATACACTGCGGTCGCCACGGATAAACAGGAAATAACCTCTATAAGGATCTAAAGTTAAGCCGGTGTTGGCAATAGATGTGTATGTTGGTGTTAGCCCATTGGTTGTTAAATATAATGAAGCTTGATTAGTTTGTGTTTTATCAAAACCATTTGCATTACCTCCGGTGCCTGTTATATTTGTACCATAACCCGGAACAGGATTGTCGATTCCACCAATAGAATTTACAAGACCATTCTCCATCCAGTTTTGGCGTATAGTAGTACTTGTTTGTACTGTAGGCGCAAGCAATCTGTATGCCCTGCCACCAAGCGGTATGCCGCCACGTTGTGGTATCCATCTCTCTACAGTTACATTGGTTGCACCACTTAAGGTACTTCCTGTTAAATCACTTATACGGGCTGTATTGGTTACGTTTGATTTTAATGTAAGATTTTGTGCATTTAAATTAAGATTGCCGCCTGCTGTAAAATTAATAGCATCGTACACAGCCAATGAATCCCCAAGTGTGGCAGATGATGAGCCTCCCATGTTTAATGCCTTTAACGACCTTGTAGCTTCACTTGTTTGCGTAAAGTTTAATATACTTGCGGCACCGCCGAGGGTTAGGTTACTGGTACTTGAGCCGGTGATGGTACCTGTGCCATAACTGAAAGCACCATTGGCAGTAAGTGTATTGCCATTGATGCTTAGTTCACCGGCAGTGAGGGCAACATTGCCTGCAAGAGTTCTATCGCCCGACATTATAACTTGCCTGGTTCCGGTGCCGCTTAAGTTAACTGTTAAGTTAGTTGGAACAGCAGCAGCAGTTGGCCACTCAAGTCCAACATTATACGTACGGCCGGCACCAGCATCTACATAAGCCAATGTGGCATTTGCTGCATAAGTAGGACTGGTAGTTGCCAGCGAAGCATCGCCGCTACGGGTAAAGGTTTGGGCTACATTAAATGCGCCTGTGGGTGTTTTTGCACCGGAGCCCGAAATAGTAAGGTTTTTATAATCAGTACGTGCAGTAAGCGGCTGTGCAATTCCATTATAATTAATGGTAGAGCCTGCTTGCAAATCAATTGTTGGGTTATTGGTACTACTAACGGCGGTACCTGCTGCGCCGGTAAAACCGGTTGAACTTTGTACATTAAACGTACCGGTACTGGTAACGGTAAATGATGTACTTGATTGCATTTTAATAGAAGCAATATCAGATGAAAGGCTAACATTGCTACCCGAAACAATGATGTTGCCATAATTTATAGATGGCGACCCAACCCGAAGTATGGTTGCTGAACCTCCCATAAATTCAATGGTACTGGCAGCAGACAAACTGTAAGTTCCGGAAGCATCAGGTTTAGTACTATTACCTCCATTAATGTATGTACTGTTATCTGCCATAGTAAAATTGCAACCTGGAATACCAAAACTATTAGTACCTACATTTAATACAGTATTAGCATCTTTAATGGTTATTGAACCAGAAACACTTGTTGCCGTTAATGAACCCGGTACTTTAGTACCACCACCAGATGCAATCAGGTTTTTATAATTTACCGATGTAGTAATATTTTGGGTACCGGTTGATGCATTAAAATCTATAATAGATGTTGCGCCCAATACATTGGTAGAAAAAGTTGCACCATTGGTATATCCCGTAAATGTAGTACCAGTTGCTCCGGAGTTAATAAGCCCGTTTAAATTAGCGGTTCTAACTGTACCATTAATAGTAAAAGAAGTACCAGTACCGCTAAAGCTGTATGCATCGGCATCAAGTATTCCATTTATTAAAAATAAAGTTGCCGGTAAACTCCTATTCGAATTAACTTTTACAATTGCATTATTATCTATTGTAACACTGTTAACCGTTGAAGATGTCCACTCAATACCGGTAGTTCTTGTACCTGTTCCGTTATATACTAAAGCTGCAGCACCGGCATAACTTATAGTGCCGGTAGTACTAATAGTAGCGCCTACATTTACGGTTAAGGTACCGTTTATCGTTAATGTCCTTGTGGCATCAACAGTTAGTGTAGCGCCGGATTCTAAAATAATATTTGTTAAGGTTTGTGATGCTGTAATTTGTAATGTACCACCTGATTTTACTGTTATTGTATTTACCGATGCAAGTGTAGGATTATTGGATAATTGTAATGTGCCGGCAGATACCGTTACATTTCCCGAAAGTGTATTGTTTGCATTTAATGTTAGTTTACCTGTACCCGAGCCTGCTTTCTCTAATGGGTTGCCACCCGAAATAATGGAGTTCATTATTACTGAACCTGCACCTTCCACACTTACAATATTATTGGTGGTATTATTTAATAAAACACCCATAGTAACAGAACTGATATTATTACATGTACCACCTGTTGATTTATCATTAATAGATACATCATAAGCACTTGCATTTCTTATTACCGTATTACTTACAGCATTCAGGCTTGTTCCATTTAGTTTTAAAATTCCGCTTACTGTACCCGAATTATTCCCAATATTAAAATTACCACCGGGATAGGAGCTTGCAATTTCAATACCACCTACCTCTAATGAACTGCCAAGTGTATTCATATTTATACCAATACCTGTATTAGCGGTGATTGCTGCGCCAAACCTGGCAATATCATTATTACCTAAGGTATTACCCGGGTAATTGGTATTGGGTGTCCAGTTATTTACAATAAGCCATGAACAATTGGTTGAACCATCCCATGTATAAATTGAAGGACCTAAAACAACCGTACCCCCAATGGCTAAATCATTGCCAGCAAGCCTGCCTAAAGCAAATGTTCCCCCAGTAGAAGATGCACCCCAACCATATAACCTTATAGTAATTACTGTAGGATATACTACATTTTGTAATGCAGAAATACTACTTAAATTTATTTGTGTCTGTGCAGTACCATCAGTGGCAGTACTTGTATAATTGATTACGGTACCAATATTTACACCTGCTGTAGCAAAACCATCCAGGCTATATTGCCATTGAAATGCATTGGGCCCAGTATCTGATCTTCTGAAATTTGCATCTAAAGTAGATAAAGAAACCTGGTATGTTGAATTTGCAGCAATAGTAAACTCAATGTATTTATTGTTAGTAACCGCATCGGTAAATGTACCAGAAGCAGTAAAATTATCAGATGAAAATGCATTACCCAATGTACTTGCTGTAATACCAGCGCCCCTACTTACTACAGTTGCTAATAGGTTTGCATTTAAAGTAGTAGCTGTAACTGTTGCTTCATTACCTGCATTACCATTAAATTCCCAAGCTGCAATTTGTGCTTGTATTGTAGTAATAAAACCAGCAAATAAAAAAACAAGTAATAAGTATAGTTTTTTCATAATCATATTTTATTTAAAGCCCCGGTTATATAATTAAACCAGTTGGGTACAAACATACCTTGTAAACAAAGGCAAGTTAGTAACAAAAATTATTCCATCAATACAAAAGCCCCGGCTTGTGTATAAGTACAAACCGGGGCGGGCAAAATATTATTGTTTTACAAACCTAATTTTAATGGCCTGCTCGCCTTCGGCAAAAGTACCAATAGTGTAGGTGCCGGGCGCCAGGCTGCCTACCTGCACGGGCAGGCTGCTGTAACCTGCTATCAGCGTAAGCGCCTGCCTGCTTACCAGGCGGCCCTGCATATCAAAAATATTTATACCTAACTGTGTTGTTTTGGCGCTTGTAATATTCAGCAACAGGGTTTGGTTTACCACCGGGTTGGGCGCAATGCTGATGATGCGTATGCCTTTTGTTTCATTTAATAAAGCCACCGTAGCGCTGTAGCTAACCTTGCCATCGGCATCGGTTATTTTAAGGCGGTAATAATTTATACCGGGCAGCGGCGCCGCATCGGTATAAGTAAAGGGTTGGTTGCAGCGTGCTGCATCGGCAGTTATGCTGTTGATATCGGTAAACAATTGCCCGTTGCTGCTGCGCTGCAATACCATTGTAGTTGATGGCGTGCTTATGCAGGTAACTTTCCAGTTTAACAGGTGGCTGTTGCCCTGCTTTATGCCTTTAAAATAGTTGATGGCAATAGGCAATGGGTTATTAAAGTCGATACTTGCAATAGAGAATGGGCTAAACACCGATACCCCCGGCCAGCTTACATCGCCTGCTGTATTGGTGCCGGTAGCCGTGCCGGTGGCGCCATAGCTATCCCAGTTTGTGCCATTAAAATGTGCCACCACCAGCGATGGCAGGTTATCAATATAAGTGCCGGAGCAGTTGTTGATGGCATCGTTCCAGTTAAGTTTTAGGTCAACGGTGGCAGTGCCTGCATCCCGGTTCAGCGTCCAGTAATCGCAATGGCTTACATGGTTTAAACCAACAGCAGTAACCGCACCCAATGCAGCCGCATTGCCACGTATGTACTCGGCGGTAAACCTATCGGTTAAAGTACCGCCTACAAAATTACTGATGGTAATGGGTGCATAACCGGGAGCCGTACCCGAAGTACCGGTATTGAGTTTACCCACCGGGAAAACAAAATCGGTATTACCTATTTTACTTACAGGGCCGTTTACAAAACTTGCATTGCTAGTTTCGGCAACCGATGAGCCAGCATCCATAGTAAGCAGGTTGGTAGCAGAAGTGGTAAGTATTCCATTTATAAAATGAATGGTACCGCCATGGGTGATGGGTGTATTAAGAGTAACACCGCCGCTGCTGCTGTTGTTGATACTGTCAACCTGGTTAACATCATATAAGAAAGTACCGCCGGTATTGTTGATGCTTTGTGCCGCTGTGCCTGTATAATTAAAGCTGTAGCTACCGCTACCTGCGCCGGTAACAACCGAGCCGCCATTATTATTAAGGTTGCCTTTTAGGTTAATGATGGCCTGGCCGCTGCTGTTAACACCTCTTAAAACTGCGCCGTTAACATTTATGTTTCCGCCTACAGCAATGGAAGAAAGTACCGAGCCGTTATTTACCACCAGGATTGTGTTAGCGCCTACAACATTAAGGTCGCCATCAACAATATGGCGGCGTGATGTGCTTGAGCCGGTACCAAAACGTACTTCAAAAGGAGCAGCCGATTGCAGGTTGATGGTTAGGTTGCCCCTAACAACAAAACCATTATTGAAAGGCGCTGCGGCCACATTATTTTGCATGGTGCCATTGCCTGTTGCAGCAGGCTCCCAATACAGGTTACCAAATTCGGGGTAATTGCCCGAGGCACCGTTTTGTACACCATTAAAATGATAATTGCTGGTAGCACTTAATGATTGTGTGCCCGTGCCGCCGGGAACAGTTGCACTGGTGCCGCCCTGGTAAAAAGCTGCATTGCCTTCGAGCGCAAAACTGGTAGATGCAGTTAGGCTAAAAGTTAGCGCATTAAATTTAGCGCCGGGGCGCAGGGTAAAGTTTTTGGTACTTCGGTTGGCGGTAAGCCAAACCGAATCGGGGCTTTGTATTACCACATGCGCCGCATTGGTAGATGGGAACAGTGTGGCCGCAATCCAGGTACTACTGTCGGGAGAGCTTTGCCATGTTGTAAGTTGGTCCCACTCGCCGGATCCTACCGAACGGAAATAATCGGTAGCATTGGTTACCATTGCCGGGGTAGTGTTTACTTCTACGGTATTGGTACTCCAGGTAGTGCCAAACCTTGTATAAAATTTAATATAGTAAGTGGTACCATTAACCAGGTTGGTTACTACCTGTGGCGATGCATTGCCTTTATAAACCACAAAGCCGTTGCCATAAGCGGTGCCACTGCCATAAACGAGGTTGGCTGTGTAGGCGGTGCCATCGCCGGTGGGTGTGCCACCGCTGTTGGGTGCTGTGGCCGATGCAATAATCATCACTTCGTCGTAACAACCCAGGGGGGCGCTCCAGCTTACAGATGTACTGGCATTACCCACCGATGCTGCCGGGAACCTTGCATCGCCGGGAACGGCAGCTACAATAGTTTGCAGGTCGCCGGCAAAGGCAGTACCCGATTTATTGGCGCTTACAAAACTTATATCGGCCGTGGTAATAGCGTTTACAGAAATATTATTGAGTGCAGCAGCGCAGGCTGTGTTGGCAGTAATAAAAATATAACCTGTGCTGCCGCTTGTTATTGCCTGGTTGGTAAATGACGGGAACACCTGTGCCCCTGCTGTACCAACAGGGCTAAGTGTTGATAGCAATACATCACTTGCAGCATCAAATACATTATCGGCCGAATACCAGCACCTGAAATTATTAAAGTCGGTAGCTGCATAGGTACCGGCAGTGTTAACAGTAACTCCGTTAAGGGTTGCATTGGCTGTGGTAACAGCTAAATCGAACCGGTAAATGGGTTGATTGCTGCTGCCTTGTGCAATGTTAGCTGCAGCTACTGCAGGGTTGGGAGAAGAAAGGGCTACATCGGGTGTGCTGGCCACACCATAAGTAGCAGCCAAAGAAATATCGTCGAGGCCAAACTCATCCCTGCTTCCGCTACCGCTCACATCATCGCCCGACCATCTGATATAAAAATATGCGCCGGGTAAAACATTAATACCTGTTATAGATGTAGATCTTGACGGAGAACCGGGTACTACCACCCAACCATTTGCATCAGGGGCGGCAGGTGATGTATAATCTAAAGCCGGTACGGCTGTATAAGAACCATCATCTGCCGAATATGAAAAATTAAAAGAGCCGGAATATAACTGGTCGTTTCGGATATATATATTGTACGATACATCTAATTGGGTTATACTGGAAGTACCATTGTTTTGAATTCGTAATGTAAGTGTACCAGGTGTAAAATCAGATCCTCCAGGCTGTATCATCAAAGCCGGATCGGCTGCTGAATTGGGTAACCCGGTATATGCATAAAAACCTCCGGTAGTTTGTGCTGCACTTACAGCTCCCCTGGCATAGTCGCCTGTTGTTCTTGAACCGCCAAAAGCAAGTGATCCATCACTCATACCGGTAGATGCCCAAGCATTTGAGTTGAGCCGGCCTGCAGTGGTAGTGTTTGGCTCAAAGCCGGCGCCTGCAAATGCTGTAGAAGGGTTACTACCAACCGATGCCGGCATACTGCTGCTGAAATCAATAGTTAATGTTGGTGAGGCATTGGTAAGTATTGCCTGTGCCCAAATTACAGAGCCCGAAAACAAACAAATCAACAGTACGTAAAATTTTTTCATAGTTAATAACTTAATTAATTTTTAAAAATAAAATTGCTTCCGGGTGGTTTACCACCTGCAGGTTTACAAGTTTTTTATAAAGGGTTGAATTTGTTTTGTTGGGGTTGGGGATTTCTATACGGGACAGCTAAGATACTTCATTATTAAAAAAGAATTGGTTAATGAGAGCATTATTTTTACAATAATTTTACATGTTGTGCCATTGATTTTTTTAGAAAAATTACTTTGTAAAACTACTGTATATAGGTAAGTGGCCTGCGCTTGGTTGGTGGCTTTTTTTGAATGTTGAATGTTGAATTATGAATTATGAATGATGAATGTTAAACTTTGAACATTGAGCATTGAATTTTGATTATTGAATATTGAATATTAATTTTCGAATGAGCTTTGCGCCCTTGCTTGCTTTGTTTCTTTGCGTGAAGCCTTTATTGCACGCAAAGCCGCTAAGTTAAATAAGAAGCAAAGTTTGAATGTTGAACATTGGGCATTGAATATTGAGCATTGAATATTGATTATTTATTTTTAAGTCGCAGCCTGGTTTTAACCAACTGCTAATGTGCTTTGCGCCTTTGCCTTGGTTGGTGGCTCACCAACCAAATTATCATTTTTTTATTATTCCACTTCGTGAGCCAGGAACCGGTGTGCAGGTAAATAAACAGCCCCGCAATTGCAGGGCTATTTTATTTTTTAAAAACTGTTATTCTATTTCATCACTGTTTTACAAATGCAATAGGTTTAGATTTATTGCCATTTACAAAACCATAAATATAATATGTACCGGCAGCCAGTTTACCAATGTTAATGGTAGTACTGTTGTAGCCGGCTGCCAGGTTTATATTTTGTTTTTGAAGTACCCTGCCGCCGGCATCGCTAATGGCCAGTTGTAAGTTAATTGCCTGCGAGCTGGCAATACGCAGGTTAATGGTATTACCCTTTACGGGGTTAGGCGATACCGTTAGTATTTCGTATCCTTTAATGGTATTCATCAAAGGCACAACAGCGCTGTATTTAACTTTACCATCTACATCTGTAATCTTAAGACGGTAGTAGTTCATACCCACCAACGGGGTGGCATCCGTATAAGTAAATGGCTGGTTGCAGCGGGCAGCATCGGCTGTGATTGCATATAACTGGCTAAAGTTGGCGGCATCTTTACTGCGCTGCAAAACCATGGTGGCCCGTGGCGATGCATTGCAATTCACTTTCCAGTTAAGGATATGGGCAAGGCCTTGTTTGTTTCCGTTAAAATAACTGATATCTATTGGCAATGGCTGACCCGAAATACCAACACCAAAACCTGAGAAACCGGTTGATGCAAAATTACCGGTGATGGTATAATTGGTACCTAAAGTTCCGTCGGTACCATTGGTTATAATTACATCGGCCACATGCGGTGCAGCAGGCGTTACATCGGGTATATAATACCCGTTGGATACTTTACCAACCTGTGCATTAGCCCAGCTGTTGCCCGTAGCGCTTTGCCAGTTGGTTACTTCAGTATTGGTATAATACAAAGTAATTTGATAATCGCCGCTGCTGGTATTATTAGTTGGAATTACTTTAAATGATTTTGACAGGAAATAATTATTTACATTATTATTCCAGAAAGGTACAGCACTGCTGCCGGCCCTGTCAATAATAACCTGTGTACAGCCGTAGTCAAAAGCGCCCAGGTTTTTAATGCGTGCCATAATATTTCCCGACCCGTCGTAAAAATATACATCGTCATAAGGGCCCAGGTAAGCAGTTTTAGAACTGTTTAATGCAGTAGATACCGGGGTGCCGGGCAGGCTATAACCAAAAACCATATTGGGCCTGTAAGTTGAAGTATATGCAGCCGGTAAACTACAACCGGAAGTACTGCCGGAAGTATAATTTGCATATACGGCATAATTAGCAGTTAATGCAGGCAGGTCACATTCCAATATATCATCCAGTGCATCGGCTGTTGCATTTTGATAGCAAAGGTTTATCACTACATTGCTTGTACCATCCCAGGCAAAATTGGTGCTGAAATTAATTGTGTTGTTACCTAATTGTGTTGTATAATTTCCTGAGTACACCTGCGTAAATGCCGGGTAGATAAAATTACTGAACGAAGTGGTGTTGGTATTTGCCATCGACACGGTGAAACCAGTAAAAGCTTTTGTACTGTTTTTTGTATATACCCTAAAGGTTAGGCTGGTAAGGTTACCGGCACTGGTAATGCCGGCTGTATTTAACTCGTCTTTGGTAACCAGGTACTGTATTTTATGCCTGTTTTTTGAACTGTAAAAACAACTGAGCCCACCGTTGGTAATATAATTAAGGCTTCCAATACTACTGCTGGTGCCTGTTGATGCAGCCAGTGGTGCAGCATCATTATCATTAATAGTGTAAGTAAATGTTTGGTTAGATGAACCCGGTTGTGCATTTGAACTGCCCGAAATGGTATAATTAAGCGTAAAGCTTTCGGGGCTTTCAACTGCTGCATCATCATACACACGAATAGTAAAAGGCTGCAAGGCGGTTGAACCATTGGGGAAATTTAATACCATACTTGGCGAAGCAAAATTTCCATTGGTAGTAATATCGTAATCAACTCCCTGCCTTGCCGTACCACCGGCCGCAACATTTAAAGTTACTATGGCATTACCTGTGGGCGCATTAAGGATACGCATATTGGCAGTGTAGTCGGTATATCCACGGCAGCCGCTTGTAGCAGCCGTAGCTTCGGTTGAACTACCTGAAGGATTTTCAAATTGAATATCGGGTGTAGTTGCTACAGATAAAATAGCCGTCCACAAACCACGACCATAAGATGAGGCGGCAATTAGCCCGTCGCTGCTGCGGTATTTAAGCATGGTTGCCCTTGCAGTAGGAAAGCTGGTGCTTGGTGTCCAAATTGTAGAAGCTCCGTTAATGGCATCTGTTTCCCAAACGCCTGTTTCGGTGGCTATAATCATTTTACTGTTGTCGTTAGGGTTATACAATGCCCAGTACACCGGTATATCCGGAAGGTTACCATCAATATTCGTCCAGCTTGTACCGCCGTTAGAACTTACCCAAATATTATTGGTACTATAGTTTGAATAACAGGCTACCAGTATTTGATCGCTGCTGCCTGTATTAATGCAGTTCATATATTGTGTACCCGTAGGCATTCCCGATCCGGTTATATCTGTAGCAGTAGGAGAAGCGCCATTAGCGCCATCTACCCTTATAATTTTACCACCCGATGCCATACCAAAATAAACCCTGTTGGCAGTATAAGGCGATACACAAACAGCGCCTATCATTTGCCCACCAAATGCCGAAATTGGTACTGTTGTATAAGTAAATCCCGATTGAGGGTTATCCCATCTTAAATAATTACCGGCAGTGTAGCAGGCATATACTTTATTGCCCAGGTTATCGTAATCGTAAGGATTAATGAATTGCCCGTTATTATTGCTGGAGCCAAAGCTCCAGGTGGCGCCGCTATTAGAACTGCGCCGGTAGTTTGAATATACATAAGCACCGGTTTGATATTGTGGCTGATCCTGGTCAATAGCAACATTAGCGCCATCGCCCCCAAAAACTTCAATACTGCTGCTAAGGCCCGGATTAGTAAACTGGTGTGTACCATTATCCTGTGCACCTGCTAAAAAATAATCGGTAGTTGATGGATGTACAGCCACCGAATAAAATTGTTTAAGCCTAAGCCCCACATTCCTGTCACGTATAGTAGTGCCGCCATTGGAAGAATAAAAGATACCTCCATCGCAACCAAACAATAATTTATTCCCGTTATCGTACCAAATGCTGGCATGCTGGTCGGCATGTACATACTGGCCCGTAGTGCCAACCCAATCTGAAATCCGGGTCCAGGTGGTGCCACCATTGGTAGTTTTAGCATTATCAATACCGCCAATAATACATTCATTACTATTAGCCGGGTTGATGGCAACCGTTAAATCGTACCATCCCTGTCCGTTTGCAAAAGGGCCGCCTGATGCAGTTGTGGGTGGTGTACCAGTAGTTGTAGCCCAGGTAGCGCCTCCATCGGTAGATTTATAAACGGCAGTAACCTGGTATGCTGCAGTACATGGAATACAATATAACGTATTGCCACTTACACCAATCTCTGCACGCTGGCTGCCGGTAGGGAAACCACTTGTTGGACTTGTCCAGGTACCCGCTGCAACAGTTGAAGGGATATCGGTAAAAAAATATGTACGGGTAGAGAAAACCCCAAAAACCACGTGCAGCCTTCCTGCCGATGATGTGGAAGAAATATCAAGGTCGCAAACCCTTGGTGAAGTAGCACCCGAAGGTGTGATATTTGTCCAGGCAGCACCTCCGCTAGCCTTGGTACTTCGGTATAAACCGGTCCTGGTGCCCACGTAAATATTACCCTGGTAATCGCATAAAATACGGGGGCAATAATAAAAACTACTGTTATTGGTACTTGCCAATTGGGTCCAGGTAACACCATGATCGGTACTTTTAAATACACCATTACCCCTTAAATCGTTGGCTTCGCCATAAGATTCACCGGTACATAAGTACATGATATCGGGATTGGTAGGGTCTTGAGTTATTCCACTTATAGAGAGGTTGCTTAGGAAATCGTTAACCAGTATCCAGGTGGCAGGCGATGCAGTGATATCAGTTGTTTTCCATAATCCACCGCCACGGCCTCCAACCCAAACTGTTTTACCGGTTGCATCGCCGGCATCAACCAGTATGGCATCAATACGGCCTGATGTAACAGCATTATTGGCACGAGAATTTCCGTTAGATGGCCCTATAGCATCTGAATTAGAACCACGTTCCTGCCAGGTGAGGGCTGATATAAAATTAGAATTGCTCCTTAACCGGTTTTTAATTTCTTCTGTTTGTAAAATAGCCTGCCACATTTTATCCTGTGGCACTTCGCCGGTTAATGGATCATGCGTTCTTAATTTTTGAAACATGGCCGCTTTAGCAGGTTCATCATATTCCTCATCTTCGCCGGGCTCATTCTCAAATTTCTGGTTGCACCCAACCGTTTGAATGATAATTAATAAAATAAATAGTACAGTTGAAGGGTAGGTAATTTTTAATTTCATGATTTTCTTTGATATTGAATAATAAAACAATTAGTTTAATCTAAAATATAAAACCGTAAATCTAACCTAATTTTCAGTATAACGCATAAAATAGCATTATATTTATAACCATCGTATAAAAAATGTTTTATTAAAAATTAACTAAATTGCTTTTAAAAGCAAACATTTCATCTTAGGTTACCAATGTTACAAACTACCGGTTTCATAAACTCTAATTATACTAACACAAGTCAAATACCGTTTTTACCACATTAACTCATAGCGGCAACTATTTATGGAAAACAACAACCAATTAAAGGAATTAAAAAAAGCTATTTTATTCTTAAAACGAAAAGAGATTATACGCAATAACACCGATGTAGCCAGGGAATTAAAAATATCTACTTCGTATTTATCGCAAATGCTGCATGGCAACAAACCTTTTACCGAAGCATTTTTTAAAAAATTTGAAAACAGTTTCAATATCAGCCTCAGCGACCCTTTTTCTTATACCGACTTGGATTGGGTAGTGGCAGATCCGGGTAAGGCTACACCTGCACCCGATAACAACAAAGAATTGTTTAGCAGTATGAAAAAATTATTGAGGCTTAAAGACCAGGAAACAGAAAGCCAGAAAAAATTAATTGCCAGCCAGCAACAACTGATAACAAACCTGCAAAAAGAAATTGAGTTACTAAGACCCCTGGTTAAACAAATGGAATAAGGTTTTTAATTGACAGTTTTTATTTCTTTCTGAAAAACAGTCTTACCGGCACTCCGCTAAAATTAAAATGCTCCCTCAATTTGTTCTCGAGGTAATTTTTATAAGATGTTTTCACATCATCTGGATAGTTACAGAAAAATGCAAAGCTTGGCGTATGCGTTGGCAACTGCGTGATATATTTTATTTTTAAAGGGTTGCCCCTCACCACCGGCGGCCGGTAGGCTTCCACTGCTTTTAGCATCACTTCGTTTAGCTGCGATGTTGGAATTTTCCGTTGCCGGCTTTCATACACTTCAAGTGCTTTTTCTATACTTTTAAAAATGCGTTGCTTTTCTGTAACCGATATAAAAATGATGGGCACATCGGTAAAAGGCGCCAAACGGTTTTTCAGTTCTTTTTCATAATCTTTTATGGTATTGGTTTTTTTATCCTGCACCAGGTCCCATTTATTTACCAGTACCACAATGCCTTTTCCTTTTTTTGCAGCCAGCGCAAAAATAGAAAGGTCCTGCGCCGTAATTCCTTTGCCGGCGTCCAGCATTAATAAACAAACATCGGCTTCGTCAACCGCTTTTATGGCACGTATTACCGAATAAAATTCAAGGTCTTCGTGCACCTTGGTTTTACGCCTGATACCGGCTGTATCAATCAGCATAAATTCTTTATTGTAAAGGTTGTAATGTGTGTGTATAGTGTCTCTTGTAGTGCCTGCAATATCGCTTACAATAGTACGCTCCTGCCCTATCAGCGCATTTAATAAAGAAGATTTGCCCACATTGGGCTGGCCAATAATGGCAAATTTTGGCAACGCATTTTCTGTTAATACTTTATTGGAATCATTTTCGGATATCAAGGCAGTAACCGCATCTAATACTTCGCCGGTGCCGCTACCGCTAACAGATGAGATAAAAAATATTTCATCAAAACCAAGAGCATAAAATTCGCTTGCTTCCATCAGCCTGTCGTGGTTATCAACTTTGTTCACCACCAAAAAAACAGGTTTGGTGCTGCGGCGCAACAGGTCGGTCATAGCATTATCCAGTTCGGTAATGCCGGTTGATGCATCAACCATAAAAATGATGGCATTGGCTTCTTCAATGGCAATCATCACCTGTTTACGAATCTCTCTTTCAAAAACATCGTCGCTGCCGCTTACAAATCCGCCGGTATCAATAACGTTGAAAGTTTTTCCGGCCCATTCGGCTACGCCATACTGCCTGTCCCGGGTAACGCCACTGATATCATCCACAATGGCTTTCCTCTGTTCAAGCAAACGATTAAAAAATGTGCTTTTGCCTACATTGGGCCTGCCTGTTATTGCTAAAGTAAAACTCATCTTGTTATTGTTGAAAAATCAATATTTAAAGTCAAAATTTATTATTTACTATTTACCATTCAAAAATCAAAAGTCAAAATTTACCATTTACTATTTACCATTCAAAATTCATCATCCAGTATTTAGTATTTAGTAGTTAGTAGTTAGTATTTAGTATTTAGAATTTAGAATTTAGAATTTAGAATTTAGTAGTTAGTATTTAGTAGTTAGTAGTTAGTATTTAATAGTTAGTAGTTAGTAGTTGGAATTTAGTAGTTAGTATTCATCATTCAAAATTCAACATTCTAATACCCATACTCCTTCAACTGCATTTCATTATCTCGCCACTTTGGCCTTACTTTTACAAATAATTCCAAAAATACTTTTCTTCCTAAAAAAGCTTCTATTTCTTTCCTGGCATCGGTGCCAATTTTTTTTATCATAGCTCCGCCGCTGCCAAGTATAATACCTTTCTGCGTTTCACGCTGCACAATAATTTCTGCACGTATTTTAGTAAGCGTAGTTTTTTCTTTAAACTCCTGTACCAACACGGTTGAGTGGTAAGGTATTTCATCGCCGTACAATAAAAATATTTTTTCCCTGATGATTTCGCCAACAAAAAATTTTGTAGGCAAGTCGCTCAATTCATCGGTAGCATAAAATGGCTCTCCCTGTGGCAGGTAATCAAGTATGGCTTTCAGCAAATCACCAATACCTGTTTTTTTAAGCGCCGATATAGCAACTGTTTTTTTGCAGTAAGGCTGTGCGGCAAAAAATACAGCGGCAGATTTTAATTGTTCTGCATTAACCGTATCGGCTTTGTTTAAAACAACAATGGCAGGCACTTTAAGTTGTAAAGAAGAAAATACGAGATGGCTTTCTTCTGCATTTTCACGCACATCAGTAATCAGCAATGCCACATCGGCATCTTCAAGGCTGCTTTTTACGGCCTGCATCATTTTTTCGTGCAGTTTATATTTTGGTTCGATGATGCCCGGCGTATCGGAAAAAATAATTTGGTAATCTTTTTCAGTGAGGATGGCTTTGATACGGTGCCTTGTTGTTTGCACTTTGTGCGATACAATAGCCATCTTTTCGCCAATGAGGGCATTCAGCAAAGTGCTTTTGCCTGCGTTGGGTTTACCAAATATATTTACAAAACCTGATTTCATTATTTGTGATTATTTTATAAAAATTGATTATCACAAACATGCTAAAAGATGGAGGAGATAATCAAATTCATTAGCTGCAGTTGCAGCTAAGAATAAAAATTTTTTAATACTAAGCGGTTGTCTCAAAAATTATTAAGTTGCAATTTTCACGCAAAGATGCAAAGTTATTAAGGCGCAAAGATTTTATGATTAAACTCTTTGCGGCTTTGCGACTTCGCAGTTGAATGACAATAAATATTTGAGGCCGATATTATTTTACAAAGACTGGAATCGAACCAGTGTCCGCCTGCTGGCGGATATGAGCCACAATTCCAAATCTATATTATTGACCTAAAAAGTTTGCAAAATGATACTTTTAATTTTTTAAAAGCATCGTGTAAAAGAACTTTTCAAATAAAAGAAAGGCTCAACCGAGCCTTTTCTTCACTGTTGCGAAGACTGGGATCGAACCAGTGACCTTCGGGTTATGAGCCCGACGAGCTACCGCTGCTCTACTTCGCGGTGCAAAACTAAGCTTTTACCCCTTTGCTGCCAAATAATAAACTTTGTTTCAGTAGATTTGAGTATGATTAAAAAAACCTTTTCGCTTTTAACCATACTACTGTTGCTGCTTACATCGGTTTGCTGTAAAAGAAAAATTAAACAGCAGGATGATGAAATTTACAGCCGTCATTTGCAACGTCATGTAAAATTAACTGTTATTACTACGCCCATGCCCGACGATAAAAATGATTTAAACTTACTGATATTGAACGACGGGCAAGACATTGGTAAATGGAGGGTAAAAGAAACAGTGGACAGCTTATACCGTAAGAAATTAATAAAACCACTGGTGATTGTAGCCGTACATGCCGGCGACAGGATGAAAGAGTATGGCGTGGCCGGTTACCCCGATTTTTTAAAACGGGGAGACAAAGCCGGCTTCTACGATGATTTTATCAATAACGAATTATACCCTTTTGCAAAAAAGAATGCTACGGTTCGCAAATTTAAATCGGTTGCTATTGCCGGTTGTTCGCTGGGTGGCTTATCGGCATTTGACATTGCCTGGAACCGTGCAGATAAGATAGACAAAGTGGGCGTTTTTTCGGGCTCTTTCTGGTGGCGTGATATGGATGATAAAGCACCCGGTTATTCGGATGCAAAAAGCAGGATTATGTTTACCAAATTAAAAGCTTCCCGTAAAAAACCCGGACTAAAATATTGGTTGTATGCCGGAGATAAGGAAGAAGAAAACGACCGGGATAAAGACGGTATCATTGATGTGGTGGATGATACTAAAGATTTAATTGCTTTGATACAATCAAAAAATGTTTGCCTGCCTGGCGATATCAAATTTATTGAAGATGCAAATGGTAAGCATGATTACAGTGCATGGAGCAAACAACTACCCGATTTTTTAATTTGGGCTTTTGGCAAATAATACCGTTTGCAGAATCAGCAAATTATTTCTTTCCTTTTCTTTTTTCAATGGTACTTGCATGGCTGCTTTCGCTTTGCCTCAGCAAGGCATCGCCTTTATATAAAATATTGCTGGCACCACTGGCCTTTGCATTTATTTCTTTATTAACAGTTATTTGAATATCGGATGCTCCCGAAGCCTTGGTATTGCAATAATCTGTTACAAGGCCATACCCATGCACATCACTGGCGCCGGAGCTTTCAATGTTTACCTTACCTGCAGTGCCAGTTATATAAACATCAGAAGCGCCGCTCAGTATCACATCAAGGCCGGTAACTTTTACAATACCTTTAAACTCGCTGGCGCCGCTAAGATGCAGCGTAAGGTTGTTTACTAAAAGGCTGTCAACCACAAATACATCACAGGCTCCTATTGCTTCTATTTTTTTTATTTCAGTAAAAGAAACATAAGCCCTTAGTTTTCTTTTTTTATTATTCAAAAATTTATCGCCATCATAGTAAATATGCAACAACCCGTTTTCAACAGATGTTTTAATATTATTCCTCACAGCTTCGGCAGATGCGCTAACAGCAACTGCCATATCATCTGCCTGCGACAGGTAAAGATCAATACCACCTGAAACTTTTATGGCATCATATTTTTCATTTACGGTACGCAATACTGCATCAGCATCTACCACAAATTTTTTTTGAGCGGTTACAGTAACCTGTAAAAAAATAAAACAAAAAATTAAAGATAGGTTTCGCACTTTTATATGCTTTTGTAAGAAAGTTAAACTTTTTTAACCGAGCCACCGCCACTTGTTTTAATATCCCTTATAAGGCCGGTTCCTTTATACAGTATATCGCCGCCACTGCTTGCTTTGGCGCTTAGTTCTTTATTAATGGTTATATGCACGCCAGCGCCGCTGCTTGCTTTGGCATTGCAATAGTCAACTGCAAAATCAAATCCTTTAAAATCGGCGCCACTGCTTACATCTACGGTAAGCTTTGCAGCGCTGCCCGTTACTTTCATTGCAGCACCGCTGCTTATGGTAGCATTCATTTCAGAAGCTGTAATAGCTCCCGTAAAACCGGCGCCACTGCTTACTTCCACATCCAGCTTTGATGTATTGATGTTTCCGCTAACATGCACATCAGAACCAGCAGAAGCATTTAATTTTTCAATTGTTTTACAAGATACATAAGCCCTTAACCGCCTGTTGCCATGTTTCCAGGTAAAACCTTTGCTGTTAAAATAAATTTTTAATGTACCATCTACAACTTCGGTTATCATCCTGTTGAGGTATTGCTGCTCGTTGGCGCTAACAGCTAATGATTCTTCATTACCCTGTGTTAAATATAGGTCGATACCACTTGAAACGCTGATAGCAGTAAAACTGCCATTAAGGTTTCGTTTTACTGCATTGGCATCATTAAAAACTTTAGCATCCTGTGCAAAAACGGCTAATGACAACATACATGCAATTGAAAGAAATAGTTTTTTCATCTTATTATTTTTTATGGTTAAAAAGACGAAACATCATCTCCAAAGCAGCCGGTGCATTTTTACACAGGTGCTTTGGTCAGATAATTTCGTGGCTATACATTGTATTTTACGCATAACCCATGATTTTGTTACACCGTTTTAAAAAAATATTAAAAACTCCATTACATTTGCATTTTAAAGTTCTTATAACCGTTTGAATTTCCGGGGTGCTTATGCCAAAAGGCAAGCTGAGATAATACCCGATAACCTGCACAGGATAATGCCTGCGAAGGGAGAAATACCACCTGATTTTTATTTTAGGTTATTAACGCTGCTCCCACCCCGGATTTTCAGTTTAATTGTAATGATGAAAAGATTATTTGTAATAGTGCTATACTATTGCTGCAGCGTAACAGCTTTTGCACAAACCGAAAAAAAATTTAATGATACTACTCTTCTGCAACCGGTAGAAGTGCAGGCCATACGTGCCGGCGACAAAGCCCCCTTTGCCAAAACCAACCTGGCAAAAAAAGATATTGAAAAAAATAACCTGGGGCAGGATATACCGTTCCTGTTAAACCAAACTCCATCTGTGGTGGTTAATTCCGATGCCGGCAATGGCATAGGGTATACCGGCATTCGTATACGTGGTACCGATGCAAGCCGCATAAATGTTACGCTTAATGGCATACCCTACAATGATGCCGAGAGCCAGGGTACTTTTTTTGTTGACCTACCCGATTTTTTATCATCGGCCAACAGCATTCAAATACAAAGAGGCGCAGGTACTTCATCAAACGGGGCCGGTGCATTTGGCGCCAGCATCAACATATCTACCAATGAAATCAATAAAGATTTTTATGTAGCTACCAATAACAGTGCAGGATCGTTTAATACCTGGAAAAACAATTTACAGTTTGGCAGTGGTATTATTGGCAAACATTTTACAATTGATGGCAGGCTTAGCAGTATCAGGAGCAATGGCTATATCGACAGGGCCTCATCAAACCTGCAATCGTTTTACCTGAGCACTGCTTATATTACCTGTAAAAATTCACTTCGCCTGAATATTTTTTCGGGCAAAGAAAAAACTTACCAGGCATGGAACGGGGTGCCTGAATATTTACTGGAAACAGACAGAACATATAACAGCAGCGGAACCGAAAAGCCCGGCGAGCCTTATAAAAACGAAACTGATAATTATACACAAACACATTACCAGCTTTTTTTTAACCATAAGTTCAACAATTACTTTACCGCCAATGCCGCCGTTTTTTTAACTACAGGCAAAGGTTATTACGAACAATACAAAGCCGATGAAAAATTTTCGGCTTATAACTTGCCTGATTATTTTAACGGCACCAGCACTGTTAAAAGAACCGATTTGGTAAGAAGGTTATGGCTTGATAATGATTTTTATGGCAGCATATTTTCGCTTCAATACAAAAAACACCAAACACAAATAATTGTTGGTGGCGGCTATAATGCTTATGATGGAAAACATTTTGGTGAAATAAAATGGGCTGCCATACAAGCTGCCGTACCAGGCAATTACCGCTGGTACGATAATACTGCATATAAAAATGATTTTTCGGTATATAATAAATGGATACAGCAATGGAATAGCCACTGGCAAAGTTTTGTTGATGTGCAACTGAGAAATATAAATTACAGTATTCATGGTTTTAGAAAAAATCCGCAATTGCAGGTTTCAAAAAAATATACATTTATGAATCCCAAGATGGGAATTACATATAGCCATAAAAGCTGGTTGCTGTATGCTTCTTATGCCTTAGCCGGCAAAGAGCCTAACCGTGATGACTTTGAAGCAGGCAATTCCCAATTACCGGAACCCGAGCGCCTGCATGATTTTGAAATTGGAGTAGAAAAAAAAGGCAACAAATATTTTTTGGGTGCCAACTTGTATTATATGCTTTACAAAAACCAACTTGTACTTACCGGTAAAATAAATGATGTGGGCGCATATACCCGAACAAACATCAGCAACAGTTACCGCACCGGTATTGAACTGCAGGGTAAAGTAAAAATTGCATCGTGGTTAAATATAAATACCAATATCAGTTTTAGTGAGAACAAGATTAAAGATTTTACCGAGTATATTGATGATTATGATAATGGTGGGCAGCAGGTAAATTTCTACCGTAAAACAAACATTTCATTTTCGCCTTCGGTAATTGCAGGTGGTAGTGTAGATATTGTTGCTGTAAAAAATGCCGAAATAAGTTTGATAAGTAAATATGTGGGCAGGCAATACCTTGATAACAGTTCTCAAAAATCAAGAAGCTTAAACCCTTATTACCTGCAGGATGTAAGACTGAGCTATAAGATAACACACAAGATTTTTAAAGAAACAAACCTGGTATTGCAACTGAACAATGTTTTTAATAAGAAGTACGAACCCAACGGATATAGTTTCAGTTATATTTATGGCGGAGCTTTAACAACAGAAAATTTCTATTTTCCTATGGCAGGATTTAATTTTATGTTTGGTGTGAGTTTGAAATTTTAATTTTTCAGCCGGGGAATTTTTCTCTCCAGCCATTCATCCCGCCGGCCAGGTTTTTTACATTGGCAAAACCAAATGTTTCCAGCATCATGGCGGCCTGCATGCTCCTGTTACCGCTGCGGCAGTAACAAATTACTTCTTCGGTTTTTAAATCTTCTATATCATCTACCTGCATAGAAAGTATATTACCCAGGGGCAATAAAATACCACCAATACTATATTCAGCATGTTCATCGGGTTCTCTTACATCAATAAGATTTATTTTTTCACCTGCATCCAATCGTGCTTTTATTTCTTCTGCATTGATATTTGTCATGGTAACTCATTTTTTTTGGTTGAAGTAGAATCTTTTGCAACTTTCATCACCTGCGAAATCCAAATATCCATTAACTGGCCCGATTGTATATAAATGGGCGCCTGGTTTTCATCAAAGCGATCGGGCCTTTGCTGAATTACATAAGCAGCGGCAGTATCTGTTATCGGCCCATCGGGCACAACAGCGCCAAGGCCAATACCGCTTGATTCAAGCATGGCTTTTGCTTCGGTATAGGTTAATCCTATTAACGACGGCACCAGCATCTGCTTATCCTGCAAGCCTGCGCCAATAATCAACGTAATGTGGCTGCCCCATTGTATCTTGGTTTTTTCGGGTATCCGTACACCGTTATATTGCTGCTCCAGTACCGAGCCCATCATAAAATCGGGTTTATAAATAGTATCGCCCAGTTTTAAATGGTTACGTTCTAACATGGTTAGTGCAAATGAAAGATTTTGCCCTTCCAGCTTTGGCATGCTTACCAATGGTGGCGTATAACGGTTAACGGTTATAAAAACCGTACGGTTAATTTTAACTGTAGCATTGGGGTCGGGCAGTTGTTTTAATACGACACCTCTTTTGGCTGTATCGGTAAAAACAGAATCCTGTATGTACACATCAAATCCCTGTTTTTTCAGTAATGCAATAGCTTCATCGGTTTTCATTCCTGTAATGGCAGGTACTTTTAAATATTCGCCATGTTTGGTTATCCAACTTAATGTTTTTAACACCAGGAAAACGAACAACACAGCCAATATGATAGCTGCTAACAGGTTTACCCAAAATGGTTTGTTTGTTATAAATTTAAACACGCTGTTGATTTTATTGATAAATTATTCAACCTTATTTTTTATAAAAACATTCTTCTATTAAAGCTGTATAAAATTGTTGTAACGACCAACCCATTGCCTGCACCTGTTGCGGTACCAGGCTGGCAGCACTTTGCCCGGGCACTGTGTTTATCTCCAGCATAAAAGGAGTATCGGTATCCGTATCATAAATAAAATCTATCCTTACTATGCCTTTGCAATTAAATATCGAATAAGCTTTACCTGCCACATCCCTTATCTTTTGTGCAACAGTTTCATCTACCTGCGCAGGTGTAATTTCATCGCTGGCTCCTTCATACTTGGCTTCATAATCAAAAAACTCGTTCTTGGCAATGATTTCGGTTATGGGCAATGTTATCACTTTACCTTTATGTTTAAAAACACCAATAGTAAGTTCCCTGCCTTTAATAAACTCTTCCACCAGCACCTGGTCGTCTTCTTTAAAAGCCTTATCCAATGCAGCCTGCAGGTCTTCGGCTTTTTTTACCTTACTCATACCAATACTGCTGCCGCCATTATTTGGTTTTACAAAAACCGGCAGTTTTAATGCCTGTAATACCTGTGCCGGTGTTAAGGGATTATCTTTAAAAAGATGTACCGACTTAGCAACATTTATTCCGGCAAAAGCCGCAACAGCCACCGTGTAACGCTTGTTAAAAGTTAAAGCCGATGTAGCTGTATCGCAGGAAGAATAAGGCAAACCAAGTGTATCAAAATATCCCTGCAGTTTTCCATCTTCGCCGGGTGTGCCATGTAAACTTACCAATACAGCATCAAAATTTATTTTTTTACCATCAACCGTAATGCTGAAATCATTTTTATCAACCGGGAATTTATTGCCATCGGGCGACAGGTAATTCCAACCGGCAGGGTTGATATCGATCTTATAATTATCCCATTTTTCGGGGTCGAGGTTTTTTTCAATGGTAGAAGCGCTAAGATAAGATATGACTGATTCGCCGGAATAGCCGCCGGTTATCAATGCAATTTTTTTCTTCATTCGGTTGAGTAAGTTATTTTACAAAGAAACAAAATATCATTAAGGGTGAACAGGATTTTTTAAACAAAACTTTAATTTGATATGATTTAACATTTTTGCAACCTGTATGGTGAACCAAACTTTAAAAAATTATGGCGACATAAAAAATATACAGGAATGTAAAATTGTTTTCATTCATTTTCAACTGAGCCAATCCCTTCGTTACCGGTATCTAAAACAAATTTCCATTTTCCGTTTTTTTCTTTTTTCCAGATACTTACATAAGTGCCGTAGATGACAGTATCTTTTTGGGTTGGTTTTAAAGCGTAAATGCCATAGGTATAGCCAAGGTCGCCCGACCTTGCCACCGAGCCATTACGGGGTTCCCAGCTTAATGTATAACCGGTATCGTTTTGTTGTATTAAAAAGTCGATAGCTTCGGCACCGGCAATGGGCAGGTGGTCGGGCCGCAGTAATACTCCATTGCTGTCGATATATTCTATAAACGCAGCCTTCATGCCTTTTTCTTCGCACATCCTGGAAAATTCCCTGTCGGCATTCATCATATCAAGCTTATCAAAAGCATCTGTTTTGGCCTTTTTGGGTTCTTTGTTATTGCATGATGTACTCAACAATACAAGAAAGAAAAAAAATAAAATCCTGTTCATGCAACAATTTAACATAATTAACGCAAAGAAAAAAGGCGAAAGTATTCTAACGAATACCCTCGCCATGTTGCAGGAAATATCACCTGCCTGTTATAGGCCTTTTAAGCCTTAAAAATTTTTATTGCAGCATGATGAAACAATACACTGCATCTGTACACAAATTATATGTGCATGCTGTCTTTTTTAGCCAATAACTGTTCTACTGTTTCTACATACATTTCATCGGGTACACAACAATCAACCGGGCAAACTGCAGCACATTGCGGTTCTTCATGAAAGCCCTGGCACTCTGTACACTTATTAGGTGTAATGTAATAGATGTCGGTACTGATGGGTGCCTGCCGTGCATCGGCATCTACCTGTGTTCCATCCATCAAGGTAAACATACCTTTTACCGTAGTTCCATCTGCCATTGCCCATTCTACACCGCCTTCGTAAATAGCGTTATTAGGACATTCGGGTTCGCAGGCACCGCAGTTTATACATTCGTCTGTAATCTTTATAGCCATCCTTCGTAATTTTGTTTTTAATGCTTCCAAAAACAGAAGCTAATGCAATTTAATAATAACAGCATGAATTTACAAAATCGAATTGACATATTACAACGCTTACAAAAATATTTATCAACGGCTGAAGATGAATGGCAACTTATAAAACAAAAAGCTGCAGCACAAAATGGTTGGTTTACGCCTGAATTTATAGATTTAGCAGTTGAAAATATCTGTACACAATTTTTACAGGAATCAAAACTTCACGAATGGGCTATGCATTACCACCTTGATGATAATGTAGGCGGAAAAAATATTGGTATTGTTATGGCCGGCAATATACCAATGGTAGGCTTTCATGATTTTTTATGTGTGTTCATAAGCGGGCATAAACAAACTATAAAACTTTCATCAAAAGATGATGTATTATTAAAACACCTGGTAAATAAAATAACTGAATGGGAGCCTGCGTTAAAACAACATATACAGTTTGCCGATACTTTAAAAGGTTGCGATGCATACATTGCAACGGGCAGTAATAACTCGGCCCGGTATTTTGACTATTATTTTTCAAAGTATCCTAATATTATCCGGCGCAACAGGAGTTCGGTTGCCATTTTAACCGGCAACGAAACAGAAGAAGAATTATCGAAACTGGCTGATGATGTACACCTGTATTTTGGATTAGGATGCAGAAACGTAACAAAAATATTTGTTCCTGAAGGGTATGATTTTGTACCATTACTAAAATCATTTGAGAAGTATGCTTACTTTGCCGATCATCACAAATACAAAAACAATTACGATTACCAGCTTTCGCTTGCCTTGTTGAATAATGTTTTTTACATGACCAACGGCAGCATCTTGTTAATGGAAAGTGATTCTGTTTTTTCTGCTATTGCTGTACTGCATTACAGTTTTTATCCATCGGCAAAAAAAATAAAAGAAGGTTTACAAAATAATGAAGACATACAATGTGTTTGCGGCGCCGGCGAAACATCGTTTGGTAAATCACAAACACCATCACTGATGGATTATGCAGATGGTGCAGATAGTATGCAATTTTTATTAACGCTATAACTTTAATAAAAAACAACAGCGCCGGATATAAGGGAGATGATAGAATTTATTTTAACCAATCAATCATCTACGAAACCCTTCCTAATATATTGTTAAACATGGCAGTTGGTAAATAACATTTTGTCATTGCTTCGTTATTTTGTACACAAAGGCACAGGAGTTGATGTACAAATATGTCTTTATTAAAATTGTAATTATTGAACTAAAAAAATAATAGAAAAATGAAATTGAAACAGATTTTTTTTACGGTAGTTATAAGCGCTGTTACTGCTTTTGCTGTAATGTGGGGTTATGGAAAATATATGAAAGAAAGTAATACTTATGCAGGGCAGCAACCGGGTGTTATGCCTTCCAATTATACATATACCGGTTTTGGTGATGGTAAAACCGCACCCAATGCTATTGATTTTACTATTCCTGCCGAATCGGCCACACCTGCAGTTGTGCATATCAAAACAAAAACAAATGCCAAACAAGTAAATAATAATTTACCAAAGAAGTATCCTAATAATCCATTCAGCGATTTGTTTGATGATGATATGCTTAGCCAGCTTTTTGGAGGTCGTGGCCGCAATTATATTCCAGAGCAAAGAGCAAGCGGTTCGGGTGTTATCATTAGCGATGATGGTTATATTGTTACCAACAACCACGTGGTAGAAAATGCCGATGACATAGATGTAACACTCAACAATAAAAAAACTTATAAGGCAAAGGTAATTGGCACCGATCCATCATATGATTTAGCAGTTATAAAAATTGATGCAAAGGCGCTACCATTTTTATTATACGGAAATTCTGATGATGTAAAAATTGGCCAGTGGGTTTTGGCTATTGGTTATCCTTTAAATTTAGAAACAACCGTTACAGCGGGTATTGTTAGCGCCAAAGCAAGATCGTTAGGATTGAATAAAGATAAAAACGGCGACCAAAGCGGCGGTGTTGAATCGTTTATACAAACCGATGCTGCCGTTAACATGGGCAACAGTGGCGGCGCTTTAATAAATACCGATGGCAAACTGATTGGTATCAATTCGGCCATCGCATCACCTACCGGATATTATTCAGGCTATTCGTATGCCATACCTGTTAACATTGTTAAAAAAGTAATTGATGACCTTATTAAATTTGGAACAGTACAAAGGGGTTATTTAGGCGTACGTTTTTTAAATGCCAGCGATTTAAATGAAGATGATAAAAAACGTGCGGGCATACCAGCAGGTACCGAAGGTATTTATGTATCGGATGTACCAACCGATGGCGCCGCTTATGCAGCCGGTATTCGCAAGGGTGATATCTTAACCAAAATAAATAACAATGCCATTACCAATGGCGCCGAAATGCAGGGCTTCATCAGCAGGCAAAAACCAGGCGATAAAATACAGGTATCTTATTTAAGAAATAACAAAGAAAATACAGTAACCGTTACGCTCAGAAACAGTGCAGGTAATTACGATATTGTAAAAGCTGATGCCATGATTGATATGCTGGGCGCCGATTTTGCAACACTTGATGCTAAAAAAGCAAAAGAGTATGGCGTACCGGGCGGGGTTATAGTTAAAAAAATCAATAGCGGTGCTTTAAACGACCAAACACGTATGAAAGATGGTTTTATAATTTTAAAAATAAATGACTCGTCTGTTAAATCTGTTGATGAAATGAAATCAACCATCGGTACTAATAAAAATATCACCATCAGTGGATTTTACCCGGGATACGATGGCATATATGAATATCCAATTACTTTAGACAACCAGTAATTACCATTTCTCTTAACTTATAAATGATACCGTAGCACAACAACGCTACGGTATTTTTTTATTTACATTTTTCAAAAACCAGGTAGCCCCAGGGTTTCATTGTGATAGAACTGCCGGGCAACAATTTTTGTATCGTATTTGCAAACACATCCATGTAATCGCCTTCTATTAACTTATCCTGTATAGTAAATGTTGTTTCGGTATTGCAAAGGTTTAGCAAAACCAGCACTTCATTATTTTCTGTCTTTCGTAAATATGCCATCACTTTTTCAGTTGCATCATGGCTTATAAAGAATGTTGATACTGCAGGATTGCAGGCACTTAATGCAGGATTATTTTTATGTAATGACAGCAATGTTTTATAAAAATCATGCAGTTTACATTCGCCTGTCCAATCAATTGCATCTTTATCAAAAAACTTTAATCGTTTCATATTGGGTAATTCCTGGCCGCTGTACAACATGGGTATGCCGTTGTAGGTGCAGCTAAAAACCGCAAGCGCCAAAGCCATATCGCCATATTTTTCATATTCGGTTCCGTTCCAGCTATTTTCATCGTGGTTGCTGGTGAAATACATGCGATAAGCATCTTTAGGAAAATTGTTGTTGTACTTATACAGCACATCATATAAACTGCTGAGAGCAAGATTTTTTTTGTAAAAATTTTCTGTACTGTGCATCCATTCCCATGTAAATGTTGCATCAAATACTTTGTGATAATTTATCTCTTCCGATTCTGCCAGCCAAAACAAATCGTTTTTTAAAGGTTCAATAGCTGTTCTTGCTTTTATCCAAAAATCAAGTGGTGTTAAATGCGCCAAGTCGGCCCTGAAACCATCAATATCAAATTCGCTAACCCAGTATTTCATCGCTTCAATCATCGCATCCTGTTGTGCCGTGTTTGCATGGTTTATTTGTATAACATCCGTCCAATCATACGGTGGTTTAAAATTTCCTGCTTCATCCCTGTCAAAATATTCAGGATGATTTTTTGTCCATACATTATCCCATGCTGCATGGTTGGCCACCCAATCCATAATCACTTTCATGCCTGCATCATGTGCCAATGCAATCAGTTTTTTAAAATCGCCGGCAGTGCCAAACTCAGGATTAACGGCCTTAAAATCGCTGATGCTGTAATAACTTCCCAAAGTTCCTTTCCGGTTTATTTTTCCAATTGGATGTATGGGCATAAACCAAAGTGTTTCCACACCCATTGCAGCCAACCGTGGCAGCGCTTTGGCAAAAGCATTAAAAGTACCGTTGGCGCTGTATTGCCGCAGGTTCACCTCATAAATATTGGTATGCTGTATCCAATTGGCTCTTTTAAAAACAGCTTGCGTTTCCATTGTTGAGTTACATGTTTGTTTATAATCAAAAGTAAGCCTGCCGGTATTAATTACAACCGTATATTTTAGCAGTTAACCATGTACCTTTGCAACTGTATATTCAACACATGAAAAAATTTAATGTTCCAATTATATACCGCAGCCCGTTAATTGCATCTATTAAAAATAAAAGGAAGCAGGAGGATAAGATGAAGAAGGATTTTACTCCCACCCTGCTCAATTTTGGACCGCTGCAAATTTACCTGGCCCGCCATTTTGGTTTTTGCTATGGCGTAGAAAATGCCATTGAAATTGCATTTAAAACCATTGAAGAAAACCAGGGTAAACGTATTTTTTTATTAAGTGAAATGATTCATAACCCACAGGTAAATGCCGACCTTATTGAAAAGGGAGTAAAGTTTTTGCAGGACACACGAGGTAAACAGGTAATACCTTTTGAAACTTTAACAAGCGATGATATTGTAATCATTCCCGCTTTTGGTACCACGCTTGCTATTGAAGAGCAACTGACAAAAACAGGCATTGCCATACATAAATATAATACCACCTGCCCTTTTGTAGAAAAAGTATGGAACCGCAGTGAGCAGATTGCTAAAAAAAATTATACCGTAGTGGTGCATGGCAAACCCACACATGAAGAAACAAGGGCCACTTTTTCACATGCATCGGTACACACCGCCACTGTAATTGTAAACGATATGGCCGATGCTGTTGAACTTGGCAAATACATTACCGGCGAAAAAGATGTAGCTGCTTTTTATAATGAGTTTGCCGGTAAATATACCGATGGATTTAATGCTGCAAAAGACCTTGACCGCATTGGCGTGGTAAACCAAACCACTATGCTTGCAAGTGATACAGAAGCCATTGCCAATTATCTTAAAGATGTGATGAAGAAAAAATATGGTTTGGATGAAACTAACATTACACAAAGGTTTGCCGATACCAGGGACACTTTGTGTTATGCCACCAACGATAACCAGTCATCGGTGTATGGTATGTTACAAACCGATGCAGACCTTGCTATTGTTGTGGGTGGTTATAACAGCAGCAACACATCGCACCTGGTAGAATTATGTGAAGAGAAATTGCCTACGTATTTTATTAATAATGATGAAAAGATAATTTCAAAAGACAGCATCAGGCATTTTAATTTTCATGCCAGGGAAGAGATGGTTACAAATAATTTTTTACCACAAAAAGATGTAACAAAAATTTTGGTTACCAGTGGCGCAAGCTGCCCCGATGCACTGGTAGAAGCCGTGATAGAAAAATTATCATCTTTTTATACTGTAACAAAAACGATGGATGATATGCTGCAGGAATTTTCATAAACATTGCCACAATAAATTCCAATTGCTGCTCCAATAATCAACAGTATCATCAAAGAAATATATTTCTATTAGGATGCGTTAAAATCTTTTTTACCAAAATATTTAAGCGACAACCATGCCAGTGGTACCAGCAATGCAGCCAGGATAAAGAAAGAATTATAACTAGTTTTTGTAATCACCGGCACCATCCAGGTGGTGATTAACACCCCAATTACTGCCGCTGTGCCGCCCATGCCTGCTACTACACCAACATTTTTTCCATTAAAATAATCGGAAGGAAGTGTTTGTATGTTGCCAATTAAAAACTGGAAACCAAACAATGTGATGCTGATTAAACCAATGGCAACCGCAGGTTGATCTTTAAGCTGATTAAGCATAAGCACAATTGCAACCAACGATGCCAGCATAATTACCGACCCGATGGTGATTGCTTTTTTACGTGCTGCAACCGCATCTACTCCTTTTTTAATCATACGGGACGAATAATAACCGCCAATGATACCACCAATGGCAGCCATTAAATATGGAAACCATGCAAAAGCGCCAACCTGTTTTATATCAAAGTGAAACTGCTCTTTTAAAAAAGTTGGCAGCCAGGTTACAAACAGCCACCATACGGGGTCAATAAAAAACCGGGATGATATGATGCTCCAGGTGGCTTTAAAATTCAGCAACTGCCGCCAACTATAAACTTTTGTTTCGGTTGCAGTTTTTGTTTTTTCGTTTTTACTGTCCAAAATATAATCCTGTTCTTCTTTTGTTATCCAGGGATGCTTATCGGGTGTTGTTTTATTCATTATAAGCCAGGGAACAATCCAAAGCAAGCCCAGCACAGCAATACCTGCAAAAGTGCCTTGCCATCCAATTGATAAATATAACATGGCAATCACCGGCGCACTAACCACCGAACCCAGCGATGCACCGGCGCCAAAGATGCCTTGTGCAATAGCCCGCTCTTTGGGAGGAAACCACTCGGCATTGCTTTTTGTAGCGCCCGGCCAGTTGCCTGCTTCGCTAAGCCCAAGAAAAAAACGGAAGATGCTGAATGAAGAAATGGTTTTGGCAATTGCATGCAATGCAATGGAAATGCTCCAGCCAGCAATTGATACCACCATGCCCAGCTTTGTACCAATAGCATCCATCATTTTTCCGGTTACTGTTTGGCCAATGGCATAGGCTATCATAAAAAAAGTGGTGATGAGCGCCAGGGCATTTTTATTATCAGCATCAGCAATACCAAAATCTTTATAAATATAGGGCCACATAATGTTGATGGCGCTGCGGTCTATATAATTTATTACAGTTGCAATTCCTATCAAAGTGATAATCCACCAACATAGTCCTTTTATTTTCATACAATTTTTTTAATGCCATCACTGATGGCTTATATATTAAAAACTAAACATTAAAAGCATTTAATCATTTTAATTCGGCCACTGCTTTTTGATCCATATCTGTAAATTCTTTATTCTCGCCGGCCATGCCCCAAATAAAACCATAATTGGCTGTACCCACACCAAAGTGCATGCTCCAGGGTGCAGATAATACTGCTTCGTTATTGGCAATAACAATATGCCTTGTTTCCTGTGGTTCGCCCATAAAATGCATTACACGGTGTGCAGCATCCAGGTCAAAATAAAAATATGCTTCCATGCGGCGTGTATGCGTATGCGGTGGTACCGAGTTCCACACACTGCCTTCGGCAAGCGTAGTAAGGCCCATCACCAATTGGCAACTTTCAATGCCGTCGTTATGAATGTATTTATAGATGGTTCTTTTATTACTGGTAACAGCATCACCCATATTAACAGGCTGTGCTTCTTCTTTTGTCATTTTTCGGTTTGCATAAGTTTTATGCGCCGGCGCCGATAGCAGGTAAAATATAGCAGGCGCTTTTGCATCGCTGCTGCTGAAACTCACATCCTTTGTGCCTTTGCCCAGGTACACACATCCTAATTTATCAATGGTGAAATCAACCCCGTCGGCAGTTACAGTTCCTTTGCCGCCAACATTTATGATTCCCATTTCCCTTCTCTCTAAAAAATATTTCGCTTTTAATTCTTCTTCCAATGGCAAAACAATGGGCCTGGTAGTTGGCACGGCACCGCCAACAATCATCCGGTCGTAATGCGAATAGGTTAATTGTATGGTTCCGGCAACCATTAAATTTTCTATTAAAAAATTTTCACGCAATTGCTGCGTATTCATCTGGCTTGTTTCTTTGGGGCTATTTTGAAATCTTATTTGCATTTTCTTTTTCTTTTAATTTTTTTAATGTGCTACTGCATTCATTTATCTTCCCATCCATCCGCCATCTACGGTAAGTATGGTTCCGTTTACATAATCGGCCGCAGGCGATGACAGGAAAATATAAGCGCCGGCCATATCTTCCGGAGTACCCCACCTGTTGGCCGGTATCCTGGCAAGTATGGCTGCATTCCTATCAGCGTCTTGCCTTAACTGGCTTGTATTATCTGTAGCAATATAACCCGGTGCCACGCCATTAACATTTACACCATGCACCGCCCACTCATTGGCAAATGCTTTTAATAAAGATGCTACAGCGCCTTTGCTGGCGGCATATCCCGGCACATTGATGCCACCCTGAAAGCTTAATAAAGAACAGGTGAAAACAATTTTTCCCTGCTTTGCCTCTACCATTCGCCTACCAATTTCACGGGTGATGATGAACTGTGCATTTAAATTGATATCAATGATGGTATCCCAATATTCGTCGGGATGTTCGGCGGCCGGTTTACGCATGATATGGCCGGCATTGTTTATCAAAATATCAATACGTGGATGCTCGGCCTTTACTTTTTCTAAAAACTTATACAATGAATCCCGATTTGAAAAATCGGCCTGGCAGGCATAAAATTTCCTGCCTGCTGCTTCAACCGCTGCCGCAACCGCACTGCCTGTTGCCGGCATGGAACTACTAACACCGATGATATCGGCGCCGGCTTTTGCCATCTCAACAGCTACCGCCATTCCTATTCCGCTGCTGCAGCCTGTTACAAGCGCTATCTTGTTTTCTAATTTAAAGTTTACCATGTTTACATTTATTTTTTACCTGCTTTCAATTTAGCGATTATAAATGTAATATCATTTCATTTCTTCAATACTGAACGAATTAAACCGTATGCTTTCATCCCTTAGGTCGGCAACATTGTTCAGGCTACGGTAAATGCCCCATTTGGGCCTAATGAAATCATTATCGGGCCTGATGGTTTTTATATCTGTACTTGAATAGCTTAGCAAAGTTGCATCATCACTTATCCTTTTTACCTGCATCGAGTATGTACCTTGTGCCCCCACTTTTATAGTTTCAACTACCTGCACCCACACGCCATCAAACAACGATAAATCTGCCGTAGCAACTTTTGTTGTGTTATCATGTATCAACTCCAGTTTATTGGGATTGCCTTTTCGTGCAGTTAAAGAAAAAATAGGGGTGCCATCATCACCATTAACAGGTTTTATTTGATGAATATGTGTAAAACTTGATGATGGCTGAAAGCCCGGCGCCAGCCTGAATTTCCATTTATACGTTATGGTTTCGCCGATGGTGCCTTTCAGTTTTGCAGGAGATGATTCATACGTTTTTATTTCAACCCGTTGCCTGTCGAAATTAATACAGCGGTCATTATCGGGTGTAACATGCATGTAAAATTCAAACACATAACTGTTTAGTTCAGCATCCCACACTTCGGCAATATGCCTGCCAAAAGCAGGGTGTGCACATTCGGGATTTTCAACAGCATTGTATCCCGGCGCCAATACATTATTTATTAGTTCGTACGTATTACCCGGACCATCTGCATTTAACACTACCGGTTGCTGTAATTCGGGTGGTACGATTATTGGTTCAGGCGCTGCTGATTTTTTACACATCACATTCAGCAGCATCAATACAAATATTACAGGCACTGTGTTTTTCAATTTATTTACTATTAAAAGCAGGTATGGATTTTATAAAAGCCATAATCGCTTTATTTATTTCACTATTTTTTTCTCTTTCAAATTTTCCATGCAACCCGCCTTCAACCGTAATGAATTCAGTTTTTACACCTGCTGCCACTAACTTTTTATGCAGATTAACCGATTGCTGGTATGGCACCGTGGGGTCGGCATCGCCATGAACAATAAAAACGGGCGGACAGTTTTTATCAACATAATTGATGGGAGATACAGAAGTTACAAAATCTTTATCAGCTGCTTTATCGCCTAACCAGTTCCTGGCCGACTTGCTTTTTAAAACTTTTCCATTGCCATTTTCCCAAATATCTGTAACACCATATTTATCAATAATGGCGGCTACTTTTATGTTTTCAACACCCTTGCAATGGGTATCAAAAATATGGTTGTTGCCGAGCAAACCTGCAAGCAAGGCAAGGTGCCCGCCTGCGCTGCCACCCATCAACACAATTTTATTTACATCAATATTTAATGCAGGTGCATTTTTAATAAGATAAATCAATGCACACCTTGCATCTTCCACTGCAGCCGGCGCCGTAGCCTGCCCGGTAAGCCTGTACTCGATATTGGCAACAGCAAAACCAGCTTTAAAAAAAGTGCTGAATCCTGTTTGTGATTCTTTCACTCCATGGTTCCATCCGCCACCATGTATATTAATAACAACAGGTGTTGGCTTATTATCTTTTGGCGGCAGATAGATATCCATCTTACCTTCCCAATCGTTTACTTTTGTATATACCACATTCAAATGTGCAGTAAACCCAGCAGGAAGCTCAACAGGTTTATAGGTTGTTACCGAATCTGTAACCTGTGCTTGCATTTGTTTAAAAACAAAAAACAAAGCAAAAACAAAAACTATTTTTTTCATTTTAGTAACCCGGGTTTTGTGCTATCACCAATTGCGTATTAGTATCAATTTCATGTTGTGGTATTGGTAACAGCAAACGATTAGTGGTAACATTCGCCTGTAACTGCGCCAGCGTAGGTGTTGGAGCAGTATAGGTTGAATAATGAACTGCATAAGTATGTGCAAAATGATCTTTGATGGTTTGCTCGGCCGAAAAGGTGGTCATGGTTGTATTATAACGCACCAAATCAAACCATCGTTGGTTTTCAAAAGCAAACTCCAGCCTGCGTTGTTCTGCCAGTTCTTTTTCAAATAAGGCAACAGTATTAACCGTATTGGGCACCGGGCCAATACCTGCTCTTTCTCTTACCTGGCTTATTAATGCAATACTTGATGGTGAAAAACCCTGTGCTTCTGCCAGCATCAGCAATACATCGGCATACCGAATGATGGGCCAGTCGCTTTCGCCATCGCCCGAAATAGCAACCGGGAAAAGATATTTTTTTACATACACAACTGCCGCCGGGCCGGTACCATAAAAAGAAATGTTTACGTTTCGGCGGGCATCTGATGCAATCAATGCCGTATCCATTTCGGTGGTTGGTGCATTCCATCCAAGCCCCGATCCGTTTATTACGGCCGAGCCGCTGTTTAACGGGCCAAAATCATTTCCAAAACTTGAGCCTAAGCCTAGGCCACCGGATTTGTACCTGTTTGTAAAAAGTATTTCTGAATTCATTTCGTTGGTGATAGAAAATACAGCTGCATAAGTGGGTTGTAGTGAAAATCCGCTGTTTGCTATCACATCCTGCAGTTGCACAATAGCATCGGCCTTACGGTTTTGGGTTAGATAAACTTTGCCCAGCAATGCTTTTGCCGCCCATGCATTTGCTTTGCCTACATTGGCTGCCGGTATTTGCGAAAACTTTGCATTGCTTAAATATGTTGATGCAGTGGTAAGGTCTGCTTCAATCAATTTATAAATATCTGCCACCGAAGAACGGTTGATGGTTTTTGCTTCGGTAGGTGTTACGGGTTGATAAATAAGAAATACGCCGCCGAATAAACGCACCAAATTAAAATAATGATAAGCCCTTATAAACATGGCTTCGCCAGCAAACTGTTTCCTGTCAACATCCGAAATAGGAATATTTACACTTGCCATATTAATGGTTCCACTGGCAGGGTCGTAACTTACTCCCAGTTTTTTTAACACCACATTGCAGTTAAGGATATTATTATAAGTATCTAACCAATAACTGTAAATGCCGGCATTGGTAGTTGCAGGGATAAACTGGTCAAGGTCGCTCAAATCCCTGTTAAAAGAGTTGGTACTTCCGGTAACGCCCTGCCATGAGTTATCCGAACGCAGTTCCGTCATCTGCCATTCCCTGTATTGCGGATTGTGCAAACCGTTGTAACATCCTAAAATACCTGCCTGCACTTCGGAATAATTACTGTAAAAAGTTGCCGTATTAATATTCGACTCGGGATAGAGGTCGATTGTTTTTTTGCAGGCGCTGATGCTAATGCAAAAAATACTGATGATGACAAATTGAATGTATTTCATAATAAAAATATTATCGGTTTAAAAATTTAAATCAATACCAAACTGGTAAGTTTTTGCAATGGGGAATGAACCTCTTTGGTATCCATCTATTAATGGAGTTGCATAGTTACCGCCGGTGCTTCTTCCTTCAATATTAATACCCCTGTAACCTGATGCCGAATGGAAGAAAAGGTTTTGTGCCGAAAAATAAATCCGCAATGAACTTAACCTTGCTTTATTAACCCATTTTTGAGGTAAGGTATAACCAACCAAAACTTCACGCAATGAATAGAAAGATGCATCTTCCACTACATAATCGGTAAGCATCCAGTTAAACCCAAGTGTTGAATAAGGAGTTTTTCCATCGCCCGGGAACATAGGGCTTAACCACCTGTTTTGGTTATAATTTTTATTGTAACGTTTGGTTTCATTGTAATTGGCATCGCCATTAATCAATTTTCCACCCTGCGAGCCCTGGAAGAAGAAACTGAGGTCGAAATTTTTATAGGTGAAATTATTGGAGATGCCCCAGGTAAAGTCGGGATAAGGGTTTCCTATAACCACACGGTCGTTGGCATCAATCACATTATCACCATTGGTATCAACTAATTTTAAACCACCGGCAACAAATACATTGCTCATAGTGCTTGACAGGCCTGCAGCCTGCGCAGCTGTAATATCGGCTTGCGATAACCAAACCCCATCAGTTTTGTATCCATAAAACTGAACCAATGGGCCACCAACTTTATTCATATATGTTTCTGTACGCTCGCCCTGGTTAAGTAAATAAGCTTCGCCGCCTAATTCGGTGATGGAGTTTTTGGTATTTGCAATGTTGGCTGTTGTTGACCACCTGAAATCTTTTTTCCTGAAATTATTAGTTGTTATTTCAAATTCAACACCATTATTTTTCATACTTCCAATATTATTATAGGTTGTAGGTGCCCCTGTAAATGCCATGGTGGCTTGCTGTAATAATAATTTTTTGGTTTTGGTTTGATAATAATCCAATGACAATGAAATTGCATTCCTGAAAAGGGAAAGATCTATACCGCCGTTGAACTGGTATGTGGTTTCCCAGGTTATTTCTTCGTTTGAAAGAAAATTTCTTGACGGAACAAAACCCGGAGAAGAAACACCATTGCCTGTACCGGTGATATAATTGGCTGCATACAATAAATCTACCCAGGCAAAAGGTGGTACCACATTATTACCCGTAGCGCCATAACTGGCTCGTAATTTAAGCGTACTTAACCAATTTACATTTTCCAAAAACTTTTCTTTGCTGGCTAACCAACCAACTGATACTGCAGGAAAATAACCCCATTTATGACCCGGTGCAAAATGTGAGCTTCCATCGGCCCTTACACTTGCGTTAATCATGTATTTATCTTTATAAGAATAGATAACACGGCCCAGGTACGATATCAAACCTTCTTTATAAATATCATTAAAGGTTAACGGGTATTGTGCAATGATGGCAGCATTGTTTAATGTAGTTATATTATCGCTTGGATAATTGTAACCGGTTGCCTGTTCGTTCCTGGTAGAGGTTTTTTGAATTGTAAAACCTGCAAGCGCAGTAAGGGCATGATCTTTTATACGTTTGGTATAAGTTAAAGTATTTTCATTAAGGATATCTGTATATAACCTATCGTTGTAAATACCGGTGCTTAAATCGCCTGCCCTGTTAGAATTTGCTTTTGCAAAATCAATAGCGTTTGAATAAGAAAGGTAAAAACTTGCCAGCGATTTAAAATCGAGGCCGGGAATAATATTAACTGTTAAATCGGCTGAAGATAATACACGGTAATCGTTTGAGTGGATTGTTCTTGTTTCCATCACCGACTTAGGTGTGTTGTTAGCTGTGTTGAAAGGTGTTACCGGCGATGTATTCACCCATGTACTTCCGTCGGGCATTAAGCCGCTATAAACCCTGTTGTTAAAATAACGTGCCTGTGCCCAATCGCCGGCTTTTACATCGGCATAGGTTGGGTTTTGGCTTACAAAGGCAGCCAGCGCTTCATCAAGCACTACCGGCATATAAGACTGGAACCTTACAAAGTCGATATAATTTACCGAAGGCCTTTCTCTTTTTATATAAGACGGATTTACATTGAAAGAAAATTTTACTCTCTTACTAAACTGTGCATCAATCTTTGCTTTTACATTATACCTTTCGTAATTGCTGTGGTACATTTGCCCTTCATCATTTTGATAGCCGCCCGATATATAATATTTAACACCGCTGTTTCCGCCCGATGCACTTAACTGCAGGTTTTTTGTTCCGGCATTTCTTATTGCTTCGTTTTGCCAGTTGGTAGCAGCACCGCCTCTTAACTGGTTTTCTATAATGTATGCACCTCTTTCAGCAGTGGAAGCAATTTGGTTTCCGGTTGGTGGAGTAATGCTTGGGTCTAAAGCTTTAAGCGCTGCTTCATAAAAAAGCATATTGGTATATTCAGAAGTTGTCATCATCGGGTATAACTTGTAAGCAGTTTTTACACCGGTTGAATATTTTACACTATACTTTGTTTTATTGGCCTTACCGCTTTTGGTGGTTACCATTATCACACCGCCTGAGCCTCTTGAACCATAGATAGCAGCAGAAGCAGCATCTTTTAAAACTTCCACCGATTGTACATCGGCCATATTAATAAAAGCCAAACCATCGGGCACGGGATGTCCATCCACCACTACCAATGGGCCTTGCGACTGGTTGATACTGGTTAAGCCACGTACCTGTATTTTAGGATCGGAGCCTGCTTCGGAAGAAATATTTTGTATTTGCACACCGGCAATTTTTCCCTGCAATGCCTGGTCGAGCCTTGATGCAGGTGTTTCATCTAACTTTTCGTTTTGATATTTTGAAACCGCACCTGTTACATCAGCCCGCTTTTGCGAACCGTAACCAATTACCACTACTTCTTCGCCGGTTGTTGCCGCAGGCTCCATCACCACATCAATACTTGTTCTGTTACCAATAGCTATGGTTTGTGTTTGATATCCTACATACGAGAATATCAATACCGAAGCATCATTGTTTACATTGATGGAATATGTACCATCGGCCTTGGTAGATGTTCCGCCTTTTTGTTTATCGGCCAGTACATTCACACCAAGCAACGGTTCATTTCCGTTTTTACTTATTACCTTTCCGGTAATGGTTTTCTTTTGTGCCATTGCTGCGCCGCACATAAAGATCATCAGCATTAATAAGCATTGAAGTTTTTTCATAATTGCAGTTTGAATATTTAAAAAAAGTTTTATGATTAGTATAAAAGTTTAATTCGCAACCTTGATGCTTTATCGCCTGCAAGATTTTGTATATCCTGTAAACAATCTTTGCATTTAAAATGAATATAGCCTTCCATTAACAGCATGTACCCGTCTTCGTAACTATATGGTTTTATTTGCTGGCCCGGCCAGTTTTTTTCATCGGCTAAATATGGCTTTAAAACCGTAAACGCTTTTTGCAACGATTTGCCCGAAGGAGTTGTTAGCTTCCAGAAATTAATGCCCGCCTTATCGGCCATTTGTGCAATGTTGAAAAAAGCATTCATCACAAAAGCCGTGTAATGCAGTGAAATTGTTCTTTCCATTTCTTTGGGAAAAAAGCCATTGTCATCCAACTGGTAATCTAAACGGCCTGCAGCATGGTGGATGATTTGTTTTGCCAGGTTAGTGCTATCAATAAATAAAGACAGCGCCAGCCTTTGAGCATCGTACCAGGCGCCATGGTTATTTTTTGCATCCATTTCGTCTTTACCATTTTTACTTGTTTGCATCCAGTTTAAAAATTCAGCAAACCATTTTTTCATGCCATCTTCATCGGCTTGTTTCCAGTTTTTTGAACCTTTTAATAAATTAATCCCGTCAACAAGTTTTACATAATGCCTTGTATCAATCAAGCCTGCGCCACGGCCATCATTTTTTCCTTTGATGGCCTGAGCAAAATCCAGGTTAGGGTTCATCCTTGTTGCTGTATCAAGAAACCAAACCCTTAATAATGTTGCTGCATGCTTTGCATACATTTCGTTCTCCGAAAAATAATAAGCCAGGGCAAGGGTTTGCACATATTCACAAAGTTTGGGCTGGTATTCTTTATCCTTGTATTGCCTCACTTCGGGGTTGGTTTGCCCATCCCTGCGTAAATAAGGCAGCCCGTTTGGTTTTGATGAATCGTACCAGAAGTATGGTGCCAGGCTCATGTAATCATGCTTATCGCCACTTGGCGGTATGTTGGTTTTTTCCATTACACTTACCGGGCCAAATTGCAAAGCCTTATCAGCATCTTTAAGTAATTGTTTGTATGCCTTCATTACAGACTGGTCTTTATTATTGATGGCTGCTTTGTTACGTTCCAAAGCTTTTAAATCAAGCGCTATCAACGAAGGCTTACCGGGCATTGGCCCGGCAGCCTTTATTGAATCATAACTCAATAATAAAAACACAATTAAAATTGCTAATACCCTTTGCATACAATTTTCTTTATTTTACAAAAGTTATCTTTTTTTGCAGTTTTACATTATTACCTCTTACAGTTACTATATAAATACCCGAAGGAAAATGTAATGCAGGTAAATCGGTGGTTATAAAACCTACCGGCATAAACAGGTTCTTTTTAGCAACAGGTTGCCCTGCCATATTATATACAATCACATCGCCCAACAATGGTTCGGTAGAATAAACTTTTACGGTTAAATTTCCCGATGCATTTTGGTATGCATTAAAATACATTGCTGTAGTACCGGTTAATGGTAATATGGTTAATCTGCCATTAGTGTATGTTATGTTATAGTTGTTTGATGTGGCGCCTGACAAAGTAATGGGATAATAACCCGGCGATGTATTGGTGTTTGCAATGGTAGAAGCATCTACCTGGGTTAATAAATTTGCAGCTGTTTCGCCCAAAACAAAACCGGTATAAATTATAGTAAATGCAGGATTAGGTTGACCTGTTGTTTTTACCGTATCCAACACTTTAATAGAAAGGTTTGTTTTATTTACTGTAAGCGTTCTGCTAACAGGTGTTGCAGGAAAATACCCATCGTTACCCGCCTGCGATGCAGTGATGGTAGTGGTACCTGCGCCGGTGATATGAATGATGTTGCCGGTAACTGTTGCCACAGCAGTGTTGCTGCTTGTATAAGTGATGGGGATGGTATTGTTTGTGCTTGTTGCCCCTGCATTAAAATCGGCATTGCCGTAAGTTTTAGTTGGCAATGCATTAAATGTAATGGTTTGATTTTGTTTTGGAACAACAGTAAGTGTGCCATCTACATGGGTGATGGTATAGTTGGCAGCCGTAGCACCTGAAACTGTAATTGGATAAGTTCCGGGAGGTGAGTTTAATACGGCTGTTGTTGTAATGATTGGCTGCGTTAATAACACTGCCGGTGTTTCGCCCAAAACAAAACCGGTATAAGTAATGGTTAATGGCGGATTGGCCACTTGTTCAAACTTAGTTTTATCATCGGCTGTAACAGTAAGCGGCGCCGTATTAACGGTAAGTGTTTGATCAACACTTGCTGCAGGGTAGTTACCATCCGAAGCTTGTGAAGCATTAATAACAGATGTACCTGCGCCCGTAATATGAATAAGGCCACCTACAATAGTTGCAACAAGCGGGTTGCTGCTTGTATAAATAATAGGCTCGGTAGTATTTAAACTGGTAGCGCCACCATTAAAATCTGCATCGCCATAAGTTTTTGTCGGTATAGGGTTAAATATAAATGGCGTAACCTGTGCAACAGCGCCTGTACCAATAGGTGTAAAACCGCTAATGGTGGCGGTGGCCGTGTTGGCTGTATTATCGGCTGTGCCTATTGGTAAGTTCCATGAGCTACCGTTGTTTTGTATCAAACCTATTTCGGCATTGGTTAATGTTGTATAAGTAGAGCCTTCTAAAACAGTAGGCCAGTTGATTAACACGGTTGCATCACCCGAGCCCGAAAGCCTGTTTACGTTCCACACTGCATCAACCATACGTTGCTTTTGAAAAGTGGGCATGGGTGTTCCTGTAATTGTACCATTGGCAGTAATGCCGGTAAAAGTTGCAATGCTGAAATTTGATGTAGCCGTTGGCGTAATGGTGATGGGTAAATAATGCAGCGTTGTACCAACGGGAACTGTTGTTGCTGCAGATACACCATCTACCTGTACAATACTTTGTACACCGGCCGTGGTATAATCGGTAGCAATATATTTGGTATCATCAAATGTTCCACTAATAGTAGCGCCGGTTAGCACATGTAATGTATCGGCCGGGCGCAAAGTTATTTTTCCATTTACCAGTAAATTATTATTGATGGTAAAACCTGTATTGGCTGTTATGTTGGCATTAATATTTACGGTGCCGGTTTCTATCATATTACCTGTAGAACCGGTAGTGATTCCAAAAGGCCAGGTGGTGGCACCGTTGATAGTATAGTTTATTTTATCATCAAAATTTAAATTACCTGATGCAGTCACAGAACCTGTGGCAGGGTTAAACCCGTTTATATTGGCAGTACCTAATGTGGCGCCACCTGTTGTTACACTATATGCAACATTGGTAGCAGTGGTAGTGGCAGGGTTTGAAATGATAATATAGTTATTAGAAGTGGATACACTTACGATTGAAGTATTTGCCGGAATCCCGGTGCCGGTAATGGTTTGCCCAGTTGAACCTGTTGATGTATTGGTAATAACATACGAACCTGCAGTAAGGTCGCCGGTGCCTGCTACAGGCGTATTAATACCATTTGCATCAAAATCAACAGAGCCTAAAATTTGTTTATCGGTAAAATTAAATTTACCATAAACAGTGGTAGCAGCACTAACAGTAATATTTTTATCTAAGGTTACATCTGCATTATCGGCCACTTTAAAATTGGGCACATTTATATCCCCTGCTCCCGAAATTGACTGCGGCGTTTTGCCTGCCATTATTATTTCATTGGTGCTGGCAGCATCTGCATTTAATGTGCCGTCAACAAGCAGGTTGCCCATAATGGCTGTTTCGCCCGATGTATGTGTTTTAAAAGTACAACCGTTATTGATGGTTAAATTATTGATTCTATGAATTGGCCCGTCGGCAGCTAAGGTTGAGTTGTTTTCAACAATGATGTTTCCAAAACTTTTGTTGTTGAAAAAAGAGCCTCCTGCAATGGGTGCACGGTGATGCCAGAAACTTCCGGGTTCAAAATCTATGGCCGAAAAAGTAGAGCTGTTACCCATGGGGCTCCATCCGCCTAAATAATATAAATGAGCACCGCTTTGAAACACCACCCATTTTTCTGACGACTGTGATGAACTTCCAAATGCATAAGAGGAAGAGGAAGAAGTGATGTTAGTGGTAAATGAAGAGCCACTTGTGAATATGAATGTGCCCGGTGAGCCCGATGTACCATTTTCGAAACGCATTTGCCAGGGTGTTATCAGCGAAACAGTGCCGCTTACCCTACAGGCATCAACATTTGCCTGGAAAGTGAAACGAAGGCTTCCCACAGGTGATGCTACATTGAAAGTACATCCTGCATTTACAACAAAATCTTCTCCCAGTTCGCCTGCAATGGTAATAGTGCTTGTGCCCGATGTGGGGCGAAGCATCGTAATGTTTACATTATTTACAAATTTTAACTGGGCACAGGTAATGCTTGAACTTGCCAATATAGTTGCAGGCCCGGTGGCTGTTGTAGCCCCGCCCAGGTTGGTGCCATCAAAAACAAGTATGTCAGTTGCGCCGGTTGATGATGGCCTTGCCGTACCAGCGCCATTGATATCTGTATTCCAGTTAGAGCCGGTATTGATGCCAGTTGTAGCGGCAAGGCCACCTACCCAATAATAAGTAGTTTGTCCAAACATCATTCCTGCTGTGAATAAAAGGAAAATGGTAAAAAATATTTTTTTCATGATGCAGCGTTTTATACGTTTTATATTTATGTTGTTTTAAAACTTTTAATATTTCTCTCCATTAATAAAGTCATCCCTCATTGGGCTAAACACATCTATTAATACACCGGCCTCCAAACAAATGGCGCCATGCATGGTGTTAGGCGGAATGTAGAAAGCATCGCCTGCTTTAAGCACTTTCTTCTCAGCTCCTATCTCTACTTCAAACACACCGCTTTCAATATGCGTTACCTGCGAGTGAAAATGTTTGTGCAATGTTCCTATTCCGCCTTTATCAAAAGACACTTTAACAACCATCAGGTTGTTATCATAACCCATGATTTTTCTTTTAACACCTTCGCCTGTTTTTTCCCAGGGTATGTCATCGTTTTCAATGAATACTTTTGTTGATTCGGTTGTTCCCATTTTTTTTGTTTTGGTAATGAACTAGTATATGTTGGTTTTTCTTATTTTAATTTTTGTTGGTTATATATTACGGTAAAAGCCCCTGTCCATGTAAAGCCGGCTGCCATATGTACCTGCTTTTCATCAACACTGTTGTTACATTGTGCCAGTACCAATTTTTTATCATCAACCAGTATCTCTGCTACCGTATAGTCTTTATCGTTTTGCAATAGTTGTATTTGTTTTACCGATGGGTATGCATTGGACGAGAATTCATACACGGGGTCAAACTTGCCATGAATTTCTATCACGCTAACAAATGACTGACCTTTACCATTCTTGCGAATGATAAATGCCGGCTCGTGCCGTAAATTAAAGTTGGGGTCATTTGCACCTGTACGTGTAAAAAACACTTGTGCTGTATCCAGTACAAGCGTTGAAATAGTATAATAAGTTTGATGATTAAGGAATGTAAGCTGCACCAGGGTATCAACCGCTGTACCTGCGGCTTCTTTCCATAAAAACTGGTAACCGTTCTTTTTGCCAAGCGGTTCTAATTTTTTTGTATTGGCATCATATTTTACAGAAGTATTTATCAAAGCACCATTGTATTGAAATGGTAAATCGTATTGGTGCGTTGTTGCCGATTGCACATTAAATATATCTGCCAGTATTTTTTTACCGCCGGGCAGGTCCAGCATGTATAAAGTACGCTGCATGCGTGTGCCGGGATAGGCATTGTCGTCCTTGGCAGCAACTACCTGCACTGTTGAATCTGCATAACTACTGAACAATTTATCGGAATGAAATTTTTCTGCTGATTCTTCTTTGCCGTTAAAATGACTTGTTTCGTCCATCACAATGGTATTGTGTGCAATGGTTTGTTCAGCATACTTCTTGTTTTCGGGCAGGTAACGGCCGCCGTATTTTTGTTCCACTCCGATAAATCTTACCGATCCATAGTTGGTGATAATTTCATTGCCTTTGTCGTACAGCATAATACCCAGTTTATCGTAATGCCCGTGCGATAAGCCATGCGATGTGTATTTAAAAAGTAAACTTGTAAGGTCTTTGCCTTTTCCATTTCTGAAAATACTTATACCGCCTTCATTGCCATTAAAACCATCTGAACATTCAATAGACTTATAATCGAAATAGGGAGGGATGTTTTTTGCTTTTGCCAATGCGGCAGCAATAGCAGTACCTCCATTATTAAGTAAAACACGGCCCTGTTTGTTTGCAACATATAACCAGTTTTTATCGGGGCCATATGCTTTCCAAAAAATATCTATGGCGGTTACCAGTTCGTTAGATGTGTAATCTTTTTCTTTTAACGCATCGTTGAATGGATAGAAAGCGCCGTTACTGTTTGTTTGTTGCAGGCAGGTAGTTAATGCTTTTTTTAAAATGCCATTGCGGTGTTCAAATATTTTTAATGAAGGGTTGCTGTTGTTTAATGCATTTGCAAAAAGAGCAAAAGGTAAAATAGCGTACCGGGTGTAATAAGGGCCTTCGGTATAATACCCATCGGGCGAAAAAAGTTTATCCATCAATGCAATAAAACCACTGTTCCCTTTTTTATCCGATCCCATCATGGCCATATCAATATAATCCTGGTTATAGGTTGCAATGCCAATGATACCTACGCCTGCACAGGCCCATACGGCATGGTTGTGTATCAGGTTGAACCAGTTTTTTAAATCATGCGTAAAAAAATCCACTTCGGGTTTAAAAGCGCCGTCTTCAATTTTTTTTCGTTCGGTAGTTGTAAGCGAATTATAAATTAAATCGTAAGCCATACCGGTGTACACCATCCAGTTGGCATCGTTTAATGCCTGCCAAAATATGCGGCCGGGCGAATTGCTTGTGGCCTGTGGATGATTTTTTAAGGTTGGGTTTAATGCTGCATATTTCATCAGCATATCTTTAACCAGTGTGGCATATTTTTTTTCGCCGGTAATATTGTACAACAGGCCGCTGTTGAACATTAAAGTATAATTAGTTTTATGCTTATCGTGAGTATAACCACCGGCAGGGTCTTTGGGAAAAGGCACATCCACATCTTTTCCAATCCACAGATCAACACTGTTTTTAATATCGGTAAATGATTTGCTGAGAACCGGGTAAAGTGAAATATTTTTTTTAACTGCTGCCGCTTCATTCCTTGTAAAAAAAGTACAAGGATGCTGTGCCATTACTGGTGTATACAACAATAAAACAAATAGCAATGTAAAAATCCTATTCATCCTTAGCAATCGTTTATTTTTTTTGTTGCAATCAATGTGCAACAATCAATCATTATTTAAACAAAATAAGTACCGCCGTTTATCTCCACGCTTTCGCCATTTATAAAAGATGATGAATCGCCGGCCAGGTATAAAACAAGGTCGCCTACTTCATCTGCCCTGCCCTCTCTTCTTAAAGGTGTTGAATCTGCCACTTTAGTTCTTATCTCGGGTTTAGTAAATGTGTCGTGAAATGTTGTATTAATCATCCCCGGCGAAATACAGTTAACCCGAATGCCTTTGGGCCCCAGTTCTTTTGCCATTCCTCTTGTAAAAGTTAATACAGCGCCTTTTGCTGCAGCATAGGCCGATGCACCGCCGCCGCCACCATCTCTTGCCGCCTGCGATGAAAAGTTAACAATGCTTCCACCAGCCGTCATGTGCGGAACAACAGCCCTTGTAACCAGGTAAACCGATTTTAGGTTTACATTCATTACCGCATCCCAAAATGCTTCATCAAGATCGGGTAATGTTTTACGGCCAAGCAATCCGCCTGCAACATTCACTAACACATGAATTGTTTCTCCATAAGCTGCCACGCAAGCATCTACTACTGCTTTTACATCTGCTGCCTTTGTCATATCGCCTTGTACAGCTATCGCTTCGCCACCGGCATCTTTTATTATACGGATGGTTTCATCTGCCTGATCTTTGTTTTCAAAATAGTTTACACAAACTTTTGCACCGGCAGCAGCAAGTTTTAAAGAAGCCTGCCTGCCAATATCCCTGGCTCCACCGGTTACTATTGCAATTTTTCCTTTCATCATGATTATAATATTTACAAGTTTTAAGAAATCTTAATTATATTTTAAAAGGGTAATAAAATTTTAATTGAAAACGCAATCGTTAATGGCAAGCCGTTAACCAACTGTACAATAGTAGCCTTAATAAACGGGTTTAGGTATTTTACGGTTGTTAGAAATTTTCTAATTATATTATATTTTTATTAAAATATTTTTATACTTCATGCAAATATATTTAACCGATTTCTATATTTTTAAACCGATAACGGTGCCGGTAACGGTACCGGATTTCCCGAAAATTTAATATTGATTAGCTTTACCTCTACAAGATTTTTTAGCGAATGACTAAACCGCCTACCATAAAAGATATAGCCAGGCAATTGAATATTTCTGTTTCTACAGTATCAAGGGCTATACGTAACGCATCGGATGTAAACAAAGAAACCAAACAGGCGGTTCTTAACCTTGTAGCTGAACTAAATTACCAACCCAACCAGTTAGCGCTTAGTTTACGCAACAAACAAACACATACCATCGGCGTGATTGTACCAAATCTTGATTATGTTTTATCGATGATGGTTAGAGGAATTGATGAAGTGGCACTTGAAGCCGGATATACCGTAATGATTTGCCAAAGCAATGAATCGTTTGGCAGGGAAATATTAAATACAAGGCGGTTACTTGAAAGCTTAGTGGATGGTTTCATCATATCGGTAAGCAGCGAAACAAAAAATTTTGACCACATAAAAAAAATACAGGAAAAAGAAATACCGATGGTAGTGTTCGACAGGGTTACACCGCATTTAAAAGCACCAAGTGTACGTATAGATAATGAAGACGGTGGTTTCCAGGCAACAGAACATTTGATAGAACAAGGGTATAAACGTATTGCCATATTGGCCGGCCCAAAAAACCTTGATATAAGCAACAAAAGAATGGAAGGCTATTTAAGCGCCTTGAAAAAAAATAAAATTAAACCCGACCCCAGCCTTATTATGCATTGCGATTTTAACCAGGACTATGCATTTTTTGCAACGGAAGAGTTATTATCGATGAAAAAAAGGCCCGATGCAATTTTCACCATCAGCGACCGCATGGCCATTGGCGCCATGCTGGCAATTAAAAAGAAAGGATTGATAATGCCCGATGATATAGGCCTTGTTGGTTTTAACGACGAACCCATACTGAACCTGGTATCTCCTACCATCTCAAGTGTAGAGCAACCTTTTTTTGAAATGGGAAAAACAACCGCCAAACTTTTTATTGAATGTATGCACAACAAGGAAGACATGAGTAATGTTGAAAAAGTTCTTAAAACAAAACTGCACATAAGGCAATCTTCTCAAAAAAAAATTAAACACTAAATAAATAGTATGATAAAGCATTCACTGATTTTTTTTCTTTTATTATGCTGTTCATCAGTTCAGGCAAAAAAAATTATTGTTACCAATGCAGAAGAACTTAGGGCTGCTAATGAAGATGCAAAACCCGGCGATACAATCTTGCTTAAAAACGGCGAATGGCAAAACCTTGATATGATACTTAGCTGCCGGGGCAATGCTAAGCAACCGATAGTTTTTAAAGCAGAGACAAACGGCCGGGTAACTATAACAGGCAAAAGCAGCTTAAGGCTGGGTGGTAGTTATATTATTGTTGAAGGATTGTTTTTTACAAATGGTTTTGCATCTACCGGTAGCGTATGGGAATTCAGGAAAAGAAAAATAGTTGCAAACAACTGCCGTATTACCAATTGCACAATAAAAAGTTTCAACAATACAAACCGTAAAAAAGAAAATTACTGGGTGGCCTTTTATGGTAAAAACAACCGGGTAGATCATTGTAATTTTATTGATAAGACCAACCTGGGTGTATTGGTTGCCGTTATATTAGATGATGACAGGAGCCGGCAAAACAACCATAGCATCGACAGCAATTATTTTGGTAAAAGAATACCACTGGGCAGCAATGGCGGAGAAATAATAAGGGTTGGTGTATCGCAGCATTGCACTTTTTACAGCAATACGGTTATAAGCAATAACTTTTTTGAACATTGCGATGGAGAAACTGAGATTGTTTCCATCAAATCGTGTGGCAACGTGGTAAGAAACAATGTTTTTAAAGAGTGCCAGGGCAGTGTAGTATTGCGGCATGGCAATAACAACACTGTAGAAGGAAATATTTTTTGGGGCAACGGTAAAAGAGGCTCTGGCGGTGTACGTGTAATTAATGAAGGCAACTGGATTGTAAATAATTATTTTTATAACTGCGTAGGCAAGGGTTTTAAATCGCCGCTGGCAATTATGAACGGTGTATTTAATTCGCCGCCACACAGGTACCTGGCTGTACGTGATGCAGTAATTGCAAACAATACTTTTTACAACTGCAGCCCTGTTAGCCTTGGCGAAGGCGCCGATACAGAACGCACAGTACAACCTATAAATGTTTATATTTTCAACAATGTATTTTATAACCCGGGCAGCAATGTATTATTTAATCAATACAGCCCTACCGATAGCATTTATTTTGCCAATAATTTCATCAGCAACAAACAAAATGTACATACCATTAAGGGGTTTGAAAAAACTAAAATAAAATTATCTAAATGGGACAGCTACGATTTTCCTAACGTAGCAAAAAAATCGGTAAACATTTTACCCGATGCGATGCGTAACCTTGAAAGTACAAGGCTAAAAGAAACATTTCCAAAACTGGCAGGCTGTGAAAATCTTTCGTATTTCATGCATTTGTACAATAACAGTACGCAAATGGGAACCTCCTGGAAAGAAACTGTGGCAAAGGAAACAGGCAATGCCAAAGTTTTTAAATGTAAAGATGCCAATGAAGTGTATGCAGCTTTATCATCGGGCAGTGGGCAGGTTGATATTGAACTAACAGGCAACTGGTATTTTTTTAGCAAACCATTACAGGTAACTGCAAACACCCGTATCAACGGCCCCAACAGGCAAATTGCTTTTTCATCAGATCATAACCTTATTAATTTTTTTGAAATAACAGGCAGCAATACGCTCAGTTTAGAAAACCTTAACCTGATGACGGATACACTTGCATTTAACCAATTCATCAATACTGATTCAGCCGGCAGTTGCAATTATTTCAGTATCTATATCAACAACTGCCAGTTTACAGGAATGGATGTGATTGCTTTTTGTAACATTCAAAAAAACTCATTTGCAAACATTATTTCGGTTACCAATACAAGCTTTAATAGAATAACAGGGCCTATTTTCAGTTTAAAAGACGAAAACGATAATAAAGGTTTTTATAATACTGAAGAGATGGTGATTAGCAACTGTAATTTTGAAAACAATGTAGGCAGCCTGCTAAACATGTACCGTGGCGGTAACGATGAAAGCACTATGGGGCCAAAACTATTGTTCAGCAATAATAAAATTACCAACTGCCGTAACGATTATGAATTGATAAGGCTGTACGGTGTTCAGGAATCGATGGTAAGTGATAATATTTTTACAAATTGTAACCCACACTCCAATACAATTTTGTACGAGGATAAAGTAAGAGCCGATCATCAGCAAAAAAATAATTCGCTAACCAACAGCGGTGCAATTGCAGAAAATATATTTGTTACCAACCTGTAAAAAGGTTAAAAAATATTGCGTTTATTATTTTGCAGCCGCTGCAATTTGCCCGGTGTATTTACAAACAGCAGTTGCTTCTGCCATGTAGTTTTTATTGTAAGCCGATTGTTTGTAAGCTGTAAATAATTTATAAGAAAGAATTTTATTTACCTGCGCTGCAGTGATGATTTTCTTTTCTTTAAAACTGCTTCTTGCCACAACAGCACGATCCATAAAAAACTGGGTGCCTATATTTTTTACATTGTTTACAGCAGGCATAAAAAAATAATCTTTTTGTTTTTCAACCGGCATATCATACCCGTTTACCAACCAAAAATTATTTTTTGCCTCTTTGCAATTTTGCATGAGGGCCGTAACCTGGTTGGGATCTTTTTTAACCCTGTCGGCATGTACCACAATGATGTTGTCATTAAACACCGCATTGTGGTTTTGTATATAAGGGAAATAGGTATCTAATTTTGGATTGGGAAGCATCACCAAAATATTTCCGGTTATGTTAACCGGCCTTGCAAAATCAGCGCTAACAATACCCCTGTTGCCTGAGTAAATGATATTGTTTTTGATTTCCTGCACTGCTTCTCCCCTGTATATCTGGTCAGAGAGGTCAACTTGTATGCCGGCAAAAAGTATGGAATTGGAGATTGTAGAATGTAAACTGTACATACCAATCCCGTTCAATGCATCAGCATAACCTGATGAAAGATCTGCAATAAAACAGGAATCAATTAACACCCTGTCCGACGCCATGGTGGTTACAATTTGAAAGCCTTTATTATGCCTGAATGTGCAATTTTTTATTACTACATCACTTAACTTACCCGGGCCAAATTCATTTTCTATATCAATGCCTGCACCCGGCGCATGCCATCCATAAGCCCCCGTATTAGCAGTGGAATCAAAAACAGAGTTGAGGATTTTTATTTGTTTTCCTTTAACAATGCTAAGTCCCTGCCTGGCATTGTTGTACAACCTGCAGCTATCCATCACAATATCTTTTCCGTTGCTTTGTATTAAAAATCCATCAGCTGCAAAATGATGTGCCGTAATGTTTTGTAAAACAATATGGCTGCTTTCATCGGTATCTGTTGCATCATTAATTGAAACACCATACGATTGGCCTTCTACTACGCCATCTTCTTTTCGCATTTTATCTACCTCGCCATAAAGTGTTACATCTTTTAACAAAACATTTTTACAGTTTGTAAACTTAAAAGGGCAAACGGTATTGTTATAACTATAATGATAACTTAACCCCTTCAATTGGTAATCTTTTGTTCTTGTAAATTTTCCGTTCACCCTTATGGTGCTGTTGTTACCGTTAATAGTTAAATTTTTACAGTTTGCAAATGTAATATCAGTTACCTGCAAAACTTTATCCCCGTCTTTTGCTTTATAAGCTGCTATATAATATTTCCCTTCTGGAATATTTAATTGCCCGCCGCCGGCCCTGGATAAGGTTTCAGCCGCTTTAGCAAAAGCCTGGTAGTTATCTGTTTTATCATCGGGCACGGCATTAAAATCTTTAACCAGGTCGTACACTTTTATTTTTTGAGAAAAAACAGGTTGTTGTTTACAACAGATAAACAATAACAAAACAAAAGGAAGCAGCGCAGGTACGGCGGCGTTTTTAATCATATCCATATCTTTTGGCTGATTGATGCAAGAATCATGCACAAAGTTTTTTTATTAGCATCATCTGCCCCAGGTGGTATACATCATGCTGCAGGCAACCAATGATGAGTTCATAAAACGTTTGATCTTTTTTGGGAGAAGGCTTGTCTAAATTATCTTCATTAAAATGATGGATAGCATTACGCAGTAAATGATAAACCGATTCAAAATCCTGTAAAGCCTGGTGCCAGGTTTCGGAATTAGTTTCTGCAGGTAAATTAAAATCGGCAAATGGCGGAGGGTTATTAGAGCCGGTTAACCGGTTTGCCACATAAGTACGCCAATAAATGATATGCGATACCAACATCCAGATACTGTTTGTTTTTCCCTCAATGGCCATCATCGCTTTTTTTGCATCTATACCATGCAGTACTTGTTTAAAACTATTATCTGTCCAATGGTTGCCATGTTGCAACTCTGCAAATTGTTTTAATATGCGATTAATTTCATTACCCATATTTTTGTAACTTATTTTAGACTATTAAAATTACCAACAAACGCACTAAAACTCAAAGATTATTATGAACAGTTATTAAACTATCATATATCTATTTAGATACTGTTTGTTTCAATAAATAAAATGTTATGGATATAGCATTCAACAAAAATGAAGACGCCATGAAAATGACCTGGAGCAATGTGAAGCGCCAACTGGAAAAGATATATGAAGGCGGTGGTAAAAAATCGGCCGATAAACAAAAGGAACGCAACAAACTAACTGCAAGGCAAAGGATTGAATATTTGATTGACAAAGAATCAACCTTTATTGAAATTGGCGCTTTTGCCGGTTTTGATATGTATGCAGAAGAAGGTGGCTGCCCTGCAGGCGGTACAGTAAGCGGTATTGGTTATGTAAGCGGCAGGCAATGTGTAATTGTTGCCAACGACCAAACGGTAAAAGCAGGCGCCTGGTTTCCTATCACGGGCAAAAAGAATTTACGTATGCAGGAAATTGCAATGGAAAATAATTTACCCATCATTTACCTGGTTGATAGTGCAGGTGTTTTTCTTCCAAAGCAAGATGAAATTTTTCCTGATAAAGAACATTTCGGCCGCATCTTTCGCAATAATGCAAAGATGAGCGCTATGGGCATTACACAAATTGCAGCCGTTATGGGCGCCTGTGTTGCAGGTGGGGCATATTTACCTATTATGAGCGATGAAACATTGATGGTGCAAGGCAATGGCTCAATTTACCTGGCAGGGCCGTACCTTGTTAAAGCCGCTATTGGTGAAGATGTTGACAGCGAAACCCTTGGTGGCGCCGATACACACAACAGCATCAGCGGTATTGCCGATTATAAATTTGAAACTGAAGAAGCATGCCTTGACCAGGTAAAAAAAATAATGAACAAAATTGGCGAACAAAAGAAAGCCGGTTTTAACCGGGTTGAAAGCAAAGCACCCAAAAACAACAATGGCGAAATTTATGGTATCATGAGCGCCGGTAATACCAAGCCTTATGATATGGTTGATATGATAAATTGTATTTGTGATGATGGCAGCTTTGACCAGTTTAAAGAAGATTATGGTAAAACAATTGTATGCGGTTATGGCCGTGTAGATGGATGGGCAGTGGGGATTGTAGCTAACCAACGCCTTGTTGTAAAAAGCAAAAAAGGCGAAATGCAATTGGGTGGCGTGATATACAACGATAGCGCCGATAAGGCGGCAAGGTTCATCATGAACTGTAATCAAAAAAAGATACCACTTGTTTTTTTGCAGGATGTTACAGGTTTTATGGTGGGTAGCCGCAGCGAACACAACGGCATCATAAAAGATGGTGCAAAATTGGTGAATGCTGTTGCCAATTCTGTTGTTCCAAAAATTACCATCATTGTTGGCAATTCGTATGGTGCAGGTAACTATGCTATGTGTGGCAAGGCTTACGACCCCCGTTTTATTTATGCATGGCCTACTGCAAAAATTGCAGTAATGGGCGGAGAACAGGCTGCTAAAACTATGTTGCAGATTGAAATTGCGGGCCTTAAAAGTAAAGGGCAAACTATTACTGCAGAAGATGAAAAAAATCTTTTAAACAAACTGATAGACCGGTACGATTCGCAAACCACGCCGTTTTACGCTGCTGCCCGGCTTTGGGTTGATGAAATAATAGATCCCGGTAAAACCCGTACATATATATCCGAAGGTATTGCAGCCGCCAATCACAATCCCGAAATGGCCGAATTTAAAACCGGTGTTTTTCAGGTATAGTTTGTTTAAAATTTTTTAAGATAATCTACTATGCCGTTTGTGGCCTTATTAAATTAATTAAGACGTTTATAAATAAAAAATACCTGCACAAAAGAGATAAGTTGTTGAATTATATATTCCACTTACTCCTTTGTACAGGTAACTCTTAAAACGGTTTTGGTTTTTCAGTTAATGACAAATGCTGCCGTCATCAGGCATTTATCACATCCAATATGGTATAAACTTTTTTTCCTGATGGCATGTTCCACTTCACTTTTTGGCCTTTTCGAAAACCAATAAGCGCTGTGCCGATAGGTGCCATAATTGAAATTTTTTTCTCTTTAATATTTGCCTCTTCGGGAGTAACCAATGTTAATTCCATTACATCATCCTTGTCGGCTGTTTTAATTTTTACTTTCGAATTAAGCCTTACCACATCTGCCGGTGCATCTTTCGTGTCTACTAAATGAGCACTTTTAAGGTCATCCTGCAATGCTTCAGCAAAGCGCCTGTCAACATTCCTGTTATGCCACCATCCTTTTAAATAAGAAAGCAGCAGGTTATGATCGTCTTTTGTAAGAATTAAACTGTTGTTTATTGTTTTCATGATTTTTAATTTAAAAGTGATTGAATGTGCTGCTTTTTTACCGGCAGCATGTTGTTATTGAAATAAATTTCTTCAAATGATTTTGTTGATTGTTCGTCAATTTTTTTAAAAAACTTTCGGGCCTGTACACTATGTATATCCCTAAAACCACATGCTTCCATCAATTCACGGGTAGCTTTAATGGTATTGCTGTGAAAATTAAATACCCTTACAGATTTTTCTGCCGGGTGCAGCCCTTTATACAACGATGGGTTTTGTGTGGCCACGCCAACCGGGCATTTGCCGCTATCGCATACAAGCGCCTGAATGCACCCAAGCGAAAACATCATGCCCCTTGATGAATAGCATGCCGATGCACCCATTGCAAGTGCTTTTAAAATATCAAAGCCTGTAATAATTTTTCCCGAAGCAATTATTTTTACATGTTGCGACAAATTAAATTCATCCAGTGTTTGCTTCACAAATGATAATGCATCATACAAAGGCATACCCAGGTTATCGGTAAACTCAAGCGATGCTGCACCTGTGCCGCCTTCTGCACCGTCAACAGTTATAAAATCGGGGTAACACCTTTTTGCCCTGATAGCTTTGCATATGTCAACAAACTCAGTTTTATCTCCAATACATATTTTAAACCCAACAGGTTTACCACCAGATAACTCACGCAGCCAATTAAGAAAATTTACCAGTCCCTCCGGTGTGTTAAAAGATGAATGGCCGGCAGGCGAATGCACCGTTATACCGGGCTTCACCTGCCTGATAGCTGCAATCTCAGGTGTATTTTTTTGTGCCGGTAAAATGCCGCCATGACTTGGCTTAGCGCCCTGCGATAATTTCAATTCAATCATCTTAACCTGCGGCAGCTTGGCATTGTTACTAAACAATTGCGGATTAAATTTCCCTTCTTCATCTCGGCAACCAAAGTAACCGGTACCTATTTGCCAGATAAGATCGCCACCTTGTAAATGATATTCACTTATGCCCCCTTCGCCGGTATTGTGTGCAAAGTTTCCCAACCTGGCTCCTTTATTAAGCGACTCAATAGCCGTTCTGCTTAATGCACCATAACTCATGGCGCCAATATTTAAAATACTTGCACTAAAGGGCTGGCTGCATAAATGATTCCCAATCATTACTCTTAAATCGGTTTCTTTTATTTTTACCGGATACAATGAATGAGCCACCCACTCAAAACCACGTTCATAAGGATTGGCCTGCATTCCAAATGCCACTGTTTGTTTTTCGTTTTTAGCCCGTTGGTATACAATTGAACGCTGCCGCCTGTTAAAAGGTTTTCCATCCAAATCAGATTCAAAAAAATATTGCCTCAACTCCGGGCGAATAGATTCAAGGAAATAACGCAAATGCCCTATAACAGGATAATTGCGTACAACAGCATGTTTTTTTTGCCACCTGTCGTATATAGCTAACATCAATAAAGGCAGTGTTACAACTAATGCCCAGTACATGTTTGCATTATTAATAAACGCATGGTTTATAATTATTGCATTCAGTAAAACAATGATTAGCACAATCATTCCGCTTATTGAAACTCCTCTGTTAAAACTCAACTTTTTCATTTTATTTATTTTTATTACGCTATGTTTCTTAATTGATTTTTTATTTTTTTCGAAATATGTTCCTGCCAGTTTTCTGCTTTAGTTTGCAACTGAGGTAATTCAAAAATGTAATCGGTATCATTCTTATAAAAAACCAATTCAAAAGGTTTTCGTTTGTCTGTATATTCAAACAAAAGGCTTACCTGTTCTGCAATTACTTCTGTAATTTTACCTGTATTACCATTTTCATATACAGCCCGGGTATTTTTTTGCAAAGTGCATGCAATAACGTCGTCAAGGAAAACGATTCGGTGCCGGTACCTGTTTTTACCTGTTGTTTCTACAACCAGTATTTTACTATATAGTTCGTCAATTCCAAACAACTGGTTGTGCATTATTTCGGTATCGTTAATTACCAGGTTATTTTTAATTGCCAGTTCATTAAATTGTACCCTGAGCCCGGCAGCTTTTTTTTCCTGGTTATTTTTATGAATAGCTATAAACAGCCATGTGATAAGTATAAGTACAGCAATGATAATTGCAGCACTGATGATAGTTGACATTTTAAAAAATTTTTAGATTGTTTAAAATGCGTTTATCAATTATACCGGTAAAATTTACACAAGCGGCATCGATACTAACTGCCGCCTTTTTCATTTTCTGAAAACAGCGCCAGTGAACGCATTTTTTAAATTAATGGAAATCTATAGAGCAAAGCAATCCCGGACCAGGTGTGTATTAGGCCAGGGCTAAGGTTTTAAAGTCTTTATAACTTGAAAAGTAAAAAACTTTGTTGCAAAAAGGAAGAAACTCCTTAAATGATGATATAATAAATGCCAAAGGCCCGGGTATTGTGTACCCTGGTGTATGTAATGGCATATTATATATATTTTTTGCAAACATTAGTGCAAAGCTAACAATTAAAAACTACATGGCATAATTTACAGCAACAGTTTAACCAATGTTTTGGTTTTATCATGAAGCCGCATAGGTTATATATATTTTATTTGGTAAAACATCAGCAGTATTCATGTTAATGCTGTAAAATTTTATTCAATTAAATACGGGAGATTAAGTTTAGATATTAACAGCATTTACTGAATGAAACGCTGAGTACTTAAAATTTGGCAATCCTTTAAACAAATATTAAGTGTTTTATTTTTACGACTCATCTTCAATACCCCAGCCCCATTTTAAAAATTGTGGAAAAGCAATGGCCCAGGTATGTACATCGTGGTGGCCGTCTTTAAGTTCTATAAATTTAATATCCCTGCCCTGATCATACCCTTTTTCTTCAAGTATTTCAATAAAACTCAAAGTATCATCTATAGAATCTATTACACCATTGTTATTTCTGTCGGCCACTTCATCTAAAGTGCCTACTTCAAAAAAGAATTTTAGCCAGGGATAAAAATTTTTGCTTTCTCTAACCTGCTTATGCATAATGCGGTCGGTATCTTCATTAAAATCAGCATCGTGCTGGTCTTTATCCCGCCACCACAATGATCCGCTAAAAACTCCCACCTTACTAAACTCAAGTGGATGGTTCCAAACTATATCCAAGGCACACAAGCCACCCAGCGAAAAACCGGCAAAACATTTTTCTTTAAATGAATAAACTGATAAAGTTTTACGGATAAAAGGTATCAACTCATCAAAAACAAACTGGTTATACAGTATTGCTTTTGCACCACGGCCTTTATAATCAAGGTAGTTGGCCGTACCATATTCATTTTTCCTGTCGGTAGAGCAATGGATGCCCACACAAAAAAGATTATTGATACTATTGGTTTCATACAATTCTTCTAAAATGTTTTCAAACTGCATGGTAACCAGGTCTTGCCCGTCGTTTATCAATAAAAGGCTAAGGTTATTGGGTGGTACATAAGTAGGCGGATAATAAAAGTCAACTTTTACTTCACGTTCCAAATAAACTGATTGTATTGTGTGGTTTTCTACTAAAATCCGGGCTGTCTTTATCAATGACATATCGCCAAAAATAAGGAAATACCTTTAAAATGATTCTTATTAAAGCAATTAAACTTGCTATTATTTGCCTTTGAAGAAAATATTAAAAACTTAATTTTTTTAATTGCCTGCTAAAAAATATATTTGATTAGGTATAACAATAACCGGAACCATATCTGCAAATAATCTAAAAAATAATTTATGAAGAAAATTGGAGTTTTATTTGGAAAAGAAAGAAGTTTTCCTGAAGCCTTTATAGAAAGGGTAAACAGTAAAAAAGTAGATGGAATTATGGCTGAAGCCGTACGTATAGATAAAGTGATGCAGGGCGAACCATCGGGCTATGCCGTTATCTTCGACCGTATATCGCAGGATGTTGAGTTTTACCGTGCCTACTTAAAAAACGCAGCATTGTGTGGCACAACTGTTATTAATAATCCTTTTTGGTGGAGTGCCGATGAAAAATTCTTTAATAACTGCCTGGCAACAAAAATTGATGTGCCGGTACCTAAAACCGTTATACTGCCATCAAGGGATTTACCCAATGATACCAGCGAAGAATCTTTCAGCAACCTTGCCTACCCTTTAGACTGGGAAGGTATTTTTAATTACATTGGTTTTCCGGCATACATGAAACCATTTTCGGGTGGCGGATGGAAAAGTGTTTACCAGTTAAACAGTATGGAAGAGTTTTTTGAAAAACATGCAGAAACCGGCCAGTTGGTTATGATGCTGCAGGAAGAAATAAAATTTGAAGAATATTACAGGTGTTATTGTATTGGCGGCAAATATGTACGTATCATGCCTTATGAACCCCGTAATCCGCATCACCTGCGTTATGTTGCCGATTTTAAACCATCGGCAGAAAGATATAAACTGATGGAAGATATCGTATTGAGGATTTGCCATTATTTAGGCTACGATTTCAATACGGTGGAATTAGCAGTAAGAGACGGCGTGCCGTATGCCATTGATTTTTGTAACCCGGCGCCCGATGCAGAAGTAAAAAGCGTGGGCCAGGAAAACTTTGACTGGGTAGTGGAAACAGCAGCCACTTATGCTATTGAAAAAGCATTAGAGCATAAAGACAATGCCGATAATTTAACATGGGGCAACTATATTAAAAACAGTGCTGCCAAAAAGAAACTTTATAAATAACAGCATATGGCAAATTTATCTTACAAACATTTTACACTTGGTGTAGAAGAAGAGTATATGGTTATAGATCCTCAAACAAGGGAGCTTAAAAGCCATGACCAAAAAATTGTACAGGAAGGCCAGAAAGTAATTAAAGATAAAGTAAAGGCCGAGATGCACCAGGCAGTGGTGGAAGTAGGAACAGATATTTGCCAGGATATTGATGAAGCTTTTATTGATGTAGGTACATTGCGTAAAACAATCAGTGGCATTGCCGATGAACTGGGGCTTTGGGTTGGTGCTGCCGGTACACATCCCTTTAGCCACTGGGAAAGCCAGTTAATTACCGAACATGTACGGTACAACGAAATTGTAAACGAATTACAGGAAGCTGCACGCAGCAACCTTATTTTTGGATTGCATGTACACGTGGGAATGGAAAACCGTGAAATGGCTATACATATTGCCAACTCGGCCCGTTATTTTTTACCACATATTTATGCATTAAGTACCAATTCGCCATTTTGGGAAGGACGCACTACAGGCTATAAATCATTTAGAACAAAAGTTTTTGATAAATTTCCACGAACCGGTATCCCCGATTTTTTTGACAGCATAGAAGCTTATGATAACTACATTAAGCTTTTGGTAAAAACAAATTGTATTGACAATGCAAAAAAAATATGGTGGGACCTAAGAGTACATCCTTTCTTTAACACTGTTGAGTTCAGGATTTGCGATGTGCCTTTAACAGTACAGGAAACCATTACTATTGCTGCACTTTTCCAGGCTATATGTGCAAAGCTGTATAAACTACGCAGCCAAAACCTAAATTTTATGATGTATTCCCGTGCTTTATTAAACGAAAATAAATGGCGTGCCAGCCGCTATGGCATTGATGGAAGCATGATAGATTTTGGAAAAGAAACTGAAGTGAATACCCGTGTTTTAATTTATGAATTATTGGATTTTATTGATGATGTGGTACCCGATTTAGGTAGCAGGCATGCCATAAACCATGCACACAAAATACTGGAAGAAGGTACCGGGGCAGACCGCCAGATTAAAGTTTATGAAAAATCAAAAAGCCTGGTAGATGTAGTTGATTATATACATACTGAATTTTTAAATGGTTTGTAATTTGTACAGATAGTTAAAAATCCTATCTTTGCCCTCCAAAAAAAATTGGCCCCGTAGCTCAACTGAATAGAGCATCCCGACCACAGGTCGGGAAGGTTTTAGGTTCGAATCCTTCTAAAAAAAATCGAACAAAAAAAATTAATGGCCCCGTAGCTCAACTGAATAGAGCATTTGACTACGGATCAAAAGGTTTCAGGTTTGAATCCTGACGGGGTCACAATAAGCACTTTAAACCGGTGCTTTTTTTATGCCCTTTTGTTATATTTTATATGCTGAAAGTTTGGGTTCCTATTATGTAGGTTCAACATCTCTTACTGTAGAAGAAAGACTGGAACGTCATTTACAAATGCACAAAGGCCATACAGCAAAGGCTAAAGACTGGATTGTAGTCTTCAGTCAATATTTTGAAACAAATGATGAAGCCCGTAAGAGGGAGTATGAGATTAAACGTTGGAAAAGTAAGAGGATGATAGAGCGGTTGATTGGTAGCTCAACTGAATAGATTAAAATCAACAATTTCATTTTCTAGTAATCCACTGCATAATCTTTTTTAAAAGGTTTGCCTCTCCAGGCTTTACATTGTGTCCATTCGGTAAATGGGTCGCTCCAAAATTCATGTGTGGCTGGAAGCCCAAGCGGTAAAAATGCCAGTGATGTTATGTACATGCTGCCAGTATTGGAATAATAATCTGCTAAGGCTTCTTGCTTATCACCTACAAGTCCCAATGTAAGCCAACCATCGCTGGTGAATGTTGCCGGGATGAACATTTTTTTCATTACGGCTGTTAATGCACAGCGAACCTGTGCAGGTTTTATATCTTCCGGCAAGTTATTATCGAGACATAATTTAGTTAGCGGCCAAAATGCACCAATGCGATAAGTGGATGAACGGCCAACAACAAGATATGTTCCTTCGGGAGAAATATACCGCTCCTGGAAACTGGCATACCGCTGCATTCTTTTATATGCAATATCATATTCTTTTTTATCTCTTCTACCTTTAGCAACATTTACTTTCAATACCTGTGTAAGCATGGGATGAATCACATAACCGTTGTAATGATCAAAGTGAAACTTTTCGCCATCACTATACCAACCATCTCCCACATACCATTTATTTATTTTATCAATGGCGTTATCAATCCTTGTTGCATCAATTTCTTGGCCAATGCTAAGTAAAAAACTTTCAATTATGGCGGCAAACAATAACCAATTGCTGTTAAAAGGTTGTATCTGCCTGATAGATTTAAACTCATGAACAAAGCGCTGTTTGGTGATATCATCAAGCGGATGCCATAATGCTTCGGGAGCAGTAAGTAATGCTTGTGCAATGTAAGCTGCATCCACCAATGGCTGCCGTGTTTGTGGCGATCCCCAGTATAAATAATCGGGACTTTGCGGATTTACAGCATGCACAAGGCTTTCAAGTGTTTGCCTGCGTAGCTTTTCCCTTACCTTGCTTTCTTCACTTCCATCATCCGGCAATGCAAGAAAAGGGGCAAGGCCTGCTATCAGCCTGCCAAATGCTTCCATATATGCCACCTGGTTATTACGGCCATCCCAGGTAGGACTGTATGCCACTTTCATGTTTTTCTTTAACTCGCCTTTACTCATATTAGATAGCACCGGCGATGCAATTTTATCTAATAACGCTACCCAATACTTTCTGTCATCTTTATTTTTAAAAACATTTTTATCTTCATCATTTGAAATGGCCAGCATATTTTTTACTGGTATCAAACCTGCAACACTTAACAACGATGACCACCTGAGAAATTTTCGCCTTTGCATAATTTTGTTTTAATTTTTGATGAAGAGAAAATTTAATTTCAAATTTTTTATACAAAACCCATCAATCTTTCCCTATAAATAAAGTATAAAAAACATTTTGAAATTTTGAAGAATTTTTAAACTCACCATTATAAATACCAATCCTTGTATCTTTTCAATGCTTCAAGAAAATAATAATCAGCATAAATCAATGGTACATCAATTTCGGAGTTGAATGGAAAAGCCCCGGTGCTATGCTTTAAAAGAAATCCACCGTTTTGGCCAGCCTTTGCACGATACTCTTCGCCTGATAATGATTGGAGGATAGTCTCTGCTGCAGAAATATATTCATTCTTCTCTGTAGCATTTACATATTGCCCCAGTTCCAATAATGCAGAAGCCATGATGGCTGCTGCCGATGCATCTCTTTTGGCAAAAGGAATCATTGGCGCTTCAAAATCCCAGTAAGGGATTTTATCGGCAGGCAGGTTTGGATGATTTAAAATAAACTTTGCAATATTCTTTGCCTGCTTCAGGTATACTTTATTTTTTGCAAAGCGGTACATCATGGTGAACCCATACAGGCCCCATGCCTGCCCTCTTGCCCAGGGCGAACAGTTGGCTGCTCCCTGCCAGGTAGCTTTTCTTATCACCTGCCCGGTTGTTAAATCATAATCAACCACATGATAAGAACTATAGTCGCTACGAAAATGATTTTTAATAGTTGTATTGGAATGTGTGATTGCAATATCCTCATATTTTTTATCGCCGCCATTTGCACTAACCCAGCACAACATTTCAAGGTTCATCATATTGTCTATAATCACAGGGCAATTAAAATATTTATTCTTATTCCACGATTGAATGGCTTTTATTGAAGGCCGGTAACGGGTAGCCAATGATTGTGCCGATCGGAAAATAATGTCTTTATATTTTTCGTTTTTGGTAAGCCTGTATGCATTTCCAAAACTGCAATACATCATAAAACCCAGGTCGTGGTTGCCGGTGTAAGTTTGATTGGGCTCTATCACCTGCAGCGCCCTTTCGGCTTCTTTTTTTATTATATCATCATGGGTTTGTTCATAAATATACCAAAGTGTACCCGGGTAAAAGCCGCTGCACCACCAGGTTATATCCCTTGCATCCAGTTTGTTATTTTTCTCATCATAAGTCTGCGGCATTTTGTTGGGTGCTGTTAAAGTCATCATATAGCGATACTGGGTATCTGCTAATGCAAAATTATCTTTTATCAATTGTTGCATTTTTTCTTTTACACTTACGGTTTGCGCCAGCACAAAAAAAGATTCAACCATCAATGCAAGAAATAATATTGTTTTTTTCATTTGATATTTCTTTATTGTTTTATACAGGCAATGCAAGGTTTGTTTAAAATTATTTCCCAAACCACCTATTCTGTTTACCGGTAATTATATTATCAAATGTAATACAGTTAAAATGAAGTACCTGATTTTTACCAACCTTTGGATAGGTTAAAAATAAATGAGTTAAATAACAGAAAAGCAAAGTGTAACAATGTAAACAGGGTGCAGGCATTACTGAATATCGATCTGAAAAAAGCACAAACAAAAATTCAATAAACCTGTCACCCTGTTTTTATATTAAGTATCTTGAGTACCTGTAAACTTGCAACTATTGTGCCAAGGGTAAATAATTAAAAAATCTTATTATACTTTTTAAACGAATTGTATAATGAAAAAAATAAAATGGGGTATTATTGGTTGCGGCGATGTAACGGAAATTAAAAGCGGCCCGGCATTTAATAAAGTGCCTGATTCTGCATTGGTGGCGGTTATGCGCCGGGATGTTGCTAAAGCTGCAGACTATGCCCGCCGACATCATGTACCCAGATGGTATTCTGATGCTAATCAATTAATACAAGACAATGAAGTAAATGCTATATATATTGCCACTCCTCCTTCTTCACATATCAACTATGCATTGATGGCCATTGATGCTGGCAAACCTGTTTATGTAGAAAAACCAATGGCGCTTAATTATACTGAAGCACAGGAGATGGCCACGGCAGCGGCTAATAAAAATGTAAAATTAGTAGTTGCTCATTATCGCAGAGAATGGCCTCTTTTTAAAAAGTTACAACAACTGATTGCAGATAATATTATTGGTGAAATTCAACTTGCTAATCTGCAATTTTATAAACCATCACAAAGCCCTGCCGACTTAGCAATAGAAAAAAACGCCTGGCGCTTAAATCCAAAAATCAGCGGCGGTGGGTTGTTTCACGACCTTGCCCCTCACCAGTTGGATATTATGTACCATATTTTTGGCCCAGTAAATAAAATTTATGGACTTACAGTTAACCGGCACGATGTGAAAGCTGCTGATAATATTATTGCAGGAAACATTCTTTTTAAAAACGGGATAGTATTTAATGGCTCCTGGTGTTTTAATACATCAACAACTAAAGATCAATGTGAACTGATTGGTACAAACGGTACAATCAGTTTTAGTTTTTTCAGCAGCAATAAAATTACACTTGCCAATAATAACGGCTGCACCGAATTTAACTTTGAAAAATTGCAGCATGTGCAACAACCCATGATTAAAAAAACCGTACAGTATTTCCTTGATAAAGCTCCCAACCCATGCACAGGACAGGATGGCGCTGAAATTATGCGCTGGATAGATGCAATAACATCATCCCATTAATAATGCATAACCACTTAAAAGGGTTTGATTTAATATTTATTAATTTTATTTAACTTACTCTTCCAATTTATTTTTCCGCTTTTAATTTTAATCAATAAATCATTAACAATGAAGAAATCTTTTATTTATATATGCATTGCCCTATTGTTAAGTTTACATACCAATGCACAAATAGATGCCGGCCTGCTTCGATATCCGGATGTATCAAAAACACAAATTGTTTTTACTTATGCCAATAATATTTGGGTTGTATCAAAAGAAGGTGGTACAGCAGAAAAATTAAGTTCACCTGCAGGTGTTGAAAGTTTTCCAAAATTTTCGCCGGATGGAAAAACAATTGCATTCACCGGGAATTATGATGGCAACCAGGATGTGTACACTATACCGGTTAATGGCGGAATTCCACAGCGTATTACCCAACATGGTTTTCCTGACCGTGTTGTTGACTGGACTCCCGATGGTAAAAGTATTTTATTTGCATCGGGCAGAGAAAGTAGCCGTAACCGTTTTAACCAGTTTTATACCATATCATCAAATGGCGGCCCGGCAATTAAACTCCCGTTTGCTTATGCCGAATTTGGTTCGTATTCACCCGATGGAAAAAATATGGCAGTGGTATTTTTATCACAAGCTTTCCGTAACTGGAAACGTTACCGTGGCGGCATGAAAGCTTCCATTCACCTGTTCAATTTCGAAAAAAATACAGATATGAATATTTCTGCTGGCGAAGTTGCAGGAAATGAATTTCCGATGTGGCATGGTGATGATATATATTTTATAAGCGACCGGGGCACAGAAGAAAGAATGAATCTTTGGAAATATTCAATCAACACAAAACAATTTACCCAACTCACCAATTATAAAGATTATGATATTCATTTTCCTTCTGCAGGGCCCGATGATATTGTATTTGAACAGGGAGGAAAATTATTTCTTTTTTCATTTGCCTTACAAACAGTAAAAGCTGTAAATATAAATGTAGTAACAGATAAAGCATTTCTAAAGCCAAGGTTAGTTAATGCAAATAAATATATACAACATGTAAATATTAGCCCAGATGGTAACCGGGCATTGATAGAAGCCCGTGGCGATATTTTTTCATTACCTGCCGAAAAAGGATTTGTAAAAAATATTACTCGTACTACATCTTCATTTGAACGATATCCCTCATGGTCGCCCGATGGCAATACTGTTGCTTATTGGAGCGATCAAACAGGGGAAAATGAAATATGGTTATTAAAGCCCAACACAGATGCACCGCCTCAAAAACTAACCAGTTTTAAAAATGGGTTTGGTTATCACTTATTTTGGAGCCCTGATAGTAAAAAAATAGTAACTATTAACCAGGCAATGAAGATAAAAATGATTGATGTAACTAATGGCAGTATTACAGAAGTAGACCAGGCACTGCGTTTTATGCATGGAGGTTGCGAAGGTTTTTCTGTGAGCTGGTCGCCAGATAGCAGGTGGTTTACTTATGCCAGAGACCTGGACAATTATCATACCGCTGTTTATATTTTTGATGTACAAAATAAAAAACTACAGCAGGTTACAGATGGTTTTTATAGTTGTAATAATCCTGTGTTTGATAGCGAAGGAAAATATCTTTTTCTTACAACCAATCAAAGTTTTAATCCATATTACAGCGATATAGATAATTCATTTATTTATGGCAACAGCACTAAATTAGCGGCCATCTCCCTTTTAAAAAATACACCCTCTGTTTTATTTCCGGAAAATGACACTGTTGCAGTAAAAAATAATAATGCAAAAGATAATGATAAGAAAAAAGATGAAGTAAAAAATTCAACTGCTGTAGATATTAATTTTACCAATATTCAATCTCGTATGGTTTTATTACCAATGGAAGCCGGTAATTATGGGAACCTGGCAACAACTAAAGGCAAACTTATTTACCAGAAATTTCCCAACCTGGGCAGCAGCAAAGATGCCAAACCCATTTTGAAATATTATAGTATTGATAAACGGGAAGAAAAAGACATTACGGATAACATAAATAATTTTTGGCTGGCGGCTAATGGTAACAAATTACTGGTACAGCGTGGCAATGATTATGCCATTATAAACCCTGAAGAAAAACAAAAGTTTGAAAAAACTATACGTCTTAATGAGATGGAATTGATGGTTGACCCTGCTGCAGAATGGAAAGAACTCTTTAACGATGTATGGCGTATGGAAAGAGATTATTTTTATGATCCTAACATGCATGCAGTAAACTGGAACACGATTAAAGATCGTTATTCAAAGATGCTGGATGATGCTGTTACCAGGGAAGACGTTGATTTTATTATTGGTGAAATGATTGGCGAATTAAATGCATCTCATACTTATCATGGCGGTGGCGATGTAGAGAAACAAACTAATAAAACAGTAGGTTACCTGGGCGTTGACTGGGAAGCAGCAGGTAATTTTTATAAAATAAAAAAAATAATCCGTGGCGCCTCATGGGATGTATCAACTCGTTCATCTCTTGATCAACCGGGTATTCTTATCAAAGAAGGAGATTATATATTGGCAGTGAACGGACAGCCAATAACCACTAATCAAGAACCTTTTGCATTCTTCCAGGGCCTTGCAAATAAAACAGTAGAATTAACTTATAATAATACTCCAGGTTTTTCAGGAGCCAAAACTGCTATTGTGCAAACAATGGATAATGAGTATAAATTGCGTTACCTGGCCTGGGTAGAAACTAACCGCAAACATGTGGAAGAAGCCAGCAATGGTGATGTAGGATATATATATGTACCCAGTACTGCTCAAGACGGGCAGGAAGAGCTAACCCGGCAATTTAATGCACAATGGGATAAAAAAGCACTAATCATTGATGAACGCTTTAATAGTGGTGGACAAATACCCGATCGTTTTATTGAAATGCTTAACCGTACCCCACTAGCCTATTTCGCAACCCGTGATGGCGCTACTTGGCCATGGCCGCCCTTTGCACATTTTGGGCCAAAAGTTATGCTAATTAATGGATGGAGTGGAAGTGGAGGAGATGCTTTCCCTGATTATTTTAAAAAGAAAGGGCTGGGCAAATTAATTGGTACCCGTACCTGGGGCGGATTGATTGGTATTAGCGGTATGCCTGTACTTATTGATGGAGGCTCAATCACTTCTCCATCTTTTCGTATGTACAATCCCGATGGTACCTGGTTTAAAGAAGGCCACGGAGTTGATCCGGATATCCCTGTTGCTGAAGACCTTTCACTAATGAGTAAAAATATTGACCCACAATTAGAGCGTGCCATATCTGAAATAAAAACAGCATTAAAAAATAAACCTTATACAGCACCCAAACAGCCAGGATATGAAAAAAGAAATAATTAAAACTGACAAATTTTAAAAAAATGTTTAAGATTGCTGGTTTAATATAAAATGAACCAGGATGATACACCGGTAATTATTTTATTATTTTTAAAAAATCAGTTTACATTTATTTATTAACCAGTACAAAAAAGTATATAATATGAACAGAAGAAATTTTATTAAAAGATCCGGCTCACTTTCTTTGGCAGTTGCGGGACTGCCTTTGGCAAAAAAAATGCAACCACAGTATACAAAAAGCATTTACAGCAACGTCGTTGATCACAGCAAACCAAATCAATACGAGTATTCCATAGAGGTTTATCATAATGCACTAACCAATTTTGCTAAAGCAACCGAAGAGGAGAAAAATATTAAGCTGTTTAGTTTTTTATATGAAAAAAGCGGTGAGTATGTTTACAAAGACACATTCCAATATTTATTGCCCATTGCATCCATAACCAAAGACAGTAAAGATGCTAATACGTATATCATAAAAACAAAATCCGCCCTGCGGGAATTTGGAAAACTGGAATGGCCAAAAGAATTGGCAGCAAATCCAACTTTTAAAATTAAAATAAATGAATCTGCTGTTTTGCTGGATAAAACAGGCAAAACTTTTACAACAATGAAATTAAAAACAGTTGATGATGATGAGGAATGTTTTATCACCACCGCCTGCGTTACCGAAAAGGGATTGGCAGATAATTGTGATGAACTGACCACCTTAAGAAGTTTAAGAGAAAACTATATGCGCCAGACTCCGCAGGGGGAAACCTTATTGGCCGAATACCAAACCCTGGGGCCAGCGGTGGTTGCTGCAATTTCTCATTGCGAAAACAGAAAAGAGATTTACGACTATTTATACCAAAACATGATTACACCGTCAGTAGCCATGATAAAAAATGGTGAATACCAGGATGCAGTTGACTGGTATCAGGGATTTTCGAAGGAGTTGAAGATGAAGTATTGTTAAGAAATATTTATATCACCTCCCCTGACTAATTACACTAAGTAAGAGATTAAATGATAAATGAAAATTTCCAGTACTGTTGACCTGCGTATTAGTTTATGCTTATAACAATTTCATCACTTAATACTCGCAATAATCTGAGGCAGATAATTAAACTTATTGATCCTAAATCTATCCTATAAAAAAACTCCGTGAGAAAACAATTCATCTTTTCATTATCATCTCTTCTGCTTGTATTAGCCTTGTGCGGTTATAATTCCGGGACAAACACCGTTCCTTCAAAAACTGACACGCTTTACTTTCCACCGGTATCGGGTAACAAATGGGAAACAATTTTACCTGCATCGCTGGGCTGGAATACCGATTCTTTAAAATCGTTAAAAAAATATCTTGCCGAAAGACATACCAAAGCATTTATCATTTTAGTAAATGGAAAAATTGCTGTAGAAGAATATTTTAATGGACAAATCGCCTCAGATAGCTGGGAATGGAACAGCGCAGGCAAAACATTATTAGGTGTTACAACCGGCATTGCACAACAGGAAGGGCTACTCAATATCAACAATAAAGTATCTGATTATTTAGGAAAAGGATGGACAAGCGAGCCTTTGCAAAATGAAAATCTCATCACCTGCAAACACTTACTTACTATGACATCGGGGCTCAATGACGAACGACAGATAATAAGAAAAAAGGGGCTCACCTATATTGCCGATGCTGGAAGCAGATGGTCGTACAGCAATGTGTTTCAAAAAATGTTTGAAGTAGTTACGGCTACAAGCTATAGCGATTTTGAAACTTATTTTAATAATAAGCTGAAAGATAAAATTGGTATGGATGGTTATTGGAAGAAAGGACTCATTTTTACCATTTATCACAGTACGGCACGCAGCATGGCCCGTTTTGGGTTGATGGAGTTAAACAGGGGAAAATGGAATAGTGAACAAATTTTAAATGAAGATTATTTTAACGAGAGTATCCATTCATCACAAACTATTAACCCGGCTTATGGATATTTAACATGGCTCAATGGCCAATCGCAGTACATGCTCCCTGGTTCACAAAAAATCTATCACGGCACTTTAATTCCCAATGCCCCGGCCGATATGTTTGCGGCTCTGGGCGCAAAAGATCAAAAACTTTACATCATACCCAGTAAAAATATGGTGATTGTACGAATGGGAAATGCTGCTTATCGGGCCAATACAAGCTTTGCAAAATCGGGTTTTGATAATGAACTTTGGGGAAAAATTAAGGGAGTGATAAAATAAGTTGAAACCATTTTTTATTTATTCAGTAGCTCCATACTTTTTTCTAAGATGGCATTTACTTTTTCTTTTAAAGATAGTGGCTCCAAAATTTGTGCATAGTGACATACATTACAAACCATCGGGCAAAGCCTTCATCAATTCCGGTATTAAAAATTGCATTTCTACTTTATTGCATTTGTCTTTTGGATATGCATTGCCATAGGGCGTATCCGTTCTCCAAAATTCACCCGGCTATTTTCCTAACCCGGGTAATGATGTAAGCGTATTAACTTGCAAGGATAAAACTGCTTTTACCGAAATAAATAAACCTTATGCAGTAAAGATTTAATTGGATAGTTTTAAAATATTGGCTTTGTCTTTTGTTACCAGCCCCATGCCATGGCAATTGTTACAAATGGCGGCCCGGTCTCTTCCGCCTGAAATATATTCGTTGCCCACCCTGGCACCCCAACCATCTTTTTCTGTAACGGCTCCATATCCCTGGCAAACTTTACATAGGTATTTCACATCCGATAAAGTATAATAGCGATTAGCAATTTCCGTAAACTTGATGGTTACATTTTCCCTGTACATTTTTCCTCTGCCATTTCGGTCAAAATAGCCGCCTGTTCTTTTTTCAACTACATAGTAGCCGTTTGTAGTGCAAACGGGGTAATCAATTACAAACAGGGCGCCGCTGTTATTTTTTAATACCGTTCCTTTTTCATACAACCCGTTTTGTTTGGTAATATCATTGTAATGTGCATTTTGGCAGTCGTCATTCTTAACTGTAGTTTTTTCGGGTTCCGTTTTTACAACGGGTTTTACAGGGGGAGTGGGGGTAGCTGTATTTTTTCCCCAGGGAGCACCGGGTGGAGGCGCAATTGCAGGATAAATGGGCTCGGGTTTATTATCTCTTTTAGCCACATATTTATCAACCGTATATTTTGATAAAGCTTTAAACGCTGCAGCCTGCTCAGGCAACAATTTTGGGAAAATGCTTTGTGTAAAAAATCCGGTGTTGATTTTACTTGCTTTCAAAATGGCTTGAAATACGCCAAAAAAATCAACATCCATGCCTTCGTTAAATTTGGCAACAGTTAAACTTGTTTTGTCTGCTTCGGAAAAATTCATCTTGTCAATAGCTTCCAGATATGTAGCCAATGCAGCGCCTCTGGCATCGGAAGTAGTGGCTGCATAAAATGCTTTTTTAAAATTTGTTTCATGCGGCTCCGGCGATGGGATGCTTGTAGGATACACTTTTCTTTCGGTGGTTGCAGGTGTTGAGGTATTGCCCTGAAAATTTCCATTTACAAAATCACCTTCATTTATTTTTCCATCTTTAAAAGTATATTTTCCCTTTCCATGCATCTTACCATTAAGCCAGGCACCATCATAGGAATTGCCATTGGTCCAATTCATTTTTCCAAAGCCATTAGGAGTAGTGCCATCACTGGCAACCTCTCCAATATAAATTCCATTGGTAAATATTACTTTTTTAGATGGTGGCGCTTGTTTTCCTGTTTTATCAATATAAAAATGCTGGCCATTTAGTGTTACCGGGGCTTTGCCATATTCAAAACTACTGAGGGTTCCATAAAGCATTGGAATTACCAGCCTGCCGGTGTTATCAATATATCCCGCTTTTTTATTTTGCATTACGCAAGCCAGTCCTTCAGAAAATGGATTAACATTATCATATAAAAAAGGAATTACCTGTTTGCCGGTTTTATCTATAAAGCCCCATTTACCACCCTTTATAAAATAATCTCCCATCACCCCACCTTTATTTACTGCGGCCAGTCCTTCAGAAAATTCATACGCATAGTCGTGATTGGCAGCAATTACCTGTTTGCCCGTTTTACTGATAAAACCATACTTGCCGTTTAATTTTACAAGTGCCAACCCATCTCTTATAGATCGGGCATCTTCATAAACAAATGGCAACACCGTTTTATTGTTTTTATCAATATATCCCATTTTCCCATTCAGTTTCACGGCAGCTATTCCATCATGAAAACCTGATCCGGAAAACTCATACATGAAGGGTATGATGGTTTTGCCGGTTTTATCAATAAACCCATTTTTCCCATCCTTTTGTACCGGGCACAGTCCTTCATCAAATCCGCCTGCACTGGAATATTGTACGTGAATTATCTCTTGTCCTTTTGTGTTGATGAACCCGTACTTAGCAGGGTAGTTTATGAGATCCCCAAGCCGAACCCTTGCTATCCCGTCTTCAAATTTGTTGATATAATCATACCTGGGCTGCAAAATGATGGCCGCCGTGGCCTGGTCTTTTAAGCCATATTTATTGTTGGCATCTTTGAAAATTACGGGAGTTTGAGCCTGAAGTAACGTAATTAAAAATAAAAGATAAATGATAAGTAATGTTTTTTTGTACATACATATTTATTTACCGGTAAATTAAAATATATAGATTGAAAATAGAACTTACTATTTGAAGTAAAAATACCCAACAGATGGTATTTATAAGAAAGTTGTTTATACAAAACGATAGTTTAGTATCCGGTAAAATCAAATTCAAATGCAAAATTTTTACTCAGCTAACTCTTACTCAATATTATTATAAATTTTAAATAACATATAGCTTTTTTTTGCACGAAAAAATATACTGAATTGTTTTTTGAAGGTAACCTTACACAACAACTATGTTTAATAATTTGTTATAGAAAGTAAAAATTATTTTGGCAGTTAACAAAGTTATTGAAACTATGTTTCCAAAAACTCATCCCTATAATAGGTGAAGATTGTATCTGAATTTATTATTTCCTGAAAAATTTGCTGAAAAAATTTCATTTATAGATTTTGTAAAAAATAATAACCTCCACAGGCCAAACAAAAAAAAATAATATTGAAATTATTTTAAGTTAAAATAAACTATATCCTAATTTCATAAATATATTACCAATTAAAAGATTTTTTTACAAGATTACATCATCTTATAGTTATCCTTTTGCATAAATACCCTTAAATGGGTATGTACCTAAATAATAATTGAATTAAATTTCAAAAAAAATAATTATGAAACTATTAATTGTTCTGCTTCTGCTCCCTTTCACTTTAATCGCTCAAATTAATCATAAGTTCAAAGTAAGTTCGGAATTATTTTATGAAAAATTAGAGTATAGCGGCAGTGGTTTATTTGGATTTATTCAAGACAGTAGTGTGGGTTACATTGATAAAAATAAAAAAGTCATTATTCCAACTTCACTTGGATTGAAACCCGGTGATTATAATGCTATTCCAAAGTTTACAGAAGGTTATGCAGTTTTCAAAAAAGGTAATAAGTATGGCTTAATAGATAAAACAGGTAAGTTAATACTTCCTTATGAATACAATTCAATCTCTTTAAATACTAAACCCACATTGAATATGGTTGTAAGTAAACAGATAAGTGGCAAAACTAAATATGGAGTAATAAATCTCCAACAGGAAATGATAGTACCATTTGACTATGACTTTATTTATAAAGATGGACAATATTTTGTAGTAAAGAAAAACTATCGTTATGGATTGAAAGATATTACAGGCAAAGATATCTTGCCACTGGATTATGATGTACTGGTAATATATCCTGAAGATAAAGTTGCTAAAGCTCAAATTGGTAATGATTATGGATTTATAGATTTGAAAGGCACATGGCTATTTAAAAAATCAAAATTAGTTTATGATTTATATGGTTACAGCCAGGGTATGATCGTTTGTAAAGTCAATAGTAAATTCGGTTATCTGAATTTAAAAGGTGAAGAAGTGATTCCTACGCAATACGACAAAGCTGAAGAATTCAATAAATATGGCCTTGCCAAAGTAGGAAATCTTGTTGGAACATCAAATTACATTACTCAGTATGGATATATTAATAAACAAGGGAAAGTTATTATACCAATTCAATACAAATCACTGGGTGGTTTTAATAACGAACTTGCCTACGCTCAAGACCCTGCTACTAACAGGTATGGATTTCTAGATACAAAAGGAAATTGGATGATAAAACCGGTTTATATTTTTACTTATAATACGTTTGATGATTATGGTGGCACCTGGGTTAAAATGACAGACAATAAATATCATTATATTGACAAAACGGGAAAAGATTACGGCACACTAACCAAAGATGGTTCTGGTTATTCAGATTTTTATTCTGATTATACAGTCTTCAAAGAAACTTCACAACCCTTTACTATGATTGATGCTAAAGGAAATAAATTAAAAGTATTAGATGATTATAAAAACATTTTCTCTTTTGTTGATGGAATTGCAGGTTACCAATCGAACGACAATGGATTATACGGTTTTATAAACATGAAAGGTAAAAAAATTACCGAAGCAGAGTTTACTGGATTCAATGCATTTAATCATGGTATTGCCAGTGTTTCTAAAAATATTAATGGTAAATCAAAAAGTGGCTATATCGATTCAACCGGTAAAGAAATTATACCTTTTAAATATGATTATGCCACCAGTTTTGAGGATGGTTGGGCTATTGTTACCAAGGATAGCATATTTTATTTCATTGATAAAAATGGAAATGAAAAACCTATTGTACGAAAGTATGATAAACTAATTGCGTTTAGGTCGGGCTTTGCTTTGGGCATTGTTAAAGATACCGGAAAGTATAGCACTTACTATTATATTGATAAAAACCTGAAAGAATCTATTACAATAAAAGCTTTACAGGCTTATGCATTCCAGGAAAATATTGCTGTAGTTAACAGGTCAGGTGTATATGAACTAATGGATACAAAAGGTGAAATTTATAAGAAATTGACTGGCATTGAAGGTATAAAATTTTCAAAAGAAGGATTGATGGCAGTAAAGAAGGATAAAAAATGGGGTTACATGGATGCAGAAGGTAATCTACTTATTCCTTATACATATGAAGACTGTGATCATTTTGAAGGAAATTATGCAAGAGTAAAATTAAATGGTAAATGGGGTATCATTGACAAAAAAGGTAAAATAGTTATAGAACCCCAATATGAAAATATTGAACCTGGAAACAGGGGTAACTTTATTTATTACAAGGATAAAAATTTTGGTATTATAGACAAGAATGGTAATATAGTAACCCAACCTATTTACAATCCTATTACACCATTATATAACGGTATTGCTATAGGCAAAATAAAACCTTCTTATACAATCATACAGTCACCATTGAAAAAATAAAATTTAATTCTTCATTAAATTTCAAAAGCAACAAACCGGTTTTGTTGGCTTTGGAATATTTCATACTCTCAAAGGCAACCATAAAGATTACCAACATTATAGTTCTTAACGCTGAAATGCAAGTTGTTAAAAATGCTATTTAATGAATACATCTTTAAGTAAAGATTTTTTACAATGATAGAATATGAGCTATATCTTTATACATTGGTTTATTAAATTATAAAAATGAGAAGAATTTGTTTTCTATATTTATTATTACTGCTAATAAGTTTAACCACTAACGCACAGGTAAAAACATCCCAAAGCAAACCGCTAATAATTGGGAATATCGACCAACTCTATTCAAATATTTTATCCGAAAACAGGGTACTGAACATTTATTTACCCGAAGGCTATAAAAACACAGACAGCACCAGGTACCCGGTCATTTATATTTTAGATGGTGCAATTGATGAAGATTTTTTTCATATTGCCGGTATTGTACAATACAATAATTTTCCCTGGATAAACAGGGTGCCTAAATCAATTGTTGTGGGTATTGCAAATGTGGACCGACGCAGGGATTTTACCGGGCCCAGTAATTTTGCAATTGACAAACAACTTGCACCAACAGGGGGTGGCTCTGCAAAATTTATCAGTTTTATTGAACAGGAACTACAACCCTACATCAATAAAAAATATAACACAAACCATCAAAATACCATCATTGGCCAATCATTTGCCGGTTTATTGGCTACAGAAATATTATTTACAAAACCAACTCTATTTAATAAATATATTATAGTAAGCCCAAGCCTTTGGTGGAACGACGGCGCCCTTTTAAAAACAAACCCCGAAATTCTATCAGCAAATTTCAACACGCCAACTTCTATTTATATTGGTGTTAGCAAAGAAGGATTAAGCCCCGGATGGGATAACCATGTAATGGAAGTGGATGCCAATTTACTGGCTGAAAAAATAAAAGAAAGTAAAAGCAAATCTGTAAAAGTTTATTTTGATTACCTGCCATTAGAAAACCATACTACTGTAACGCACCAGGCTGTATTTAATGCTTTCAGGTTATTATATCCATCAACTGAAGAATAAACGGCAGCAATATCCTGGGCAATATTGATTCGCTATCTTTAAACAGAAAAATAGTTTTTAATGCTTCATATTTCTTTCAACCCTTTTCCAGTTTTAAAAACCCAACGGTTAACCTTAAGGCAATTAGCAATAACCGACGACCAGCATATTTTAACCTTGCGTTCAAACAGTGAAATAAACAAATATCTTGACAGGCAGGCCAGTGAAACTATTGATGATGCAAGAAATTTCATCAATAACATTAATGGGTACATCAAAAAAAATATTTCTGTTTATTGGGCAATCACATTAAGCAGTGATGATTCTTTTGCCGGCACTATTTGCCTTTTTGACCTGTCAGACGAAAACAACAAATGCGAAATCGGCTACGAACTCTTACCAGCTTTTCAAGGGCAGGGCATCATGAAAGAAGCTGCTGAAAAAGTTATTGACTATGCCACAGGAGTAATGAACATACAGTTGATAGAAGCCTGTACTCATAAGGACAATCAAAATTCAACACGACTTTTAGAAAAACTGGAATTTAAAAAAACTGCAAACCCGTTTGCTGAAAATCCTAATTATATCATCTATAGTTTAACAAAATAAAATCCTTCTGCATTTTATATCCATTTATTAAATGTTTTAAAGTAAAAGTTTACTTGCAGTTTCAATCCCTCACCCAAAAAATTACAGACAAAATTTGAGTTAGCATTTCAGCTTTGATGATATGTACTAAATTAAATCATCTGTCCATTTCATACTTTACAGTAAACCCTTTTGCAAAAAATAAAATGCTTTGCATTTGTATAGCTAAAAAATCAGCAACTCCATAATTGCTTTTTTTACAGGCAATAGATTTTGTTTGATAAAAAATTCAGCGCCATAGATTGATTTAATTAAAAACTGTTTTACGAAAGTTTTACGCTGAGGCCTTATTATATATTTATTAAGAGTTGATAAAAAAAATGGTGATAAATATGAATAATAGTATGGAAGCTCAAATATTTAATAAAAGTTTCATACCTGTAAATAAATTATTTCAAAATTATACTGCAAAGGATTAACAACTTAAAAGCAACAAAATTAAAGAGTTATGTAATACTTATTTGTCAATGATTTTAAAAAAAGTTTGAATGTTGATAAACTTTTTAAAAAAAGATAGAAACTTTATTAATTTTATTAGAAAGTTTATTTTACTTTAGTCTCAAAATTTTACCCATGCTTAAAAAGCAAACTGTTTATAAGCGTAACATAGTAAAACATCTTTATTTTAATAATGAGCTATGTTGTGGCGACCTATGTGAACTTACACAAAAAAGTATTCCGCTTACCACAAGGGTTTTATCAGAATTGGTAGATGAAAATATTGTGATAGAAACAGGCTTTGCAAATTCAACCGGGGGCAGGCGCCCACTTATGTATTCATTAAAGCCGGACCAGATGTACGTGGTGGCAGTATCGATGGATCAGTTGATAACAAAGATCTCAACAATCGGCATCAATAATAAAACTGTAGGTGAGGTTACAAAAGTATATATCCCCTTAGCCAATAACCCGGATGCACTCAGCCAGTTAACAACACATATATATAAGCATATTGAATCGTCGGGGATTGCAAAAGAGAAGATAATCGGTATTGGTATTGGTATGCCGGGCTTTGTGGATGTGGCAAAAGGCATCAATCATTCTTTCCTTAAAACAAAAAAAGGATCAACCATTGTAGGCGAAATAGAAGCAGTGGTAGATATACCGGTACTTATAGATAACGACTCAAGCCTGATTGCCCTGGCAGAATACCGGTTTGGTGCAGCCAGGGGTAAACAAAATGCGATGGTGATAAATATGGGTTGGGGTGTTGGCCTTGGTATGATATTGAAAGGTGAATTGTTCAGGGGTTATAATGGTTTTGCCGGCGAGTTCAGCCATATCCCCCTTTTTTCAAATAATAAGATATGCAGTTGTGGTAAAATGGGCTGCCTTGAAACGGAAACATCGCTGTTGATGATTGTAGAAAAAGCTGTAAAAGCGCTACAGCAGGGAAAAATATCCAATCTTAAAAATATTTCGGTTGATGACATTGAAACCGCTTCTGAAAAAATAATGGACGCCGCCATCAATGGCGATAAGTTTTCTGTGGAGCTATTGTCAGAAGCCGGGTATAATATTGGCCGTGGTGTGGCCATCCTCATCCATTTGTTAAACCCCGAACTGATTGTATTGAGCGGCCGGGGATCAAAGGCGGGCAAACTATGGCTAACCCCAATACAGCAGGCCATTAATGAACATTGTATTCCAAAAATAGCACAGGATACGGAAGTTGAAATTTCTTCACTTGGTTACCAGGCCGAGCTGGTTGGTGCAGCAGCCCTTGTGATGGAAAATTACGATGAACTGGATTTGATAAAAAACAGGATTACCGAAGTTGCTTAGTTATTTACCCTTAAAAAATTAAAAAACATTACCCTTTGTAAAGCACTGAATGGTTTAGCTACTTCTTTTTTAATAACAAAAAATAAAAACTAAAATGAAAAAACTGCTAAAAATGCTAATGCCAGTAATGATGGCACTTGTGTGCTTCCTGGATGTTAGTGCACAAGAAAAAAAACAGGTGACAGGTACGGTACATGGCCCTGATGGAAACCCTGTACCATCTGCCACCATCAAAGAAAAAGGAACCACCAACCAGGTAACATCCAACCTGAATGGTGTTTTTAAAATCTCCATCGCTCCCGGTGGCAAACTTGTAATCAGTTCGGTAGGTTTTAATACACAGGAAGTAACTCCTGATGCTGCCGGTGTGGCTGATGTAAAATTAACCGAAGCTACTACAGAATTGACAGGAGTTGTGGTAACGGCGTTGGGTATAAAGCGGCAAAAAAAATCGCTGGGGTATGCCGTGCAGGAAATTAAAGGACAAAGCCTGGTAGATGCCCGTGAACCCAACCTGGCAAATGCCTTAACAGGTAAGGTGGCCGGCTTGCAGGTAATACGCTCCAGCAACGGGCCTGCAGGTTCATCTAAAATGGTATTAAGAGGATATAACTCACTTACCGGTAGTAACCAGCCTTTAATAATTGTTGATGGTGTACCAATGGATAATTTCACCGGTGCCAGCAATAACGATTATTGGAACCCCTCGCTTGATATGGGTAACGGTATCGCCGATATCAATCCAGATGATATCGAAAACATATCAGTATTAAAAGGCCCATCTGCTGCAGCCTTGTACGGTTCAAGGGCAGGTAACGGTGTTGTAATGATTACCACCAAATCTGGTAAAAAACAAAAAGGCCTTGGTATTACCGTTTCATCAGCCATAGGTTTTGAAAGTATTTTTACATCGCCTAAAATACAAAGTGATTTTGGGCAGGGTTCAGATAATGTGTATAACCAGACTTCTACACTAAGCTGGGGTCCAAAAATTGCAGGGCAACAGGTTACTAACTGGAATGGGCAGCAGGTACCTCTTAAAGCTTATGATAATGTAGGGAATTATTTCAGTAAAAACGGAACCACCCAAAACTATAATGTTTCTTTTCAACAACAAATTCAGCGTACATCCATCTATACCTCTTTTAACCGGTTAGATGATAAGAGCATGTTACCCGGTGCAAAACTTAGCAGGACAAACCTGATGGCAAGGGCCATAAGTACATTTGGAAACAGCGACCGCTGGATAACTGATACAAAAATTCAATATACCAATGCAGTTGCAAATAACCGCCCCATCGGTGGCCCCAACCCAACCAACGGATATTATATGATGAACCTTTTGCCACGATCAATTGATATCAGGGATTTTAAAGATGCTACAAACGAATTTGGAAATATGATTTGGTGGAGTGGCGCAGGCAACCAGGTGAACCCATACTGGAACAGCAAGTATAACCAAAACCAGGATGAAAGAAACCGCTTTATCCTGAATGGTTCTTTAAAATATAAATTTACAAACTGGCTAACAGCTGAAGTAAAAGGAGGTGCAGATATGTACACTACCGAATCTGATGCAAAAACTTATGCAGGCAGCCCTCTAACATCAACCGGCCGATATAGCCTAGGTAAACAAACATTCAGGGAAACCAATTTCGGTACATTAATTACAGCTACAAAAGATAACCTGTTTGGTAAATTGGGTGGTTCTGCCACTCTTGGCGGTAACCTCATGCACCAGAAGTATTCTTCTTTAAATGCCAGTGCAGGTGAATTGGTAGTGCCAAATTTATTTGCAATAAATAATGGAGTTAATAGCCCTGAGGTAGGTGAAGGCTTCAACCAAAAGAAAATAAACTCAGTTTATGGTTCAGTTCAGTTTAACTGGGATGGTTACCTGTACCTTGATATCACTGCACGTAACGACTGGTCATCTGCTCTTAGTAAATCTAACCGTTCTTTCTTCTATCCTTCTTTTAGCATGAGTTATATATTTACCGAAATGCTTGAAAACATTGGGATAAAAAGACCAGACTGGTTAAGCTATGGTAAACTAAGGGCCTCGTATGCAACAGTAGGTAACGATTTACCAGCTTACCAGCTTTACAATGTTTATGGCATTGGTAAAGACCCTAATGGAAATACTACTGCATCAAGAGACAGGGTATTGCTTGATCCCAATGTAAGAAGCGAACTTATAAAATCTACCGAATTAGGTGCAGAATTACGTTTCTTAAATAACAGGCTGGGTATTGATTTTGCATGGTATAAATCAAATGCTACAAACCAACTTTTAAACTTGCCAATGGATCCGATGAGTGGCTACAATTCAAAAAAGATCAATGCAGGTAATATTCAAAACAGCGGTATTGAAATTGTTGCAGATGCAAGAATACTGACAAATCCAAATTCATTACAGTGGAATGTTTCTGCCAACTACTCTACCAATAAAAATCTTATCAAAGACCTTTATCCTGGCGTTACCACTTATGGCCTCGGCGGTTACGATGATATTTCCATACTTGCTGTTGTAGGCGAAAGATATGGTGATATTTATGGTACACAATACAAACGTGTTACTGATAAAACAAAACCTGAGTTTGGCAGGATTTTATTAAATGGAAATGGATTACCAGAAAGAGATCCGGTAACTATAAGACTGGGCAATCAACAACCCAAAGCAATTCTAGGTCTTACCAATACATTTAGTTATAAAGGCCTGGCACTATCATTTCTTGTAGATGCAAGGATTGGAGGGAAAATGTTCTCAGGTACTTTGGCCGATATGCAACAAATGGGTACTTCTTCTGTAACTGTTGCTAATGGCGGCAGGGATAGCATGGTAGTAGATGGTGTGATATGGGATGCATCTACCAGCAGCTATGTACAAAACACAAAAAAAGTATCCCCACAACAATACTGGAATGCAGTTGCCGGCGTCAACAACCTCGGTATTACAGAAGCTAACCTGTATGATGCAACCAATGTAAGGCTTAGGCAAATACAATTGCAATACGATCTGCCCGGCAGGCTCTTATCAAAAACACCCATCCAAAAAGCAAGGGTTGGTGTGTCATGCAATAATGTATGGTTAATTAAAAGCCACTTGAACGGTCTCGACCCTGAATCAGTTTTTGCTACAGGTACCAATGCCGTTGGTTTCGAAAACGGAAGTGCCCCTTCCATCCGCACATTCCTGGTAAACCTATCATTAACATTCTGATAAAAAATAAAACATACAATTATGAAAAAGATACTATCAAAATTATACATGCCGCTAGCAGCTACTGTTTTGCTGGCATCGTGTAAAAAATTTGATGAAATAAACGTAAATCCCACGGCGGCAAATGCCGACCAGGTGCAGGTTGAGTATTTCATCAATAATTCAATCGGTGGCGCCCAAATGGATCCACATATTGCCGAAAGGATTTTTGTACTTTACTGGGAAGTAGCCGGGCATACATCCTTTAATGGTACCGGTCTTTCTGGCGGAAGCTATAATGATGGCTGGACAAGCGATTATTACAACGGTTATATTTCAAGCTGGCTCAACACAGCCAATACTGCCATTCAAATAGCCAACGAAAAAATTGCTTCGGGCAATGTAAAGCCATACACAGGTAACCTTTTACAGGTGGCACGTATATGGAGGGCTTACCTGATGAGTGAATTAACTGACCTGCTTGGGCCAATTCCCATCAATGGGTTTCAGGGGGTTAATCCAGAGTTTTCAAGTGTAAAAGATGTATATTATTTTATGCTTGATGAGTTGAAAGACGCTTCATCAAAATTAGATGTAACGGTAGTGAACCCTTCAACTCTTGGTAAACTTGATCCGGCTTATGGATACAATTATACAAAATGGAGAAAGTATGCCAATTCACTGCGCCTTCGTCTTGCCATGCGTTTATCAGAAGTGGATGCAGCCAAAGCTAAATCTGAGTTTGAGAATGCTGTTGCCGGCGATCTTATAACTTCAGCAGACGATATGTTCCAGGTTGCAGAAACCGGAGGTTGGAATTCATATACCGGCGTAATGAGCCGTGAATGGAACCCACATTACCTGACTGCCACACTCAATACTTTATATACAGGTTTAGGCGGAGTAACCAGCCAGTCGCAATTACCGGCTTCTTTGCAATCTTATATCAAGCCTGCCAACTATATCGGTCAAAGATACCTGGACCATTTTCCCACTACTACCAATTTCCCAATGGCCGGATATTGGTTAGATGGATTGCCTTATTCAATCGATCCAAGGGCATACAAAACATATATTCTTCCCGGCGATTTTACCAACCCTAATTTTTGCACATACCCAAGCTGGGATAATGATGCAGAAACTACTGTTCGCAACCTGATGAATGGAAGTACCATTGTTAAAACTATTGATGCCAAGTACAACTGGAATGCTTTTCCTGGCGGAGACTGGGGTGCAAAGGGCTCTAATAACCAGGTAAGATTATTTTCTGGAACAATACCCAGGTTAACACAACAGTTCAGGGCCAGCACCAGTAAACGGATATTTTTTGCTCCCTGGGAAACCTATTTCTTAATAGCAGAAGCTGCTGAAAGAGGTTGGTCTATTCCTTCATCAGGACAAGTAGCTTATGAAAATGGCATCAGGGCAAGTTTTGATTACTGGGGTGTATCATCTTTTGTAAATACTTACCTGGCTTCAACAGATTACAACAGGGCCGGAACCTCTGTTAATTGGAACCATACTGCCGAGCCGGGCGCCACTTATAACATGGACTATGTAGATGGTTATACAAATACACCAGGTGTTGCCACTATCAATTATCCTAAAAACGATTTGTACAAAAATGGTACGGTAAGAAACGACAGGTTAACAAAGATCATCACACAAAAATTTATTGCACAAACTCCATGGGTGCCATTAGAAGCATGGAACGACAACCGCAGGCTGGGACTTCCATTTTTTGAAAACCCTGTTATTGAAAACACTTTGCCAAATTTACCGGCACTAACTGCAGGTAATTACATGACAAGCAATGTGCAATTTTTCCCACAACGGGTACGGTACCCATCAGGATTAAAAAACAGTAATTTAACAGGTTACAACCAGGCCGTTTCTTTATTAGGGGGACCTGATGAAGTACTTACACCACTTTGGTGGGCAAAACATTAAAAGTTGTTTTTCTCATATGTCAAAGCAAGCTGCAGTTAATAAATATTAGCAGTTAGTTTAAGGGCCGGCCATTCTTGGCTGGCTCTTTTTTTTATACTAAAAATATTTTACAGTTCCTTATACATCTAGGTATTGCAAATTGCAAATACAAAATAAATAGAACCCCCGTTTGCATCTCTTTCTTATTTTTACCGCATGAAATTTCAGTTATGCAGCATCGGCAAATCTCATGAGCCTTTTGTAAAAGAAGGCATAGAAATTTTTACCAAAAGAATTGGCAACTACTACCCTGTTGAATGGGTTATTTTGCCAACACCTAAATATGCCGGCAGCATGAGCGAAACAGAACTGAAAAAAAAAGAAGGAGAATTGGTTAACGGCTTTTTGCAAAAAGAAGATTACCTGGTATTATTGGATGAACGTGGTAAGCAGTTAAGCAGCCCCGAACTGGCAAATTTTATTCAGCAAAGGGCCAATGAAAGCGCTAAAACAATTGTATTTTTAATTGGCGGCGCTTTTGGTGTTAGCGATGAAGTGAAGAAAAGAGCCAACTATCAATGGAGTTTATCAAAACTTGTTTTTCCGCACCAGTTAGTACGGCTGATGGTAGCCGAACAGTTATACAGGGCATGCACAATTATCAGGAACGAAAAATACCATCATAATTAACTGCTTTAAACCATTAAAAAAATTTAAACAATAAATATGAATTTCCAGGATTACCCGGTTACCATCGGTTTAATTATTGCTAATGTTATTTTTTCTTTAATTGGATTTTCAAACAGGGATATGGTTGATAAAACCATCATGTGGCCCTACCGTGTAGCCCGTGAAAACCAATATATCCGTTTTATCACTTCGGGATTTTTACATGCCGATTACATGCACCTTATCTTCAACATGTTTACGCTTTTCTTTTTTGGCCGCAACCTCGAAATTTATTTCAGCATCTATGGCCTGGGCGGCATGTTTTCGTACCTGGCTCTATATTTCCTGGCGCTCATCATTTCTGATATTCCAAGTTACATTAAGCATAAAGATGATTACCACTATAGGTCGCTTGGCGCTTCGGGTGCGGTGTCGGCCGTGGTTTTTGCCACCATTATCTTCAGCCCCTGGAGCAGTATTTACATTTACGGCGCATTAAAAATTTCTGCCACAGTGTATGCTGTACTGTATATCCTGTACTGTGTGTATATGGGTAAAAAAGGCGGCGATAATATAAACCACGATGCCCACCTTTGGGGCTCGGTATTTGGCCTTGTATTTACACTTGCATTAATAGCATTTATGCAGCCGGATTTGTTTACTGGCATCATCGAGCAGTTGAAACACCCAAGTATTTTAGGAAACGGTTAAGGTTACCTGCAAAATATTTTTTGTACTGTTAATCACTTTAAAACGGTTATCTATACGCATGCCTACCACCCAGATAATTTTTTTATCCATCTCCAAAACCCAGGTATTTTCTTTTTGTGTAACTGATAATTTTTGATCGATAAAAAAACGGCTTAGTTTCTTTTTCCTGTTCATGCCAAGCGGATAAAAATAATCACCGGCCTTCCATTTACGCAACAGCAATGGAAATTTTATTTCACCGGCATCAAGTTGCGCTATATGATTAGCTGTTTGAATATGCCCCGAAAATTTATCAGCAGTTATCATATCAAAACTAATGGTGCCGGGCTGAAACTTTATTTTTTTACTTGTTTCTTCTACTAAAATATTAATTGCTTCAGTAGTTTGGTTGGGCGAAATGATAAGCCAGTTGCGGTTTTTAATGATACGGTGCGATGCAGAGGGTATATATTTTCCAGATTCGCTGGTAAGCAAACCAATTACTTCACCGGTTTGATGTGCAGTAAACCCAAAGTCTTTAATTATTTCAAACACGATAGATTTTAAAGGCTTTGCCTTTAGTAGTTTCAGTACCGGGATATGCACTTCGTTCCCTTTGTTTTCCATCAGCCCTTTTTTTTGTTGGTTGATGAACTGCAGGTAGGCAACTTCTATTTCGACGAACCGTTCTATATTATCAAGCAGGTTTTCTTCCACCTGTGGAAAAACTTTCTGCAATCCCGGGATCAACTCATTACGAAAATAATTACGGGCATATTTATTAGATGCATTGGATGAGTCTTCAACAAATGCAAGATGTTTTTCTTTTGCAAAAGCCAGCAGCATTTCTTTTTTTGCAAACAGCAATGGCCGGCAAATATTTTTTTGTTTTGGTATTATGCCATGCAGTCCGCTGATACCGGTACCTTTAAAAAAATTCAGGAGCAGGGTTTCAATATTATCGTTTGCATGATGTGCAGTTAACAACCACACAGCAGTTGCAGGCTGTTTCCCGGTTGTAGAAACAAGATTGTTTTTTACATCATTCAAAATTTCATCAAACCATGCATAACGCAACTCTCTTGCGGCCACCTGTATGCTGCATTTATTATCAGCTGCATATTTCTCAGTATCAAATTTTTTTACAAATACTTCTACCGCATATTTTTTGCCAAGCTCTCTTACAAAATTTTCATCCCTTTCACTTTCTGCAGCTCTTAACTGAAAATTGCAATGAGCAATCATAAAATCAAAACCTGCCAGACTGCACAATTCACACAGCACAACCGAATCCACACCACCGCTTACCGCAAGCAGCAATTTATCTTTTGCATTAAAAAGATTTTGCTGTTTTATATATTGTTCAAATTCCTTTAACAGGTTCATTGTAAAAAAAACTAATTGTTCAATTTCGTTTTACCATAATAATTTTTGTACAAATTTTTTCTTTTGCAAGATTTATTACAGGCTTACTCTTCAATATCTTCAAGCGCCATCATCAATTCGTTATAAGCATGGTTGTCGTTTACCGCTTTTGCTTCCATCATCCCTTTTTTATATACCTCAATCGCTTTATCAATTTCACCTGCTCGTTCCAACAGTTTTGCCAGGTGATAGTAAGATCCAATATAAGCTGGTTCACGCTGTAATATTTTTGTAAATAATAAACGGGCATCTGCATCATTGCCAATCTTAATGTATTCCAATGCCAGCGCATGTTGCAGAAAACTATCTTCGCCAGATTCTTTCAAAAGTTCCTGCAATTTTTCAATCCTGCTCATGCTGTAATAATTATTTGTTTTTTTTATCTAAAAATAACCGTTCTTCGCTTATCTTTGCAATAGTTGCATAAACAACTTATTTCAGGAATTTAAAAATAAACATACATGAAGATTTTAGTTTGTATCAGTAAAACGCCTGATACCACGGCAAAAATAGCTTTCGCCGATAACAATACGAAATTCGCTGCTGATGGAGTACAGTGGATCATTAACCCTTACGATGAATGGTATGCACTTGTTAGGGCTATTGAACTAAAAGAAGCCGACCCTTCAACCGTTATTCATCTTGTAACAGTTGGTGGCGCCGATTGCGACCCCATCATACGCAAAGCGCTTGCACTTGGTGGCGATGAAGCCATCCGTGTAAATGCCGATAGCCATGATAGCTTTTATATTGCTTCGCAGATTGCTGAGATTGCAAAAAAAGGCAGTTACGATTTAGTTTTTACAGGTAAAGAAACCATTGACTACAATGGATCTTCTGTAGGCGGAATGGTAGCAGAATTATTGGATATGCCTTATGTTTCGCTGGCTACTAAATTTACTTTAAGCGGTACCGATGCAGAAATTGTTCGTGAAATTGAAGGCGGCGAAGAAACTGATAAAGTTACATTGCCGCTTGTGGTAAGTTGCCAAAAAGGAATGGCCGAACAACGCATACCAAATATGAAAGGTATTATGGGTGCAAGAAGCAAACCGCTGAACGTGGTTGAACCGGTTGCAGTAGATGCATTAACAAGTATTGCATCTTTTGATTTGCCGCCTGCAAAAGCAAGTGTAAAACTTGTATCGCCCGATACACCCGAAGAATTGGTAAGGTTATTACACGAAGAAGCGAAAGTTATTTAATTACATCTTATAAACTTATTTATGTCAGTATTAATATTTTTAGATCAGTCAGAAGGACAAATAAAAAAATCTTCTTTAGAAGCTGCTTCTTATGGCGCAAAAGTTGCACAACAATTAAGCACAAGCGCCGAAGCTATTGTTTTAGGCAATGTTACCGACGACCTGGCTGCCATTGGCAACTACGGAATTGGTAAAGTGCATACCATAAACAATGATGCACTTAATAATATGGATGCACAGGTTTATGCAAAGCTAATTGCTGAAGTTGCAACAAGCATTGGTGCCAAAGTAATCATCTTCTCAAATAATTTTAACGGAAAAGCAATTACACCACGCCTGAGTGTACGTTTAAAAGCCGGACTTGTTTCTGGCGCCGTGGCATTGCCCGATACTACTAATGGTTTCACCGTAAAGAAAAATGTTTTTAGCGGTAAGGCTTTTGCCAATGTAACCATCAACACCGATATTAAAATCATTGCCCTAAACCCTAACTCATACAGCATAACCACTACCGATGCTAAAGCCGAAGTGTTGCCGTTTGCAACAACAGCAGATGCGTCTAAAGTGCAGGTGATAAGTACTGATAAAGTGGTTGGCGAAATTCCATTAAGCGAAGCAGAAATTGTTGTGAGTGGTGGCCGTGGATTAAAAGGGCCCGAAAACTGGGCGATGGTTACCGACCTTGCAAAACTGCTGGGTGCAGCAACTGCCTGCAGCCGCCCTGTTGCCGACAGCGACTGGAGGCCGCATCACGAGCATGTGGGACAAACCGGCCTTGCTATTGCACCCAACCTTTACTTTGCAATTGGTATTTCGGGAGCCATACAACACCTTGCCGGCGTTAACCGCAGTAAAGTGATTGTTGTTATCAATAAAGACCCCGAAGCGCCTTTCTTTAAAGCCGCCGATTATGGTATTGTTGGCGATGCTTTTGAAGTGATGCCAAAGATTATTGATGCAGTAAAAAAATTAAAAGGGGTTTAATGAATCTATAAAATAACCTATTTTACATTTAAAGCCTTTCAACTTAATTTTGAAAGGCTTTTCGTTTATATTTGCTGTTTAACAACAAGATAAATTTTGTAACAGAAGGTTTGTGGTATGAAAAAGATAGAATTGGAAATAGTTGCTTTATCGCATAGCATTACACAAACGCATTCATATGCGGTGGTGCTGGGAGAAATAAATGGTTTACGCCGTTTACCCATTGTTATTGGTGGTTTTGAAGCACAGGCCATAGCTGTGGCATTAGAACGTATGAGCCCCAGCCGTCCTTTAACGCACGACCTGATGAAGAATTTTATGATGGCATTTAATGTAGAGCTTCACGAAGTGGTGATAAACGATTTGCAGGAAGGTATTTTTTACAGCAAACTGGTTTGCAGCTCTGCAAATGATACGGTTGACATAGATTCCCGTACCTCTGATGCATTAGCTTTGGCGGTAAGGTTTGGCTGCCCTATTTATACTTATGATACTATATTAGACCAGGCCGGCATATTGATGGAAGATGATGGTAAACCCAAACCAGCAGCAGCAGTTACTTCCGAACAAGGCAGTGGCGATAATTTAAAAACCCTATCGCTTGAAGAACTGGAAGGGTTATTGGCAGAAGTTTTAGAACACGAAGATTATATACGTGCCATTGCCATCAGGGATGAAATTAAAAGACGCAGCAATAAATAATCTTTCGGAATTTATTTTTTCTTCAATGGCATAATATGCTAAGCCATGATAAGTTTTCCTAATTGCAAAATAAATATCGGCTTACAGGTTTTGGGTAAAAGAGAAGACGGTTTTCATGAAATAGAAACTGTTTTTTACCCTGTTGCTCTTTATGATGCACTTGAAATAATATCATCCGCTACTTTAGAATTTACCGCAACAGGCTTACCAGTTGATGGCAGCATGGCAGATAATCTTTGTGTAAAAGCATATCATTTATTAAAAAAAGATTTTCCGCAGTTGCCCTATGTTAAAATTCACCTGCACAAATCAATTCCAATGGGTGCCGGGCTGGGCGGTGGTTCGGCCGATTCGGCATTCATGCTAAATCTTCTTAATAACAAATTCAATCTTAACTTAACAACACCCCAACTAATTAATTATGCTTTGCAGCTTGGCAGCGATTGCCCTTTTTTCATCATCAATAAACCATGCATAGCCAAAGGCCGTGGCGAAAGATTGGAAGAAATTGAAGTTGATATAAGCAAATATAAAATCGTACTTGTTAATCCGGGTATTCATGTAAATACCGGTTGGGCTTTTTCGCAATTGTTAAAACAATCGTACAATGAAAAAACATTTATACGTACAGGTAAATCAATAAAACAAATCATAGCACAACCCATCATAAGCTGGAAAGATGAATTGCTGAATGATTTTGAATTACCGGTTTTTAACGCTCATCCTCAAATAAAAGAGATAAAAGAAACATTATACAAAATGGGAGCCTTATATGCTGCTATGAGCGGCAGCGGCAGTACGGTTTTTGGCGTTTTTAATACAAACATTGATACAAAGATGTTTGAAGGCAAGAACTATTTTATTAAAACAATAAATTAGGTTAACTTGCAGCCATCAATGAACACGAAAAACAACATATCTTCTTTTCTTTACAGCAATCTCGACCTGCTCAATCATCGAGCTGTATAAAGTTTTTAACCTGCGCCATGCAGGCTGTGTTTTTATTTTCTATTCTACTACTTTTTAATTTATTTTTTATGAATACTACTTTAGCTGTTACAGCCAATACACAGCAATACATTAACCTTGAAGATAAATACGGTGCACATAATTACCACCCGCTGCCCGTAGTTTTAAAAAAAGGCGAAGGTGTTTTTTTATATGATGTGGATGATAAGCGATATTATGATTTTTTAAGCGGCTACTCAGCCGTTAACCAGGGGCATTGCCACCCAAAAATTGTTGCAGCATTAATTGAACAGGCACAAAAACTTACACTTACATCCCGTGCTTTTCACAGCAACCTGCTTGGCGAATACGAAAAATATATCACCGCTTATTTTGGATACGATAAAGTACTGCCCATGAATACAGGTGTAGAAGCGGTAGAAACAGCCATTAAGCTTTGCCGTAAGTGGGCATACCAGGTAAAAGGAATAGCTGCCAACGAAGCAAAGATTATTGTATGCGATGGTAATTTTCATGGCCGTACCATCAATGTAATTTCTTTCAGCAGCGACTCCACTGCAAAAAATAATTTTGGGCCTTTCACTGCAGGTTACACATCAATACCACATAATGATTTGCACGCATTAGAAAAAGCATTACAGGATAAAAATGTGGCGGCTTTTTTATTTGAACCCATACAGGGCGAAGCCGGAGTAGTAGTGCCCGATGCCGGGTATTTTAAAGGCATCCGTAACCTTTGTGATGAATACAATGTGTTGATGGTGGCTGATGAAATACAAAGTGGTCTTGCACGAACCGGCAAAATGCTAGCCTGCGACCATGAAGATGTACGGCCTGATATTTTGATTCTTGGCAAAGCTTTAAGTGGTGGCATGTTACCCGTTAGCGCTGTTTTGTGCGATGATGAAATTATGATGACGATAAAACCCGGCGAGCATGGAAGCACTTATGGTGGCAATCCTCTTGCCTGTGCTGTAGCCATAACTGCATTGCAAGTTTTAAAAGATGAAAACTTAAGTGCCAATGCCGAAGCGATGGGAAACCTGTTACGCAGCGAATTGAAAAAACTTAATACGCCATTTGTTTCAGTTGTTAGAGGTATGGGTTTATTAAATGCCATTGTTATAAAACATAAAAATCCTGATGCTGCCTGGGAATTATGTTTAATTTTAAAAGAAAACGGACTGCTTGCAAAACCCACACATGGCGATAAGATTCGTTTTGCTCCGCCTTTAATTATTAATAAAGAACAGGTAATGGAATGTGTAAGCATCATTGCAAAAAGCCTGCAACAGCTTAATAATATATAGCTGCAGTTATGTTTACAATATTCAGAAACTTTTTTTTGACTTTATAAAACCTGGTTTAGATTTATAAAATTATGGAGCCTGTTTCACAACAAATTCATACCGAGTTTCATTTAAAAAGCAGTAACCTGTTAAGGGATGTAGTTATTGGTATGAGCGATGGTTTAACAGTACCTTTTGCATTGGCAGCAGGCCTTAGCAGCGTGGTAGACAATAGCAATATTGTAGTACTTGCAGGTATTGCCGAAATTGCTGCCGGCAGTATTGCCATGGGTCTTGGCGGTTACCTTGCAGGTAAAACAGAACAAGACCATTATGCAAGTGAAGTGCAAAGAGAATATGATGAAGTGGAAAATCTTCGTCACAGGGAAATTGAAGAAACCAAAGAATTTTTTGCCAATATTGGATTAAGCCCTGCTTTGCAGGAACAAGCAACTGCTGAAATTGCTCAAGATAAAGATAGATGGGTTGAATTTATGATGAAGTACGAACTGGGGCTTGATAAGCCAGACCCTAAAAGAGCAACCAAAAGCGCATTAAACATTGGTATTTCGTATATCGTTGGTGGTATCATTCCATTGGCTCCCTATTTTTTTATAAGTAACACTGTAGAAGCATTAAAAGTTTCTGTGATTGTTACATTATTCTGCCTGTTTGTTTTTGGTTTCATTAAAAGCCGCATCACAGGTATCAATCCATGGTTAGGTGCATTAAAAGTAACAATCATTGGCGCTGTTGCTGCTGCAGCAGCATTTGCAGTAGCAAAACTTTTTAAGTAGTATTTTTATTACAATTTGCGGCATTCATCCTACAGTTTTATACATACAATCAACTACAATACAAGGGTATTTTTACATGTATAAATACGCAACAAACCCATTGCCAGTATTGAATTATACTAACTTTAAAAACAAAAAATACCTTTTCAAAAAAAAAAAGTTGATTTGTAAAATAATTTTTTTTCATTGTCGTTCCACATTTAATTGAATAACTGCAATTGCTTAACTAAAAGCTGTTTAGAAAATTGAATAAGAAAAAAAAACTTCTTTTTCAGCTTACTGCTTTAAAAAATATTAATAGCAAATATTTTTTAAATTTTTGGCATAATTGTTGTTAAATTTCAAGATGTGTTTAAAGCAAAAAATTAATAACCTATGAAAACTTAATTATACACTATCACTGAAGAACCAAAACATATCCGTACAGTTCTTCAAAAAATTTCAAGTTATTTTATTTAGTTTGTTTTACTGCAGAATTATTTTTTGCGGTTAAGATAAACATATCCTACGCCTGCCATCCACAGGCAAACAATCCAGCAACAAAAAGATTTTACAAGTGTAGAAAATAAGAGATTTATTTTAGATGCATGTTGTATACGAAATAAAATAAGTATGCTTTTGCATTTAGAATTTTCTCTACAAGAAAATTGTTTAACAAACTACTCTTAATTATTTTCTGCTTTGTGATTTTTGTAAATTAAAAATTTGGCCTGTTAATCCAATAGCAGTACAAATCAATATCTGTTAAAAACCAAAATGTATCCGTATGAAAACCTACCAATTTTCTGCAAGCAGGATTGTATCAACCATTCTGTTCACTACCTGTATCGTACTATTTTCATCCATGGCATTTGCAGGTACTTATTACATCAGTCCTACAGGTAACGATGTAACCGGTACCGGTTCAATTAGTAATCCCTGGAAAACATTACGAAAAGCCACATCAACTATTACCACACCGGGTAATATTATACATGTAAATGCCGGCACTTATATTGAAACCACTACCTGCATCCTGGCGCCGGGAGTTAGCATTGAAGGCGATGGTGTAACATCTGTCATCAAAGCATCCTTTTCAACCATGTACGAAATGATTATACAAGCCATAAGCCCCGAAGGAACTAATGGCAACCAACATATCAGTAATATAAAAATGGATGGGCAAAACAGTACTTCCTGGGCTATACAAATACAGGGCCGTTCAAATTTTGAAATACATGATTGTACAATAGTTGATTTTGCACAAAGAGGTATTGTTTGGGGTGGCCGCAGCGACAACTCCGATAATCCCCCGTTGATTTATGCCACCGGCAACAAATTTTATAATAACACAGTTACCAACTGTGCAAGCTTTGATGGCACCTATGGTTATGGTTGTTTAAATATTGGCGGCCAGCAAGGCATGCTTATTTACAACAATAACATAACAACCACAGGCACTACTCCTGGCTGGCCAATAAAATTATGGAACGATGGTTATATAAAAGGTTGTAAAATTTACGATAACGTTTTAAAGAGGCCTCCCTTCCCTTATGAAGTGAATGGTACCGATAATTATTTTGATTTTTGTATTGAAATGTTTCATGAACAGGGATTAGAAATTTACAACAACACTATCGAAGGCAGTATTGACCTTAACTACCAAACAAAAGGCTCTTATGAATACAGCGCTTACATTCATGATAACATCATTGGCAGAAGTACACAAGCCGCACACTGGGAGTCGGGAGTAATACTTGAGTTCTCAACTGAAAACTGCATTATTGAAAACAATACTTTTAAAAGCATATCGCATCCCATATTTTTTTCGTTAAGGCCGGGCAATTATATGAACAACATCACCATACAAAAAAACCTGGCTTACAACATTGGTAAAACAGATGGTACCCGCCAGGGAAAAGCTATCAATATACAGGTAAATGATGACGGTACTAATTACACCGCATCTAATTTTATTGTGTACAATAATACTTTTTTAGCATTAACCGGTGCTAACTCACCATACTTTGGTGCAGATATACCCGGAGGCAATGGCGCTACCAATGTTCAGTACATCAACAATATCCTTTGCAATTTTAATTACTATGTTATGCGTAGCGATTATGGCAGCCATATAAATGGCTTGCAAATAAAAAACAACGTATTATATAATAATGGAAGTAATAACAATTTTGAATTTGCTAATGGTAACCCCACTAATTATACTAATGCCAGCAATATTTTTATCAATCCAAAATTAGATGCTACCTATTCTCCCTTACCAGGAAGCCCTGTTATTGAAACAGGTGTTAATGTAGGCCTGCCTTACAACGGCTCGGCTCCTAACAGGGGCTTTAAAGAAACAGGTGGTACGCTGCCGGTTAACCTGCTTTATTTTACAGCCAAAGAAGATAAAGGGATAAATATACTATCCTGGAAAACAGCCACTGAAATAAACAGCGCTTATTTCACCATTGAAAAAAGTAATGATGGTAATAACTACACCCCCATTGGCATAGTAAATGCTGCGGGCAACTCATCCATAGAAATTAGTTATTCGTTTACCGATAACAGGCCATCTATTGGTAAAAATTATTATCGCCTTGTGATGGTTGATAAAGATGCATCTTTTGCATACAGCAATATTGTAATGCTTAACAACAAATTCAGCGGCTCGCTTGGTTTTAGTTATATAAACATTTCAAGATCTGGCAGCAATTCAACAATTATTATTAACAGCGCTAAAGCACAGCCAGCCAACCTTGCCGTGATTGATGCAAGCGGACGTATTGTTTATAACACAAGCATTTCGTTACTATCAGGCACTAATAACATTACCAAAATACTTCCACCTATTGCAAGTGGATTATATTATGTAAAAGTGGCAACACCCGAAGAATCAATCATTAAAAATACAATATCACAATAAAGAACTTTTTATTATTACAAATCCCTTTTAGTATAAACTAAAAGGGATTTTTTTTGCCCATGATTAAGTTTGGCCGTCAATACTGTGTTTGTTGTTGCTCGATATGTTTTCAATCGTCCACTCAATCTTTTTTTCAAAATCATGTTTACGAACAGCACAATTTTTTTTTGTACATATACGGCAGGAAAAATCCATACAACCATCTGAGTGAACAAACAGTTCAACCGATTCGCCATACTCTTTTTTAACAAGGCCCGATAAAGCATCAATCTCTTCGTGCGCTTCATTTACATTAAGGTACCAGGGCACTGTTAGGTGGCAATCAAGATGAATACGGCTGCCATATTTTATAATACGCAGGTTATGCAGGTCAATCCAGTTTTCACGCCTGTTGGCATTCAGCATTTCTACCATTTGTTTTAGTAGTTTCATGTCTGCTTCATCCATAATGCCGGCAAAAGAACTTCTTAATATTTTGTACCCGGTATATAAAATAATAATTGCAAACAAAATTGCAATAACACTATCAAGCCACAAAAGTTTAGTTAAATAAATTAATATCAGCCCGGCCACAATACCAATGGTTGACCAGGTATCTGTTTGCAGGTGTTTACCGCTTGCAATTAATGCAAGAGAATTATTTTTTTTACCGGTATTAATACAAATAACACCGCATATATAATTAATGATACCGGTAATGGCTATAAGATAAATTCCATAATCAAGTTTTTTTATCTCGTGTGTATGAAGCAAGTTATAAACAGCTTCATAAATGATAAGGATTGCTGCAACAGTAATCATAAAACCTTCTAATGCAGCCGAAATAAATTCTGCTTTTCCATGCCCGTAAGGATGGTCTTTATCCTGCGGTTTGGCTGAAACATACAGGCTGTACACTCCCACCAGGCCTGCCACCACATTCACAATACTTTCGAGTGCATCTGTTAATATAGCCACCGAGCCGGTGATATACCAGGCAGCAGCTTTTACAATCAACAGAATGACAGAAACTGCAGCAATCCTTTTTTGAATCTTTAAATTATATAATGCTGTTTGCAAAATGTTTATTTATACATCTTAAATATACAACACTGTATTGGATGTGCCTTTATTTATCAACTTCATAATTGTATTTTCTTATGAGGATTGGCAGCAGCAAATGAAAAAATATTATTACGGATAAGATCATTATCGGCATAAGGGCTTAAATGGTTTTTTAATTCTTTGGATGATAGAACGGGAAAAGCCTTGGGTAAATACCCCATTCCCCAAAAACTACCACGCTCAACCAGCAAACATAATTTTTCATCATCCTTTATTCCTTCATCAATTAATGCAAAACTGGGCAGTTTTTCATCAAGTGCATCAATAGCCCTTTTAATTTTTTGATTATAAACAGCCGGTGGTTCAATCTTATCATTTTTCAAAAAGGGTGTTCTGTCAATAAAACAAAGCCTTGCATCCAGTTCAAACTCTGCCACTATTCTTTTCAGCATCGCCTGCCCTTCAACCAGTAAATTAAATGTGTATAAGGCTTGTAAATTTTTTTTCTTTTTATCAATGGCCAGCCGTATGTAACCACGGCTATCTTCAAAACTATATAATGCAAACTTTACAGACGGTTGTTTTTGGCTGCGGTTATACCTGGGCCATAACCGTTTTATTTCGGTGCTTTCAAAAACAATAGCCTCCAGTTCGGTGGCACATGGTTTATAACTAACCTTATAAATATCACGAATAAAACCCTGTCGTTTTAATCCAGGTTCGTTATGTGTAAAATGGCTGCTAACTCTTTTTTTTAAGTTGATGGCTTTGCCTACATATATCACTTTGTTTTTAATGTTATGAAAATAATACACACCCGGCTGGGCCGGCAGTTTATCTATCACCTGCTTATCAATATGCATAGGCAGCCATTGCTCGGCAGATGAACGTTTTAGCATTTGGCTGATATAAGTTTGGGCACCATTAGCCAGCATGTGTTCAAATAATTTAACCGTTGCCTTTGCATCGCCCCCTGCCCTATGCCTGTTATCTATATGTATGTTTAATGCACGGCAAAGGTTACCCAAACTATACGACTGAAGGCCCGGAAATACTTTTCTTCCCAAACGTACTGTACATAACTTTTTAGAAGTAAGTTCGTAACCCGATTGCTTAAGCTGATGTTTTATAAATGAATAATCAAAATTTACATTGTGGGCTACAAACACATTTTCATCCAGTATTTCAAAAAGTTTATCAGCAATTTCTTCAAAAGAAGGTGCATCGGCTACCATTGTATCATCAATACCTGTTAGCGATGTTATAAACCTGGGAATAGGCTGTAGTGGGTTGATGAGTGTTTCAAAATGTTTTATCACACGCTGCCCATCGTGTACAAAAACCGAAATTTCGGTAATACCATTGGCCGATGCATGCCCACCGGTAGTTTCAATATCTACTATTGCAAAATTCATGAACATCTAAATTACCAATTGTTGGGATAATTATTATTTTTTCTGTTGGTTGTAACAATGCAATTTTGGCCGGTAAAATGTATAGGTATGAAAATAAAACAGTTCCCATTTCAAACAGTTAACTGGGAGGATATAGAAGCCGAAGAACATCAGGGCACTTCCGGAAAAGCTTCCTGGAAAATATTTAACATGGGCAATATCAGGGTACGTATGGTTGAATACACTGCCGGTTATATTGCCAACCATTGGTGCAATAAAGGCCATATTATCTATTGCATTAAAGGAGAGATGACAACAAAGCTGCAGGATGGCAGGGAGTTCATCTTACGCCAGGGTATGACATACCATGTTGGCGATAACAGTGATGCACACTGCAGTACATCTAAAAACGGGTGTGTTTTGTTTATTGTGGATTAAACCGTTTTATTTTCGTGCGAATGCGTAAACTTATGTATAGCATCTTTATGCCGAATCATTTTTATTGCCTGTATCAATGCTGTTAATGCAAATATACTTCCTATCACCCAGTTGATATATTGCTGGCTGTTTGATATACGCTGCACCAGCCATTTACCGCCAAATATAAAAAGACAATTACCCATTAAAGTTCCCAGGCCAATGCCTACAATGTAAATGTTGTATTGGCTTTTTACAGGCTCCAGTATTTTTTTATTGAAGAGGATTGTGCTCCATCCAAACCAAAAAGGTATTTGCACCGGGTTTACGGCACTCATAAACATACCCAATAAAAAACGATGCATGTTATTTTGCAAAAAAACATTTTTTGCATCATCACCCTTGCTGGCAGCGGCCCAAAAGCTACCTGCAGCCAGCGCCAAAATGATGAGCAGTGTTAACCACTCCATCAATTTCATTATTCTTTCCTGTTTTCGTATCCAATCAACACCAATTAAAGAGATACGCACATAAAACATTTCAACCAGTAATGAACCAAATGAAAAATAAATGGCTTCTTTGATAGATTCCTGTATGCCTATTTGCATGGCAGCCACATTTAGCGTACCCAGGGGCAACGAGCCTAAAAAGCTTATCAGCAAACCCCAGCAAAAAACTTTCAATAATTTTGGCATTGGGCAAAGATAGTATCAATTAAATTTTAAAACATGTAGTTAGCTGTAATGTATGTATAATTGCCAATGAAGATGCGGATAATAATTTTTAAAAGAAATGTGAGGATACTGCAATTTTATTAAGGTTTTGCAAAAACAGACAACGATACAGTAAGATTATCTGCCATGGAAATACTGCTGCCGCCAACACCAAAATCCCTGCGGTTAATTTCAAAATTGCCTTCAAAAACATAACCGCCGCTTTTGGGTGTGGCGCCAAAACCAAATTCAACCGGTTTGGTTACACCTTTAATGGTTAGGTTACCGTATATATAAAACCTGCCTTCAATAGTTGATTTAACAACTTTGGTACTTTTAAAATGAAGTGTTTTATAAGTATCCACATTAAAATATTCTTCTTTTTTTAAATGCCCGTCACGAGAGCTATTATCGGTATCAATGGTAGCTGCATCTACCGTTACATCAAAACTTGCTGCGCTATAATTATTTGGATCAAACTTTATTGTGCCTTTTAGCCCCGAGAAATCACCACCGGTTTTTATTCCAAAATTCTTAATTACAAAATGAACCTTACTTCCATCATCTACCGGTGTAAGAGTTGCCTGTGCTTTTAATAATAATGTAGCAAAAATAAAAATGATAGAAAATGACAGGTATTTTTTCATTTTGTATATCTATTAGTGAATATAAAAATTAATTTACTTTTAAAGTTACTGCTATTTACAATCTACCATTAAAATAATTCCATATGGTAAAAATGAAACAGCTTGCAACTATCTTTTTAACTATTCAAAACTAAAATTTATTATAATAATAAAAACAAACCGAAAAGTGTTTTTTGTGAAAGTAAATCCAATTTTTACATAATTAACCAATCTGCTAACTTTGTTGAGTATTAAACAGGCAATATACTTTTATAAAAAAACCGGGGAATTAATTTTTGACTGTATTTTTAGTAAAACTTATTTTGTTGCAAAATTCTACCATACAACTTCTTCGATTTAAGTTTTCATTTTTCCTGATGCCCGTATTTTGGTTTGCTTTAAGCCAGGTACAGCATATTAATACCGTACATACTTTTCTTGTTTTTATCATTTTACATTTACTGGTTTACCCCGCAAGTAATGGTTATAACAGTTATATGGATAAGGATACCGAAAGTATTGGTGGCATTGAAAAACCTTTGCAGCCCACCCAACAATTATTTTATTGTACAGTTATTTTAGATTGTTTGGCTATAATACTCAGTTACTTTATCAGTTTAATTTTTATGCTTGGTATTATGGGTTATATACTTGCATCAAAAGCTTATAGCTGGCGCCAGATTCGGTTAAAAAAATATCCAATTACAGGGTATTTAACTGTTGTTGTTTTCCAGGGTTGCCTTACCTTTTTTTTGGTGATGCATGGTTGTAATGTTGAAAAAGTAACACAAGTGCCAGTTTTGGGTATAATTAGTGCCGGCCTGCTTATTGGAGGCTTTTACCCACTTACACAAATTTACCAGCACCGGCAGGATAAAGAAGATGGCGTAATTTCGATAAGCAGCCTGTTGGGTTATAATGGCACATTTATTTTTACAGGTATTATTTATTTACTGGCGGTTTGTGCCCTGGGGGTTTATCTTATAAACAAACAGGAAGAAATGAATTTTTTTATCATACAATTGTTTTTTATACCTGTTGTTGTATATTTCATTTGGTGGTTTAAAAAAGTTTTTGAAAATAATAGCGCTGCCAATTATAAAAATACCATGCAAATGAATATACTGGCATCTATTTGTAGCAATATTGCGTTTATAACTTTATTAATACTTTAAAAAATATTGAGCAAGATTATATCCATAGCAACCAATGTACCTGCCTATAAGCACGACCAAAACGAGATATGCCAATTTGCAGATAAGATTTATAATGCAAATGTCGATGAAAGCAGGAAATACAGATATTTATATAATCATAGCGGAATTAAAACAAGGTACTCGATAGTGCCCGATTATACCCTGCCTGCAGCTGAACGAAGTTTTTTTCCCACCACCGAAAACCTGGAACCGTTTCCCGATATGGATAAACGTATGCAATGGTATGCTGCACATGCAACTCCTTTATCTATAAAAACCATAGAAGAATGTATTGCCGGCAAAATAAACAAAAATGAAATAACCCACCTGATAACCGTTAGCTGCACAGGCTTAAGTGCACCGGGGCTTGATCTTGATATCATGGAAACGATGGAGCTGCCAAAAGGAATTTTTCGCACTTCGGTAAATTTTATGGGTTGTTATGCTGCTATTCATGCTTTTAAACTGGCTGATGCTTTATGTAAATCATCGCAAAATGCAAATGTGGTAGTGGTATGTACCGAGCTCTGCACCTTACATTTTCAAAAAGAAAATACAATAGATAATATTACTGCCACCATTTTATTTGGCGATGGTTGTGCAGCCGTGTTAATGCAAAGTAACCCGGTAGAAAAAGGAATTTCATTTGATAGTTTCTTTTCGCAGGTTGCATTTAAAGGCAAGCCCGATATGGCCTGGACACTATCGGCAAAAGGATTTTTAATGACTTTAACAGGTTATGTACCCGAACTGGTACAGGAAGATTTTGAATCATTATTTTCTGCTGCATTAAAAAACTCATCGCTTAATAAAGAAGCAATTACACACTGGTGTTTTCATCCCGGTGGTAAAAAGATACTGGAAGCCATTGAAAAAAGTATTGCATTGCCGGCAGATAGTTTACATCATTCATACAAGATACTCAGTAACTATGGTAACATGAGCTCTTCTACCATTGTATTTGTATTGCAGGATATTTTTAACCACATTAAAAACGATGTTGAACAAAAACCTGCAAAAATATTTGGCGCCGCCTTTGGCCCCGGCCTTACTATGGAAACATTTATAGCTTCGTATGATTAACCTTTCACACAGATCGTACAAAAAAGAATTACTGGATTATGTTGCTATCCCTTTTGATGATATTAAGCAAAACATGCATGAATTGAATATCATCAACACTAAGCTTGGCGGCCATGCCATTACCATCAAAGGTTTAAGAAAAATAATTACAGGCATCAGCAATAAAAATAAATTACACATTTGCGAAATAGGCTGTGGCGGTGGCGATAACCTGAAAACTATTGATAACTTTTGCAAAAAAAATAAACTGTCTGTAACTTATACAGGTATCGATATTAAAAGCGAATGTATTGTGTATGCAAAACAGCAATACCCACAACTTGATGCTGATTGGATGATAACCGACTACAGGCTTGCAGATTTTAAAAACCAAAAACCCGATATCATTTTCTCATCGCTTTTTTGCCATCATTTTACTGATGAAGAATTAGTTTATATGCTGCAATGGATGAAATCAAATGCATCTGCTGGCTTTTTTATAAACGACCTGCACCGGCATATACTGGCTTATTATAGTATCAAATGTATTACTGCTGCTTTTTCTAAATCTTATCTGGTAAAAAATGATGCAGCTTTATCGGTAGCCCGTGGCTTTAAAAAAAAAGAATGGGAAAATATTTTTAAAAAAGCCGGTATTAAAAATTATTCAATTACCTGGCATTGGGCTTTCAGGCACCTGGTAACCTGCAAAAATGAATAAAGTACAACAATATGATTCCTGCATCATTGGCGGCGGATTAGCCGGGCTTGCCTTATCCATACAACTGGCTAAACTTGGTTATAAGGTGGCGGTTTTTGAAAAAGAAACTTATCCTTTTCATAAAGTTTGTGGCGAATACATAAGCCTCGAAAGCTGGAACTTTATTCAAAAACTTGGGTATCCGCTTTCAGACGCCGGCTTACCCATCATAAAAAAACTTTTGGTAAGTGCACCCAATGGAAACATGTTGCAGCATAGCCTGCCGCTTGGCGGTTTCGGCATCAGCCGTTATAAACTCGATAACGGTTTAAAAGAGATTGCCGTATTAAACAATGTGCAGGTTTTTGAAAACTGTAAAGTAAATGATGTTGATTTTAACAATGATTTTTTTCGATTGCAAACAACAGCAGGACAATTCAATTGCCGTATATGTTGCGGCAGTTATGGCAAACGAAGTAACCTTGATGTAAAATGGAACCGCCCTTTCATCAGCAGCAAACCCAACAAACTCGATAACTTCATCGCAGTAAAATACCATATCAGCATCAACCATCCGCATGATACTATCGCCTTACACAATTTTAAAGACGGTTATTGTGGTATTTCAAAAATAGAAGACAACAGGTATTGCCTTTGCTATCTTACCAATGCACAAAACTTAAAAAACTGCAACAACTCCATCCGGCAAATGGAAAAAGAAATCCTGTATAAGAATCCGCATCTTAAAAAAATTTTTACCGGCTGCCGGTTCCTGTACCAATCGCCGGTTACCATTTCACAAATATCATTCAATAAAAAATCGCAGGTTGAAAACCATGTATTACTTATTGGCGATGCAGCCGGTATGATAACCTCGCTTTGCGGCAACGGTATGAGCATGGCCTTGCATGGCAGCAAGATAGCGGCATTATTGGTTGATGATTTTTTAAAAAACAAAATTAGCAGGCAACAACTGGAAACAAAGTATACCATGGCCTGGAAAAAAAATTTTGAAAACAGGTTGCGTTATGGAAGGCGCATTCAATTGCTTTTTGGAAAAACCTGGGTCACTAATTTTTTTGTTGCCATTTTAAAAAAGTTACCTTTCCTTACAAAAAGCCTCATCAGGCAAACACACGGCCAGCCTTTTTAGTTTTTATTAAATCATTGCATCGGCCTGCCTTATTAACTTATAGTGTGTTTTAATTTGGGCAATAAAAAGTTTACCTTTTTTAAAAGGCCATGGTTTAATACCCTGCTTACTATTATATTTACAAATTTGATAGAGCGCTTTCCAATGCTTTAAAATTTCCTTGTATGCACCTATTAAAGTATAACCTGTATCATAAAAATGATTAGGCTCGGCGCCACAGCCATTGTATTCAAGTATAGTAAAATTTTTTTCGTTCTTTAAGTCTTCCACATTTGTGCACATAATATCGTACCTGCCATAAAAAAAATCATCTACCTTAAAACTTAATTTATCAAAAATAGCAAGCAGTTTGTCATCAATATGCTCTTTTAAATCAATAAAATGAGCGCCACGGTTATGGTTAGCCGCATAACTTAGCATATATTTTTCACCGGCTGGCAATACATGGTGCCAGCGTTCATTATGTTTATTATATAATTCAGTCACACGCTTTTTACCTTTGGGATGCTGTTTCACCAATGCTTCCAAAGTGTCGGTTCCATTACCAATTACCTGCAACGGTATCTTATGTAAAAAACCGGTTATCCTTCCTTTTTCCTGCAGCGGGTGCCGGATATAAAACACACTTACTTCCATTGGGTAACTTACCAACGCCTGTACAATATATTCAACGGGTACCTTCTCATGGTAATTTTTAAACTCGGCCTGTGTATTTATTTTTCTAAATAAAATTCCCTGGCAACCCACTTCGGGCTTTACAATAAATGGATATTGAATGCCGCTTTTTTGCAAACCATCCAGGGCCGTTTCAAAATCCTGCTGCGGCAATACATTAAAAGTTGCGGGATAAAAGTTTTTGGGTAGCAGCTTGTACATTTCTTTTTTGGGTTCTCCATCCATACCGCCAAAAGTTATCTTGGGATTGCTGGGAGTAAAAAACCAAACCGAACGGGATTTAAGCATATACCAAAGCCATACCGGTGCAATGGGTGCATATAATAATTTAAATGGCCAGGCTTCCCAGTTTGTAATTCGGTGTAAGATATTTTTCACTTATATATGATTGCTGCGAAGATATTTAAAATGTATATGTCCAAAAGGAACTTTGCCAAAGAATATGCAATAACTTATTTTTGTTTTATCTTATCATACCAAATTAAGATAATATTATGCAGGTACCTACTATGGCCCAAATGGCGGCAAATGGCCAAAGCCCCGAAGTTTTATTTTGGGTGGGATGTGCCGGAAGTTTTGATCAGCGGGCACAAAAAATAACAAAGGCATTTGTAACCATACTTCATAAGGTTGGCATCAACTATGCCATTTTAGGCAAAGAAGAAATGTGCAATGGCGATCCTGCCCGCAGGGCCGGTAACGAATTTATGTTTCAGATGATGGCATACCAAAACATTCAAATATTAAATGGATATGGCATTAAGAAAATAGTAACAGCCTGCCCACATTGTTTTAATATTTTTAAAAATGAATATCCTGAGCTGGGCGGTAATTATGAAGTAATTCATCACGCTACATTTTTACAGCAATTAATAGATGAAGGAAAAATAACAATGGCGGGTGGCGGAACATTTAAAGGCAAAAAAATTACTTACCACGATAGTTGCTACCTGGGCCGTGCCAACAACATTTATGAAGCTCCCCGAAAAGTATTAGAAGCGCTGGATGTTTCATTAATTGAAATGAAACGTTGCAAAAGCAACGGGCTTTGTTGTGGCGCTGGTGGAGCTCAAATGTTTAAGGAAGAAGAAAAAGGCGATATAAGGATTAATATTGAACGCACCAATGAAGCCATTGCAACCGGTGCCAATGTAATTGCTGCCGCCTGCCCGTTTTGTAACACTATGCTTACAGATGGTGTTAAAAACAGCAACAAAGAAGATGATGTACAGGTGATGGATATTGCTGAACTGGTTGCAGCATCTATGCAATAAAAAATTTTAAAATTTTTCATTACAAATATGGACCTCAATTTTACAGAACATCTACCTTCAGATTTTGATGATAACTCAAGAGTTTGGATTTATCAAAGCAGCAGATTGTTTCATATAAGCGAAGCGTTGCAAATGGAAGAGATGCTGAACGACTTTGCTGCTAACTGGAAAAGCCATGGCGATGATGTAAAAGGATTTGCCGGCTTATTGTTTGGCCGGTTCATCATTATTATGGCCGATGAAACCGCCACCGTCATCAGCGGATGCAGTACCGACAGTTCGGTGAGGCTGGTTAAAACAATTGAACAAAAATATAATGTGCAGATGTTTAACCGGGAAACACTTGCATTTGTATTGAAAGATAAAATTGAACTGCTTCCATTAAACCAGCTTGAATATGCAGTTAACAACAATTTTATCAATGCAGATACGTTGTACTTCAATAATACAGTAAATACAAAAAAAGATTTATTACAAAACTGGATTATCCCTTTAAAAAATAGCTGGCTGGTAAAACGATTACCCCAATTGGCAACATCATAAAAAATTAAGTTGCCAAAATCAATACCTACATGCCTGTTTTAATGAAATGCATAAAACCTTTATCGTTAACATATATATAAGATGCAGTTTACCCATGTATCATTATTTTTAATTTCAAAAAAGAAATCTATGACCAGGATTGTGAAATGTATAGTAGCTGCCGGATTGATGCTTGCAGTTATTACTACCAATGCCCAAACAACAAAATTTATTGATGTAGCCAATATGGACCTGTCGGTAAAACCCGGCGATAATTTTTACCTGTATGCCAATGGTAACTGGATAAAAAATACACCGGTGCCTGCATCAAAAACAAGATGGGGCAGCTTTGATGCCTTAGGCGAGGAAAGTTCGCAGGCATTAAAAGGCCTGTTGGAAGATGCAGCAAAAAACCCCGGAGAGAATGATATAATGAAACGGGTAGGCGATTTTTATGCCAGTGGCATGGACAGCATCACTATTGAAAAACTGGGTTATCAACCTATAAAACCCTACCTGGATGCAATAAAAGACCTTGCATCAAAAGCACAGGTATTAACTTACTTAAATTATTTACGTGCCAATTCCATCAGCTCGCCTTTGTACCGCATTGGTGTTGGGCAGGATGCAAAAAATGTTACACAATATATCATCAACATAGGCCAGGGCGGCACTACCTTGCCCGACCGGGACTATTATTTAAAAAGTGATGCCCGCAGTTCAAAAATACGTACCGAGTATGCAGCCTATATTGCAAAACTTTTTTCGCTTTGCGGATTGGAAGAATACAGGGCACTGGCAAATTCTTTTTCCATCATACACATAGAAACTGCTTTAGCAAACGCACAGATGAGCCGTGTAGAAATGCGAAACCCCGAAAAACTTTATAACAAATTTTCTATTGCAGGCTTAACTGCTATAACACCTAATTTAAACTGGCAGGATATATTACCACAGCTTGGTTATAAAACCAAAGTTGACAACATGGTTGTTAGTAACCCCAATTTTATGAAGGTTGTAGATTCGTTATTAAGCGCTGTGCCTTTAGAAGACTGGAAAATTTACCTGCAATGGAATGTGATGAAAGATGCTGCGCCCTACCTGAGCAGCGATTTTGTAAAAGCAAACTTTTTATTTAACCAGGCGCTTAGCGGCCAAAAACAACAAACCCCACGCTGGCAGCGCATGAGCAGTTTGGTTGACAGGCAACTGGGCGACCTGCTGGGCCAGTTATATGTAGATAAATATTTTAACCAGGCAGCTAAAGTGCGTATGCTGGAGCTGGTTAAAAACCTGGAGCAAACTTTTGACAACCGAATTAGAAAATTAGACTGGATGAGCACCGAAACCAAACAGCGTGCATTAGCTAAATTACATGCGTTTGTAGAAAAAATTGGCTTTCCGGATAAATGGAAAAACTATGATGGGCTTGTAATGAAAAGAGACGATTTCCTGGGTAATGTACGCCGTTGCAACCAATGGCATTATAATTACAATATCAACAAACTGGGCAAACCAATTGATAAAACTGAATGGGGAATGACGCCACCTACTGTAAATGCGTATTACAGTCCTCAAAAAAATGAAATTGTTTTTCCGGCAGGTATTTTACGCTTACCATTTTTTGATTTTAAAGCGGATGATGCTATTAATTATGGAGGCATTGGCGCAGTAATAGGCCACGAGATGACACATGGTTTTGATGACCAGGGAAGGCAATTTGATGCTGATGGTAACCTCAACGATTGGTGGACCAAGGCCGATGCCGATGAGTTTAAAAAACGTGCCGATGAAGTAGTAAAACAATATGATGCTTACACCATTCTTGATACTTTGCATGTAAATGGCAGGTTAACGCTTGGCGAAAACCTGGCCGACCTTGGTGGTTTAAGCATAGCTTACGAAGCATTTAAAAATACTAAAGAAGGCAAAAGCAATAAAAAGATTGATGGGTTTACACCCGATCAGCGTTTCTTTTTAAACTGGAGCCAGATATGGCGAAATAATATTTTACCCGAAGCAGCAGCACAACGTATACTTACCGACAACCACTCACCGGGTATGTACCGCAGTAATGGCCCCTTAACCAATATGGATGCTTTTTATAAAGCCTTTAATGTAAAACCCGGCGATGCCATGTACAAAGCGCCGGATAAAAGAATAAAAATTTGGTGATAGAAATTGTAAATAAAAAAACGGGATGCAGTAAAAAGCATCCCGTTTTCTATTTAGAAAAATTCTTGCAGTATAAAAGGCAGTCACTATATCTATGAACCAAACATTAATTGACAGCATTACTGTAATATCATTAATGCATGCTCCATATTACGGCTAAACTATTTCATGTTTATACAAATAAGGTATAATAAAAACCACGCAAAGTGCTGTGATGATGATGATACCTGTTAAAAGCTCCCGGAACTCAATTGTTAACGAAGGTATTGATGACCTTTGTACAGACTGGGTGCCAATAACCAATAAAACAGTTATTAATACACTTAATGCCTGGAAAATTAATCCGCCTTTTTTTATGTAATGCCGAAAAAAGTAATAAACTATACCTGCCAGTGTAGCCAGTATCAGCATGGCAAAAATAATGGTAGAAACATTTATCATTTCCGACAGGTGAAAACCAATACTGTATCTTATAATTGCATTATACAGTAAGCACAACACGGTGGCGGTAATACCGGCAAACAGGCCGGCTAAAAGAGATTTTGAAAACTCTGTTTGTTCATACTCGAATTCCATAATTAGATAGTTTAAGTTGGATAATATATAACCTTACATTATGTTTTAATAATATAAAGTAATTTGTTTGGTATAAAGTTACTGTGATTAAATGTTGTTGAAATGTTATTGAAATAATCGTCCATTTCCTCACACTATTAAAAATCTGCTTTCACATCACTTCTAATTTCAAAAAAGTTTTAAAAGGATATTCTCCGTAATTTTAATTGCCGGTATAATTTATTTTTACAGATTGCTGTTACAATTTTTTACCGGCATCTTATTTTTTAAAATGATGAACAGGATATTTCTCATCTTTCTTTTGATATGTGCCGGGAGGGTTTCTGTTGGCCAAACCATTTATCCTTACCAGGATATAAAACTGGAAAAGCCATCGGATTATATTGAAACCGAACCTTTTGCTTTATCTGCCGCCAATTATATTTTAACAACCACATTTGATGCCGAAAGTATTAGCAGGCAAAATGCTGTAAAGTTTTTGGCCGATTGGGTATCGGGGACAAAAAAATATAATTTTTACATGCAAAATGTTGCTGAATATATAAGAAGTAATATTAACCTGCTTAGCCTGTTTATTGCTGCTATGGCCAAATACAACCTGGAGCATAAACAAAACCCTGCCGATGCACTTACTGTAGAAAAAAATGCTTGCAGGATGGTGCTGGATTATTGCAATAAGCCGGCCAATAAATTTAATCTTAAAAAGAAGTTTAGGAAAAAACTTGAAGAAAATGCAGTACTGACAAACTAAAAAATGTACATGAAAAAGATTGTTGGCTTGGCCTTATGTTTTATTTTTTCAATTACAGTAGTATTTGCTCAGCAAAACACCGTTGCAAATTTGATAGCCGAAGGTGTGAAACTGCACGACAGGGGCGATTACAGCGGAGCAATTGAAAAATATAAACAGGCCCTTAAGATTGACAAAAATTCGCAACAAGCCAATTATGAATTAGCATCAACTTATTATGCCTATAAAAAATACGATGAATCATTAACTTATTGCAATAAAGTGATTGCAGCCAACAAAGGATATGTTGACCAGGCATATATCCTAAAAGGATCTATACTTGATGAATCTGGCAAACATACACAGGCATTAAAAACATATAAAGAAGGAATTAAGAAATATACAAACAACAGCCTGCTGTATTACAACCTGGCCTTAACTGCATTTAACCTTAAAGAATACAAAGATGCCGATAATGCATTGATGAAAGGCCTGAAAATAAACCCGTCGCATGCAAGTAGCCACTTATTACTTGGCTACAGTATGAGTGTACAAGGCAACCGCATAAAAAGCATTTTAGCGCTTGGTAATTTTTTAATGCTGGAGCCTACCGGAAAAAGAGCCGAAAGTGCATTGGCATTATACGAAGATGAATTAAACAAACATGTAAAAAATAATGATAGCAGCGGTGTAAATATAACAGTGCCCTTTTCAAAAAAAGATGAAGAGTTTAGCTCTGCCGATTTAATGTTGTCATTAATGCAATCGTCAAACTATAATGAAGCTAATAAAGGCAAATCAAAATATGAGCTACTGGCTGAAAATATGAAATCATTGTTTTCGATGCTGGGCGAATTAAAAAAAGAAAATAAAGGTTTTTGGTGGGATTTTTATGTTGGCTTTTATAATGCACTTAACGATGCCGGCCATACAGAAACATTCTGTTATTATATTAACCAGGCAAAAAAAGATAATTTGGTTTATACCTGGTTACAGGATAACAATAAAAAGTATATGGATTTTTCCAACTGGTATATCGCTTATAAAAGAAACTAAAACGTTAAACCAGTTCTTTTAATTTTGAAACTACTGTATCAACCTCTGCCTTTGTATTATGCTTACTAAAACTAAAACGCACCGTAACCTGGTTGGGATTATTATTGATGGCACGAATAACATGGCTCCCCTGGTCGGCACCGCTTGTACAGGCGCTACCACCGCTGGCACAAATATTATTTATATCGAGGTTAAATAATATCATTTCCGATTTTTCTGTTTTTGGAAAACCTGCACTCAGTACTGTATATAAACTTCTGCCAAGAGTATCACCGTTAAATGATACGCCTTTGATGTGTTTTTTTAATTCATCCATCATGTAATATTTCAAAGTGCCTATATAAGCCATATCTTCTTCCATAGTGGCGGTAGCCATTTCCAAAGCTTTTGCAAAACCCACTATACCGTAAAGGTTTTCAGTGCCGGCACGCATGTTTCGTTCCTGCGAGCCGCCGTGTACAAATGGTTTTATTTTTACATTTTCGTTTATATACAGCATACCCACACCTTTGGGCCCATGAAATTTATGTGCAGCGCCGGTAATAAAATGTACCGGTGTTTTTCTTAGATCAAACGGAAGATGGCCTACCGTTTGCACCGTATCGCTGTGAAAAATAGCGCCATACAATTTGCACAGTTCACCCACTGCATTTATGTCAAGTATATTTCCAATTTCATTATTGGCATGCATCAGGGTCACAAATGTTTTTTCATCGCTGGCAGCCAATAGTTTTTCAAGATCATCAATATCCACATGGCCATTGGGTAATAATTTTACATAGCTCACCTTGGCTATATCCTGGTTATCTATATGTTCTACAGAGTGGGTTACCGCATGGTGTTCAATTGGCGATGTGATAATATGCCTGCAACCAAGGTCCCTGATGGCGCAGGTTATTGCTGTATTACTGCTTTCGGTGCCACCACTGGTAAAAAATATTTCTGCAGGGTGTGCATTTAATATTTTAGCAACGCTTTTACGGGCCGTTTCTATGGCCATACGGGTTTCTCTTCCATAAGAATAAATAGAAGATGGATTTCCAAATTTTTCGGTTAAATACGGCATCATTGTTTCCAAAACTGTTGGATCAAGTGCTGTAGTTGCTGCATTGTCAAAATAAATACGGTTCATTGTTATTTAAAGTTTACATCATCTTACCTATATCCTGCATCAGTTTTTTGGCTATATTATCTGCTTTTGATTCATAATCGCTTTCGGCATAAATGCGAATGATAGGTTCGGTATTGCTGGTTCGTAAATGCACCCAGTCATTTTCAAATTCAATCTTTAAGCCATCCTCTGTATTTATTGGATGGTTTTTATAAATAGTTTTTATGTTTTCGAAAATGGTTTTTACATCAGTACCATTTACCAGCTCTATTTTATTTTTACTGATGAAATAATCGGGATAAGTGCTGCGTAATTTTTTGATGCTTTTTTTGCTGTTGGCCAGGTGCGTTAAAAAAAGTGCAATACCTATCAACGCATCTCTTCCGTAATGCAGGTCGGGCACAATGATACCGCCATTGCCTTCGCCACCAATTACCGCATCCACAGCTTTCATTTTGCTCACCACATTTACTTCGCCCACCATGCTTGGAAAATATTGGCCTCCATGCTTTAATGTAACATCTTTTAATGCTTTTGTTGATGACATGTTTGATACTGTATTTCCCTTACGCTTGCTTAAAATATAATCGGCCACTGCCACCAGGGTATATTCTTCGCCAAACATGCTGCCGTCTTCACAAACAAAACAAAGCCGGTCCACATCCGGATCTACGGCAATACCTAAATCGGCATTGTGTTTTTTTACGGCATTGCTCAGTTCTTTCAAGTGTTCGGGCAGGGGTTCGGGATTATGGGCAAATTTTCCATTCACCGTTTCATTCAGCACCACCACATCATTAACGCCTAATTGTTTTAATAAAGCCGGTACCGCAATGGCGCCGGTACTGTTAACGGCATCAACCACCACTTTAAAATTCCTGTTTTTTATGGCAGCCATATCTACCAGTTCATATTTAAGTACGGCATCAATATGTTTCTGCAATAAGCTTTCGTCTTTTGTATAAGTACCCAGCTTATCAACAAGTGCAAAATTAAAATCTTCTTTTTCAGCCGATTTTAATATTCGTTTACCATCTTCTGCACTTATAAATTCGCCTTTACTGTTTAATAATTTAAGTGCATTCCATTCTTTGGGGTTGTGGCTGGCTGTTAAAATGATACCACCTGCTGCTGATTCAAATACCACCGCCATTTCTACGGTTGGAGTGGTACTTAATCCAAGGTCAACCACATCAAGCCCCAAACCAATTAAAGTGTTTGAAACAAGGCTGCTCACCATTTGTCCGCTGATGCGGCCATCACGGCCAATAACTATTTTTTTGTTGTTTTCTTTTTGCAAAATCCAACTACCATAAGCAGCTGCAAACTTAACAATGTCGATAGGTGTAAGGTTATCATTTGTGTTTCCGCCAATAGTGCCACGTATGCCCGAAATGCTCTTTATCAATGCCATTATAAAACCTTTTTAGGGATGGCAAAGATATGAAACAGTTTCCAGTTGCTAAACTGGCATTTAGCAATTGCATGCCCATTTGAAATTTTTTAACCACTGCCTGCATTCCTTTAACTTTGTATATATGCAACAAACCTGGTTTAAAGATTGGTTCAATTCATCTTACTATCATTTGCTTTATTTTAAAAGAGATCACAGGGAAGCTGCAGTTTTTATTGACAACCTCATCAATTACCTGCAACCGGCCCCTGGCAGCCGTATGCTTGATGTGGCCTGTGGCAAAGGGCGCCATTCCATTCAACTGGCAAATAAAGGTTTTGATGTAACCGGTATAGATTTAAGCGATTACAGCATTAATGAAGCCTTGCAACATGCCCATGAAAACCTTCATTTTTTTAAACACGATATGCGGTTGCCCTTTAGCATAAATTATTTTGATTATGCCTTTAATTTTTTTACCAGCTTTGGTTATTTTAAAACACGCCGTGAACATGATAATGCCATACGCACCATTGCAAAATCTTTAAAAAAAGACGGTGTATTTATTATGGATTACCTGAATGTGCATTATGCCGAAGACCACCTGGTACACCAATCACAAAAAGAAATTGAGGGTATAACTTTTATCATCACCAAGTGGTTTGATGAAACACATTTTTACAAGAAAGTTATTATAGAAGACGAAGAATTTGAAGAACCATTTGTTTTTACAGAAAAGGTAGCTAAGTTTTCGCTGGGCGATTTTACCGAAATGTTTGCTTACCAGGGTTTGCAAATACAGGAAGTGTTTGGCGATTATGATTTTGGTATTTATGATGTAAAAAAATCGCAGCGCATGTTAATGATTGCAAAAAAAGTGAACGTTTAATTTCTTTTGCTGCTGTTATTGAAATCATTTTGTTGTATTCATCTTTCCACAAAAAACCTCAACAGGCTTTTTTTATTTATTATTAATAAGCATCCACCTGGCAGTTTCATAAATAGCTGATGTAAGTTGCGATAAATGTGCTTTTACCGAATCTTGCTGCACATTATTTAACACCGGGAGGTTATTGCGTACGGGTACCAACTCTTCTTTTTTAATACGTATATTTTTCCGGAAATAATAATCATTATTAACCACGCCAATCCACCCGGGGGCATGATAAATGATAAATGCCGCATCTTCTTTTTTGTTTGTATCTAGCAGGTCTCGGCCAAGCGTAGTATTTAAATAAGGTTGTTGCAGCATACCTGCTATCGTTGGTAATATATCAATTTGCGATACGGCTTCTGTTCTTTTTTGAGGTGTGAGCAATGCCGGTGCATAAAAAAGTAAAGGTACATGTTCATCACTAAGCCGTTGCTCTGTCCATGCCTGGGGATAAATGGCAGAAGCATTTCCTTCCACGCCGTGATCACCTGTAAAAACAAAAATGGTATTATTAAAATAAGGGCTGTTTTTTGCTGCTTCCATAAATTTTTTAATACAATAATCGGTATATGCAAATGCATGGTATTCTTTCAGCGATTCAAACCCATACTTTACTAAATCTGCATCGGGAATAACCTCTCTTTTAAAATCAGTATCTTCTGCCGGTATATCAAATGGCCGGTGATTATCGGCTGTTTGTATAAATGCAAAAAATGGTTTTTGCTGTTTAGCCAATATATCATTTGCTTCTAAAAAAAGGTTTTTATCGCTGATGCCCCACACATTCAGGTTGGCTGCTTTATAATCTCCTTCTTCATAAACATGCAGGCTATCAATATTTTCAAACAGGCCTTTAAAATTATTAAACTGGCTTCTGCCTCCCAGGAAATAAAATTTTTCGTAGCCTTCAAAATTATTTACAATTGTACGTTGTTTCACCGATTCTTCATTACGGGTAGAAAATTTAGAAAGCTGTACATCGGGTATGCCGGTAAGTAAAGCAAAAACACCTCGTGCTGTACCAAATGTTGGTGTAAAACATCTTTCAAAAAAAATACCGTTGTTACACATTTCATTAAAATAAGGCGTACTGTTTAAGGGATTGCCACTCATACTGCTTTTATACATGCTAAAACTTTCGCAGATAACAACCACAATATTGGGCTGGCTTTCTAAAGCTTTACTGCCGGGTTGTATTAACCTTGCATAAGGATTATGCCCGTTGTTATTGTTTTGCAGTTGCAAAAACTTTGCAATAGTGCTGTAATATTCTGCCGCTTTATTATTATGATCGGCTTTTCTAAACCTAAGTGTGGTAAAAAAATTCTGTAAGGGGTTTAAAGCAAGGTTACTTTTAAACTCATCATTTAAACCAAATGCCCTGAAAAAATTTAACGGTTTTACAGTTAAAAATCCATAAACAAACCACCCCAACAATAATAGCGATGCTGCATGCCACCGGCGACGGTATGAAAATTTATGGATGTTGATATTTTTTTCAGTTACATCTACGTGCATGCGCCTGAACATCCAGGTCATCATCACTACGGCGCCGGCCAGGCCAAGCAGTATCCACACAATGGGGTAACTCTGCCACACCATTTGTAAACTCTCCCTTGGGTCTTCGGCAAAAATTAAAGCATCTGCATTAAGCCTTGCGTTGATGTAAGCAAACTGCCCAAAATCGGCGCCATAAAAAAACAAAACAAGCAGCGTTAAAAATCCTAAATAAATTGTCCATATTTTTTTGTTCCGCTCGCTGTAAAATGGCGACAGGCGTGGATATAATGAAAGCAACGCAATGGGCAGCAGGATGATGGCAATCCAGCGCAGGTCGTATTTTAACCCCAGCCAAAATGCAGGGCCAAGTTCAAACACATTAATATTTCCTGGTTTAAAACAAATAACAGTGGCTATACGAAATGCAGTGAATATACACAGGTATATGATGAATAGTTTTATTATCCACTGTATGGTTTTTGGTACACGCCTGCTGATGAGCATATTGGTAATTACTTAGCCTGAACAAAGAAAGCGAATATACAGAAATAGTACTTTATTAAATTCACAGTTACTGTTTCTTATTATTTAAAAGAAGGTATTGGGCTGTTTGATAATAAGAATCTGTAAGTTTTTGCAGGTATTCTTTTAAAAAAACAGTTTCAGTATTCACAGGTACGGGCTCATTTCCTGTCATAGAAACAAAATCTTCCTTGCCTGTTTTTAAATTCTTTAAGTAATAATATTCATTACCCACCAGGCCAATTGATTTAACATCGTGGTCAATTACAAAAGCAAATTTACCGCCGGGGTAAGTAGTTTTATATTGCATGTTTGTAATCGTATCAAATAAATTTCGGCCAAGCGAATTATTGCTGTACGAAATGTTTGCAAGCGACGCAATGCTTGGCAACACATCTACCTGCGATGCCACATCATGTATCCTTTGTGGTTTTAATAAAGCCGGTGCATAAAAAAGCAATGGTACATGTTCGCAGGTAAGGCCTTGTTCGGTCCATGCTTTAGGGAAATAATCGAGTGTGCCGTTGTAGCGTATGCCATGATCTCCCACAAAAACAAAAATCGTGTTTTTAAAATACTTTTCTTTTTGTGCTGCTTCCATAAATTTTTGGTAACAAAAGTCGGTGTACCTGAATGCATTCATTTCTTCGTTGCTTTCAAACCCAAATCTTTTTAATGAATCGGTAGAAAATGAAAGTAATTTAAATTCATCCCTGTCTTCATCGGGTATGGTGTAAGGCCGGTGGTTATCGGCTGTTTGTATAATGGCAAAAAATGGATTGTTTTGCTGCTTTAAAACTTTGTTAGCTTCCAGGAATAAATTTTTATCGCTGATGCCCCATACATCAATCTTCTTTGCATTATAATCATCCTGCTCAAACAGTTTTAAGTTATTAATATTGTTAGTTAACAAACCACGTATATTGGCCCAGGTGGCGCTTCCTCCCAAAAAATAAAAATTATTATAACCTTTAAAACTGTTGATGATGGTTTGCTGGTCAACAGCATTGGGATTGCGGCTGGCAGTTTTAGGGCTTTCTACATCGGGTATGCCGGTAATAGTAGCCCACACGCCACGGGCTGTACCATAGGCAGGTGTAAAGCAGCGGTCAAAGAAAATTCCATTTTTACACAACTCGTTAAAATAGGGTGTAGTGTTTAACGGGTTATTATACATGCTGCTTTTATATGCGCTAAAACTTTCGCAAATAACTAAAACAATATTTGGTTTGCTGTTGGTGGTATCGGCAACAGTATATGTTCTTGTAAAATTCAGTTTTGCACTATCGGGATTATTCACCTGCAGGTAACTGGCCATCATCCTGTAACCAGCCCTCACTTTTTTAATATCATACGTGGTATTCCTGAAGTTTAAAGTGCTTAAAAAACTTTGAAACGGGTTTAATGCAAGGTTGGCTTTAAAATCGTCGCTTAGTGTATAGGCATCACTCCAGCGTAAAGGAAACTGCCCAATTTTACCAAAAATAAAAACACCAAAAAGCAGGAATGCTAAAACATAATGTATGCTTCGTTTTCTTGTATCAAAACTGTATTGATGCTGATAATAAGCAAGCAACCTGCCAAAAACATATCTTGCTAAAAGCAGCAGTAACAAAAATGTGATTGCAATTTTTACAAGTGGGTACGATTGCCACATCATATTAAATGAAATGCCTGCATCCTGCAGGTAGTTTAATACGGTAGCATTAAGGCGTTGGTGCAAATAATCAAAATGATAATAATCTATAGCTAATACTAAAACCTGCACAAGAAATATAAAGGGTATAAAAATGTTCCAGAATTTTTTTGCCGCATAATTTTTAAATGGATGTAAGATTGGTATGGCACACAAAAGCATTATCACAAGCCCAATAATACATACCACCCTTGCATCGTACCTGGCACCCATAATAAATGCCGAACCGGAAAAGGCCTTGCCAGGCGGATTAAACGACCAATAAATAATGAACCTGGCAAACGTCATCACCAACAGTAAAATAAAACAAATCGAAAATATCCAACGCAGCAGTTTGGGTATCTTTTGTAAAAACAGCATGCACAATTATTTAATAGATATCAAAATTAGTTTAATTATTTTTGGATAGAGGTTAAATATCACACATCTTACAATAAATGGAACAACTCATAAATTTCGACAAGCACCTTTTCCGTATCATCAACAACCAATGGAGTAATTCTTTCTTCGACTGGCTGATGCCCTGGCTGCGAAATTCAAATCTATGGATACCGTTTTATTTATTCATGATATTACTTATCACCATTAATTTTAAAAAAACAGGCTGGTGGTGGGTGCTGTTTGCCGCCGGTACAGTTATCCTGTCGGATTTTGTAAGCAGTAAGATTATTAAAGAAAACATAATACGCTTACGGCCCTGCAATGATGCAAGTATTGCCAACTGGGTGCATGTATTGGTAGGTTACAGGCCACAAAGTTCCAGTTTTACATCATCGCATGCTGCCAATCATTTTTCTATTGCCACATTTTTATACATATCACTAAGCAAACAATTTAAAAAATGGCCAGCAATATTTTTCTTTTGGGCATTTAGTATATCTTATGCACAAATGTATGTTGGCGTTCACTACCCTATTGATATTTTCTGTGGTGGCATAATTGGAATACTTATCGGATATTTGTCGGGAAAATCGTTTAACAAAAACTACGGATTAGCATAATACCAATGGTAGAAATTCTCATATTATCTGTTCTCATTATCATTAATGGCCTGTTTGTAATGACGGAAATTGCATTGGTAAGTGCCCGTAAAGCCAGGCTGGAAACAATGGCCAAAAAGGGTGATATAAAGGCCAAAGTAGCGCTGGACCTGGCAGAGAATCCTGAGAAATTCTTATCTACTGTACAAATATTTATAACCCTTATTGCCATTTTAACGGGTGTGTACTCCGGCGAAAGGTTTAGCGGATATGTACAACCCTATATTGAAAAGATTACCTTTTTAAAACCATATGCCGATACGATTGCTACCGTTATCATTGTAATTGTTGTTACATTTCTGTCTATCATTTTTGGCGAACTGGTACCCAAAAGGCTGGGTATGCTACGAGCCGAAAAAATTGCCAGGTTGGTTTCGGCTCCCATGAACTCATTATCGGCTATTACTTTTCCGGTTGTATGGTTGCTATCATCTATCTCTCACCTGTTTTTTAAGGTTTTCAATATCAAGACATCTTCTGACAACGCCGTTACCGAAGATGAGATTAAAGCCATGATAAACGAAGGCAGCGAACATGGGGCCATTGAAGAAGAAGAAAAAGAAATTATTGAAAGATTGTTTCACCTGGGCGACCGCAATATCACTTCTTTGATGACACACCGTACCGATATTATCTGGTTTGATGAAAACGATACGGTACAAAATTTCAGAGACAGGTTTGAAACTCTTGCCTACTCTACTTATCCCATTTGCGATAAAGTAGTTGACGACATTACAGGAGTGATTTTTGTAAAAGATATTGTAAAAGCATCTGCATCTACTAAACTTAAAGATTTGGCTAAGCCGGCTATGTTTGTTCCGGAAAATAACAGTGCTTACCAATTGCTCGAAAAATTTAAATCGGCCAAAATGCACAGTTGCTTTATTGTAAACGAATACGGTACACTTGAAGGTATGGTTACATTAAACGATGTGCTGGAAGCCATTGTAGGCGATGTGCCGCAAAGCGGGCAGGATGAATATGAAATTACCGAAAGAGAAGACGGCACTTATTTAGTTGATGCACAGATACCGTTTTATGATTTTTTAAGCCATTTTGATAAAACCGAATGGATGAACGAAGGTGAACAGGATTTTGATACCCTGGCAGGTTTTGTACTGCACGAACTGGAACATATACCCAATACCGGCGAACGGTTTGAATGGAACGGTTTTGATTTTGAAATTATAGATATGGACGGGCAGCGGATTGATAAACTGCTGGTAAAAATATCTGAAGAGATAAAAGAAGAAATGGAAGAATAGTTTTAAAAACTAAAACTATAAGCAGCATTGGGGTTTACCAGTTTGGTGCTTTGCCTTTTACCATTTACAATCACATGCACAATATTTATTTGCTGCTCTTTGTAGTCAAATAAAATATTATCCATCACATCAATTTTCTTTACAGCCTGCACATCATTCACCTGGTAATAGCTTATAATGCCTTCTTCATCCTGCTCGTAACCTATAAATTGCAGCAATGCAGTCTTTCCGTTTACATGTATAATTAAATGGTTTTGCACATAACTACTCACTAGTTTATTCATGGCATTTTTATCTTTTGGTTGCAACAGGTCAACCGTGCCTTTATATGTTTTGCGTAGTTCATGCTCAAAATCATCAGTAAAAATCTTACAACTTATTTCCAATGTTTTATCACTGGCATTATGTTCAATTTGCGTTACGCTAACATAAATGGGATGATTTGCATTTGCACCTGTATAAAAATCACTAACAGGGGCAATAGGCCTTGCAAAAGAAAATAGCAGCAACCACTTAAATAATAATTGAACCATTTAGCCAAGAGATTAATAAAAAATCGTTACTTTAAAGATATTTGAATTGCAAAACTACTGTAAACATTTAATTGATTTCCAATAGATGCAGAATTTGGGATTTTATTTTGATCTTGGCTGGCATCATATTATTGCATGGGACGCTTTAGACCATTTACTTTTTGTATTAGCATTAAGCGCCATTTATGTATTGGCTAACTGGAAACAGGTTTTAATACTGGTTACTGCTTTTACCATCGGTCATTCGCTCACACTGGCATTAAGTGTTTATGATATTGTAAGGGTTAATGATAAATGGGTTGAGTTCCTGATACCCTGCACTATCATCGTTACAGCTGCTGCCAATTTTTTTGAGAAAGATTTTAACCCAAAATCGTTGCGGTTAAATTATTTTTTTGCTTTGTTTTTTGGGTTGATACATGGACTGGGATTTGCCAATGCCATACGCTTTATGATTATTGGTGATGAAAGCCTGGGCTGGAGCCTTTTTGGTTTTAACATTGGTCTTGAAGCCGGGCAAATAGCCGTGGTTACTTTAATACTAGTTGTAAGCTATTTATTTATAAATATTGCAAGGCTTAACAGGAAATGGTGGGTTTGGAGTTTATCATTAACTTCATTATTGATTGCAGTAAATATGGCATGGAATAAATTTCTTTTATTAAAGATAGAATAACTTTTAAAAATATACAATGAAAAAACTATTGCTATTTTCTATTGTACTGCTGGCTTGCCAGGGCACTTTTGCTCAAGATATAAAAAATAACCCCGGCAGTAACCATGGTAACCGCTTTGAACAATTGGGTACCATATTACCAACTCCAAACGAATATCGTACAGCAAGCGGTGCACCGGGCCCCAAGTACTGGCAACAGCGCTGCGACTATGATATAACCTGCGAACTTGATGAACCCAATCGCCGGCTAACAGGTAAAGAAACAATTACCTACTACAACAATTCGCCCGATGTATTAACATACCTGTGGCTTCAGTTAGATGAAAACCAACACAGCAATACCAATAACTCGGGTTACGAAACCAGCAACTTTATGCCACGTGGCATTACCGAAGATGATATTACAAGGTACAGTGGTAAAGTAGATAAAGACAGGGAATATGGTGATAATATCACCCGTGTGGCCGATGTATCCGGAAAGGCATTAACATATACCATTAATAAAACCATGATGCGTATTGAATTGCCGCAACCTTTAAAACCGGGGCAGCAATTTATTTTTAAGGTAGACTGGAACTATAACATTATTGAACGTACAAAATATGGCGGCCGTGGCGGCTTTGAACATTTTGCCGAAGATGGAAATGATTTATTTACCATGACACAATGGTACCCTCGCCTTTGTGTGTACAGCGATTTCCAGGGATGGCAAAACCACCAGTTTGTTGGCAGTGGCGAGTTTGCATTAACCTTTGGAAATTTTAAAGTGGCTATGACGGTTCCTGCCGACCATGTGGTAATGGCTACCGGGCAGGCGCAAAATTACCAGCAAGTGTTAACACCTACGCAATATGCACGCTGGCAAAAAGCACAAACAACCACCGAACCATTAGAAATTGTAACATTAGATGAAGCGGTGGCCCGTGAAAAACAAAAATCAAAAGATAAAAAAACATGGGTATTTAAAGCCGATATGGTTCGTGATTTTGCCTGGGGCTCGTCACGCAAATTTATTTGGGATGCAATGCCCACAGTAGTGTCGGGTAAAAAAGTAATGTGCATGAGCGCTTATGGTAAAGAAGCGTATGCATTGTACCGTAAGTTTAGCACCAAGGCGGTAGCGCACACCATCAAAAGTTATTCTAAATTCACTATTCCTTATCCTTACCCGGTAGCACAAAGCATAGAAGCTGCCAACGGTATGGAGTATCCTATGATTTGTTTCAATTATGGCCGTTGCGAAAAAGACGATAATGGCGCCTATGGCCCCAACAGCACATACAGCGAAGGAACAAAAAACGGAATGTTAGGTGTGGTGATACATGAAGTAGGCCATAACTTTTTTCCCATGATCATCAACAGCGATGAGAGGCAATGGACCTGGATGGATGAAGGACTTAACTCTTTTTGCGAATACCTTACCGAAGAATTATGGGACAACAAATTCCCGGTAAGCAAAGGCCCGGCATATAAAATTGTAGATTATATGAAGCTGCCTAAAGATATGCTTGAACCCATCATGACCAACAGCGAAAACATCATCATGTTTGGCCCCAATGCATACAGCAAACCAACAACGGGTTTAAATATTTTAAGAGAAACCATCATGGGCCGGGAAACATTTGATTATGCCTTTAAAGAATATGCAAGACGTTGGGCATTTAAACATCCTACGCCAGCCGATTTTTTCCGTACTATGGAAGATGCAAGCGCCGAAGACCTGGATTGGTTTTGGAGAGGATGGTTTTATAGCACAGACCCATGCGATATTTCAATTGATACCGTAAAATGGTCGGTATTAAATACTGGAACAACTGCCAAAACCAATACAAATGCTACAACCCGTAAAGTGCCTGTGGCAAAACCAATACTTAATAATTTTGAAGACATTTCTAAAATAAGAAACAGGAACGATAAGAATATAACATTTGCCACCGATGCCGATAAATCGCTTAGGGATTTTTACTGGAGCTACGACCGCAACCTGGTAAAAGTAGATACCACTCCTTTTGAAATAACCACGCCTGCATCTGTAGCTGATGATTACAGCGAAGCAGAAAGGTTTCATATTGCCGGCAATAAAAATTTATACGAAATAACTTTCAGCAATAAAGGCGGACTGGTAATGCCCATCATTATTGAATGGACATTTAAGGATGGCACAAAAGAAACCGACCGCATAGCCGCACAGGTATGGCGTAAAAACGAAAATAAAGTTGTAAAAACTTTTATGAAAGATAAAGAAGTAGTATCAATTCAATTAGACCCGATGAGGGAAACCGCCGACATTAATACAGATAACAACAGGTGGCCTTCGGTAGCAACACCCAGCAAATTTCAATTGTTTAAAAATAGTGGTGGCCCTGGCCCCAGAGGTGCTGCAGGCGGCAACAACCCTATGCAAAAGGAAATAAAATAAAAAGAAAAACAACTAATAAAAAAGCTGCTTAATAGGCAGCTTTTTTATTACATCTTTACAGTACTTAAATTTAACAGATGAAATACTGTGGTTATTTATTTATTTGTTTTTTTATTTCGGTAAAAATATTTGCCGGCACGGTTGATACGGTTTCTGTTTATAGCAACAGTATGCACAAAGCAATCAACTGTGTAGTTATAAAACCCAATGTATATATTGAAAACGAAAAGCGTTTCCCGGTAGTTTACCTGTTACATGGTTATTCGGGTAATTACAGTAACTGGATTACAAAAGTACCTGCATTAAAAACATACGTCGATACTTATAATATTTTGATAGTTTGCCCCGATGGCAATTACAGCAGTTGGTATTTCGACAGCCCTGTTGATAGCACATACCGATACGAAACCTATATTACTTCAGAAGTTGTACAGTATATTGACAGCCATTATAAAACTATTGCAGATAAAGAACACAGGGCCATTACAGGATTAAGCATGGGCGGCCATGGTGCATTATTTTTAGGCCTCAGGCATAGCGATACTTATGGCGCCGCTGGCAGTATGAGTGGTGGGGTTGATCTTAATGAAAGCCGCAATAAATTTGATATTGCAAAACGTATTGGAGACACCATCAGCAATGCCAATAATTGGAAAAATCTTTCGGTGATAAACCTGGTAGAAAATTATACCAGCACTAATCTTAAAATAATTTTTGATTGTGGCATTGATGATATCTTTATCAATGGCAACAGGCGTCTTCATCAAAAATTATTACAACTAAAAATAGCGCATGATTATTATGAACGGCCCGGAAAACATAATTGGGCATACTGGGGTAACAGTGTAGATTTTCAGCTTTTATATTTTCATCATTTTTTCAACAGCAATTAAACCTTATCATTACCCACCTGCCGAAGTCCTTCCATCTCTTAGTGCTTTTTTCTTGCCCCTGTTTTTCTTTTCCCATTCAATCATCTCGGGAGTTTTTTCCACCTCCTTCTTTTTTTCGGGTACGGCTTGCACTGTCTTTATATTTTCGCCAGGTGATACCAAATGACCCCGGTCATAATTTTCAACCTTTACCAACCTGCCTGTACCTGCTTCGTAATATTTCCACTCACCGTGTTTTACACTATAGGGTTCGGCTTTTATAACTTTAAATTCAATTATTTCGTTATTGCCTTCGCCATACACCGGAATGGTATCATAAGGTGCATTGGGGTCGTAAGCACGCCACGATTCTTCACGAATAAGGTCGCCCAGGTATGTATAGTATTGCTGTATACCATCTTTATCTCCATGCTTGTAAAATTCCACCGCAATCAAATCGCCAACAAGGCTGTACTTGCGCCAAAGCCCTTCTTTTTTATCGTTTTTAAAAATACCTTCTTCTTCATAACCCGGCTCTCCCCTTAAAGGTTCTACATGCAGCACCCATTTGCCTTGTTTAAAATTATTATTGTCAATGGCATTTAAAGTATCGCCCTCGGCATTAAGCTTAAAACTTTTATATTGAGCGCTGCCACTCATCAAAAACAAAAACTGTATGATGGTAACTAACAACAATTGCCGTATTTTTAAATGCTGCATAACGTTCAGTTTAGATATTTATCTTTTTTACAACCAAAACCATTATCATGAAATTCGTTTTCAAAATTACACTATTACTGCTTTTTACAAATGTTAATTCTGCCATAGCACAAATAAAAAGCACTACTGCTACCGAAAGATTAAACGGCATTGAGAAAAGAAAATTGCTGGAGAAAGACACTAGTTTAAACAGCATCAAATTCAGAAACGTGGGGCCAAGCATCATGAGCGGCCGTGTGGTGGATATAGATGTAAACCCAAGCAACCCTACAGAGTTTTATGTAGCCTATGCAACAGGCGGTTTATGGAATAGCAACAATAACGGGCAAAGCCTTGTACCGGTTTTTGATAAAGAAAATACTTTTACCATTGGTGATATTGCAGTAAGATGGAACAAAAAAAATGAACAATCAAAACAAGCACAAAGCAATAACCAAATTTGGGTTGGCACCGGCGAGATTAACAGCAGCCGCTCTTCGTATGCAGGTTTAGGTGTGTATAAAAGTAATGATAATGGCAAAACATGGGATTACCTTGGTTTACCCGAGAGCCATCATATTGGTAAAATAATATTGCACCCAACAGATCTTAATACGGCATGGGTGGCAGTGCTTGGCCATTTATACTCGCCCAACAAAGAACGTGGTGTTTACAAAACAACTGATGGCGGTAAAACATGGAAACAAACTTTATTTGTTGATGATAATACCGGCGCTGTTGATATGGATATCAACCCCAAAAACCCTGATGAATTATATGCAGCTATGTGGTACCGTACAAGGCGTGCATGGAATTTTGAAGAAGGTGGAAAAACTTCTGGCATTTATAAAAGCACCGATGGCGGTAATAGCTGGAGGCCTGTAACCATTGCCGGCAGTGGTTTTCCTACGGGTGATGGCGTAGGCAGGATAGGTGTAGCCGTATTTGCAGCCAACCCTAATATCATTTATGCTACACTTGATAATCAAAACCACAGGCCCGATACTGCAAAGAAAAAACCTGATACCAATTATGTTTTAAAAAACTTTAAAGATATAAGCAAAGAAGATTTTTTAAACCTGGATGATAAAAAATTAAACAAGTTTTTATCTGCTAATGGTTTTAAAGAAAAATATTCGGCAGCATCAGTAAAAGAAATGGTTAAAACCAACAAGATAAAACCAACCGAAATTTATAATTACTTGTTTGATGCAAATGAAGCTTTGTTTGATACACCCATTATTGGTTGCGAAGTGTACCGCAGCAATGATGCGGGCATACACTGGCAAAAAGTAAATAGCAAAGAGCTTAACCTATACAATACTTATGGCTATTATTTTGGAAAAATATCTGTAAGCGATTATGATGAAAACAAACTGGTGATTAACGGTTATTCGTTAATGCTGAGTACCGATGGCGGAAAAACTTTTAAAAGCACGGATAATGATGCCACACATGCCGACTGGCATGGCTGCTGGATGAACCCAAATAATGATAAGCACTGGATTGCAGGAAATGATGGCGGCTGCAACATCACTTACGATAATGGCGAACACTGGTTTAAAGCCAATACACCATCGGTAGGGCAGTTTTACAAAATTGCAGTTGACGATGCTAAACCATATAATATTTATGGTGGATTGCAGGATAACGGAACCTGGTTTGGCTCTTCTAAAACAAAAGACATTGATCAATGGGATTATGAAGGCGTTTATCCATGGAAACGTATGGGTGGCGGCGATGGCATGCAGGTAGCTATAGATACAAGAGATAATAAAACATTGTACTTTGGTTCGCAATTTGGATTTTATAGCCGCAGGAGTACTGATGGAGGAAAAAGAATTTCTATTTATCCTCAACCCGATTTGGGCGAAGAAAAATACCGCTTTAACTGGCAAACACCCATCTGGCTTAGCAAACATAACCAGGATATTTTTTATTACGCCACTAACAGGTTTCATCGCAGCATGCAGCAGGGAGAAGATATGCAAACTTTAAGCAACGATTTAACCAATGGTGGCAAAGCCGGCGATGTGCCTTTTGGAACAAGTACTACTTTGGCTGAATCGGCTTTAAAATTCGGACTCATATATATTGGTACCGATGACGGCAATATACAGGTAAGTAAAGACGATGGCTATACCTGGACAAAAATAAGTAACAACATTCCTAAAGAAATGCAAGGCCTGTATGTGAGCCGTGTTACCCCATCAGCATTTAAAGAAGGAAGAGTGTATGTAAGTTTAAACGGTTATCGCAACGATAATTTTGGCGCTTATCTTTTGGTAAGCGAAGATTATGGCGCCACCTGGACAAAGCTTGGAAATGATTTACCCATGGAACCCATCAATGTAGTAACCGAAGACCCCAAAAAAGAAAATATCATTTATGTAGGTACCGATAACGGATTGTATGCTTCATTCAATATGGGCAAATCGTTTAAAGTGCTTGATCACAACCTGCCCCGTGTGCCGGTGCATGATATAGTGGTTCAAAAAAGAGAAAATGAATTGGTGATTGGCACCCACGGGCGAAGCATTTACATCACCAAACTTGATGCTATACAAAAACTACAGTAAGGAATTTTGTAATTAAAAATGATAACCCAGTTTTTCAACCACCGGCTTTTCAAGTACAGGTAGTTTTTTGCGTTCAACCAAAAAACTATTCAGTTGGGTTATCTCTTTAAATATATAATGCTTATCCATAGCAGCTTTTAAATAACCTGCACCCGTACTGCCGCCGGTGCCAATACGAGAGCCAATCATACGCTGCACCATATTTATGTGTCGGTAACGCCAGTTGCCTAATTGGTTATCTATTTCCAAAAGTGTTTCTAATAATTGATATGGAAGTTCCAGCATGGGATAACCATGATACATCATAATGAAAAGAGCAGATCTGCATGCCTTTGCCGATAAATTTCTTTCATCATTTACTTCCGCATCATTAAACACATTTTCAAAAATTGCCGCATTGTTTTTTTCAGCATCGGCTAAACTGCTAACATATACTTGTTGATAATTCTTCCAAAAATCTTCTGTAATAAAAGGCATCCGCTCCAGCCATGCATTCAACAATTCAATAACCGATTTACCCTTTTCTGCATCTTTAATAATGGCAATATCTTTTTCCTTTAGTTGCGATGTGTAATAATTTTGCCCATGGCGGTTTTCAAATTTTAAACCAAGCTTTGCCTCCAGCACTTTAAACTGGTAACTCTGAAAACCAGATGCAGGGCGCAGCATATCCCTGAAATCCAAAAAATCCATCGGCGTCATTGTTTCAATAATATCAATTTGCTGTACCAATACTTTTAAAATAGTAACTACTCTTTTTAAGCGATGTACCACGGTGGCCATATCGTTCGAGTTATCGTTCACCACTGGTTTATCCATTATTTTAATTACCGAATCCACTTCAAACAATACCTGTTTAAACCAAAGTTCATAAGCCTGGTGAATGATGATGAAGAGCATTTCATCATGGGCAGGTTCTTTTCCATCTTTAAAACTTTCGGGTTCCTGCGCCCCGGTTATTTTATCAAGTTGTAAATAATCGGCGTAATAAACTGCTTTTTCCATAATTGTAAGTTGTTAAGCAAACTTACATGATTTATTTTTTGCCTCATCGCCACTTTCTGATTTTGTTAATCATTGGTAAACAGGTTTTGCTTTAACAAAACCTTCTGTAAACAAAAACAGCATGGCATCATTTTCTAAAGCAAGGCAATAAGCAGACTGTAAAACCCTGCGAAAAAATATGAAAAGAAAAATTTTACTCAGCATCATCAGTTCATTTTTAATTTTCAACTTCGTTAATGCACAGGTAAGCTATGGCATACGAGGTGGTGTAAACTTCAGTAAATGGCAGGGCGAAGATTTACAGGTAATTGAAGACCTGCTTGACAAAACAGATGGTTACCTGGTAACCAAAGGTAAAACAGGTTTTCATGTAGGCGCTTATACCAACATCCCTTTGTCAGAAACTTTTTCTATTGAACCAGGCATTGGTTATTCAAAAAAAGGCTACAGTATTAAAGGCGATTTTCAAATAAATGCGTTAAAAATCCTTGCCATCAATGCCGGCGCACAGGTGCAATCGCATTACATTGATATCCCTGTGTTGCTGAAAGCCAATGTTGCAAAAGGGTTACAAGTGTATGCTGGCCCGCAGGTTTCGTACCTTGTACGTAGCACATTAAATGCTAAATTGGGTGTGCTGGGCATTTCTGTATTCAACAAAGGCATTGGTATTACCGATAGGTTTAATAAAGTTGACCTTGGCCTTACCGGCGGTATAGGTTACCAGTTTGATAACGGTATTAACCTAAGGGCCGGATATGATTACGGTTTATCAAAACTGGATAAAAATGATAACTATGCAGCATATAACCGTGTAATAAAAATTTCGGTGGGATATACTTTTTAGGTTGATGAAAAATTATATGGAAAGTTTTACAATTAATCACTCTTCAATTTGTATTCTTACTTGCCCGGCAAGTTGATATTTTGTAAATTCGTAGGGTGAAAAAGTATAAAGAAAAAGGGCTTGATTTTGAAGTTGACAAACTGACCAACTCTATCGAAAACCTTGCCACTGGTGAGGTTTTCGATACCGAGATTATAAGATTGACACTGGCAGATGTAAAGCAAATAAAAAAAACTGAATGGCAATTTAACTGGCACAAAGAGCTTAAAGACCCAAGTAAAGAAGTGTATAAGCTAACAACAGTTAACAACCCTTTAATTATACAAGGGCTTGTAAGCATTGAAGATAAAAGCGACCACATTTTTATGCACTTGATTGAGAGTTCAAAATTCAATAAAGGAAAAGAAAAAGTGTATGTTGGTGTTCCTGGAAACCTGGTTGCTTTTGCCTGTAAAGTTTCAATTGATAAAGGCTATGAAGGTTTTCTTGCTTTTGATGCCAAATCTGTTTTAATTAAACATTATGAACAAACACTACATGCAACTCATTTTCGTGGACTGAGAATGTTTATTGAAACAAGTGCTGCAATAAGATTAATATCACAATATTTTAAAAACTAAAAATATGGGACTAATTAAAGAACCAAAAAATGTTGATTTGTCAACTAAATCTGAGCCATGGACAGAAAAAGAACTTGCAGATTTCAGGAAACTAATGCAAGAGATTAAAGCTAAAAATGCCAGGCGCAAGGAAAGATTAAAAAACAAATCTAAAAACAGGCAGCCTGCCTAAAGCAACTTGATTCAATTAAATGTTATTGGCATTTTAGTATGTTGTTTATTAAACGCAGCATAATGTCAATTTTAAAACCGATAAAATATTCTTGCAAAGATGGGTTTCTATTTCTATCATACTGCAAAACTTAAAATGGTGAGTTTTGCTTAATTACTGACGCCCTTTATACTAAAACTGATTTTCACTACATTTGCAGCCCGGCTTTGTTCTTATATACTCTGCTAAAGATTTATAACAAGCTAAAAACTTTATATAATTATTGAGCTATTATTAAATAGTGTACAATAGTTTAAATGATAAACTAAAATTTTATTGTTACATGGGAAGAATATTTGAAGTAAGAAAGAGCGCCATGTTTGCCCGTTGGGATAAGATGGCAAAGAATTTCACCCGTATTGGTAAAGAGATTGCCATTGCTGTAAAAGCTGCCGGCCCCGACCCCGAAAACAATCCTGCTCTGCGCAGGTGTTACCTTAATGCCAAGGCATGCAATATGCCCAAAGACAGGGTGGAAGCGGCCATTAAAAGGGCTATGGGAAAAGATACAAGCAACTATGAAGAAATTATGTACGAAGGTTATGCGCCACATGGCGTGGCAGTGCTTGTAGAAACAGCCACCGATAATCCTACCCGTACGGTTGCCAATGTAAGGATGCACTTTACAAAAGGGCATGGATCGCTGGGCACCACCGGAAGTGTAGCTTTTGGTTTTACACACATGGCCGAGTTTAAGATAAAGAACGAAGGCGTGGACGTGGATGAACTTGAACTTGACCTGATAGATTTTGGTTTGGAAGATATAGGCGAAAATACTGAAGGGCAAATCATCATACGTACAGCCTTTAACGAATATGGCAATATGAGCAAGGCCCTTGAAAATAAAAAAGTGGAAGTGATAAGCGCCGAACTTACATGGGTGCCTGCCAATACAGTTGAACTGGATGAAGAAAAAAGCAATGAAGTTTTAAAATTGGTTGATAACCTGGAGCAGGATGAAGATGTGCAGAAGGTTTTTCATAATTTGAAGTAAGAATTATTATTTCTATAAAAAATTATACTCCCAAATCTTAAATCATATTAAAGATTGTATTTAAATATTTTTTTCATATCTTGTTCATAAGATATGAAATTTAAGTACCAAAATCTTACCCCCCCCCCCGAATAAATTAATACAGGGAACTACTGTAATTGTATTTTTATTTCCGTTATATCTTTTCATTAATTTTTTATTGTGCAAAGGATTTTACAAACCTCCATAAAAAATCATATTGCTACCTGGTTATTTACACTGATTTTTTTATCACCTTAAAAAATTAATAATGAAAACTATACTAAAACCAACACAAACCCTCGTTTATATATTTGTGGCCGGTTTAATTTTTTTTATTTTTAGTTGTAAGAAGGCAGAGTTTAATAATGAACCTAAAGTTGATAACGGTACAATGGAAAAAGCAAAAGCATACATTGCCAAACAGATGGAAAAAGAAGGGGGTATTCCGGAAATATTTGTAAGAAACCAAAAAGTAAATACTATGTGGGTTAATGATAAAAACGAACCGCTTTCTCAATAACAAATGCAATCAAATTTTACATCGCAATGCAATTATGATTTACCTGCATATTGTAATCTTATACAGTATTCCAGGGTATTTAGGTGTACTAATGTAGATTCGTTAAGTGGTTATTTACTCCAGTTTGAATATGAACTTTCATGGAATAATAATGTTGTACAAAATGATGGATTTAATAATTTAACTGAGGGAAATATTGAGATTGTATCAGACGTTACAAATAATGTAATGCAAACATTAACCTTAACAAATACACAAATTACCGATCTTGGGCCTGACCCCAATCCTTCGTTTCCCAATAATCACATATTTAGAGTTAAATTTTTCTCTGATAATTCTCAACTTGTTCCAAGGGGTTATATAAATGGCGATGTAACTGGCACTTACTCAGTAAAATTAAGCGCTAACTTTGTTACAGATTGTAAACAAGGTGGCGGCCCTTATTATCTATGGTTATTGCCAGTTACCACTTATGGTTTTACCGGTGATAGAGGCAACGACCCCTGTAAAAGAAATGAAAAAGGATGGGTTACACCTGCCGGTTCGGGTGGTACTGATACCAATTATTTAATAATTGCAGGTTATAATGCATTGCAAAATTTAACTTGTGGCTATAATTCAAATTTTATTGAACCCAGTTTACAGGAAGTTGAATATGAAGTTGATGGAAGTAATTATTGGTTGCCAATGATAAATTATACAGCATCAGGTTTTTTTATTAATGGCACAAAATATATTAGATGGGATGACTTTGCAAAAACCGGAACACTGCCAAGTGGCAACCATGTAATTGGTGTTAGGTATAGAAACTGGAAATACAATACTTCACAAACTGGCTGGCCAATTCCTAACTCTAGCAATGCTTGTCACAATATTGGCTATTTCGATCCAAATAACTCAATCTATGAATATTCTTCTTATGCGTATGAATATTGGATTGCAGTAAATATTCCTTAACCAAAATTAACTACTGCAGGCAGATAGTTGCCTGCAGTAGTTTAAATAGACTAACCATGTTTACATTAAAAATAAAGCAGGGTTTTATTATTATTTTTCTTATTCTTCCATTCATTTGCATTGGGCAAACAAAGGGCTGTATTGACTCTGGTAGTTTTAACAGGTTTTACCCAACTTATTATAGTATTGAAAGTTTTGCAGATAATTATTATTATACTTTTAGAGACAATGCAGATAATATTTATATGGGTGGTTTTACAAATTTAGGACCAACAGGGTCACACTCATCCATCCTAAAATTTAATAGTAAGAACCAATTGGTTTGGTATAAAAATTATAAGGATGATATTTTTGCAAATTCAATTCGCTTTCAAAATTTAATTTGTATTGATGAAAAAGCCAACCTTATTTTTACAGGTAGCGCCGGCAGGCCAGGCGATACAGTGTATAAGACTATTTTTAAATTTGACAGTGGCGGCAATTATTTATGGGGCAAAAAACTGATGCGTACCAATGGTCCTTCAAACAACATAAATCTTTATACTGTTTATACAAACAGCAGCAATGAATTATTTGCAACAGTAAATAATAATAATACTTCAAGCATTGGTATTATAGCATTTGATGGCTCGGGTAATATAAAATGGGCAAAAAATTACAGCCATCTCACTATACCTAAGTTTCACTCATTCAATCAGCCTGATATTATATCGCAAAACAATAACACGCTGGTTTTATGTTATCCTTTTTATTATAACTCAGATACGGCCTCAAGCCCAAATGCAATTAACGGTATGCAATTTGTAAAAATAAATAAAGCCGATGGCAGTATCATGCAGCATAAGGCCTTTGGCATTTATATGGATAAAGATTTAACAGTACCGTATAGTGGGTATTTTAATCAATTAAATTACAATCCGGCAAGTGGTTTATTTTTAATAGAGTTTTCAAGGCCATACTATATACTAGACCCATATATAAATCATGTATGCTGCACGGTAGATGCAAACCTTAACCCTGTAAAAGCTGCCATCTTTAATTCAATGCTCAACTCAACTGGTGGGTCGCACATAAACACAGAAAGGACAAATATTGACGAGCAAAACAACTTCACCTTAGGCTACCCGTTTACTGATATTTTTTTTGGAGGGCCTGAAACCTATTCTTACACAACCATTAATGAAAACCTTGACCTTGTTACCCAAAAAAAATTAAACCTAACCAACCTGGGTTTTCCCAACAAAGGTTTTTTAGGCAATATTGCATACAAAAAAAACGGCATTATTAGTTTTCAATTAGTAACTCTAAGTAATTATGGTAACAATAATGATATTTATTTATATGATAATTCGCCCTATTACAATGGTAATACCATTTGTAGTGGTATAGATACGCCTATCTACGTTAAAAGCCCTATGTATATTAAACCTCTTCAAAATATTACTATTGAAGAAGCAGGAGCAATGCCAGTTAAAGTTAATAGCGTTTACCCCGATGCTGTACTTAACCTTACATTGCCTAAGCAGGAAATATGTACCGAAACAAGTATTTGTGATACCATTAAAATTATAGGTACGGGAAAATATCATTGTTTAACAAACCCAATTGATAGTTTTAAAATTATACGTAACCCATTATGCAAACGCAATACCAATTGGCAGGTAGATAGCGCTTTTATTAAAATCCTGTCCAGCACCGATACAAGTTTAAAGGTACAATATGTAAAACCATACCGTGGTTTTGTAAAAGTTGCTTTTGGGGGCTGTTACTTAACCGATTCTGTTGCCATTGAAGTAAATGAAGCTAAAGCAAGTGTTTCACTTGGCAACGATAGCATGCTATGCCCGGGAAAAAGCATAACCCTTAAAACAGATTATACATTTAAAACGTATGTATGGCAGGATGGCAGCAAATTAGACAGTCTTGTTGCAACGCAACCCGGTAAATATTGGGTAACGGTGAGCGATAGCTGCGATAATGTTTTTGCAGATACCATCGAAATAAAACCATTTGATACATTTTTGCAATTACATTACCCTCAAGCCATTTGCCCTGATGATACGGCAATCATTAACTTGCCCACATCACTATATAATTATAATTGGCAGCCATCATCTTCAGCTAATTTGCAAAACTACCAATGGCATCTTTTTCCAGCAAGTTCAACAATATTTAATATTTCAGGCGAACGCATGCCCGGTTGTATTTTATCCGATACAGTTATGGTGTTGGTAAAAGATTGTCCTGAGTATATGTATTTTCCAAATGCATTTACACCAAATAATGATGGCACCAATGATGTGTACAAACCGGGATATAAAGGAAGATTATTATTTTTTGAACTCACCATCTTTAACCGTTATGGGCAAACAGTGTATAGAACAAAAGACCCGGATGCTGGATGGAATGGAAACTTTAATAACAATAAGCCATTGCCCGGTAGTTATGTGTGGATATGTAAGTACCAGTTTAGTAATAAACCAATAAAAGAAGAGAAAGGGATGTTTACTTTGATTAGGTAACTGAACATTTTATTTTTCAATAACAATTGAAGCTATCCATTTTTTTCACGCTTATTATTTTTTGCATAAAAAGCAGGCAAAGCCAGTTTATATCTAACAGCCAACATTCGTATCAGCAATATCAGCAGGATGCAGATTATTTTTGCCACATCATTATCAAGGCTGCTGCTTCTTAAAACAAAATAACAAAGCCCGCCGATGATACTGGCAAGTGCATAAATCTCTTTCCTGAAAACAAGCGGTACATTATTAAGCAGCACATCTCTTATCACGCCGCCAAAGCTTGCAGTAATGGTGCCAATGGCGATACATACGCCAACGCTAAATTTTAGTTCAATTGCTTTTTCGATACCAATGATGGTAAACAACCCGAGGCCCAATGCATCAAACAAAAATAATGTGCGGTTGAATTTTTTAAGCCATTGGTCAAACAGCATGGTACCAATAGCCGCCGAAAAAATTACAAGTGTGGCAGTTCCGTCACGCAGCCAACCAACAGGCAAGTTACCAATCATCATATCCCGTAATGTACCGCCGCCAATTGCTGTTACAAAAGAAAGGATAAGTACGCCAAAGGGATCAAGCTTTTTTTCCATTGCAAAAAAAGCGCCTGATACGGCAAAAGAAAATGTACCTAAAATATCAATTACGTGTAAAAAACCGGTATTTATCATAAACCATCAAATGTAAACAGGCAGGCACAATCCAAAGTAGTCTAAAAAATAAAAAAAATGCTTCTACATCTCCATTAAGTCCAATTCTACATTCTCAATTATACATTCTACATTTACAACTATACATTCTACATTTTCAATTATACATTATCAATTATACATTATCAATTACTCCCTCATCATATCTTTAATTGCAGCCACCACATCTTCTGCATTGGGTTTGCTGAAATAATCGCCATCGCTGCCGTAAGAAGGCCTGTGGGCTTTAGCCGTAAGCGTTCGGGGCGATACATCAAGGTGCCTGTACCCACCCTGTTCTTCCATCACTTTATTGTACATGTAAGCTGCAGCGCCGCCGGGTACATCTTCATCAATAAAAATTATACGGTTTGTTTTTTTAAGCGATTCTACAATTGAATGGTTGATATCAAAAGGCAGTAAAGTCTGTACATCCACCACTTCGCAACTGATACCAAGTTTTTGGAGAGTGGTTGCAGCTTCCAACACAATTCGTAAAGTAGAACCATAGGTTACTACGGTTACATCTGTTCCTTCCTTTACAATCTCGGGCACACCTAACGGTACCGTGTAGGCCATTAAATTTGATGGCAACTTTTCTTTGAGGCGGTAACCATTCAAACATTCAATCACAAGCCCGGGGTCGTTGCTTTGCAACAGTGTGTTATACATGCCAACAGCCTGCACCATATTACGAGGAACACAAACATACATCCCTCTTAATGCATGAATGATCATGCCCATGGGCGAGCCGCTATGCCAGATACCTTCTAAACGGTGGCCCCTTGTGCGTACTATTATTGGGCAACTTTGCTGCCCAGCCGTACGAAAATGTGTTGTGCAAACATCATCACTAAGCGGTTGCAGGCCGTACAACAAATAATCGAGGTATTGTATTTCGGCAATAGGGCGCAAACCTCTTAAAGCCAGGCCTATCCCCTGCCCCATGATGGTGAGTTCACGAATGCCCGTATCAAAAATCCTTTCCTTGCCATGCTTTTGTTGCAAGCCGCTGAAGCCCTGGTTTACATCGCCTATATGGCCAAGGTCTTCGCCAAATGCCACTACTTTATTATTTGTTGTAAATAGCTCATCAAAATATTTGTTCAGCACTTCATAACCATTTACAGATGCTGCATCGGTTTGATAATATGCCGGTATGGCCGGTACTTTTAAAGCAGATTTTGGGCCTTCGTTATAAAGATGGCTGTTGTATAAGCCTGCAGCTTCGTTCTTAAGTTGGGTATAATATTGCTGCAATGCAGAAGTATGTTGGTTATAACCGGCAAGGTCTAATACCGATGCAATTGTTTTTAATACATCCCTGCGTAAAGGCTCCCGCATGGCTTTCAATTCATCGGCTATTTTTTTTACTGCGGCATTTGATGCAGCAATGGTATCCATTAAATTTGTTGCCCTTGCAACCTGTTCCTTAATAGGATCGCTGTATTTTGACCATGCTCTTTGCTTATTTTCTTTTACAAACTGCACAGCATCGTGTTCTATAGTTTTTAATTCTTCGTCATCAGCCAATGCATTGGCAATAATCCATTCCCTCATCTGCCTGATGCAATCCCATTCTTTTTCCCATTGCAGCCTTTCGGGTGTTTTATAACGTTCGTGGCTGCCCGAAGTGGAATGTCCTTGCGGCTGTGTTATCTCCTCTACATGAAAAAGAGCAGGTGTATGTGTATCTCTTATTTTTTGAATAGCAGGTTCAATAATTTCACACATGCCGGCATAATCCCAGCCCTTGAGTTTATATATTTCAATACCATTGGTGTTTTCTTTTTTCTGAAAACCTTTTAATGCATCAGAAATAGAGCTTTTTGTTGTTTGGTATTTTTTGGGAACAGATATTCCATATCCATCATCCCATACAAATACAGCCAACGGAACCTGCAGCACACCTGCAGCATTGATGGTTTCCCAAAAATGCCCTTCGCTTGTTGATGCATCGCCGATGGTGCAAAAACAAACTTCGTTGCCATTATTGCTTAGGTTGGTAAGGCTATGTGTTTGTTTAATATTCCTGAATGATTTTGAAGCAAAAGCAAGGCCCAACGCCCTTGGCATTTGCCCGGCAGTAGGTGCTATATCGCTGCTGATGTTTTTACTGTTTGCCAGGTTCAGCCAGTCGCCATTTTCATCTACCATCCTAGTTGCAAAATGAGAGTTCATTTGCCGTCCGGCGCTAAAGGGGTCATTCTCAAGATAAGGATCGGCATATAGCTGCGAAAAAAATTGTTCTACTGTAGCCAAACCACTTGCGAACATAAAAGTCTGGTCACGGTAATAACCCGACCTGAAATCACCGGTTTTAAAAAATTTTGCCATGGCTACCTGTGCCACTTCCTTACCATCGCCAAAAATGCCAAATTTTGCCTTGCCTGTTAGCACCTCTTTACGGGCAAGCAAACTTGCCTGTCGGCTTTGGCAGGCAACTTCATAGTCTTTTAAAACTTCATTACGGAAATTTTCAAAACTTAATTTGTTTTGCAAAGCAGCGTCTTTATTATTGTTTGTATCCATATCCCTTCAATCTACTACAAAAATATAAATAATAAAGAAGCTTTGTTAAAAAACTCCTAACAGTATTACAATTTAAGGGATATACAGTCGTTTTAGTATCTTTGATTTCATCATTTAAACATAAAAACATGAGAAAAATATTTACTTTTTTTGGTTTTTTATTTTGTTTATCATCATTACATGCACAACAGATTTCTAAAGCCAATGGCGCTACCGATGTAAAAGCAGCACCTACTGCTACCACAAGTACAATAACCATTGCACAAGCTGATGCATTATTAAGTTTAAAGGAAACTGAATTTAATTTTGGTAAAATACCACAAGGCAAACCAGTTACCCACATTTTTGAAGTAGTTAACAAAAGCAATATACCTTTAAAAATAAATAACATACATGCAAGTTGCGGATGTACTACTCCTGAATGGGAAAAAGACAAAACAATTGAACCGGGCGGCAAAACACAAATAAAAGTTGGCTACAATGCTGCTGCTGAAGGCCCTTTTAATAAATTTATTACAGTTAGTTATAATGATTCGCAAACAAAACAAATAACCATTAAAGGCGAAGTTTGGAAAACTCCCGGAAGTTCTGCTCCTGAAAACAAAGGAGTGAATGATTTAAAAAATTAATAACCCAATTAAAAAATATAAATAACAATTATGAAGAAATTGATTTTATCTGTTGCTGCATTTGCTTTTGCATCTGTTTTATTTGCACAAAAGAAAGTTGCTGATGTGGCTAAATTTGAAACAGAAACAATTAACCAGGGTAATTTAAAACTAAATGAACCTAAAGAAGTAAAGTTTATCATTACAAATATCAGTAAAGAACCATTGATAATAGAAAAAGCAAACCCAACCTGCGGTTGTACAATGGGAGATTATACAAAATCTCCAATAGCACCCGGTGCAACAGGTTTTGTTTCTGCAAAATTTAATGCCGCTACTCCCGGACATTTTAATAAAACCATGTCGGTAAAATTTGCCGGTATTGATGAATTAAAAAACATCACAATCACTGGCGATGTATTAACTCCGGAAGAGTACGACAAATGGGCTGCAACCCAATCTAAATCTGCAAATGATGTAACGCCGGCAAAAAATACATCAAATTCAAAAGCAGTAAGGCCTGCCAGCAAGAATAAAAATTAATAACCGGAATAATTATATTAAAAAAGCCTCTCCAATGGAGAGGCTTTTTTATTTATTTAAGAAATCAAAGTATCAATAAACTTCTTATAATTCAGTTACTTAACATACTAAATTTTAAAAAAAACCGTTTATAATAAAATCCGTTTCGAAAAACTAAAACTTACCTTATGAACAAAGGCAAAAGTAAGCCTGTTTCTACCTTTTATTTTGTACCCTATTCCTGCAAAATAAAACAATCACATTTAAAATTTAAACTGTTATTTAATTATTGCGACTGATAATTTGAAAAATTACCTGGTAAAGTTTCGTAATAATTTTTCTACAAAATATTCTGTGTGCCAGCAATCTAAAGAATTTTTGTTTTTATGGATTGTTTGGATAACAAAAACCCCTCTTTCCAGAGGGGTTTAACTTTTATAATTGCCGGTTTTATTTATCGTCGGGGTTATTCATATTAAAAATAAAGGCTGCCAAAGCGCCGCCAGCCAGTCCGCCAACAAGGTATATCCAAAAATCGGCCCATACAAAACCCTTCATAAGGCAGGCACCAATAGCAACAGCAGGGTTAAAAGCCCCGCCAGAATATGCACCAAAAGAATATGCACAGGTTAATACCGTAAAGCCAATAGCAAGGCCATAAAAACTATTTCCGTTTGTACCCTTTGCTGTGGCCGTGTTTAATACTACATATGCCAGGGCTAAAGTGCCCAATATTTCGGCAGTAAGGCCCTGCCCAACCGATTTTACAGCACTAATATCAGCGCCAGTAATATCAAAAATAAAAGTAGCAATTGCCCAGGCAGCCAATGCACCCCCTACTTGGGCTATCCAGTATGTTATGGCACCTCCCATATCAATTTTACCTCTTATTAATACTGCCAGTGTTACTGCAGGGTTGTAATGGGCGCCAGAAATATGCCCGCCGGCATAAACCATAACCATTAAAATAGTGCCAATAGCAACAGGAGCCATAGCGCCTGCTGTACCACCTATAGCAGTAATACCAACAACCAGCACCAGGAACATAGTGCCAATAAACTCTGTAATGTACTTGTTCATAACAAATTTGTTTTGGTGATAAATAATTGCTAATTAAACCAAAAGCCTTCAATTGCTGTTAACAATTTTTACACATAAGCAAGTATCGCATAACTTTATAAAAATTATCATGAACATTTCTATTGGCCAAAAGGCGCCTGTTTTTAGTTTATACAATACCGATAAAAAAATTATAAACATTACAGACTATACAGGAAAAAATGTGTTGTTACTGTTTTTTCCACAAGCGTTTACCAGCGTATGTACTAAGGAATTGTGTAGTGTTAGGGATGATATTGCCAGGTATAGCAATGCAAAAGCTGAAGTCTTTGGCATTTCGGTTGACTCTGTTTTTACTTTAAAAAAGTTTAAAGAAGACCAGCATTTTAATTTCACGCTATTGAGCGATTTTAACAAACAGGTATCGGACATGTACGGATGCCTGTATAAAAACTGGATATTGGATATGCAAGGCGTAAGTAAAAGAGCAGCCTTTATAATTGATAAAGATGGCATATTGCAATATGCCGAAGTGTTGGAAGAAGCAGGAGGAATACCCGATTTTAATGCAATAAACGAAAAACTGGCATCGTTAAGTTAATTACATCTTAAAAAAATATTTTTAAATAACCATTATTTGGCATATATTTATTTGATGAGAGGTATATTTACGTATTGCTCAATTAAACCAAATTGTATATTTTTACACGGTTGAAGCGATTTTATTACATATTAATTTTACTTATTGGATTAAATTTTACAACTTTTGCACAAACTAAAAACCCTGCCCAGGGAGAGCCTGTAGCAAAACTTATAAAACCTTATCCAATTCCTGCCACTACATCAATTAATTTTGATTTCTTGTATGGGTATGATAAGTCGTATTCTATACAGATATACAATTTCATGGGTAAAAAAATATTGGAAATTACAAAAATGCTCCCCCGCATGAACTTACCCTTAGATGAGTTTTACCGTGGTATTTATGTATACCAGTTAAGGGATAAAGAAGGTAAAATCATCGAATCAGGCAAATTCCAGGTTGTAAAATAATCACTAACACTTTTATAGCTTAATTCCTGTTTTCTTCAATAAAAGGAATTTTATACACATCTTTTTAGCAAGGCTAACTATTTAGCAGGATTGTTTTTATCAAAATAATTTAATTGCCTGTATGTTCAATTGGTAAGAATCAATATCATATTAGCACCTATGTCATACAATTAAGCTGTTAAAGGCACATATTTAAACTTTATTGCCATTTTGACTGCAAAAGAGTTATTGGCAAAATGTTTGCCTGTTGTACCTTTGCAAATTATTTTAAAAGCAAGATTATGGAAGATAAAGAAATTACCACACCCGAAGCAGAAGATATGAATATAAATGCTGATGCAGATATTCCGGGCAACACACATTTAAGCAATTCTGATACAGACAACGAATTGGAAAAACTACAGGTATCATTACAAGAACAAAAAGATAAATATTTAAGGCTATTTGCCGAATTTGATAATTTTAAACGTCGTAATGCAAAAGAAAGGCTTGAACTTATTCAAACCGCAGGAAAAGATGTTATTTTAACTTTATTACCAGTACTTGATGATTGCGACAGGGCCGAAAAACAATTAAACGAAAATGATGATATAGAAGCACACAAAGAAGGTGTGTTATTAGTTTTTAATAAGCTTCGAAATATCTTACAATCAAGTGGCCTTAAAGAAATGAAAAGTATAAATACAGAATTTGATGTAGAGAAGCATGAAGCCATTTCGGAAATTGAAGCCCCTGCAAAAATGAAAGGCAAAGTAGTTGATGAAATAGAAAAAGGATACTATTTAAATGATAAAATAATAAGGTTTGCAAAAGTAGTTGTAGGTAAATAAATAGCCAACCTTATTACAGGCAGCTTTTTAAGTTTAAACAAGTTTTTATTGTAAAAAGATTCCAAAAAAAGAACAGTAAAATTCCCTTTTGAGGGATTGGGGTATGAAAAAAGATTATTACGAAATATTAGGTATCAGCAAATCTGCATCGCAAGAAGAAATAAAAAAAGCATACCGTAAAGTTGCCATGCAACACCATCCCGACAGGAATCCCGGAGATAAAGTATCGGAAGAAAAATTTAAAGAAGCTGCAGAAGCATATGAGATTTTAAGCGATACTGATAAACGGGCCCAATACGATCGTTTTGGGCACCAGGCCTTTAGCGGTAACCGGGGTGGAGGATTTGGCGGCGGCATGAACATGGATGATATTTTTAGCCAGTTTGGAGATATTTTTGGCGATGATAATCCATTTGGAAGTTTCTTTGGCAGTAACAGGCGAAGTTCGGGCACCCGTAGCCGTGGCACAAGAGGCAGTAACCTTCGGGTAAAAATTAAATTGAATTATGAGGAGATTGCAAAGGGGGCAAAAAAAACCATTAAAGTAAAAAAATATGTGCTATGCAACACATGCGGAGGCAGTGGCGCAAAAGATAAAAACAGCGTACAAAATTGTGGCACCTGTGGAGGAAGCGGACAGGTAAGGCGGGTGCAAAATACTTTTTTAGGCCAAATGCAAACAGTTACCACCTGCCCCACCTGTAATGGTGAAGGCAGCACCGTAACACATAAATGTTCTGCCTGTAAAGGCGATGGAAGGGTATATGGCGAAGAAACAGTAAGCATTGATATACCTGCCGGCGTACAGGAAGGCATGCAATTAAGTTTAAGCGGCAGGGGTAATGCAGGCGAACGAGGCGGTTCGGCCGGCGATTTAATTGTATTGATTGAAGAAGAAGCTCATCCACACCTGCACCGTGATGGTTTGAATGTAGCATTTGACCTTCACATATCAATACCCGACGCAGTTTTTGGTACACAAATAGAAGTACCCACCATTGACGGCAGAGCCAAAATAAAAATACCACCGGGCACACAAAGCGGTAAAATCTTCAGGTTAAAAGGCAAAGGCTTTCCGCATGTAAACAGTTACGAAAAAGGCGACCAGTTGATACAGGTAAATGTTTGGACACCGCAACATGTTTCAACCGAAGAAAAAGAAACGCTTGAAAGGTTAAAATATTCAGATAACTTTCAACCTAAACCAGATAAAAATGAGAAGTCATTTTTTGACAAGGTTAGAGAAATGTTTTCGTAAATTAATCCCTTTTGTTTCTTTTTTTCTTTTTGGGATTATAAATTTCTGCAGCTTTATCTACCAGTTGTAAAAATTCTGTTTGCAAATAACTATCGGGGTTGTACGATGCTGAAGCAATACGCCGTATATCATCCCAGTTAACCAATTTTATATATTTTGATTGCTTTACTTTTAAAGCAAACATAGTTACAGCAGTGGCAAATTGCAGGTCTTTATCTATCATTTCAAAACCGGTATAATTATTTATACAGTCTTTTACCATTTGTAATTGCGTAGTATCGTCACATAAACTATATCGCATTTCTATACTGGCTACCACATCTTTTGCCAATACATCGGGGTGAAACAGTTTATCACTGGCAGGAATTATTTCAAATACAGCCAATACACTATTACCACTGCCTATTTCGCCTCCTTCCAGGTCTATAGTACTGTCTTCTACAGCATCTCTGCGGTTATCAAAACCAATCAACCTATATGCTTTTACCAGGTTAGAATTAAATTTCACATTCAGGAAAACATCATCTGCAACGGCATAAAATGTTTGTGTAAGTTCTTTAACCAGCACTTTTTCTGCTTCGTTTATATCATCCAGGTAGGCATAGTTTCCATTTCCTTTATTGGCTAAAGTTTGAAGCTTTGAATCTTTAAAATTACCCATACCCACGCCCAGGCAGGTGAGGTAAATACCCGATTGCCTTTCTTTTGTTATCAAATCTTCCAAAGCTTTTTCGGATGTTTGCCCCACATTAAAATCACCGTCAGTAGCCAATATAATCCTGTTATTGCTATTTTTATTGTAAACGCTTCTTGCTAAAGCATAGGCAGTCATTATAGCCGACTCGCCGGGAGTATCGCCAACTGCATTTAGTTCTTCAATCCGTTTTATAATTTTTTCTTTTTCGGCGCCCCCGGTTGGTTGCATCCAAATACCAACAGTGCCACCGTATGCAACAATAGAAACAGTATCTATCGGCCGCAGGTTTTTAACAAACATCTGAAAAGCTGCTTTCAGCAAGGGTAGCCTGTTTGGGCTATCCATACTTCCTGAAGCATCTATCAAAAAAACAAAATTGCCTGGTGGCACCATGCTTAAGTTCAGTTTCTTTGCATTTATATTTAGAAACAACAACTGTTTTTCCATATCCCATGGACAAGATGTTAGCTGCGATTCGAAATGAAAAAGGCTGCCCGGCTCCGGTTCCCTGTAATGCAGGTTAAAATAATTTATTAGTTCTTCGGTTCGTACCGCATCAGGCGGCACCACACTACCATTTTTTATAAAGCGGCGTACATTACTGTATGATGCCTTATTAACATTCAAAGAAAAGCCTGTGTTGGGATATTTATAAGCATTTACATACTCATTTTCTACCATCTTAAAATACGTTTCATCATCTATATGCCATTTTAAATGCGAAGTATGTTCAAAATTTTTTGCAACAGAAATAAGTTTTGGCCGGTTTTTATTTACATTGGATGGCAATACTTTTAAAGTAATATATTGCCATTGTTCACTATTTACCTTTATTGTTTTTGCTTCGTAGCCATCCAGGCTTAGCGATAATGAATCTATACGGTAGTTAGTGGTAATACCAAAGCCACCCGAAGATCCACTATAGTAAATATGATTGTTTGAGTGCAGTAAAATTTTTACATTCTGAAGCGGCTGGTTCTTTTCATCTTTTATTTCGCCACGTAAATAATATTGTGCATTAACTGCATTGGCCGTTATAAAAAAAATAATATATAAAAAGATTTTTTTCACCAGCAGGTTATTGAGCCATTTGTAAGATATACTTAACTAAGTTATATCATTAATTGATTAATCAATATGCCCTACTCTTCCACTAACTGGTATATTTCCTTTAAATTCCTGCCAAGCCCATCATAATCAAGTCCATAGCCAAGCAAAAATTTATTGGGCACATTAAAACCCAGGTAATCGATAGTGAGTGGATGCACCAAAGCATCGGGCTTGTGCAGGAGTGCAGCAATTTTTAAACTGCTTGGTTGCTGGTTAACAAGTTGGGGTAAAAATTCATACAGTGTTTTCCCGGTATCTACAATATCTTCTACAATTATTACATGCCTGTTTTTTAAAGGTTCATCCAATCCTATTGAAGTAATAACATTACCTGTTGATTTAGTGCCTTTGTATGAGGCCAGTTTTATAAAACAAATTTCTGCTTCAATTGTAAGTTCTTTAAACAAGTCGGAAGCAAACATAAACGACCCGTTAAGTATAGCAATAAACAAAGGTTTTTTGCCGGCATAATCATTATTGATTTGCCCGGCAAGTTTTACAATTTGTTCATGTATTGCCTGTGCAGTTATATAAGGCTGAAATTTTTTATCTAATACCTGTATGGTCATATAGTTTATGTTTTGTACTGAACAAATTGGTCAAAAATATTATTTTGATATTTTAATTTGCTGCCCCGGTTTCAAATCATCATTCTGCAAACTATTCCATTCTTTTAATTGCTGCACCGTTACTTTATATTTACGGGCAATAGCATACAGCCCTTCTTTAGGCTCTACCACATGTATTTTAAAATTATTTTTAACGGCTTCATCAACCTCAATCTTTAATCCCGGTTTTAATATAAGTTTTGTATTAGGTTGCAAAGTAGCATCGGCGTTAAGATGATTATATGCTAAAAGGTATTGTAATTGTATGCCGTTTTTTTGTGCAATATCATAAATAGTTTCGCCGGGTTGAGTAATATAAAAATCCTTTGCGCCTGTCATTGATTTCTTATGCAGGAAAACATACTGGTCTTTGTCTAAAATTCCATCCTTAAGCATATCATTAAACTCCATTAATTTACTTAAGCTTATATCATACTTATTTGCAATGGCCAGTAACGAAGTGCCTTTTTTTACAAATACACATTTAATTGCATTAATACTTGTTATATTTTCCGGATTGTTATTTTCTGCATTAACAATATTATCGGCAACAGTAGTTTCAGTTGCCTTTTCACTATTTGTTACAGTAGCAGTTTGTTCATCTTTTTGTGTTTGTAAAGCAATGTCAACCGGTGGTTGATTGTTTAAAACGGCCAGGCTGTATTGCTGCAGGTTATATTGTTCAACATATTTTATCAGCAAATCGGGATAACGTGGGTTGGTTGCATAGCCAGCTTTTTTAAGTCCCTTTGCCCAGCCTGCATAATCATCCTGGTTTAATTTAAACAAATCGGCATAACGCTTATTGCCACGCAAGAAATCACTATGGTCACGATAACTGTCAGAAGCATTCTTATAAGCCCTAAAACATTCTCCGTTGGCATCATCATCATGCGAAACTGTATCACCTGTCCAGGTTGTTTTGCATTTTATTCCAAAATGATTATTCGATTTTTTAACCAGTTCACTGTTTCCGCTTTCCGATTCCAAAATACCCTGTGCAAGTGTAATAGCAGCCGGCACCCCCGAACGCTTCATTTCATCCATAGCAGTTTGTTTAAACTGGTTAATATATTCCTCTACCGTTGTGCGCTGTGCAATTGTTTGCAGGGTAACAAATGAAAACAATATGGTTGCAATACATTTAAACATCATTCACTTTTTTTGAATCAACATTAATCCATCCCTGATGGTGAGCATGGCATGCTGAACCCTGTTATCGTTTTTTACATGTTCATTAAATGCATAAATAGCTTTTGCATTCTTCCCTTTTATTTCGTCTTCCAGCACTTCGCCATGAAAAAAAACATTATCGGCCAGTATCCATCCTCCCTGTTTAAGATTAGGCAAAGTTAATTCGTAATAATTAATATAATTCACCTTATCGGCATCAATAAAAACAAGGTCCCATGTTTGTTGCAGTGTTGGAATTATTTGTAATGCATCGCCTACACAAAGTTCAATCTTATCTTGCATCCCTGCTTTTACAAAATAATTTTTTGCAGTAATGGCATCTTCTTCTCTTAATTCAAGTGTAAATAATTTTCCATCGGGCTGCAAACCTTTTGCCAGGCACAATGCACTAAAACCGGTAAATGTGCCTATCTCCAAAATCCTTTTGGGTTGTATCATGCAACTGAACATTTCCAGCACTTTGCCCTGCACATGCCCACTTAACATTTGAGCATGTGCATGGTTTGTGTTTGTAAATATTTCAATTTCCTCTAAAATTTTATCCAATGCAGTTGTATGCTGCTTTGCATAATTTTCTGCTTTAGGGTTAACCAGTTCCATATTAATTTGTTTCAATTAATACAATGCCATCCTGCACTTTATCATCAGTGTAGAATGGCACTTACTAACTTTGTAAATTTACATTTTTATTTCGGAAGTACCGGGTTTACCAGATATAAACCATAATCCCAGGAAAGTAAAAATTCCGTTAATAATTAACAGTTCAATACCAACCTGGTAACCGCCAAGTAATGCAGCTGAGTTTTCTCTCAACAAGTATGTAAGTAATGGAGCAACCAAACAAATTATAGTTACAATAATTCCATCTTTAATTTGTCTTTTTGTAAGAATGCCAAATGCAAACAAGCCAAGCAGCGGCCCGTAGGTATAGCCTGCAAGATCGAGTATTACATAGATGATGGATTTATTATCGATAGCTTTAAATGCCAGTATGCAGAGGAAAAATATAAATGCAAAAGTGAAATGAACTGTCAGCCTTGTCTTTTTACGTTTTTTTTCATCCCAGTCTTCCCTTCTTTTTAATCCCAAAATATCTATACAAAAAGAAGATGTAAGTGCTGTTAATGCCCCATCGGCGCTTGGAAACAATGCAGAGATTAATGCAATGATAAAAATAATGCTCACTGCCTTGGGTAAAAACTCAAGCGCTACAGTGGGAAACAAATCATCGCCGATGATATTTTTACCATTCAACAATAATTGCTTTCCGTTATACTCGCCGCCATGTTGCAAAATGTATAAATACAAGATACCACCGAGCAACAGGAACAGGAAGTTAACCAGCACAATAACTGTACTGAATGTTATCATGTTCTTTTGCGAATCTTTAAGATTTTTAACGCTGATGTTTTTTTGCATCATCTCCTGGTCAAGCCCCGTCATAGCGATAGTGATAAAAGCGCCGCCGATAATTTGTTTAACAAAAAATCCTTTACTGCCAATATCGGTATTAAAAATATTAGTATATCCTTTTAAACTTAAATCATCTAAAGCAGTGCCAATGTTAAGGTTTAGGTTAGACAAGATGTAGATAATACAAACAATTAATCCTACCAGCATCAATAAAGTTTGCAAAGTATCTGTATACACGATGGTTTTTACACCGCCTTCAAAAGTGTACAGTAATATCATTGCCAGGATGATTAAAGTGGTAACTGTAAATGAAATTCCCATCCGGTCGAGAATAAATATTTGCAGTACATTAATTACCAGGTATAATCTTGCAGTGGCGCCAATTGTTCTTGACAGGATAAAAAACAGCGAACCTGTTTTATATGAAAAGAAACCAAATCGGTTGTGCAGGTAATTATAAATTGATGTTAGGTTTAAGCGGTAATACAACGGCAACAGCACATAAGCAATAACAAAATAGCCAATAAAATATCCTATCACCACCTGGAAATAACCAAACCCTTTAAATGCATCGCCGGCAAAATCGCCTACAGTACCCGGCACACTTACAAAAGTTACACCGCTAAGCGAAGTACCAATCATACCAAATGCCACCAGCATCCAGTTGCTTTTTCGGTTACCAATAAAAAATGAATCGTTGTTTGAATTTTTTGAAGTGAAATAGGCAACTACCAGCAGCAAAACAAAATATCCTATTACAAAAGAAAACAAGAGGAATGGAGACATATAATTTGTTTAAATAAAAATAATACTGAAAAATAAAGAAAATATCGTGTCTTTGCCGGTAAATACCCTGTAAATATTATGCGGATTAATTCATTGGCGGTTTTTTGCGGTTCTAAAAACGGCAATAACCCATTGTTTGTTGAAGAAGCAAAAGCGCTGGGGCACTTGCTTGCATCAAAAAAAATTACATTGATTTATGGCGGAGGCAACAAAGGTATCATGGGTGCTGTATCTAATGCCGTGCTGGAAAAAAACGGTAAAGTGGTGGGCATTATACCCGAAATATTAAAAGAACGGGAACATCATCACAATGGCATTACAGAACTCATCATTGTAGAGAACATGCATACCCGTAAAAAAATGCTGTACGAAAAATGCAATGCAGCCATCATATTACCCGGCGGCTATGGTACCATGGATGAATTTTTTGAATTGCTTACCTGGAACCAGCTTAACATACACAATAAAAAAACTTTTATACTGAATACTGCCGGGTTTTACAACCAACTTGTAGCCCTTGTAAAAACTATGGAAGATGAAGGTTTTTTATATGATAAGGTGGCTGATAAATTAGTGCTGCTAAACCATACAAACGAATTGCTGCAACACCTGTAACCATCACCTGTATTTTCTTCCCTGGAACAAAGGTATCTGTAACCCGGCTTTAAAAATGGGTGTGATAACGGCTTTACCGCTTTCGGAAATGCCAACATAAGGAGAGTTTTTATTTCCCGAAAAATCTCCCATCAATGAAATATAATAATACAAATCGCCAACACCCTGCCTGCCGCCGGCATAACCTATACCAAGCAAAAGGCTTGTAGCAGAATAATTATCTTTTTCTGTTGGCCCGTTTGCATGAATTATTTTATTGGTAATAAAATTTTGTTCGGCCTGCACATTAATAAATAAAAACTTTAGTGGATAAAACCTGGCGAAAACACCCGGCCCAAAAACTGTTTGCCTGGCTTTATCATCGCTAACATAATACCTGCCGGTATAGGGGTCGTAATAAACATCACGGGATGATGCATAAGTAAAATTAAACACGATACCAGCATCAATCCATTTATTAATGCTATAACCAAATACCGGGCTTGCTCCTAAAACAGTTGAATAACTTCCTATTGACAGCGTGGCGCCGCCGCCTGTAAACAGGTTTTCTTTTTTAAACCTGCCCTTTGTTTCTTCGGCGGGCTCATTCTCATCCTGGGCAAATGCAGAATAAAAACCACACATTAATACTAAAACTATCAATACTTTTTTCATAGCATACATTTTATTTTTCTTTTTTGAGTTCATCAGTAACAGTTGGTTTAATCAGCAATCAAAAATTTTACCGCTGTTTAAAATATTATTGGGGTCAAAAACTTTTTTTATTTCTTTCATCAATTGCAGGTTGGCATTATCAAAAACAATATCCATGTATTCTTTTTGTATCAGCCCAATGCCATGCTCGCCGCTGATGGTGCCACCAAGCGATTTCACCAGTTTAAACATAGCATTTAATGCAGGTATCACATCTTTATTATTCAAACTGTAAATGCTGCCCGGTTTTTTAATGCGTATGTGCAGGTTGCCATCGCCTGCATGCCCGTAACACACCACATCAAAACCATATTCAACCCCCAATGCTTTTACCCCACGTATCAGTGCAGGTAATTCGGCCCTTGGCACAACGGTATCTTCTTCTATTGTATAACCGTTTAATTTTACCGCTTCGGCTACACGCCTGCGTAATTTCCATAGTTCGGCCTTTTGTTGTGCATCATCAGCAAAAAAAACATCGCCGCAATCATACTGCAGCAACAGTTCCGATATAGCTTCCATTTCGCTCATTAATGTTTCCCGGTGGTTGCCATCTACTTCAATAATTAAATGAGCTTCCATTTCATCAGTAACCGGTACTACGGTACTGTCAACGAACCTGCTTACAATTTTTAAAGCATTTATCTCTACCAGTTCCATAGCGCTTGGTGTAAAACCTGCCCTGAATATGGCGCTTACCGCTTCGCCTGCTTTCTCCAACGAATTAAAAGGCACCAACATCAGCAAATCATATTTTGGAAATGGCAATAACTTTAAAACAATTTTTGTAACAATGCCCAAAGTTCCTTCGCTGCCAACAATTAATTGTGTTAAATTATAACCGGTAGAATTTTTTAACACATTGGCGCCTGTCCAGATAATTTCGCCGGTGGGTAAAACCACTTCCAGGTTCAGCACATAATCTTTCACCACGCCATATTTAACCGCTTTTGGGCCCCCACTGTTTTCGGCAATATTGCCGCCAATAAAACAACTGCCACGGCTGCTTGGGTCGGGTGGATAAAACAAACCTTTCTCTTTAACCGCATCCTGTAAAACTTCTGTTATCACTCCCGGTTCGGTGGTTACCTGCAAATTGCGTTCATCAATTTCTACAATCGAATTCATGCGCTCCATAGAAAGTAGCACACCTCCAAGATGTGGCAGGGCACCGCCACTTAAGCCTGTACCTGCGCCACGTGGTGTAACAGGTATTTTATGTTCATTGCAAATTTTCATGATAGCGCTAATCTCTGCTGCCGAACGGGGTTTTATAACAATGTCGGGTAAAAAATGAAGGTTTTCCGTTTCATCGTGGTCATAAGCAGCAAGGCTTTCCTTATCTATCAATACATAAGCATCACCGGCAATTTTTTTGAATTCGTCAATATGATGCAGTACACTATCTTTAAATTCTACAGATGTAGGCATGTATAATTTTTGTGTAAAAATCGGGTAAATTAATGAGTTGATAAAATTGAAAACCTTTGCAATTAAAGTATATCAATAGAAAATTAAGAAGTATAAACTTTTTGTATTTTATGAAAACTACCCTGTTAAAATTTGGGGCAGATGGATTGCCTGTCCACATTATCGGGATAAAATCCTTTTTTAATGATGCTTATTTCGCTGGCGCCCCGGTAACCGTTGAATTTACTAAGAGAAGAAAGTGTTACATCGTAACTAAATGCAAACTGAATATTTTTTATTTCGAAACCCAGCATAGGAACAATTGCATCGCCCAGGCGATAATAAACTCCTGCAAGTAATTGTTTTTCGCCAAACTCACTTAGGTTATAATTGCCATTGATTCCAAAAACCAATTCGGTGGCAAGCGCCTGTGTAGAGAAATAAGCATTGGGATTAACTATCACCCGGTCGTTTACTTTTAAAATTGCATTTAAAAAAGCAGTGTGCCTGAAAGGTATGCGGCCATTATTTGTTTTATCGGCAAAAAAAGTTTCTTTAGGGCGGTTTACATGTTGTATGGAATAGCCGGCATTGATGTAAATATTTTCGTGGGGAAAATATGCATAGTTCATACCGGCCTGAACATCTAAATAACTAACATTATTATTGGTAAGTACAACAGATGTTGGCAGGTTACTGTCGAAAAATTTCCCATCAAACTGGTCGGGGTATTTTAATTTGGTTTGATCGATCCTTTTATTGGCCCAGCCAATATTAAACCCTGCCGAAACTAAACTGCTTAAGCCAAGCATTTGGTGATAGGCCACCGAGCCATAAATTTTTGTGCTGGTAAGGCTTCCGCTGCCTGCTTTATCATTTAAAACCAATAAACCCAATCCCAACCATCCGTTTTCAAGTTTGTTTCTAAAAACCTGTGCATCGCCAAATATGCTGATGGTTTTGTAAGGCACTGTCATCACCGAACTCCACTGGTTGCGGTAATTGGCGCCAATGCGGTAATCGGCATCGGGTATAAAACCTGTATTGGCCGGGTTGGTTGTAAGTGGTGAATTAAAGAACTGCGAAAAATGCAAATCCTGCGCCTGCAAAACCACAACAGTCTGCAGGCACAGCATCATCACCATCAATATCTTTTTTAGTTTTCTCATTTATACTATTTCATTTTCGGGTGGCAGGATTAATGATTATCGCAAAAGGCTTATATCTCCTGTTTTACGCAATTTTACACCATCTGTAAATTCCACATCAAGTGTATAAGTATATACATCCATGGGTTGCAATGCTCCTTTAAATGTTCCATCCCATCCCTGGTTCCTATCTTCTGTTGAAAAAACCACCTGGCCCCAACGGTTATAAATTTTCCACATCATTTTACCAATACCAAATCCCTGCACTTTTACAATACTATTTGTTCCAAAACGCCCCGGGGTAAACGCATTGGGTACATCAAGCAATGGTTTGATGATTATGGGAACATCCATCGTTATACTATCAGGACAATCGGCCGTGTTGAAAGCATATAATGTTGCTTTGTATGTACCTGTAGCATTGTATTGATGAGCAGGGTTTACTTCGGTTGAACTTTCTCCATCACCAAAATCCCACAAATACCTTACCGCACCAACAGAAAGGTTTGTAAACCTGGTAATTTTATTTTCTTCAGGCGGATTAGGCGACCATGTGAAATTAGCTGTAGGATTAGCGTAAACAGTAATGGTAAAATATGCCGCAGTATCTACCTTGTTACAAGTACTTGTATCAATGGCAATGAGCCTTACATTATAAGTGCCTGTTTGTGAGTAAATATGTGTAGGTTCAAAATCTGTTGAAAAACTGCCATCACCAAAATCCCATATAAAATCGGTACCACCTAGCGATAGATTTTCAAATGATGCAGTATAAGGAACACAACCTTTTTCAGGTGTTGAAAAATCTGCTTTTACATTAGGGCTAATACGTACTGTTTTAACAGCCGTATCGGGTGCATTGCAAAAAACTGTATCATCTACAATCAATGTAACGTTATAACTGCCTGTAGATGGAAAGGTATGTGTAACAGGCCCAAAACCTGTACGCACTTTGGTTGAACCATCGCCAAAATCCCATAAAAAAGTATTGCTTGTATAAGTGGGTACAACTGCTGTTGTTTGATTAATAAACTGGTAGCGTAAGCTGTTACAGGAATCTAATTTAATAAATGAAAAATCGGCATTAACAACATTATTACCAACCCTTACATTAATGGTTGCAGTATCAGAAATGTTACAGGTGGCCGAATCAACTGATATAAGCGTTAAAATAAAGTTTCCTACCTGTGTGTAAGTATGCGTTGTTGAATTATTGGGTGCAAAAGTAGTATCTCTTTTGGGCGAACCATCACCATAATCCCAAATATACATTTTACCTTTTGCCAGTGTATCGGTAAAAGTAATGGTTAGCGGCACACAGCCAATTGTATCTACCACTCCGTCAACTGTGGCTTTTACACTGGCGCCAATACCTGCAAAATTCATTTCAATTTTTACTGCAGCTTCATTACAATTAATTGACCTGTTGGTTCGGCTCCACACACCCGGTGTTGTTGGAAAAGGGCCTCCCCCATCTTCGCATGAACATAAAGCCTGGTAAACAATTCCATTGTTATCAAACCGGCTGGTACCTCCGTCAACATGCTCTCCTAAAGAGCCACCATTATGTCCAAAGTGAGTACCAAATAGTTGGCTTTGTGCATTTTTTTCTAACACAAAAAAATAAAAATCGCTACCATCGGCTGCCGGTATATTGGGTAAAGGATTTACTTCGGGCATACCTAAAGTACCTGAAGAAGGATAACCCTGTATATTATTAATTCCACCGCCCCAGCCTGATACATATACATTTTGGCAACGATCAACTAAAAATGCAATTGGCGAAATATTAGGCGGGCCACCTGACCCGGTGTTGGTTCCAAATACGGTTGAATATACATAGGCCGACAGGTTGGGTTGTAACTTACTGATAAACTGTTTTGCACCGGTATTACTAAATGCTGCATTAACAACAGGCCAATTACCGGTAGTGGTGCCCATTATGTATGGAAAGCCCAGGTTGTCAAATTCAATACCATAAACAAGATCGTTACCATTTGTACCCTGGTAAGTTGTTTTTATAATTGCAGTACCTGTTGAATTAATTTCTGTTACAAATCCATCTGTAGCTCCTCCATTAAATGCAGGTTGAAGCACACCGGTATTATCGCCGGGCAGGTTAGTACTTGTAGTACCACCGGCCACATATACATTTCCGGTTAATGGGTTTTCGGCTATTACAAAACATGCATCCTGGCCATTACCTCCAAAATATGTTGCAAACATAAGGCTGGATAGGTTTGCATTGTATTTAAGAATCACCCCATCCTGGAAACCGGTACCCGATCCATTATTAAATGAAGTTTGTAATGCACCTGCAGTAACAGGAAAATCGGATGACTGTGTACAAGATGCCAGCAAGATATTACCTGCTGCATCTATTATTACTTCGCTGCGTGCATCATCGCCATAATTACGCCTTATCTGATCGGTACCTTGTGGTAAAATATATTTTCCACGGATATTTACTCCATCATCTGCACTTCCGCCAATGCGTACCGATCCTAAATTTGATGATCCATCGGCTGATAATTTGGTAATCACAATATCATAATCTGTTCTTTCACCAGTTCTTGCCGGTGTACCCGGATAATTATTAGATGAAGAACGGCCGGCAATTACAAGGTTTCCCTGTGCATCGCATATCAAACTATGTGGCTGCTCGTTACCATTGCCGCCAAGGTAAGTAGCATAAAGCCGGTTAGCGCCATTTGATGAAAATTTAATAATAGCAATATCAAATGCTCCGTTAGAATCTTCGTTTCTGCCGCCACCAAAAACAGTTTGATAAGCTCCTGCAGATACAGGGTAACCTGAACTAAATGCAATACCACCTGCATAAAAACTTCCATCGGGTGCAGGGGTTGCCGTATATCCCCAGTTATCGGCTGTACTGCCGGTAAAAGTGGCAAATATTAAAGTAGGGTCAATTACTATGGTTGTTTTTTTATCATATTTACCTACTTTAAATCTTACTACATTATTTTTTACCTGGTAACGGCAGTCAATTTCATTTTTACTTCCTTCCATTACCTGGTAGCTATAAGGATATAATTCTTTTATAGTACCAACCGATGTTTTAATAACAAGTTCTTTATTTTTTACCTGTACAGCGTCTGCCCCGGTATATTGCATGGCAATAGCATTTATATCGCCGCCCGGATGAACAACAATATCGTATTTCATCTTATCGGCATCGCTGTAAAACCTTACATCAATATTGGGATATACATTTTGGTAAGTAACTGCTTGTGCAATCTTACAATCTGCTGCCCATTTTTTAGGATCGTTACCTATAAAATAATTGGTATGATAATTCTGTATCTTATCGGGTATGGCAGGAGCAAATGAATTAGCTGCCAAAAAATTTACTTTATATGCATGAGAATGTAATATTAAAGGCTGCCCAATTAAATTTTGCGATGTTGCATGGCCATGTAAATGTGCTGATACATTCTTTAAATCTTCGGTGTTATGAACGGCCACTGTAAAACCATCATTTTCCAAAAAGAATGAACCGGTTGAAAAATCGCCCCGGTATTGTACCCGGCTGTCCCACTGCCCTTTATTTTGTATAAATTCCATTTGGGCAAATAACTGTTGCTGCAAAAAGAAAGATGCAAACATTAAAAGTATAGGGCGCATTATTTGTAGTGAGGTTTTCAAAAATGTTCTTTTTTACAAAATACTGAAATAAAACATAAATATGGCTGTTTTGTTTTGCAATATCTTGTTATAATCAATTACGAAATTTTACTCCAGGCTGTTTTGCTGTTTTGCTGTTGTAAATAATCCTTTACAGGTTGATTTTCGGGCATATTTAAATCAGGGTCGGTACTTAAAATGTTTTCAGCAGCAGCACGTGCGGCCTCCAATATCACATTATCCTGTACTATGTTGGCCAGTTTAAAATTCATTAATCCACTTTGCCGGGTGCCGCCAATATCGCCGGGACCACGTATTTCAAGGTCTTTTTCTGCAATCTTAAAACCATCATTGGTTTGCACCAACACCTTTAACCTTTCACGGGCATCGTTTGATATTTTGGGGCCCGTTAATAAAATGCAAAAACTTTTATCGGCGCCACGGCCCACCCTGCCCCTTAGCTGGTGCAATTGCGATAGGCCGAATTTTTCGGCGCTTTCTATTACCATCACACTGGCATTGGGTACATTCACGCCCACTTCTATAACGGTAGTGCTTACCATTAGTTGCGTATCGCCACTAACAAAGCGCCGCATATTGGTTTCTTTTTCGTCAGCATTTTGTTTGCCATGCACCATGCTTATCCAATACTTTGGTTCAGGAAAAAAAGATTTCACTTCTTCATACCCTTTCATCAGGTTTTCATAATCCATCTTACTGCTTTCTTCAATAAGCGGATATACAATATAGGCCTGCCTTCCTTTTTTTATCTCCTGTTTTACAAAATCCATTACCTGCGGCCTTGCACTTTCCGAACGATGTAAAGTGTTTACCGGTTGCCTGCCCGGTGGCAGTTCATCAATAACACTATAGTCTAAATCGCCATAAGCAGTTAGCGCAAGCGTACGTGGTATGGGTGTGGCCGTCATCACCAATATATGCGGCGGTATTGTATTTTTTTTCCATAGCTGTGCCCGCTGTGCCACGCCAAACTTGTGCTGCTCGTCAATTACGGCAAAGCCCAGGTTTTTAAAGTTTACATTATCTTCTATAACCGCATGGGTGCCTATCAAAATATTCAGCGAACCATCTTCACAACTTTGCAACACTTCTTTACGCTGCTTTCCTTTTGATGAGCCGGTGAGCAATTTTACACAAACAGGCATGTCTTTTATTAATGCACTGATGCTGTTGTAATGCTGTTGTGCCAAAATTTCTGTAGGCGCCATCAGCACACTTTGAAAATGCTGCCCATCGGTTTCACGGGCATTATCTGCTGCAAGCAGCATCATCATTAAAGCCACAATGGTTTTGCCGCTACCTACATCACCCTGCAACAAGCGGTTCATCTGTATGCCGCTGCCGGTATCTTTCCTTATCTCTTTTAAAACTTTTTTTTGTGCATTGGTAAGTTCAAAAGGCAAATAGCGGTTATAAAATTCATTGAACAGTTGGCCCACCTGTTCAAACACCCAACCCTTGCTATGCCTGTGCCGAGCCGTTTTGATGAGGCCAAGCCGCAGTTGTGCAAAAAAAAGTTCTTCAAACTTAATGCGCCTTACCGCATGCTGGTAATGTTTTTCGGATGCCGGAAAATGAATTTGAATGCAAGCATGAAAATGGCTGATGAATTTATACTGGCTGATGATGGAAGCTGGTAAATTTTCGGGCAGGTCTTTTTCGCTTAATAACTGTAGCAATGCATAAGTTAATTTACCAATGGCCCTGCCGTTAAGTCCTTTTGCTTTTAATTTTTCGGTGGATGGGTAAACCGGTTCCAGGAAAGGTTTTCCTTCGGCCTTATGTGCCTGATAGTTTTCAATTTCGGGATGTGCAATCTGCGGCTTGCCCATAAAAAATCCAAGTCGGCCAAAAACAAGATACAGGTGGCCCACTTCAATCATCTTTTGTATCCAGTTTATTCCCTGAAACCAAACCAATTCCATTTCGCCGGTATCATCCTGTAAACGGGCTGTTAGCCTTCTTCCCCTGCCGGTACCTACAATTTCTATATGCGTAATTTTTCCGGCTACTTGTGCATATTCACTGCCTGCAGGTATGGCGCCAATCTTATCAAGCTTTGTTTTATCAATATGCCTGAAAGGATACAGCTCCAGCAAATCTTTAAAAGTAAAAATGGCCAGTTCTTTTTTTAACAGGTCGGCTTTAAGTGCGGTTACACCCTGCAAATACTCAATGGGGTTTGTTAATATGGATGAAAGTTTATTGATGGCAACTGTTTTTACAAATATACAATCAAGCCATCAGTAATGCTTTTGCCTTGCCTTCATAAAAATGCAGGCATGCTTTAACTTAAAATAAAGTGCAAATTATTTTTTTGATTTATTGTAAAAACGCCGGGGCTTCTTAAATTTTTTATTGCCAGGATGGTTGTTTGAGGACGCAGTATTGTACAAAGGTGTTTCGCCCAACTCTGCAGGCACCTGTGCTTTAGGTACGGGCTTGCCCAACAGTTTTTCTATTCCCAAAAATTTGCGTTGTTCTTTTACCGAAACAAAGGTGTAAGCGGTGCCATCTGCTTCTGCCCTTGCCGTACGGCCAATGCGGTGTACATAATCTTCGCCATCGTGCGGCACATCGTAATTTATAACCAAATCAATATTATCAATATCAATGCCCCGGCTTAAGATATCGGTGGCCACTAAAATGGGCAGCCTGCCACTTTTAAAACGCATCAGCACTTCTTCTCTTTTATCCTGCTCCAGGTCGCTGTGGATTTCATCGGCTAAAAACTTTGCTCTCTTTAAATCACGGGTTAGTTGTTTTACATTTAATTTGCTGCTGCAAAAAATCAATACCGATTTAAATTCGGTTTTACCAAGCAGGTATTTTACCAACGGTATTTTTTGTGTATCGTAAACAATAAAAGCCCATTGGCTTATTTTTTCGTTTGGCTTGCTGATAGAGATATTCACTTCCTCGGGATGATGTAGTATTTTTCTCGCCATTTCCCTAATCTTAAATGGCATGGTTGCAGAGAACAGAAGGTTCTGCCTTTTTTTGGGCAGGTGATCTATTATAAACATGATGTCGTCGTAAAAACCCATGTCCAGCATACGATCGGCTTCATCCAATATTAAATATTTAAGGCCCGATAGTTTTACATATCCCATCTTTATGTGAGCCATCATTTTACCCGGCGTGCAAATAACCACATCGGCGCCATGACTAAGGGCTTTCTTTTCCTGCACAAACGCATTACCATCGCCACCACCATAAACGGCAATAGAGCTTACCGATGTAAAATAAGACAGCCCTTCCATGTGCTGCGCTATCTGAATAGCCAGCTCTCTTGTGGGTACAATAACCAATGCATTGTTGGTATGGTCTTCGTGCGTATCGGTGATGATTTTATTAATCAACGGCAATAAAAATGCGGCCGTTTTACCGGTACCTGTTTGTGCCGATGCAATCACATCCTTACCAGCCATAATTAAGGGGATAACCTGTTCCTGAACCGGGGTGGCGTCTTCATAACCAGAGGCATCAATACCTTCCATCAACCGCTCATCGAAACCAAAATCTGTAAACTTCAAAGTAAAATATTTATTATAGCCTGTGAAGATAATGAATAATGGCTGATAAACATTTAATGGCAATGCAGAGTTTTACATCGTTACTAAAAAATATGAACCTTAAAGTGTGAAACTATTTTTCTTTATCCCCATAAAAGCATATCATGTAAATTTGGTTAGAGAATTATATGAAATATTCATACACCTAAAAATTGAAAAAAATAGTAGGATTAAAATTTAAAAAAAGAATTTATAATCAATCCATGAAAAACACATTTCTAAAAATTATTCATATAAAATCAATTTTTCTTATACCGGTTTTTGCATTTTGGTTAACGCTGTTTAGCTGCAGCAAATCAGGTACCTCCCTCAACCCTACACCTCCGCCTACACCAACTACATTTTTTGCAAAAGGCGCCGATGTAAGCTGGCTTACCGAAATGGAAAATGCCGGAATAAAATTTTATAACAGCAGCGGCGTGCAAACAGATTGTATGCAGTTGCTGAAAAACACCGGCGTAAATTCCATAAGGCTGAGGGTTTGGGTAAACCCTGCTGCAGGCTGGAACAATACTGCCGATGTAATTGCAAAAGCGCTGCGTGCAAAAAACCTGGGCATGAAAATTATGATTGATTTTCATTACAGCGATAGCTGGGCCGACCCCGGGCAACAAACAAAACCTGCTGCATGGGCCGGGCAGGATGTAGCCGCTTTACAAACTTCGGTTTACAACCATACTTACGCAGTGATGGATGCCCTTAAAACGAACGGCATCACACCCGAATGGGTACAGGTGGGCAACGAAACAAACGATGGTATGCTATGGCCCGAAGGAAAAGCTTCTGTAAACATGGCCAATTATGCAAAATTTTTTATAACCGGTTATAATGCCGTTAAAGCCATTAGCGCAACCACAAAAGTAATTGTACACCTTTCCAACGGGTATGATAATAATTTATACAGGTGGAATTTAGACGGGCTGAAAGCAAATGGCGCAAAATGGGATGTTATCGGCATGTCGCTGTACCCAACTGCCGCCAACTGGGGTACATTTAACAACCAATGCCTGGCCAATATGAATGATATGGTAACAAGGTATGGATCGGAGATAATGATTTGCGAAATAGGCATGAGTTGGGATGAACCAACAGCCTGCAATGCCTTCATCAGCGACCTGGTTGGTAAAGTAAAATTGCTGGGTAATAATAAAGGATTGGGTGTTTTTTACTGGGAACCCGAAGCCTATAATAACTGGCAGGGATACACACTTGGCGCTTTTGATAACAGTGGCAAGCCAACATCGGCTTTGCAGGCATTTAATTAAATTAGTAACTTAATAAATATTTATTGATAAAAGTTGAACTGAATAAAGAGTATCTTCAACAAAAGAAACATGATAAAAAAAATCGCCAACATCTTTTTTGAAAAATTCTCGGTACAGCCCGAAGTGTTCCGATCGCCGGGAAGGATAAATATTTTAGGCGAACATACCGATTACAATGAAGGTTTTGTGCTGCCGGCAGCTATTGATAAAAATATTTATGTAGCCATCAGTAAAAGAACAGATAACGAAGTGCATTTGTTTGCCTGCGATTTTAATGAGTATTTTATTACCGGCATCGGGCAAATAAAACCGGCAGATAAACAATGGCCCAATTATATTTTAGGCGTAGTGTATCAATTACAAAAAAACGGGCACAGCATTGGCGGTTTTAATCTTGTAATAGATGGCGATATACCTATTGGCGCCGGCCTCTCTTCTTCTGCTGCTGTAGAGTGTGCCACTTTATTTGCCTTAAATACTGTTTTTAATTTGGGATTAAATAAGCTGCAGATGGCGCCACTTGCACAAAAAGCCGAGCATGTGTATGCAGGCGTAAACTGTGGTATCATGGATCAGTTTGCAAGCCTCTTTGGTAAAAAAGAACACGCCATAAAATTAGATTGCCGAAACCTGCATTATGAATATATCCCGGCAAATATGGGAGATTATAAAATTATCCTCCTTAACACTAACGTAAAGCATAACCTTGCTTCATCCGAATATAATACACGCCGCAAACAATGTGAAGAAGGTGTAACAATCATCTCTCAAAACAACCCATTAGTAAAAAGCCTGCGTGATGTGGATATGAACATGCTGAACAAACATGCTGCTTTGCTTGACCCCGTTGTTTTTAAACGCTGCAAATATGTGGTGCAGGAAAATGAACGGCTGCTGGGCGCCTGTGAAGATTTAAAACTCAGCGACCTGCAGGCATTGGGCATTAAAATGTATGAAACACATGAGGGCTTGCGAAAAGATTATGAAGTAAGTTGCAAAGAACTTGATTTTTTGGTTAACTATGTAAAAGCAATTCCCTCTGTAGCCGGTGCAAGAATGGTGGGTGGCGGTTTTGGAGGATGCACCATCAACTTAATACATAAAGAAGCGGTTGATAAAATAATAAACGAAATAAGCGCCGCTTATGAAACAGCGATGGGGCTTACATTAACCACTTACCGGGTAACAATTGAAGACGGAACCGCTGCATGCAATATTAATTAACTGAACCAAAATTAAACTGTAAAAAAAGGGCACATGAGCAATTTACACACCAACGATTATCTTGTTTTTCTTTTTTATTTCATCATTGTGGCCGGTTATGGCTATTGGGTGTATAATAAAAAAAGGCAAAAAACTATTTCTGCTTCGCATGATTTCTTTTTAGCCGAAGGCTCGCTCACCTGGTGGGCAATTGGCGCTTCATTAATTGCCTCCAACATTTCGGCAGAGCAATTTATTGGCATGAGCGGCAGCGGGTTTAAAATGGGCCTGGCTATTTCGGCATACGAATGGATGGCTGCGGCATCACTCATCATCGTTGCCATATTTTTTATGCCGGTTTATTTAAAGAACAAGATTTATACCATGCCGCAGTTTTTAAGTCAGCGGTACAATGGAACTGTAGCCATGATAATGGCTATATTCTGGCTCATGCTGTATGTGGTAGTAAACCTTATGTCGATATTATACTTAGGTGCATTGGCCATACATGGCATATCAGGGGTTGACTTAACCGTTTGTATAAGTTTGCTGGCGCTGTTTGCTATAATCATTACACTGGGCGGTATGAAGGTGATTGGTTATACCGATGTGATACAGGTTTTCTTTTTGATATTGGGAGGATTGGCTGCTACTTATATCGGGCTTAATCTTGTAGCAGAAAAATCGGGCCAAACAGGTTTGGTTAACGGCTTTCATCAACTAACTACGCAAGCCAACGATCATTTTCACATGATATTTAAACGAGACAATGAAAATTATATGGACCTGCCCGGCCTTACAGTTTTATTGGGCGGCCTATGGATAGCCAACCTTAATTACTGGGGCTGTAATCAATATATCACACAGCGTGCATTGGGTGCAAGCTTACCTACTGCCCGTAAAGGAATTTTATTTGCAGCGTTTTTAAAACTACTGATGCCGGTAATTGTTGTGTTGCCCGGTATTGCAGCTTATGTGTTGTACCAGCAGGGTATGTTTCATACCGAAATGCTCGACTCAAAAGGAATAGTAGATGTAAACAAAGCATATCCCAGTTTATTAAACCTGTTACCAACAGGCCTTAAAGGTTTATCGTTTGCAGCGCTTACAGCAGCTATTGTTGCATCGCTTGCCGGCAAAGCAAACAGCATTGCCACCATTTTTTCGCTTGATGTATATAAAAAAGCCATCAACAAAAATGCTGATGAAAAGAAATTAGTATCGGTGGGCAAAGTGGCTGTCATTGTTTCCATGATACTCGCCATCATATTATCGCTGGCATTGGGCGAAAGCCTGATGGGCGAAGGCAAACAAGGTTTTCAATACATACAGGAATATACCGGGTTTGTATCGCCGGGAATTTTTGCCATGTTCATACTAGGCTTTTTCTGGAAAAAAACAACATCCAATGCTGCCTTGTTTGCCATACTGGGCGGATTTTTCTTATCGGTGCTGTTTAAGTTTTTACCGGGCATGGTCGATCTTTCTTTTTTGGCTTCAACAGGTTTTTCAAAAGCCAATGCAGCAGGTGTTTTTGAAATTCCGTTTCTCGACAGGATGGGCTTTGTGTTTTTACTTTGCATTGCCGGTATGTATATCATAAGCAAATACGAAAACCGAAAAGGTGTAAAACCACATTCGCTTGAAATTGATAAAACCTTATTTAAGATGGACACATCATTTATTGCAGGTTCATTAATTGTTTGTGCAATTTTGGTTGCTTTGTTCACTTTGTTCTGGTAAAAAAAAACAGTAAGCATTAATTATGGCCGGCATAACAGAAACACCTTTTGGCAGTGTTGATGGTAAAGCAGTAACAGCCTATACTATTACCAACAACAATGGTATGCAGGTGGGTATCATCAATTATGGCGCCACCATCATTAAAATAATTACAAAAGATAAAGAAGGTAATAACGGTAATGTGATTATTGGTTTTAATTCGGTGGAAGGATATATAAAAAACAGTGTACAATATTTTGGAAGCACTGTTGGCCGTTTTTGTAACCGCATTGCTAATGCCAGTTTTGTACTTGATGGTAAAGAATATAAACTGGCTGCAAATGCCGACAGTCATCACCTTCATGGTGGCATAAAAGGATTTGATAAAGCGATATGGCAGGTTGAAAAACAAACAGGAAGCAACAGTATTAAATGCACTTACCTGAGCAGGGATGGCGAAGAAGGTTATCCCGGCAACCTGCAGGTGGAAGTTGTTTTTACTGTTACCAATAACAATGCATTGCTGATAGAATATACTGCCACAACTGATAAAGCAACGCCTTTAAATTTAACCAATCATAGTTATTTTAATTTATCTGCCGGTAAAACTGCAACTGTATTAGATCACAGCCTGTACATTAATGCAAAAAAATATAGCGTACCCATTTTTGACACACAGGCACAAGGGATTAAAGAAATTGAAAAAGGAAGCCCATTGGATTTTTCAATTTCAAAAAAAATAGGCACTGATATAGATAAATTAGCCGGTAATTATGATCATAACCTGGTGTTAGAAAAAATACCGGGAAACGATGCTGAATTATACGATCCTGCAACCGGCCGATTTATGGAAGTAATTACTACCGAACCATGCCTGCAACTTTATTCGGGTAATTTTATGCAAAACACAATTACTGATGATGGCAAGAAATTGTATATCAAACATGGTGCAGTATGCCTGGAAGCACAGCATTTTCCAAACAGCCCAAATGAGCCATCCTATCCCAACACCATATTAAGGCCGGGCGAAGTGTACAGGCAAAAAACCGAATATAGGTTTTCAATAAAATAACTGATGCTATTACAAAGCTGATGGGATGTAAGTAATTCCCGTGCAAATGAGATATCAATGCAAGTCTGCTTACCTTTACGCCACAATTTTTTATATGCTGCAAACAGGCCAATACAACAATTTAAAAGTTATAAGAGAAGTTGAATTTGGGGTTTACCTTGATGATGGTGGCGATGGTATTTTATTACCCAAAAGATTTGTACCTGCAGGTACAAAAACAGGCGATGAAATAGTTGTTTTTATTTATCATGATAGTGAAGACAGGCTGATTGCCACCACACAAAAACCAAAAGGCATATTGGGTGATATTGTAAAATTGAGAGCTGTAAGCGTTACAAAGCAAGGCGCTTTTTTAGATAACGGCCTTATGAAAGACCTGTTTGTGCCATTATCTAAACAGCAAAACAAAATGATACCTAACGGGGAGTACCTGGTAAAAATTTATCTTGATGAACGTACCGGAAGACTTGCTGCAACTGAAAAAATTAGCCCTTACCTCAGCAATGAAGAGCTTACTGTTAAAGAACTTGAAGTAGTTGACCTGGTTGTTTATCGCCGTACCGATATTGGCTATGTAGTAATCATCAACAACAAGCACACGGGTGTATTGCACCACAACGAAATTTATCAAAACATTACTGTTGGCGATACTTTCAAAGGGTTTATCAAAAAAATATATCCTGAAGATAAAACAGGCGAAGACAGATACCGCATTGATGTGGCCGCCGGTAAACCGGGATACCAGCGGGTGGAAGACAGTACAGAAAAAATTATCAGGCTGCTGAACGAAAACAAGGGCTTTCTTCCCTACCATGATAAGAGTGAGCCTGAAGAGATTTACAATTTCTTTGGCATGAGTAAGAAAATTTTTAAAATGTCAACAGGTAATTTATATAAACAACGAAGGATAAGTTTTGAAAAAGACGGGATAAGGCTATTGAAGAAATAAGTTTAAGGCAGTAAAATAAATTTCCTGAAAGAAATTATTATATCATTAAGAATTCATTGCAATGGCAAAAATAAAAGTTGACCTGCACGACATATACAACAACAGCAAAGCCATTGACAATGCATTGTTACAGGCATTTGAAGAAGCTATTGAAAAAAAGATACGGGAAGTGGAAATCATCCCCGGCAAAGGCAGCGGGCAGTTGAAAAAGAAAGTTCAGCGATTTTTACAGTTGCCGCATATCAAGCCGCTTTATCATCGTATTGAAAACGACAGCAAAAACTTTGGCAGGCTGTTCGTTTATTTTAAATTTTAATTTTTCAAGCATATAAACAAAGTGGGTAAAGAAAATAAATAATCCATTTCGATATTTTTCTGCTTAATTTACTTAGTAATTTTTCGTGAATTAAACTAAATCACTCTTCTAATACTACTATATAAGCTCTTCACAAAAAGATATAATTATTATATCATTTAAAATTTTTTAACAAAATACATAAAACATCAAACCCAAAATCCTGTTATTATACAAGTAATAACTAATCTTTTTTTATACTTTAATATAATTCGTATGAAAAACGTACAAGCAAGTTCCGTACTTACACCTGTGGTGCAACAGGTAAAAAATAATTCAACATCGTGGGTTGGCCATAGGCATGGTGAAACAAAAGACCGGATAACCGGCCAAACATTTATTTGCCCCACAGAAGGTCTATTGGGTTGCATTGAAATTTTATCGAACCATGTTACCAATAAAGGTAATATCGAATTAACTATACATGAGTTTGACCCCGAAGGGAAAATTTGGGGGCCTGTAATGGCAAATTCAACTGTTGAGTTTACTGCAGACACAACAGGTAAATGGGTTGCATTTCCGTTATCGGGCTTACCGCTTCACAAAGGCAAAGTGTATGCATTTCGTTTAAAAAGCGATGACGCATTAATTGGTATTGGCGAGGCAGCAAGCAGCGCACATAACAAAACTGATATAAACGGACAGGAGTGGATAGCAGTATCAGGTAACACACAGGGAAAATATTTCTCGTATTTAAGTCTTGCTTTTAAAGTTGAGATGAGGGCTTGATTATTTTTCGAAACCAGTCACTTTATTAGTGGCACAAGTAGCGAAAATAAAATTCTTACTATTTCACACAATGCCACAGCGTGGGCTAAAAAAATGGCTCAACAAAATTGTTGTTACATATAAGAATTGGTTTATTACTACTAACCAATGTTGGTGGAGAAACTGGAAACCTCCTTTACTTTCTAAATCCAATCCTCTCCCTGTCTTCCCATTTTCTTTGAGCAACCTTTTCATCCAAAAGATTTTCCATAGCATCATAAATTTGGTTTAGCTGTACATCATGATCGCCTATTTTTTCTTTAATAAGTTTCAGTTGTTCATGAATATCATTTTGCTGAATGAGTATCCTCCTTATTTCTACAAATGCCCGCATGATGGCAATGTTCATATTAATAGCCCGGTCGCTGTTAAGGATACCACTCAGCATGGCTACGCCCTGTTCGGTGAAAGCATAAGGGAGATATTTGGTATGCTGGCCACGTCCAGTCTTTAAGGTCACAATTTGTGACCTTAAAGGATTTTTCTGATTTTCCCTTAATTCAATATCAAGCCTCAAACTTTCCCATTCTTCTTTAGTAAGCTGAAACATAAAATCTTTTGGAAAACGTTTTATATTTCGTTTTACCGCCTGGTTAAATACTTTGGTTTCCACTTCATAAAGGGCTGCCAAATCAAAATCAAGCATAACCCTTTCTCCCCTAATTTCAAAAATCCTGTTTTGTATAGATTGGATAACCTGCATAGGCAAAATTTTAAAACAGAATATTAATGTAAATTTTTCAAATAAACAATCCCCGTTTATGAATGAAGAAACTGAATGCCGGTTACTTTCCGATACAAAAATTGAAGTCTTCTTTACTATCAGGCACTTACAGTGATTGGGCAACAAATAGCCAACAAAGGTGTCTAAAACAAGTGCAACTACTCAACAAAGAAAGGAAAAAATGTTGTTGGCTGTAGGGTGTGCTGTGCCTTATCATCGGCAAAAGCAAAGATAAGTTTTCTACTTACCTGAGTTGCTTGGCAACCGTTTCCGGTTGCAAGCCCATGTACTGGCAAAACTCATCAACAGTAACAACCTGGTGTTGCTGCTTCTTGAAGTGGTCTTTAATCTTCTTGATGAGGTTTCTTCCATACCTGTCGCTTCTGCCTGTGATTACCTGAATGTCTTTAGGATAAATGCACAGTCTATTCATTATTTCAATTATACAACTTAATACACTATCCATACCGATGCTATGCTTTTAGTATGATAGTGATATTGCAAAGATAAATGTTTTTCATAGGCGGTAAAAGTGTGTTTGTTGGAATAATGCGGAATAAACGGAACGGATGACTTTGCACATTTGCAGAGCCTTTATAGTGCATCTACTTTTGTTTTCAAATGCTGATAAAGCAGCATAAAACGAAACAGATTTACTAATCCATAAAAAGTTTAGACAATGGCAAAACTTAAAGGTATTTTAAAAATTGAAGGCACTCTGGATGAGTTGACTTTCTACAAAACGCAGGACGGTCATTTGGTGAAAACCAAAGGCGGTGTTTCTGCTGAACGAATTGCAAACGACCCGAATTTTCAGCGTACCCGTGAAAACGGTGCTGAGTTTGGAAGCTCTGCAACTGCTGGCAAATTGCTCCGCAATGCTGTCCGTAATTTGATGATGAACGCTGCTGATAGCCGTGTTACCAGCCGCTTAACTCAAATCATGACACAGATTAAAAACTACGATACCACTTCCGCAAGGGGTGAACGTACAGTTGCAATCGGTATTGCAGACCCTGCTGCATTGGCTCTGTTGAAGGATTTTGACTTCAACGATAATGCAGCTTTAGGCGGTGTAATGTTTGCTCCGTTCACTGTGGTTGTTGGTACTGGAGCAATCAACATTCCTGCCTTTGTGCCAATCAACGATATTTCTTACCCTTCCGGGGCAACTCATATCAGTATGAAATCTGCTTATGCAGTTGTGGACTTCACCAATGGAACCAGTGCAATTGAATACAGCCCTGTTACAAACCTTCCTATTGATGGAACTAACACACCTGTAAACCTTATCCCTGCCGGTGTTCCTGTAGGTGCTGGCACTAAGTTTTACCTGCTGCTGATTGAGTTCTTTCAGGAAGTGAACGGAGTTCAGTACTCCTTAAAAAATGGTGCTTACAACGTCCTCAACATCGTTGAAGCTGCGTAAAAGTTGTTCTTTCTTTCAGTTAGGAAAATGCCTCACCAGTTTGGTGGGGCTTTTTCTTTTTCAGCAATGCCCTAAAAGGGCAAAGCTGAAAGGAAACGCTGACCAGTAGAATGAACCCACAGGCAGCAACCGCAAGGAAGATTATAAACCCTGATGCCAGGCGAAGGACACCAATTGAAAGAAGCCCTGCGGATGTAACGCTGATACCCGAAACGGGAAACAGGAACAAACGATGAAAGAGCAACTGAAGTGAAAGGACAAATGCCGGACTGGCTGCCTGCTGAAATACGTGGATGCTTTTGCATAATGAAAAAATTTAGATGCTTCTCTCAGCAAGGCGGATAAAAAAACCAAAAGGAAACGGAATAAATGATAGCCTTGTGCGGTGGGTTTGTGTTTATGCCGTAGTCTTTTGGTTTTTTTAGTGTGGGTCTGTGCGGTTGCCCGCCTTGCTATCTTTGCATCTTAAATTTTGAATGAGCAAAAGCGGTGCATCGGCAAAAGGCAGCCGTTTGGATTACCTTTTTAAGTGGCGGTAAATCATTGCCCTTTTTACATCTGCTAAGAGCAACAAATATTCCTTCATCTGCTTTTCCTTGCGTTCAATCAGCTTCACTTTGTGAACATCTTTTACAAAGGCGTACTTATCTTTTGAAACTGCTTCCGTTTGTGTTTTAATGGTAGCCCTGAAATCATCTATCCTTAAAAATGGAATGACTGAGCCAACAAGGAACTGTTGAAAGTACTTTGCCTTCCATAAACCGAAGCAAAGCGTTTTATAAAAATCAAATTCATCTGAATTTCTGCAAGCTATTACAAAGCAGTTGGGGCAAGGTGTTTCAAGTGGCTTGCCACTGTTTAACCCTTTGCAGAGAATGAACAAATCAAAATCCGTTGTTTGATTTTTTGGATTGAAGCTGTGAACTTTTGGACAGTGCATAGTATGAGCATTTAAAATTTGCTCCGCTACGCTTCGCATACATTTTTAAAAGAAAACAGAAAAAAAACCGGAAAAAAAAAGAAAAAAGAAAGCCTCTTGAAAGGGCGGCAAATGCAAAAAACCAAAAGGAAACGGAATAAATGATAGCCTTGTGCGGTGGGCTTGTGTTTATGCCGTAGTCTTTTGGTTTTTTATCAGCGTGGGCTTGTGTGTGCCGCCCTAACTTTGCTTTGTTTTTTATTTTTTAAAGGTATGCTCCTTCAAATCGTTGTTCTATTGCATTCCTAAATCGTGTAGTAATTTGTTGAGGTGTATTTCTAATGTATTGCAGTGCTGAACGCTTTTCTGCTTCAGGCAGATTATCAATAAAAGTGATTACGTTTTGAAGTGTGAACTGTTGGTTGATTGCATCAGAAAATCTTGGCGAAAAATCAGACCATATAATTGCATCAAAATTCTTTTCTGTATTCCATTGACTTAGTATATCAATCATAAAAGCATTCGCCTGTCTTACTTGTTGGGTATTGGTTGTAAAATCAATGAAGCCAATGTTATTGATATTTTCCGTTCCTTCTCTGCTACGCAAGTTTTCCCTGGCTGCTGCAAGAGTATCATGTGCTGATATTGCATAGAGGGTGGTTACATTATCAAAAGCTGGTTTTATTACAAGTGTTAACCGATTGCCGTTGGATATTCTGGCAAATTCAATTGGTAGAACAGGACCATCGTAAAACCATTCATCTGTTGTTGCTAAATTCCGCTTATCCCAATACAAAGAACCCCATACTAAAATTGCTATTCTCATATCACAAAGGTAGTTTTTCGGGTTGGCTGGGGTAAACAATTCGCAGGAAAAAATAAAGCATACCGCTTTCTATGGTGCGGTGGGTCAAGAGCAAATGCAATGACTGAACGAAATGGAGCAAATCGGGTTGGTGGCTTGGAGTGGCATGAGCAGTTTGCTTAGAAGCGTTGGCAGCTTTTGTAACTTTTCAAAAAACAAAAGCTATTGTAGCGTGGGTTAAGCAAACGCCATGACACGGAAAGCCTGTGTGTTGGCTTTGCGGAATGAAGAGAAGGAATTGCTTTTGCTGTGCGGTGCTGAGGTTGGTGAAATGAACGTAGGCGAAATGCAGTGAAGGATAGTGTAGTGAATGAAGCAAAGCGGAATGAACGCAACGCCTGAACGAAATGGAGATGAAGTGAATGAACCTACCGCAAGCACATAGCCGTAAAACAAATCATGCTTTATTTTTTACTGCACCGCTGAAAGGGTGGCGGGGTGTAGGGGTTCTTCGGGTGGGGTGCGTTGGCAGAAGCACGGCTTCACTTTTGATAAAAAGTGCTATGGTGTTGGCTACTTAACATAATGGCGACTTATGTGACAGCCACTGCGTTGGGATGCTTGCATAAGCGTGGGGTGGCTGTGCGAAGCGAACACATAAGACCGCATTATGTTTAAGTATGCTTCCGCCAA
>JAHBTN010000005.1 GCA_019638575.1 Ferruginibacter sp. | reverse complement strand
TGTTGCCTGCTCAATACCAAAGCTAACATTGGTTACTGTTAAAGCTGATGGCAATGCTAACGGAGCTAAGTTGTAAGCTCTCCAATAACTGTTGTCAGTATGTAAACCGCCTGCGTTACAGGATACCGAGTTAAGTGCTGTAATAGTTGTTGATGTTGACTGTGTTAAAGAATACGGAACAGGTGCCCCCAATTCATGTACAGTTAAAAGTGTTGGGTCGCCTTCACATATTGTTGTTCCTGGGTTGGCTACAATAATTAATGGTGATGCAGCAGAGAATGTAACAGTTGCAATTGACGAATTAGCTTCTGCACATCCTGCAAACTGAACCACAGCCCTGTAATAAGTTGTTTGTGTAAGGTTATTAAAAATTAAAGTGTCTGTATTGTTGGCTATTGCAGTATAAGGGCCTGCAATGGCAGTTGCCGATTCCCAGCGGATAACATTTCCAACACGGCCCGATAAAATTAAAGTTCCGCTGTTTACCACACCGCAAACCTGTGTATTGGCCGGGTTAATAGTTCCTCCAACAGAAGCAGCAGCTACTGTTAATTTAGCTGCATCGCTAATTGCATCAGGAGCACAAGTACCTGTTACTACGCAACGGTAATAATAACCGTTAAGTGCAACAGCAGTTGGGTTTACCGTTAATACCGAAGTGGTAACACCTGAGTAAGGAGCAGCATTTGTAAGGTTTGTATAAGGCCCGCCTATTCCGGCAGTGCTTACCTGCCATTGATAAGTAACGCCACCTGTTGCAGAACCAACACATGTAAATGTTACAGATGATGAAGCACATGATACAACATCAACAGGTTGTTCAGTAATTGTAGGTGCACATGCTACTACTTGCGTAATTTCTGTTACCATATCTTTATAAGAAACCCTGTTGTTAGATGCATTGAATAAACTTGAGCGCATTTTCACCTGTGCCTTTGCGCTTATTACAATATCATCTACATACCAACCAACTTCTGAAGTGTTGTCATCAGATGTCATCCTGAAACGGAACATCGCATTTTGATTAACAAAAGATGAAAGATCAACAGTTGTTTTTATCCATCCACCACTGTTACCGGTAAAAGCTTGTCTTCCTTTTATAGGGTTAGTACCAGCCGGGTTTGGATCAAGAGTATTGTTATAACCATTGATAGTCATAAATGGGCCTAAATCTGTCCAGGTAGTACCACCATTTGTACTAATTTCAACAACACCACCATCCCATGCTGCCTCTGTATCATAATTATGCCAGAAGGTAAGCTCCATTGGTGTGGCGCCTAAAGCTATGGCTGCTGAAGTGGAAACCCTGAAATCGGTAACGGCAGATCCATTATCAACTGCAAATAAAGAATTAGGTGTGCTATGCGATTGTGTTGTTGATGATACCCAGTTTGACGGGCCGGTAGCACTTGTAGCTACCCAACCTGCAGGAATACCAGCAACAGCAATTGGCTCGTTAAGCAAAATGATTGGCGGGAAATAACTTCCGGGATTTACCTGCACAGTAAAAGGATAGCTGGTTGTACCTGCTGCCTGGTTTACTGCAAAGCTCACCACCCTTGTAGCATTATCATAAGTACCGCCACTTACATAAGTTACATTGGCAGGCAATGTATCTCTTAATGTATATCCGCTAACGGCAGAGCATGTAGTAATATCGTTTACATAAGTAAGGTTTGATCCTTCCGGTATGGTTGTGGCGCTTACAGATGCATCAAAAGTAATAGGTGGAGTAAAATCAGGAATCTGGTCATTTACACTTGAAGTAGAACCTTCTGATGCAAACGCTCCCATTCCTCTTCTCCTGAATGCTTCCCAGATAGAGCAGTTATAGAGGCCTCCATATAAAACCTGGTCAGCTTGTAAAATTGCATCCCTGCCACTGATAAAACCCGGGCTGCATTTTTGCAACTTTAAACCCTCTGTTACCAGTTTTAAAGCAATAGTATTTCCGCCACCACCGGCAACATTATATAAATTTGGATTTATAGTACCTACCTGGTTAATGATGTTCCATGTCATATCCCATAAGGTGGCGCACCATATTTCTCCCCTGTCGTGCGGTGCTGCCGGAATGTTAGCTGCATACACTTTATTGTTAACTGTAAAATCAGTACAATATTTTTGCGACCTGATTCCTGTACCTGTTGGTGGTTGAAACAATGCATAAGTACCAATACCTCTTGGCGAATTAAATCCGGTGTTTAAATTTGAGTTTGCCCAGTCTTGAGTAAACATCAATGCATAATAATCACTCCATCCCTCTCCCATCTGCTCTGCATTACCCAAACATCCTGCTGCTGCAGGTCCGCCTGTTAAACGGTTACTAACACCATGGCCAAACTCATGCACTATAATTCCATTATCAACATCACCATCTCTTTGAGGTGTTCCTCCTGTCCATAAATACATCTGCATTCTTCCGCTGCCTCCATCTGCCGGTGTACTAAAATTTGCATTATTACTTCCGCTTCCATCCTGTGCTTCTGCATTTACATGATCATTTCCTGCTCCACCTCTTCCCTGGTTATCATCCTGGAAATTTCCTGCTACTTCATCAAATCCATAACCATATAATACATCATGAATAACATTATTCCAGTAAAACAGGTTTGTAATGTTGAATTGCTGATTAGGCACAGGCGTTGTTTGTGTAGGCGCTACTGTATAATCCGGAGTGAAATCAAAAGTTAAATTAGGTAAAGCAGTTGATGAAGAAGCAGAAGCTGCTACAGAACCGGAGTTAGTGTTCGACCTGTCCTGGTATGCCCAAACATTATTACCACGGGTGTAATTATAATCGGTTCCACTGTTGCCTGTATTCCATTTTAATGAAGTGGCATTACCCGGTGCTGCATTCCACGGATCGGTAACAAGTGCATGTGCACCATTAGGAAAACTTGGCGCTTCTGCCGGAAAAGGGATAACCCTGTAACTTGCAGTAGTAACTACATCCGGGCTTTGTGAAGTTTTAAAATCTGCTATAATTTTTGATTGTGATTTAGTTCCTAATAAAAAATCAGGATAACTAATATTAGTATTTAAAACGGGTGTTCCCCAATTATCATAATCAGTATAATTATCAACTCCTAAAATACTGTTGCTTTCTGCATCTACCCTCACCATCCAGTAATCGGATGTTGTTTTTGGTATAATATAAACATGCCATGATAAACGGATGGCTTTAGAATTCTCAATGGGTGTCCACATCAATTGTGCAGTAATATTTTCTCTTGAAATACCCATATTTCCAAATTCTATAAATGAGCCATTATCTTTCCTGTTAATTGCAAATGCCGGTTGCGAAGCATGAAACCCACGATCGCTTAAAGCTGATAGTACCGCTGCTTCTGCAGTTATAGAAGGTATACCAGATTTTATGTTCACTTGCTTTTCCAGTCCTGCTATAAATGAACCTGCTTTTGAAACAAGCGATTCGCCTTTATAAGCAAGTGCCAGCATTTGGTTATAAACCGGGATGCCTTTACAGGTTTGCTGCAGGTACACCATACGTAAGCCGGAACTGTTATCAAAATAACTTGATGAAACTTTTACCTGGGCCAGGTCGGCTGCAGTTAAACCCAATTGTACCTTGCTGGCACGTACCAAACTAATGGAGGCTTTTTCATCAGCATTGCTAAACTGTGCATTTGCAATAAACATACAGCATAGCATAGGCATTAAAAAGAGGAGAAATTTTCTCATAATTGATGTGTTTTAGTATTTCTGATTATGTAAGAAAGAATTGTATTATCGTTTATTTTCATTGGTACTTTACCTGTAAAAACAGGAATCGTTACAGATTATATTTACCGGAAGAAAAAATAAGAAAGTGAAAAGTATAATTTATTTTCATAAGCGTATCAGATTTTTTAAAATTTGGGTACAATATTAAGGATATAAATTGTAAGCCCAAGAAATTAATTTATTTTTTAAAAAAATTTATTCTTAAAACTGCATCAGTTTTACTTTGCTGTTTTTCCTCCATAAATAAAATTTACCGTTCATCATATTATTAGTTACCTCATAAGTTTTAAAGTTTAATTATAGTAATATTGCAACTCAAAAAAAATACAGGAAGATTTTCTTATGATTACCGGCACCTTCAGCATTAAAAAAAATATTTTACTAACCTTATCCATATTTTTTAGCTCGTTTCAATTTTTATTTGCACAAAATATCATCAACGGAACCGTACTGTACGAGAAAGACGATTCTCCTGCAGCCTATGCCAATATAGAACTTAACGACAGGTCGGCCGGAACCATGACCGATAACAACGGCAACTTCAGGATTAATATTTCACATGCAAAAAATACCGATAGCATCATTATTTCATCTGTAGGATATGAAAGTATAAAACTGCCTGTAAAAGTAGCCTTAAAAAAATCTCAATATAAATTGAAGGAGGTGGTAAAAAGTATGGAAGGCGTTACCGTATTCAAATCGCACGAAACGATGGGCATTATTTCGCAAACCATAGGCTACTACCGCAGTTGGAGTTTTGCTAATACCGGAGGCGAAATCGGGCGCATATTTACTGTACCATATAAAAAATATAAGATTGACAAAGTGAGATTTAAAGCTGCTAATTTATGCGATACCTGCCAGCTTCGTGTACATATAAGAAAAGTAGTGGATGGCGTTCCCGGCGATGAAATTATTTCTGATACCATTACCACCACCATCAACAAATTAACGCTCGACGATAAAGTTTCGGAATTTGATTTAACACCTTACGATTATACTTTTACCCAACACGAATTATTTGTTAGCATGGAAGTGTTGGGATGCTCAAGCAAAAAAAATGAATTTTGCTCATTCAGTTTTGCCGGTACAGATAAAGGTGAGTATATGTATAAATCAAGAGCAAATGCCGACTGGAACAGCACCAACGATTACACCATCTTTCTTAAACTGTTTTTAAGGTATTAACTTATTAAAGTTAAGTATACCCTTATCTGCCTTAGCCCCATTTTGTAAAAACAGGTTTTACAAAATATTTTATGTTTACATTTACGGCAACATTTGTTGTGCAGTATTGTTTTATTGATTTGCAAAGCAATTCAGCAGCAACAGTAAACTAAAATAAAATTACCATGTCGGTTAATAAGGAAATAAAAAAAGTAACTACCCATACGTTGCAAAAAATGAAAGCCGGTGGAGAAAAAATTTCCATGCTCACGGCTTATGATTTTTCGTTTGCAAAAATTTTCGACCAGGCTGGTATCGATATCATATTGGTGGGCGATAGCGCCAGCAATGTAATGGCCGGCCACGAAACAACTCTGCCTATCACTTTAGACCAGATGATTTATCATGCACAAAGCGTGGTACGTGGTATAAACAGGTGCCTGGTTGTGGTAGATTTACCATTTGGTTCTTATCAATCCAATTCACAAATAGCGCTGGCATCTGCCATCAGGATAATGAAAGAAACAGGCGGGCATTCAATAAAACTGGAAGGCGGCGAAGAAGTGCTGGATTCGGTTTCAAAAATTGTAAGCGCAGGCATTCCGGTAATGGGGCACCTTGGCCTAACACCGCAAAGCATTTATAAATTTGGTACCTATACCGTAAGGGCTAAAGAAGCCGACGAAGCAGCCAAACTAAAAAAAGATGCTTTGCTGTTGCAGGAAGCTGGCGCCTTTGCTATTGTGCTTGAAAAAATTCCGGCAGCGCTGGCTAAAGAAGTAAGCGAAAGCCTTCACATACCAACCATTGGTATTGGTGCCGGAAATAATTGCGACGGGCAGGTATTGGTGATGCATGATATGCTTGGCATTAATACCGAATTTAAACCACGTTTTTTAAGGCAATACCTAAACATACAAGAACAGGTAGACAATGCAGTTAAAAAATATATTGCTGATGTAAAGAGCAAAGATTTCCCCAACGAACAAGAACAGTATTAGTTTATTTGCAAAATACAACACAGGTGCTGCCTGCTTTTTAATAATCATCTCGGTAAAATGCCTGTTATTCATCTGTACTTTCAACAATTCGTAACTTGCAGTTTAATCTCAATCGTTTAAAAATAATTAAGGCTATATGGAATTTTTACAATCACTAAAAATACAATCTCAAAATAATGGAGTGAGTACCGGTTTACAAACGGTAAAAACAAAAGGCGAAAAAATAAATTCTTTTTCGCCGGTTGACGGAAAAATGATTGCATCGGTAACTGCTGCTGATGCCGGTGCTTATGAAGCCGTAGTAAAAAAAGCACAAAGTGCATTTCTTGAATGGCGCAACTGGCCTGCACCCAAGCGTGGCGAAGTAGTGAGGCAGTTTGCCGAAGAGTTAAGAAAAAATAAACAAAGCCTGGGCACACTGGTGAGTTATGAAATGGGTAAAAGCTTACAGGAAGGCTTAGGCGAAGTTCAGGAAATGATCGACATCTGCGATTTTGCTGTTGGCCTTTCACGCCAGTTACATGGCCTAACCATGCACAGCGAAAGGCCCGGCCACCGCATGTATGAGCAATATCATCCATTAGGTTTGGTGGGGGTGATATCGGCTTTTAATTTTCCGGTGGCGGTATGGAGCTGGAATGCTGCTTTGGCCTGGGTTTGCGGCGATGTATGTATCTGGAAGCCCAGCGAAAAAACTCCGCTTTGCGCCATTGCCTGTCAAAATATTTTACAACCAGTTTTAAAACGTAATGCCGTACCCGAAGGCGTATCAAACATCATTACCGGCGGCAGGGATGTGGGCGAATGGATGAGCAACGATGAAAGGATACCGCTGGTATCGGCAACAGGCAGCACCCGCATGGGCAAAGCTGTAGCTGCTGCGGTGGGCCGCCGCTTAGGGCGAAGCCTGCTTGAACTGGGTGGCAACAATGCCATCATCATTACACAAAATGCCGACCTTGATATGGCGCTCATTGGCGCTACATTTGGAGCCGTAGGCACTGCGGGACAAAGGTGCACCACTACAAGAAGGCTTATCATACACGAAAAAATATATAATAAGTTTAAAGAAAAACTGGTGAACGCATACGGGCAGTTAAAAATCGGTAATCCTTTAAATGAAAAAAATCATGTAGGCCCGCTGATTGATAAAGATGCCGTAAAACTTTACCTGGACTCTATTGAAAAATGCAAAGCCGAAGGCGGTAAATTTATTGTGGAAGGCGGCGTACTTAAAGGCAAAGCTTATGAAAGCGGCTGTTATGTAAAACCATGCATTGCCGAAGTAAAAAACAGTTTTGCCATTGTACAGCATGAAACATTTGCCCCCATACTTTATCTTATAAAATACAAAACAATGGATGAAGCAATTGCCCTGCAAAACGGGGTACCACAAGGTTTGTCATCGGCCATCATGACCGGCAACCTGATGGAAGCAGAAAAATTTCTTTCGCATGCAGGCAGCGATTGCGGTATTGCCAATGTTAACATTGGTACTTCGGGTGCCGAAATTGGCGGCGCCTTTGGCGGCGAAAAAGAAACCGGCGGTGGCCGTGAAAGCGGCAGCGATGCCTGGAAAGTTTATATGCGCCGGCAAACAAATACTATTAACTATACCGATAAACTTCCGCTGGCACAGGGTATAAAATTTAATCTTTAAAATTTTGTAAATAAATATAAACGGTATGGCTTATCATGCAGTACCATTTATTTTTACAACCATTAAAAATAAACGTATGAAGAAATTAGCTACAGGCTTGCTCGGCATTGTATTCTTAAGCATTACAACATTTGCACAAACCAATACAGTACCCAATGGCTGGCACTTGATGGATAAAGCAACTGATGGATACAATGGCGTAAGCGCTGCAAAAGCTTACCAGTTTTTAAAAAGCAAAAACTTAAAAAGCAATACAGTAGTGGTAGCTGTGATAGATACCGGTATTGATACATTGCATGAAGATTTAAAACCGGTATTGTGGGTTAACCCCGGCGAAATACCAGGCAATGGAATTGATGATGACCATAACGGTTATATTGATGATGTACATGGATGGAATTTTTTAGGTGGCAAAGATGGCAGGAGTGTGAATGTTGACAGTGATGAAAGAGGGCGTGTATATTATGGCCTTAAAGATAAATGGGATAACAAAGAAGTGGACAAATCAAAGCTTAGTAAAGATGAACTGTACGAATACGAGATGTTTTTAAAAGCAAAAGCCGAATTAAAAGGTTCGTTTGGCAAGGATGAGGATTTTTCGGCAGTAGATATTGGCGCTTTAAAAGATTTGCATACCAAGTTGCTTGAAAGCGACAGCATCTTAAAAAAAGCGATGAACAAAGATACCTTCACCGGCAGGGAGCTTGACCAGTATGTTACAAAATCATTTGCCGAACGCAGGGCAAAAAACGATTTCTTAAGCATTATGAAAACCAACAACATGCTTGACCAAACCAATAACGAATTTATAGAAGGTCTAAAGGAATATATTGAATATATTGAAGGGGAGATAAGAAAAGCCGATGCAAAAAATAATCCGCCTAAACCATACCGTAAAGAAATTGTAGGCGATGATGAAAATAATTTAAACGACAGGGATTATGGCAACAACAATTTAATGAACGCCAACCCCATGCATGGAACACATTGCGCCGGTATTATTGCAGCAGCACGGGATAATGGCAAAGGTATGGATGGCATTGCCGATAATGTACGCATCATGAGCCTGCGTGTGGTACCCGATGGCGATGAGCATGATAAAGATATTGCACTGGCCATTCGCTATGCAGTTGATAATGGCGCAAAAATCATCAGCATGAGTTTTGGAAAAAGTTTTTCGCCACAAAAAAAATGGGTGGATGAAGCATTTGCTTATGCCGATAGCAAGAATGTTTTGCTGGTACATGCTGCCGGCAATGATGCAAAAGATGTGGATGTGTCGGATAATTTTCCCAATCCAAATTATGTAGATGGCGGCAGGGCTGCAAATGTAATTACTGTAGGTGCCAGCGGCGATCCCAAATTAAACGGGTTGGTTGCATCGTTCAGCAATTACGGAAAAAAAGAAGTGGATGTTTTTTCGCCGGGGGTTAGGATTTACTCAACCTTACCGGGTGGAAAAAATTATGGCAAGCTTGATGGCACCAGTATGGCATGCCCGCTGGTGGCAGGTATTGCTGCATTAACGCTTGAATACTTCCCTACCCTATCGGCCAGGCAATTAAAATATGTGATTGAAAAATCGGCACAAAACCCCGGGGTAAAAGTTGATAAGCCCGGCACCGATGAAGAAGTTGACTTGAGTGAATTATGCAGAACAGGTGGTATTGTAAATGCCTATGAAGCCGTTAAATTGGCATCTACCCTAACAGGCGATAATAAAAAAATACTGCCAAAACCAAAAATGAAAAAAAATAAAAAAGGGTAATTTTTGTTTTTGAAATAAAGGTAAAAAATGGTGTAGATTTTTGCCGTCGCTAGTATGCCGCCGAAATGCCGCCGCCTGGTTTTCAACCAGCGGCGTATTGAAAACCTAATAGAACTTTGGTTCCATCTTTGTATGTTTAACCCTAAGTACTCTAATAACATTTTTTTGAAACCGATAAACAACCCTATATCGGTGCTTTTCAAAAGCCCTGTAACTTCCATCATTATCCGTTTTGTATTTATCCGGGCTGTAAAATTCCGGGTTAGCAATAGTTTTTTCTGTAGCTACTATTATATCATTAACCACTTGCATTGCATTCTTTGGAGAGTCGGTACTAATGTATTTAAACAAAGCCCTTAGGTGTTGTTGCGAACGTCTTGTCCAAACTAATTTATTTTTCACCATTGCTTTACTTTCTTCTTCATTGCTGTATTACTAATGTAGTCGCCTTTAGCATATTCAGCCTCTGCTTCAGCAAGTTCTTTGTTATACTGCTTTATATTAATCCGTCCTTCTTGCTGTTCAATATCGTCTTCCAAAAGTGCATATACTGCTTTCACTTTTTTTTCATCTGCTACCTGTAAATACGATACTAATTTTTTACGGATGGCTACTGCTGTCATAATAATTATTTTTATATCCAAATTTACTTTATTTTCTTTTGCCGCTGCCTGGTTTTCAACCAGCGGCGTACTGAGAACTTAACAATATCTTTTAAAAAAGTATTGATACTTAAAAATAACAATAATTACCAAACATACGCCAACCAATCCAGCACCTATTTTCTTTTGAAGTGGATTACAAATATTCTTCGGCAAAATTTTACCACAACGGAATTGATGAATTTAATTTCCTAACTCATTACATGGGTTCTTAGTTAGTTTAAAACAAATGTAACGGTATGCTGTGCCGTTGGTCGAAGACCAGACGGCGGCATCTACCTACGGCGGCAGAAAGTGTCACCTACGGCGGCAGAAAAAAAGTTTTTTTGACAGCCTAGTACAGAATACAATTTGTACTTTTTTGTGTAAACCTGATTTTAAAACTTGCAACATTTCATTTCGTGTGCCACGAAACGAGGCATAGGTAGCCACTTACATCACCACCTGGACTTAAGCCTCGTAGAGGCGATATTTTGATAAAATTAAAAATAGGTTTACCAAAGCACCATAGGTGCGATATTTTAAATTATTACACTTCTACAGATTGCAGTTTTACCTTGTGTAGTTGCGTTTCAGTTCCTGTGAGAAGGAATGGCCATTAACAAATACAGGTTTCAATTTTACTTTTTTATATAAACTTGACTTTAAAACATGCAACACTTCGTTTTGTGTGCCACGAAACGAGGCATAGAAGATAAGTGAATAGTAGATATTTTTACTTCATAGGTTTTAAACTTATAGTAGCTTTTCTAGTCAATATTAACACATCTACTTTTTAAAAATAAAATTCATGAATAAGAACTGTTCATTTTTATTACATTAAACAAACATAGCTATTATGAGATTATCATTACTATTAATTGTTTCTACTTTCCTTTTTTCATGCTCAAAAAGTAAAGAACCAGAAACAACACAACCTACGCTGGCACTTACTTTTAGCGCCCCACCAATTAGTGTATCGTCGGGTGTAAAGTTTGCATCCGATATTTCATACAACAACAATGTTAATTCTGTTTTTGATATTTTTTTACCGCCGTCTGCACAGCCAACAGCTTTAGTTATTTTTATACATGGAGGCGGCTTTGTAGGTGGTGATAAAGATTCGGCCTATGGACAAAAAGTTGTAGAGATACAATCATACTTACAAAACAATATTGCTTTTGCCACTATTAATTACCAGTTTAGACCCATTGGCGAACGACGTGGAATTTATACCAGCCTTGATGATATAAAATTATGCCTTCAGTTTATAAGGTATTATGCAGCTTCATTTAATATTGATAAAACAAAAATTGCTTGTTATGGAGGATCGGCCGGTGGTGGCGCATCAATTTATCTTGCCTTTCATCCCGATATGGCCGACCCAAATAATGCAAATCCTATTTTAAGGGAGAGTACAAGGATAAAGGCTGCCGGTCATATAACAAGCCAATGCTCTTACGACCCTGTAATAATGGATAGCATATTAATACCCACAGGAGTTAATATTTTTACTGTACCCGATATTGTTAATTCGATGCTATTGGATTTTGGATTAGATTCATTACCACAACTGTATAACGATACAGAAATGGTTTCAATAAGAAAAGACTTAGATATGATGGGATGGATGAGTGCTGACGACCCACCTTTTTATACTTCAAATGCTAACCCAAACATTCCACCTACTGTTCGTAGTCAGGCAATACATCATCCACTGCAAGCAAAAGCTTTAGATGATAAAGCTAACAGTATTGGCCTTGAACATGAAACTAATATTCCATCATTGAATATTTTTCCACCAACTGGCGAAACAGTTGATGAATTTCTTACCCGACAATTATTAAAGTAATATTTATTACAGGTATTTGATGTTTTATCTTAATACAGTGCCGATATTTAGCAGCCTGGATTTAACCCTGCGCTTATCAATTCATAGTTAAATACAGCCCATTGATAAAAAAGTTCAATAACAGAAAATCCTGTACCAAAGTATATAATTTGTTTATTCTGCAATGCACTTTTTTAATTATATACCTATTTTAAACGAATGCTTTTTTGTAATTTAGTTTCTTTAAAAATTACAAGATGCCTAAACCATTAGCTACAGATTATCCGGCCTATTTTGAAAATTATGTGGCACAGGTACCCGAAGACGACCTGCTTACCGCTTTTAAAAATCAACTGCCGGTTATTGAAAAATTTTTACGCTCCATCACCGAAGAAAAATCTTTGTTTGCATACGATACCGGCAAATGGACAATCAGGGAACTGTTGCAACATATTATAGACACCGAAAGGATTTTTAATTACAGGGCTTTGTGTTTTTCAAGAAAGGAAATGGCTTCGTTACCGGGCTTTGATGAAAACAACTATGCAGCTAACTCAAACGGCAATGCACGCCAATGGAACGATTTGGTAGATGAATTCATTGCTCTTAGAAAATCAACCGAAATGCTGTATAAAAGTTTTACTGCCGAAATGCTGGAAAGACAAGGCACTGCTAACAACAAACCAGCTACCGTAAAAAGCATGGGCTTTATCACTATCGGCCATGTGTACCATCATAAAAAAATTATGGAAGAAAGGTACCTGAATGTATAAGCCCGTTTGCAAAAAAATTTGGTTTACAAATCAAACAGCGTGTAAGTGTTGAACAAAAACGATTATAAACATATTGAAGATACAGAACTGCTGAGCAGGTTTTATGCCGACCACAACAATGAATGGCTGGGCATTTTGCTTGAACGCTATACCATGCTGTTGCTGGGTGTAAGCATGAAGTACCTTAAAAATGAAGAAGAGGCAAGGGATGCCGTGCAGCAGGTTTTTTTGAAAGTGATTAACGAACTGCACAAATACAAAGTGGAATATTTCAGGAGTTGGGTGTATATGATTGCCAAAAACCATTGCCTGATGAAGCTGAGGGATAAAGGCAAATACACAGCCGAAATTAATGAACGCATTATGGCCACACCTGCCGATGCAGAAGAAAAAAACAGTTTTATTGAAAAAGACAAAGCATTGGATAACCTGTCGAGGGCTATTGAACAACTTAACAAGGAGCAACAGGTTTGTATAACATTGTTTTACCTGCAAAAGAAAAGTTACCAGGAAATAACCGGGCTAACCAATTTTGACCTGATGCAGGTGAAGAGCCATATACAAAATGGTAAAAGAAATTTAAAAATACTGATGGAAAAGATGAGTGTTAAAAGCTAAACCGGCATTACACAATTAAAGAAACGCATACATGAGCGATAATTTAAAAGACATATTGGCCAACCTAAACAAAGATATTGAGCAAGACAAGCTGCTTGATTACCTGAACAAGAAATTGCCCGCTGCCGAAGCACACGAAGTGGAGAAGCAGATGGCCGATGATGCTTTTATGAACGATGCCGTAGAAGGGCTTGAAAGTTTTAAGGATAAAAAAGATGTACTGTTACTGGTGCAGCAATTAAATGAAGATTTAAAAAAACAAACTCAGAAAAAAAAGCTGAAAAAAGAAAAGCGTAAACTAAAAGAACAACCCTGGCTTTATTTCACCATTATACTTATACTGCTGCTTGCCATTATCGGCTATGTCATCATCAAAAAATATTTAACCACCATGTAGCCGGTAGCAAGGCGCTACCTTTCATTCAAAAAAAACGCCCCCGAAAAAAATTCCGGGAGCGTATATAAGCAATTGGTCCTGGTTAAAATTTAAGGCCAAGTGTGGCAACCACGTTACTCCTGTTTTCTTTTAAGCTGGCATAGGTATTTGCCCGGTCTTGTAACCGGTAAGGGAAACTTACATCTTTAGTAATAGCATACACATAAGTAAGATCAACAAAAAAACCTTTGTTGCGGTAACCGAGGCCGCCACTCATCAGCATACGGTTGGCTTTGTAGCCTGCATCTTTATATGGATTGCCATAATATGCAAAGCCAAGCCTTGCCATTATGATATTAAATTTCAGTTCGCCGCCAAGCCTAAAATTAAAATTGCCTTTATAATCTGTTTTCACCACGTTATTCAATGCCTTGTAATAATTTTTTTCGTTATCGGTTACGGTTTCATTATCGCTGTTAAAACGGCCGCCTTTATGATGCACATATTCTATATCGGCGCTGATGAACCCTTTCTGTTTTGTAACATCCGAAATTTCCCTGAACACATAAGCGCCACTGATGATGGCTTTAAATGGCGTACGCTGTATATACTTTGCTTCGCCCGGCTGGTTGTTGGTAAAGGTTTGTGAACTCACGCTAAAAGTTTGAACCGGGTTTTCAACCTGCGTGGTTAAAGTAGTTGTACGGGTATCGGTTAAAAACATCCAGGTAGGTGTATGTATGGCAAGCCCAAGTCGTATAAATTCTTTTGGTTTATAAATTATACCAAGTTTTGCATTTAAGCCCGTTCCTTTTGTTTTAAAATTATCTGTGTACTCAAACTTATTAAAATGATTGGCATTGTTTGATGAAGTGTCTGACTCTGTAAATACTGTATTACTTTCATAATTCACCAATGGAATATCAATGCTGGCGCCTATATATAATTTATCGCCGCTGTTATATGCATAGCCTACTGCAAAATCGTACAGGCCGCCTTTTGTGGTTTTCAGCATCTGCTGGCTAAGCGCCTGCCCTGCATCTAAAATATATTCCGGCGCTGCCTTTACCTGTACAATACCATTTACAGTTACGGTATCTATAAGGTAAGTATATAATGCCGGAGCCGATGTGTATGGATAAGGCGAATTTGTGTTCAGCACTTCATCAATGGTTAAACCGCTTTTTGCAAACTCCTCGGCAAACTGCTCGCCAAACGAACTATAATCATTTAAACCATTATACTTAGTTATGTTATTAAAGTTTGCCGATTGTACAAATGCAATGCTGAAAGCGCTGCTGTTTTTTGGATTGTTATTATTGGTATGCCCAAATACCCAACCGGTGGTACCCAGCCCAAAAGCATTCTTTTTATTTTTAGATTCGGTATCCCTGAAATTAGCTTTGTTATTATTTAAAATAAATGAAGGTGTAATTACAAATTCATTTGTACGGTACAAACCAAGCCCGGCGGGGTTTACAAAGGTAGCGGTAACATCGCCGCCCAGCGAGCCCATGGCGCCGCCAATTGCCATATTACGGGCCGTGCCGTTTTGCGGATAAAAAGAATACCGCAACGCATCTTCCGGCACCTGGGCATAAACAATAACACTGGTAAACAAAAAGGAAAAGAGTAAAAATGATTTCATAGAAATGCTTTTGTTTTGCAATCGTACTTCAAACAGGAATCAATTTTATTTTTCCCTGTTTAAAAAATCAATGTAAATAATTACAAAGAAAAAAGAGATGTATCGACTTATCCTCCCCTGCCCGGTCTGCTAACAGAAGAACCTGAACTGCTGCTGCCCGATGATGAACTTCCGCTACTGCTGGAAGAAGATGGTGAATAAGACCTTGAATTATTTTCGGATGATGAACTATTGCGGGGTAAAATAATTGTCCTGCCTTCACGCCTTGTGCTGCTGCGGTTGCTATTGTTATATTGTGAGGATGGGTTTGCCCATGTTAATGTTCCATTGGTTTTGCCTGCAGCCACTCTTGCATTGTATCCATTGTATGCATTTAGGTTTACCATACGGGGTGTTGTGTTTACCGGTGCACTGTAGGTAAGTTTGCCTGTATAAATAGCCCATGGATAATAATACGGGTTGTAATAATATCCATAATTATAAGTATTGCAGGTTACAAAATTATAAGGGCTGTAGCGATAATCATAATCATCTCTAAAACTACGCCAGCGCCAGTCCCTGATGCCCATAGTTATTTCATAATCGGTAGCAGGCTGGTAGCGTGCCAGGTTGCGTTCATTGCTGTAAACACTTTCATCAACCCTGGCCGGCGAATAATAAACATCATCGGGTGTTTGCCCGGTTTTATATGCAGTGCTGCAACTGCTTAATGCTGCAACGGATATAGCAAGAAGTAAAATTTTTGTTTGCATAGCGATTTGTTTATAGCATTTAATGTTGAAGTTACTATTTTTGTGCAGTTTTAAAACGATTTGTGTACCTGCACATGCTTTAATTAACAGACAATAAAGTTAAACAGACTGTTGTTAATGCAGTGCTAAAAGAAATAAGTTAAGTACCCACATATAACCATCATAAAAATAAATGAGTAAAGAACTTACATCAAGAACCGAAGATTATTCGCAGTGGTATAACGATCTTGTAATTAAAGGTGGCCTGGCTGATTATTCGGCTGTACGGGGTTGCATGGTAATAAAACCTTATGGCTTTGCCCTTTGGGAAAACATGCGTGACCAATTGGATAAGATGTTTAAAGAAACCGGGCATGTAAATGCTTACTTCCCTTTATTTATTCCAAAAAGTTTTTTAAGCAAAGAAGCGGCGCATGTGGAAGGCTTTGCCAAAGAATGTGCAGTGGTAACGCATTACAGGCTGATGAACGATACTGAAGGAAAAGGAATTGTTGTTGACCCCGATGCTAAACTGGAAGAAGAACTGATTGTGCGGCCAACATCCGAAACAATTATATGGAACACTTATAAAGACTGGATACAATCCTACCGGGATTTGCCCTTATTAATAAACCAATGGGCCAATGTAGTGCGATGGGAAATGCGTACCCGTTTGTTTTTACGCACTGCCGAATTTCTTTGGCAGGAAGGGCATACAGCACATGCAACAAAAGAAGAAGCGGTGGAAGAAACATTACGCATGCTGGATGTGTATGCAGCATTTGTGGAAGAATATATGGCGGTGCCAGTAATAAAAGGTGTAAAAACACCTAACGAACGTTTTGCCGGTGCAGAAGATACATATTGCATTGAGGCATTGATGCAAGATGGAAAAGCATTGCAGGCAGGCACTTCTCATTTCCTGGGACAAAATTTTGCCAAGGCTTTTGAAGTACAGTTTTTAAATAAAGAAAATAAACAGGAATATGTTTGGGCTACATCCTGGGGTGTATCTACAAGATTGATTGGCGCATTAATAATGGCACATAGCGATGACCAGGGTTTGGTATTACCACCAAAAATTGCACCGGTGCAAGTGGTGATTGTACCTATTTACAAAGGCGAAGAAAGCAAGGCGGCAATTGATGCAAAAGCAAATGAAATTATTGCATCGTTAAAAGAATTGGGCATTAGGGTTAAATATGATAACAACGATAACAGCCGTCCCGGCTGGAAATTTGCCCAGTATGAATTGCAGGGCGTACCTGTAAGGCTTGCAATGGGGCTGCGTGATTTAGAAAATAAAGTGGTAGAAGTGGCAAGGCGTGATACCAAAGAAAAAAACAGCGTATCGTTGGATGGATTAGCTAATCATGTAGAAAATTTGTTAGCAGAAATACAACAAAATATGTTTGATAAAGCAGCTGCTTTTAGAACAAGTAAAACAACCAATGCCGATAGCTGGGATGAATTTGTAAAATTGCTGGATGAAAAAGGTGGATTTATTGCAGCCCACTGGGATGGTAGTTCCGAAACTGAAGAGCAGATAAAAGAAAAAACCAAGGCAACCATCAGGTGCATCCCGCTTAATAATAAAAAAGAAGAAGGTAAATGTATATTAACCGGAAAGCCAAGCAGCCAACGGGTATTATTTGCCAGGGCTTATTAATTTGTTGTAAAGATTTTTTGATTTTTAATTGCAAGTAGTTTCTTATAAACCACAAGTACTAATTGTACATGTTGTTCATCTTTGTAAATATTATCAACTGGCTGGAGCACCATCAAGTGCCCTGCCTGTTTAAATCAATAACACATTTTGATTGCCCGGGCTGTGGTATGCAAAGAAGTTTAATTTTATTAATGAAAAAAGATTTTGCAGCCAGCTTTATCATGTACCCTGCATTAATTCCTGTTATCCTTCTTTTTTTATTCCTAATTGTACACGTTTGTTTTAAAATAAAAAACGGTGATTCAATTTTAAAATATGCAGCAATTTTTTGCACATTCATAATTATGGTAAGTTATATTTACAAACTGGTTACATTATACCATTAAAACTACTGCTATGACCGAACAACAAAATTACCTTACACCTGGCAACACTCCTGCCAATTTACCCAACGCTACCGGCGTACTGGTACTGGGCATCTTATCAATTTTACTTGCATTTTGTTATGGATTTTTTGGTGTTGTTTGTGGTATCATCGGACTGGTGCTTTCTAATAAAGACCGCCGCTTGTACCAGGCTACGCCTGAACTATACTCCCCGGCCAGCTATGGTACTTTAACTGCCGGAAGAACCTGTTCCATCATCGGTCTTATCATTGGCTCTTTATTCTTGTTAATTATAATTTTTTACATGATCTTTTTTGGCGCCTTTATTATGGAAGGTTTACGGCAATCAAGTTTTTGATTGCAGGAAGAAAATATTTTAATGAAAAGATATTATTCTTATTGTTTGCTAACCATCTGTATTGCTATTGCTAATATTACAACCAAAATGGCGCCAATGGCATTAAGCCAAAGAAAAGAAACTAAATTCTGCTGGTAAATTAAAATTACCAGCAACTCCGATACAAGTGCCGCATAAAATACGGCATGGCCTTTTATAAATTTTACTCCCAGTGCTACTAAAAAGATACCGAGTATAACACCATAAAATAATGAGCCAAGGATATTCACCGCTTCAATTAAACTGTTGCCAATGTTTTGTGCAAACATGGCAATGATAATACAAAAAACGCCCCAGCCAAATGTGTACCATTGCGATACATGGTAATCTTTTGTTTCGGTTTCTTCTTTTACAAAAAATTTCTTGTGAAAATCAACAACCGTAACAGCCGCCAGCGAATTTAAAGCAGCAGCAATGCTGCCCCACGAAGCTAAAAATATAATGGCGATGATGAGGCCTATCAACCCCTGTGGTAAATAATCCATCACAAACCGCAGGAAGATATAATTGTTATCGTTGGTATCCTGTCCGGGCAAAGCTTTTTGCAAAGTAGCCCTGTATTGTATTCTTAAATCTTTCGATTCTTGCATTGCTCCTGCATCTAAAGCAATTGCATAACTATTTTCTAATGCAATTAAGGAATCTTTATACATTGTTTGTTTGGCAACAGAAACTTTTGCCTGGTCAAAATAAATAGGTGCTTTATTAAACTGGTAAAAAGAAAATATTAAAATACCCAGCAATAAAATGAAAAACTGCATGGGTACTTTCACCAATCCATTCATTAATAACCCAAGCCTGCTTTCTTTTACATCTTTAGCAGTAAGATAGCGCCCCACCTGGCTATGGTCGGTACCAAAATAACTAAGCGCCAGGAAAAATCCTCCAATCATTCCACTCCAAATATTGTATTTGTCCTGCCAGTCGAAACCCTTATCGGTAAAGCCTGTGGTAATGATGTTCATCTTTCCCATTTCTCCGCTTTTACGCAGGGCGCCGGTAAAGCCAATGGCATCGGGCAATAATTTTACAGCCAGGTATCCAACAATAAACAAAGCCACAAACACAATAATCATTTGCAGTTTTTGTGTATGGGCAACCGCTTTTGCGCCGCCGCTCATGGTATAAATAATCAGCAGCCCACCCATCACCAGGTTGGTATAATAAATATTCCATCCCATCAAAGAACTTAAAACTATAGAAGGTGCAAATATGCTGATGCCCGTGCTTAAGCCTCTTGACAACAAAAATAAAAACGAAGTGAGCGTACGGGTTTTAAGATCGAACCTGTTTTCTAAAAACTCGTAAGCGGTATAAACTTTTAACTTGTTAAATACAGGTACAAAAAAAATACTTACAACAATCATGGCCAGCGGCAAACCAAAATAATATTGCACAAAACGCATCCCATCGCTATATGCCTGCCCGGGGCCTGTTAAAAAAGTAATGGCACTTGCCTGTGTACCCATAATGCTTAACAATACAAGATACCAGGGCATGGAGCGGTTGCTTAAAAAATAGCCATCGAGGTTTTTTGTGGTTCGGCTTTTATAAATGCCATACAGCACAATACCAGCCAGTGTTACACATAATATAATCCAATCGATTCTACTCATACATAAACCCTTTGAGCTATTTATTATTTATAACAAAAGAATATTTTTCCTAAAACCCGTAATCACTTTTTAAACTCTACCGTTATCATATAAAAGATAAATATTTGCAGTATCAAAAAAAGCAACACGGCCAGGTACCATTTATTCCAATATGATTTTTCGTTTTGCATAATTTATGATGTTAACACCGGTGATGTTTTATTTTGCAACTTGTTGTCTGTTGTTGGCTATTAGGTTTGCAAACAGCCTGTAGGCGCCCGGCACAGCCGCCGGTAATTCCCTAAAAAAAACAAGGCCTGTATATATAAATCTTCCCTTGCCATAATTGGCAATGATGAGGCTTCCGTCATTTTCTTTTTCGCCGGGGTCTTTCATGCTGAGGATTTTTTTAAATGCAGTATCAATTTTATCTGCATGATAAATGCTGCGTTCCTGTATCCATCCTTCAAAATCTTTTTCGGTAATCTTGTTTGGATAATTTAATGCAGGATGATCTGGCAATAAGAAATTTACTTTTGCATCTTCATCCGTAATCCTGTTGCGGCTTATATTAAACGGGTATGGCGAAATTTTTGCTTTAACCGGGCCTATTTGGCTGCTTGTATTATATTGAACTAATAAAACCCCGCCCTCGTTCACATACTTCATCAGTTCATCATACACATCATTCATCCAATCGTTAGTATTGTATGCCCGTACACCGGTTACAATAACATCATACTGTTTTAAATTAGCTGCATTAATATCGGCTTGTTTTAAAGTAACCACTTTATAACCCATCACCTGCAAAGCCTCCGGTATCTTATCGCCGGCGCCGGGAATATAGCCGGCCAAACTTCCTTCTGTACGCAAGTCAATTTTTGAAAGCCTGGCGGTTGCATCGTGAAAATAAACGATAGATGGTATATGGTCGTACGAAATGGTTTTCCTGTAGTGATGATAGGCATACCCGTTGTTTTGTGCCTGCAATTTTATTTCTTCTACATAATCATCATTTACACCTGTAAAACTGAATGTTGATGTTTCATGATCTACTGATTTTTTAGCACTGCTCTTAAATATGTATGGGTTATTGCTGTTGCTTATTTTTTGCGATGTTAATTTAGTTACCGTGATATCGGATGCCGTTGAAAGATTTGATTTAACCTGCGTGCCCACCTGAACGGGCTGGTTGTTGATGCCGAGGTAAACATCTGCATCGTAATTTAATTCAATTTTTGGCAGAATAGTTAATGGTTGATAAAGTTCGCCTTTTACAGGGTCGGTATGTTTATACCTTACGGGTTTTGTAAACTTAAATTCTGTGCCTTCAATCTGCATGCTGAACACAACACTATAAGGATCGCTTTGCCCTTTGCCTATCTGTTGCTGATCGGTTACATTAAAACTCCCTTTATCCATCGGGTTTTGCAGCCAGTAAGGCTGTGTGATTGCGGCTGTTGGACTGATGAACATGGTATAATCCTTCACCGAATTCTTATTGGTTTCTAAACGGTCGAAAATTACATAATCATTATCAATAAAAACATCGGCATTTTTTATGTTGGCGCCTAATCGGTTATTTACAACAAAATTTATTTTCAAGCTATCGCCCTGCACAGCAAACTGGGTATTGGTTGTAGCATCTAAAAATAAACCACAACAGTTTTGTATCAATTCCTTCAGTGCATCCAGTTTTTGTTTTTTCCAGTATTCATCTTTTACCTGCTCAACTTTTTTATATAAACTTACCAATGCAGGTACCGATTTTTCGGGATGCTGTACATCAAATTTTTTAATTATTTTGTTGATATCGCCTGCCAGTATTTTATCATTGGCCCTGTTCCATGTTACATCCACATTGTCCATCAAATCATCTGCCGGCGCCGTTCCTTTTATGGTTTTAAAATATTCTGTCACGCTGCCTCTTTGTGCTGTAGCGCCAAAGCCCTGGCTCTTATGCTGGCTGCGGCTTGCAGCAGCTATCTCACCATAACTTTTTCCAAGTATGGGATTATATTCGCCACAATCAACTGTAAATTGATCGGCACTTGTTGTATTTGTAGAACCAAAACTAAATGTATTCCAAAGTAAACGTTTTGCCTGCCAAACGGTAACACCCAGTTTTAATTGTTCAGGAAATTTTGTTGGGTCGGCTGCTGCATCAAATGCTTCGCCGGCAAGTATGGCCGATGCTGTATGATGGCCATGCCCTCCTTCGCCTGTTGTTGGAAACCGGGTGATGATAATATCGGGCCTGAATTTTCTTATCACCCAAACCACATCGCCCAATATTTTATCATGCCCCCAAATACGCATGGCTTCTTCGGGGCTTTTGCTGTAACCAAAATCAAATGCACGGCTGAAGAATTGTTCTGCTCCATCAATGCGCCTTGCCGAAAGCAGTTCCTGTGTACGTATCAGCCCCAGGTCAACACCCTGTTCATCACCAATAAGATTTTGCCCGCCATCGCCACGGGTAAGACTTAAATAACCTGTACGGTACAATTTTCCATTGGCCAGGTATGCAAGCAGCCTTGTGTTTTCATCATCGGGGTGGGCAGCCACATATAATACCGAACCCAGCACATTCAATTTCTTTAATTGTAATAATATCTCCGATGAAGTGTATGTTTTTGGCGATTGTGCATTTGCAAAGCCGAAGCATACAACAAAAAACAACATTAAAATTTGTTGCAGCAGGTTTTGATTGCTCAATAAACGTTTATTGGTAAAAGAAAAATTCTTCAGCATACTTTTATTGTAATTGATTTTGTTTTGATAAATGCTTCATGTTCAAAATTTGTTACAGCCATTTACTGCCCCACTAAAAATATAGCATTGGCAAACATCAACTTCCCGTTTTCCCAAAAGCTTCTGAATATGGGGTCATCGGCAAAAAAAACAATGGAGCCGTTGCCCAATGGCTGCACACCAATAACAGTACCGTCTTTTATTTTATCCTTAACCCTGTTACCCACAAAACCCGATACCTGGTTTTCTTTTTTTATCACACCTACATTCCAGCCATCGTCCATAAATTCATACATATCGCTGCTTAGCTTTAAAGTATAATAACTATTGCCATAACCAAAAGCCAATGGGTGTGAATCATCCAAATCTACTTTATAAATAGCGCCGGGTATATTGTTTACAATACCATCCCTTTCCCGGTTCTCGTACCTCTTTAAAGCTTCATATTCATCTGTGTTTTTTTTATCGTCTTTTTTATCATCATCATCTTTTTTCTGTTTAATTCCCCAATCGGTTTTTGCAAGCTGTGCGGCTGCATTTTCCATTGCAATAATTTTTCCTCCCTGTTGCACCCACATTTTAAGTTGTGCGGATGCTTCTTTATCAGCAAAAAATTTATACCTGCCATCAGCTAAAATCAATACATCAATATTTTTTAAACCGTTGGCATCAATCTCGTCAGCATTAAAAAGGCTTATTGGATAATTTAACTGCCCGTCAAAAAGCTGCCATACTTCACCAGCCGCATTGGGGCTTACGCCACGGCCTGTAAGCAGCGCTACTGCAGGCTTTTTAATGAACCTGACTTTTTCGCTGCCAAAATCAAAACCTGTATCCATAAATCCACCGTTAACTTCGGTAACTGTTGCATAGTTTGCTTTTGCCAGGCTTACAAACTCCTGCAACTTTTCTTCGTTTCCTTTCTTTAAAACAATGATGGTTCCTTTGGCAAATGATTTGCCATGATAAGTGAATTCCTTTTCGGCATACCTTACCTTAATTCCATTATTTAATAAAGCAGATAAAAATTTTGCATCGGCAAATGAATTATAGTTAATAAGATAACCATAAGCCGAAGCAGAAACCGCAACAGCATTATTTGTTTTTACATTGCCAGTTACCGGCAGCTTTTCTTTTACGGCATAAGTTTGTAATCCATATACAAAGGGCAGGCTCCAGGCGGTAATGTCATAAGTAACAGAATCACTGAGTTTCGACTTTGGTTCAAATAAAACCTTTACCAGGGCCGATTTAGGCTGGTAGGCAGAAACAGCCAGGCTATTGCTTGCATTAAAACTTTCTTCTCTACCGCTGAAATAATTATAACCCCTCAATGCATTACCTGTTACACTGCCATACCGTATCTCGTTGCGGTCAAAAAAACTTTTCAGCGCTTGCAGCTTACCGTTATTATCGCCTGTTATCACAAAAGTTTTATATAAGCCTACACCATTGGTATTGGCATCATCAAAATATTTTTTGTATTCGCTCATTAATTTTTCGGCATTCTTTGAAGCAATTTCAATAGTGCTGATGCTGGTGGTGTAATGATGTGCAATCCTGTCTTGTAAGGTAAGAGTATCACCATCATTAATTGCAACGGCCAGCCCGCCCTGGCTATGGCCTGCCTGCTCGTACGTCATCCCAATAGCGCCATTATACAATGGATATGTATCACCATAAGATGGATAAAAAAGATCAAAAATTTCTTTGGTAAAATATAACCAGCCATTGGCATCAAAATATTTTGCATGGTTGCGGCCGATACTTGTTTGAAATTGTCGTTGCCAGGCTGTAATCACTTCGTGAAAAGGTTCGGCGGCAGGGGCAAAATAATAAGGATTGTTTATCCCCTGTTCGTGAAAATCGCAATGGATCTGTGGCAGCCATTCATTATATTTTTTCATGCGCCCCTGTGTTTCTACCTGTGTTTGCCATGCCCAGTCACGGTTTAAATCAAAATAATAATGGTTTACTCTTCCGCCGGGCCAGGGTTCACTGTGTTCTCTTGTATTAACATCTACATTAGCATTTTTACCAACCATTTGATTATACCAGTTTACATATCTTTCCCTTCCATCAGGATTTAAACAGGGATCAATGATTACAACTGTGTTTTTTAACCAGGCTTTCACCTGCATATTTGAAGGGCTTAGCAGTTCATACAAAACCTTCATTGAAGTTTCTGATGAACTGGCTTCATTGCCATGTACATTATAACTAAGCCAAACTATTACCGGTGCATTTACATCGGGCGCCTTATCTTTCAGCAATCCTGTTAACCGTAAATTATTTTTTCTTATCTCATCAAGCCTTGCCATATTTTCGGGCGAGGATACAATTGCAAGTAAAAGCGGCCTACCCTCGTTGGTTTGTCCATAAGTTTCCAGTTTCATCATTTGTGGCTCTGCGGCAGCCATCTGCTGAAAATAATTTACAATTTTATAATGTGGTGTAAAATGACTACCTAACCGGTAACCTAAAAATTCGCCAGGCGATTTTATTTGTGCAAATGATTTTGCGGTAAAAAATAAAAAGCAAATAAAAAATAGTTTGATTCTCATTGTTTCATTTTTGAGCGATGGAGGATTCCTGTTACAAAATATTATGTGAAAATAAAGAAAGCAGATGACTTAGTGCTGCCATTTATCCTTAATGTACGCCTCTTTAACTTAAACATTTTTTGATTTTGTAATTGAGAAAAGAAATTTGGCTTTATTAAAGTAAATTCGATAAAATTTTAACAATGACCCGTAAGCACTTAATTTATACATCAGCAATTAGTTTTTTATTGTTTTTACCTTCTTTAATAATTGCACAGGCAATCAACCATAATAATTATACCATTCAAAAATCAATTACCTGTACCAAAGGGGCTGTAGTATGTGCACATCCCCTTGCAAGCCAGGTAGGGCTACACATTTTACAAATGGGCGGCAATGCGGTAGATGCAGCCATTGCCACACAATTAGCGCTGGCTGTTGTTTACCCCGGTGCAGGCAATATTGGCGGAGGTGGTTTTATGGTAGCACATTTAAAAAATGGTAAAAACATAAGCATCGATTATCGTGAGAAAGCGCCTGCTGCGGCAAGCAGAGATATGTACCTTGATAAAGATGGCAACCCATTATTAAACTTATCGCAAAACGGGCACCTGGCTGCAGGTGTACCGGGTACAGTTGCCGGGTTGTTTGCTAGTTTAAAATATGCAAAGCTGCCATTTGCTACATTGATACAGCCTGCAATAGACCTTGCAGAAAAAGGTTTTGCCATCACTGCATCTCAGGCTGCATCTTTTAACAGTACAAAAAAAGAATTTCTTGAACTGAACACATCGCCTGTTGCATTTGTAAAAGATGGAGATTGGAAGGCAGGAGATATTTTGGTACAGAAAGACTTAGCCAATACATTAAAGCGAATAAGAGACAAAGGGCAAAAAGGATTTTATGAAGGCGAAACCGCTAAACTGGTTGTTGCAGAAATGAAAAAAGGCAATGGCATCATTTCATTAAGCGATCTTAAAAATTACAAGGCCAAAGAAAGAGACGTAGTTGATTTCAATTATAAAGGTTACCAAATTTTAACCATGCCATTGCCAAGCAGCGGCGGCATTATACTGGAGCAGATGATGAAGATGATTGAAGATAAAAATATTGCCGAAATGAAATTTGAAACCGCTGCATCGGTGCAACTGATGACAGAAGTGGAACGCAGGGCTTATGCCGACAGGGCCGAGTTTTTAGGCGACCCCGATTTTGTAAAAGTGCCTGTAAAAACTTTGGTGAGCAATGCTTACCTGCAGGAAAGAATGAAAGATTATGAACCGGGCAGGGCAGGCAGCAGTAAAAATATAAAGGCAGGCCACATTCATGAAAGTGAGGAAACCACACATATAAGTATTGTAGATGATGAAGGCAATGCAGTATCGGTAACCACCACTTTAAATGGCGGATACGGCAGCCGTACCGTAGTTTCAGGTGCAGGTTTTTTGCTTAATAATGAAATGGATGATTTTAGCGTAAAGCCCGGCGTGCCTAACATGTATGGCGCAGTGGGCAATGATAAAAATGCTATTGCTCCCGGCAAAAGAATGCTTAGCAGTATGACACCCACCATCGTATTAAAAAACGGCTCGCCATACCTGGTAGTTGGCACACCCGGCGGCACAACTATCATTACAAGTGTTTTTCAAACCCTGGTTGATATATTGGAATTTAACATGACGGTTGATGATGCAGTAAACAAACCCAAGTTTCATCATCAATGGCTGCCCGATGTTTTGTTTATTGAAAAAGGGTTTTCGCCCGATGTAAAAAAAGAACTGCAGGCCATGGGATATGATATAAAAGAAAGAAGTGCAATTGGCCGTACCGAAGTAATACAAATAAAATGGGATGATACTACAAAAAAGAAAACAATTATTGCAGTTGGCGACCATAGGGGGGATGATGATGCAAGAGGGTATTAAAGAATAAAGTAAAACAGTTTAAATAAAAATTTTCCGTTACGGTTTGTTTTACAAAGAACACGGTTTTATAGAAACTGATTCCATTAAAATTAATTAACCATACTTTAACTCAATCTTACCATATTTTAATAGTTGATGAGTGCTTTTAGGTATGGATAATCATAGCTTGCTGAATCTGTTTCTTTACCGTTTATTTATTTTAAAAAATTGCGCAACAAAAACAAACAAATATGTCAATAGGAGAAATTTATATTCAATCGGCCGTAAAACGCCTGGCATCTTATAAAGAACTTGGCGATAAAACTTTTGCCCAACTAACCGAACCGGATTTTTTTTACCAGCCTAATGAACAAAGCAATAGCATTGCCATTATTATACAACATATGGCCGGCAATATGCTTAGCCGCTGGACAGATTTTTTAACCACCGATGGCGAAAAAACCTGGCGAAGCAGGGATGCCGAATTTGAGACTCGATTAAATTACCAGCAGTTGCTTGATATTTGGGAAAAAGGCTGGTATTGTTGCCTGCATGCTATTGAACAGCTAACCGAAGATGACCTGGCAAAAACAATTCACATACGTGGCGAGGCCATGCCTGCCATTGATGCCATCAACCGGCAATTGGCACATTATGCAAGCCATGTGGGGCAAATTATTTACATAGCTAAAATTTTAAAAAACGAAAACTGGCAAACGCTTTCCATTGCAAAAGGAAAATCAGATACTTTTAATAAACAAATGCAATCTCAAAAATGAATTTCATTTTCAAAAATAACCTGTAAAGAACAGGTAAAGTTTGGCACCTGATTTGCCTTTACTGGGTCGATTAATTATTTTTACATCTAATAGATTATCCTGCGTATTGTACTCAACATATTAAAATGGTTTTTTCTCATCCTGCTTTTTTGGCTGGTACTTGGTTTATTGTTTTTTAAAATTCTTCCTGTTTCAAACTGGTTGTTTTGGCTGTTATTATTGGCATGGGCAGCATTATGGGGTTATGTATTTAAAAAAGCGCTGCACATTACATCATTCTTTTTAGTCTTGTTTGTTTTACTGCTTTCGGGTTGGGGCATCCTGCATTTATCGCCAGTACAAAACTGGATGGTGAAAAAAGCAGCATCGGTTTTATCCGAAAAATTAAACACCGAAGTTTCGGTTAAGCATGTTGATATTGGTTTTTTTAACAAGCTGCTGGTTGAGGGCGTAATGATAAAAGACCTTAAAAAAGATACATTGCTGTATGCTGGTGTTGTGAAATTAAATATCACCGATTGGTTTTTTTTAACACAAAAACCCGTTATTAAATATATTGGCCTTTCAGATGCGGTGATTAATTTAAAAAGAACCGATTCGGTATGGAACTACCAGTTTTTGGCTGATTTTTTTGCTGCCCCAAAATCAACCACAAAAAAAGAAAGCAATACACAAATTGACCTTAAGACTATTGAACTCAATAATGTTACATTCAATAAAATTGATGGTTGGATTGGCCAGGATTTAAGAGCATCAATAAAAAAACTTTTTCTTAAAGCCGATGATTTTGACCTTATAAAAAAACAGGTAAGCATACACGAAGTAAAACTGGATGAACCTATATTTGGTATTTATGATTATACAGGCAACCGGCCATTGGTACCAAAACGACAGCCCGATACGGCTGTAGCAAACAACTTATCGCAACTGCAATGGAATGCTGCCGGCTGGAAGATAACGGTAGGAACAATAACCTTGCAAGATGGCCGCTTCATCAATGAAAGGGAAACGGAACATAGCCCCTATACCAACCGGTTCGACGGGCAACATATCATTTTCAGTGCTATTAACGGGCAGTTAAATAATGTGATGTTTGATAAAGACACTATCTCTACCCATTTAAAATTATCTACAAAAGAAAAAAGCGGGTTTGAAGTGAAGGAGATTGTTGCAGATATGAAACTTACGCCATCCATCATGGAGTTTAACAACCTGGATATTGTAACCAATAAAAGCAGGATAGGAAATTATTATGCCATGCGGTATAATGATTTTAATGCCGACATGAGCGATTTTTTACACAAGGTAAAACTGGAAGGCAGGTTTACAAACAGTACAATACACAGCGATGACATTGCTTTTTTTGCACCTGAATTAAAATCATGGAACAGGGTTATACATTTTAACGGGCAGGCAAAAGGAAGCATTGATAATTTAGCTGCCCGTGATTTTACATTAAAAAGCGATAACACCATCATCAATGGCGATATATCGATGAAAGGCTTGCCCGACATCAATAATACATTCATTGATTTTAAATCGAACAACCTGGTTACAAATTATTACGACCTGGTAAAACTGGTTCCTTCATTAAACAGGTTAGGCAAACAGCAAATGCAAAGCCTGGGCAATATCAGGTTTAAAGGAAATTTCACAGGTTTTATAAAAGATTTTGTAGCCTATGGCAATGTAAGTACAAGCATTGGCAACTTAAATGCCGATGTAAATATGAAACTACCCGATGGAAAACCGGCCACATATTCCGGAAAGATATCATCGCAAGGACTTAATATTGGCAGGCTGTTTAATAACCCCAAAATTGGTATGGTTGCATTGGATGGGAAAGTAAAAGGCACAGGCCTTACATTGCAAAGCCTTAATGCCGATTTTGATGGAAAAGTGTACAGTCTTGAGTTTTCGGGCTATCAATATAAAAACATAACATTAAACGGAACCTTTGTAAAACATCTTTTTACCGGCAAACTTGATATTAATGACCCTAATTTAAAAATAAACAACCTTAACGGATCAGTAAGTTTGCTGGGCGATACATCAAAATTTAATTTTAATGCCGACCTGCAATATGCCAACCTGCAAAAACTAAATTTTACAAAAGATAATTTCATTTTATCGGGCCTGCTGAACTTTGATTTTGTTGGCAATAACATTGATAATTTTTTGGGTAATGCAAAAATGTATAATGCAAAACTGATGCACGACAGCAGCCAACTCTCGTTCGATTATTTTTCGCTTAACTCGTACATTGACAGCAATGCCAACAAAGTGTTGCAGGTAGCCACCAATGAAATGGAAGGCAATATCACCGGAAAATTTAAAATTCTTGAACTGCCCGATGCATTCAGCGTCTTCCTCAACAGGTACTACCCTTCTTATTTTAAAAAACCAACTTATAATATTGGCGACCAGGATTTTTCATTTAATATAAAAACAAAACTGGTTGATGAATATGTTCGTTTGTTTGATAGCCGGTTAAAAGGGTTTGATAATGCAGAATTTTCGGGTAACCTTAGGATGGCACAAAATTTATTTAATGTACAAGCCGATGTACCGATGTTTAATTACGATGGTAAAGTTTTTGATAACATATCACTAACTGCCACAGGAAATATGGATAGCCTCGTTACTGATATTTCAGTAAATGAAATTAAAATATCAGACAGTTTAAGATTACCTAACACCAAGTTATTGTTCAGTTCAAAAAATGATATCTCAACTATCAGCCTTACAACAAGCGCCAGCAAAACAATTGGAAATACAGAATTAAATGCACGGGTACAAACCTATCCCGATGGTTTTAGCATAGATTTTTCGCCATCATCATTTATACTTAATGATAAAAAATGGGAACTTGCCAAAGACGGGCATATCACTTTGCGTAAATCATATATTGAAGCCAATAATGTAAAATTTATGCAGGGCAACCAGGAAATTGTGATATCAACCGAACTTGATGAACTAACAGACCATACTAACCTTTTGGCAAACCTAAGGAAAGTAAACATAAATGATTTTACCCAACTTTTTTTAAAACAACCAAGGCTCGAAGGCATCCTGACGGGTACCTTACGTTTGCGTGACCCATTTGGAAAACAAATTTTGGAATACGATGCCGTAGCTGAAGAATTCAGGTTAGATAATTCGGAGATAGGAACAGTAAAAGTAAAAGGCAGCGTAAATACAAATACCGGTGAGATTACTGCCAAAGGAGAAGCTGAAGGTGAAAAAAATAAATTTGAAATTGATGGCAGATACAATTACAAAGATACAACTGCTAACCAAAGCTATTTTACATTTAAAGCCGACCGTTTTGATATAAGCATACTAAACAATTACCTTAAAGGTATTTTTAGTAACATGACAGGAAATGTGAACAGCGACCTGAAAATTTTTGGCGGGCCCAATAACCGTTATGTAACCGGCCCGTTAAATATAACTGATGGTTCGTTAAAAGTTGTATATACACAATGCACTTATAAATTTTCAAACGAAACCATTAATTTTTACCCTGATGAAATTGATTTTGGAACTTTACAACTTAAAGATACATTAAACAATACCGGCACAGCCAGTGGCAAACTGTACCACCAGTTCTTTAGCAATTTTGGTTTTGAAAATATACGTTTTGAAACCGGCAAAATGTTGTTGTTAAATACAACAAGCCGTGATAACAGCCAGTTTTATGGCAAAGTAACCGGTAAGGCATTGATGACTTTAAACGGACCTATGAGTGATATGCGTATGAACATAACCGGTGAGCCATCGCCTGTTGACAGCAGCCACATTTATATACCTACAGGTAACAGCCAGGAATATGGGAAGATTGATTACATAGATTTTATACAATATGGTTCCCGGATGGAAGATGAGTTTAAAGGGAAACAGGAAAGCAATTTTTTTGTAACCATGAACCTAACGGCAAACCCTGCCTGCAAAATTGATGTGATACTTGATGAAGCCACCGGTGATGTTATTAAAGGACGGGGTAACGGATTGCTGAACATAACCGTAGGCACCAGGGAACCATTAACCATCAGGGGCAAATACGATATTACTGACGGTGAATACAAATTTAATTTTCAAACTTTTTTACAGAAATATTTTAGCATTGATAACGGCTCTATTACCTGGAACGGCGACCCCTACGAAGCACAGATAAATATTGATGCAGAGTACCAGGCGCACAATGTTGATTTAAGTTCGCTGGCTACCAGCCGGGGAAAATTTCAGCAAAAATCTGATTTAAATATAGTAGCACATTTGACCAATACATTAAAAGCGCCCAAAATTGCTTTTGAATTTGTAATTCCCGAAAACAAACAAACCGAATCATCCCGGGATCCTGTATTGCTCGAGAACCTGAAAAAGTTTTCGAAAGATGAAAATGAACAGAACAGGCAGGTAGCTTCATTACTTTTATTCAATACATTTATTAATGATAACAATGGCGGCTTTGGAGCATCTACTGCAAACTTTTTATCGGGTACTGCCGGGCAGGTTATTTCGGGCTTTTTAAATAACCAGTTAACAAAAGTGTTCCAGAAACTTTTTAAAGATCCCACCATCACACCATACATAACATTCAATTCAAATTACAACCTTACCAGTACCGAACTGATAAATGCGTTGGAAGCATCAGGAAATTTTGGATTTAAAAAAGCATACCTGAATGGAAGGCTTATCATTTCGCTGGGTGGCAATATAGATTATAACAATCCTTATATTTTACAGGCCCGCCAAACCAACGTGTTGCTTACACCGGATATAACTGTAGAATATTTATTAAGTACCGATGGTAAATTAAGGATTGTGGGCTTTAACCGTACGGTGGTTGATGCTACATTGGGACAGCGTAACAGAACCGGTGTACGGTTATCTTACAGCAGGGATTTTGATAAATACTCAAAAGAAGAAAGAATACAGCGCCGGGAAGAACGCAGGAAGAAAAAAAAGCAATTACCCTGAATCAGCCGTTTAATATTTCGTGGCCCAGTTTATCTCTTTTAGTAGTTAAATATTTTTCGTTGTGTGGATTTGCAGGTATTTCAATCTGTACATTTTCTACTACTTCCAATCCATAACCTAACAAACCAGCACGTTTACGTGGATTGTTAGTCATCAATTTCATTTTACTTACTCCCAGTTGACGCAATATTTGTGCACCTACACCGTAATCCCTTTCATCCATGCCAAAACCAAGTTCAAGATTTGCTTCAACTGTATCCAGGCCCTGTTCCTGCAACTTGTATGCTTTAAGTTTATTCAGCAATCCAATACCACGGCCTTCCTGGTTCATATATAAAACAAGACCTTTGCCGGCTTTCTCCACCATTTGCATAGCATGGTGTAGTTGGTCGCCGCAATCACACCTGAGCGACCCTAAAATATCCCCCGTCATACAACTGCTATGCACCCTCACTAAAACAGGTTCATCTTTCTTCCAGTTGCCTTTTTTTAAAGCCACATGTATTTCACCGGTATTTACCTGTTCAAAAGCTATCAGTTCAAACATGCCATATTTGGTTGGCATTTTTACTTTCACTTCTTCTTTAATCAGGGTTTCTTTTTGCAGGCGGTATTCAATAAGATCTTTTATTGAAATTAATTTAAGGTTGAATTTTTTTGCAATCTCTTTTAGTTGTGGCAATCTTGCCATGCTGCCATCTTCATTCATTATTTCAACCAGTACTCCGGCGGGAGCAAACCCGGCCAGGCGAGACATATCAATTGTAGCTTCGGTATGCCCGGCACGGCGCAGTACACCACCTTTTTTAGCCCTCAATGGAAATATATGACCGGGCCTTCCAAAATCTTCGGGTTTGCTATTGGTATTAACAAGCGCCTTTACAGTTTTAGACCTGTCATGTGCCGATATGCCAGTTGTACAGCCATCGCCCAATAAATCTATACTAATGGTAAAAGCTGTTTCGTGCAATGATGTATTATTGTTTACCATTGGTTGCAGGTCAAGTTCCTGGCACCTTTCTTCAGTTATTGGTGTACATATCAGGCCACGGCCATGCGTGCTCATAAAGTTTATCACTTCGGGTGTGGCGTTTTCGGCTGCGGTAATAAAATCACCTTCGTTTTCCCTGTCTTCATCATCTACCACTATAATTAGTTTTCCTTTTTTAATGTCTTCAATGGCGCTTTCAATACTATCCAACATATATTAAATTTATTTTGCAAAGTTAGCTACTATTATAGTTTGTAGTTTTCGGGTTCAGTAAATCTTTTAAATATTGCTATTACTACCACATCATTCATTATGGCCTTAATTAATGTTTTAAATAACCCAAATTCCATATTTACTTATTGTATTTATTTTATCTATGATTAGCAAATCACTCCATCCAATATTATACATAAAATTTTCCGAAATACTTTATAGTTATGGTTTTACTATGAATAATGCCTAATAATTTGTTAATATAAAGTTGGCGTTTTTCGGCAATAATTCGCTTACTTTGCATGCGTAAAACAAAAAATATGAGTATGAGAAAAATTTTCCCGTTTTTGATTGCCTTATTTGCTTTTCCTGCAATTATTAATGCGCAGGTTACTACAGCTAATATTAGCGGTAATGTAAAAGACGATAAAGGGGCTCCGTTGGCAGGTGCCACAGTAAAAGTTGTAAACACTGATAATGGTGCAACTAAATTTTCACAAACTGATAAGGGTGGCCGGTTCCTAATTGTAAACCTCGATCCGGGTGGGCCTTATACTGTTACAGTAACATTTGTTGGGCTAACCATACCGGAAAGAACAAATGTAATTTTACAGTTAGGTACAACCGAGAATTTAGATTTTACCGCAAAAGCATCTGATGCAGTTTTAAAAGAAGTTGTGGTTAATACACAAACAGCACGTACGGTTAAAACCGGTACCTCTACCAACTTCAATAACAGGGTTATAAACCTGTTACCCAATATCAACCGCAGTATCACCAATATTGCATCTTTATCTCCACAAGCAGGTGGCGGAAGTTCATTTGCCGGTAGAGACGGAAGGTATAATAATATTCAGATTGACGGTTCAAGCTTTAATAACAACTTTGGTTTATCAAGCAATCCATTACCCGGAGGCGCTGTACAACCAATTTCCTTAGAATCTATTGACGAGATTTCTGTAAACGTAAGCCCTTTTGATGTACGCCAGGCTAATTTTACCGGTGCTGGTATTAATGCTACTACTAAAAAAGGTACCAATAAATTCAGGGGAAGCGTTTATGGAAGTTTCCGTAATGAAGGATTTTTAGGCAGAAAAGCAGTTGGACAAAAAGTGCCTACCGTTACTGAATCTACTTCAAAAACAATTGGTGCTTTTGTTGGTGGACCCATCATAAAAAATAAATTATTCTTCTTTTTAAATGCCGAAAAAATAGATTTCGATGTACCGGGTCTTGTATGGAAAGCCCGCCGTGGCGCTGCAACCAGCGACCCTAACGAATCAAGAACACAGGCTACAGACTTAGATGCCGTTAGCAATTATTTAAGAACAACTTTTGGTTACGAAACAGGCCCATACGAAAACCTGGGAAACTTTTTTACCAAAAACAAAAAGATACTTGGCCGTTTAGATTGGGTTGTTAACAGTAAACATACAGCATCTTTCCGCTATAGCTATTCTAAAACTGATGACGACCAAACTTTAAATGGAAATAGTGCTCCTAACCCAAGAAGCTCAAGTAACAGGTGGAGTAGCAATAGTATGAGTTACGAAAATTCGAACTATGCAAATACCAATGTGCTATCTTCTTATGCACTTGAATTTAAGAGTAACTTTAATTACAAGTTATCTAACCAGTTTTTGGCTACCTATACAAAAGCCAACGATCCAAAGCGTAGCAGCAAATCTGCCGAGTTTCCGTTTATCGACATCCTGTCAGGAGGTGATGCTTATATAAGTGCCGGTTACGAACTTTTTTCTTATAAAAATGATGTTCAAAACAACACCATCACTATTAATGATAATGTTACTTACAATACAGGAAAGCATACGCTTACTGCTGGTTTAGGATACGAAAACATTTATGTAAAAAATCAGTTCATGAGGTACGGTACCAGTTATTACCGTTATGCATCTGTTACCGATTTCCTTAGCAATGCACCACCAATTGCATTTGGTTTAACTTATCCTTATGCAGGACAAAAACCTTATGTTGAATTAAGTTTTGGCCAGGCAAGTATTTATGCCCAGGATGAAATTAAATTTAACGACCGTTTTAAATTAACTGTTGGAATAAGAGCCGACAGGCCTTTATTCCAGAATAAATTAACCGGTAACCCGGGTATTACAGCCTTAACATTTGCCGATTTAGGAGGTAACCCTATTAATATAGATGTAAGCAAATGGCCAAAAGAAAGAACATATATCAGCCCACGTATTGGATTTAACTGGGATGTTTATGGTAATAAAAATATGATTATTCGTGGTGGTGTGGGTGTATTTACCGGAAGATTCCCGTTTGTATGGTTTACCAACCAACCATCTAACAGTGGTGTAATACAAAACACTGTTGATGTTGTAAATCCTTCAGGTTTACCAGGCTACCTGTTTAATCCTGACCCAATGGCTTATGTTGGTAATTTCCCATCTACTCCGGGAACTTCATCGCCTGGTTCTATTGCAGTAGTAGATCCTAAATTTAAAATGCCGCAGGTGTTAAGGGTAAGTGCAGCAGTAGATAAAAAATTAGGAAACGACTGGACAATAACATTAGAAGGTATTGTAAACAAAGACATCAACGCATTGATGCAATATAATGCCAATCAAAAAGCACCTATTGGTACTACATTTGGCCCAGGCCCACGCCCATTATTTGGCAACAGCAGTGCAACCAGGAGGATAAACCCTACTATCTCTGAAGCAATGGTGTTAACCAATACAAGCCGTGGCGGTGCCGGTATCATCACAGCTCAAATTTCAAAAAGGTTTAATAAAAACTGGGATTTCTCTGTGGCTTATACACACACAGAATCATTTGATGTGAGTGGTAACCCTGGTTCACAAGCTTCAAGTGCATGGAGCAATATCCAAAGTGTAAGAGGCAATAATGATTTAGATCTTGCTTACAGCGATTATGGTACACCTAACCGTGTTATAGCTTATGCTTCATACAAAATTAACTGGCTTAAATATTTTAGCACAACCCTATCATTAGTTTATATGGGTTATGAGCAGTCAAGATTCAGTTACAGGTATTCAAACGACTACAACCAGGATGGAATTTCGAGCGACTTAATATATATTCCTAAAGACCCATCTGAAATTACTTTTGTAACAAATGGTGCCTTTACTCCTGCACAACAAAGTGCTGCTTTCTTTGCTTATATTGACCAGGATAAATATTTAAGGTCTCACAAAGGACAGATTGCAGAAAGAAACGGCGCTAAAATGCCTTGGTTCAGCAATGTTGATTTCAGGTTATTGCAGGATATACTTCCTTTAACCAAACACAGGAATTATAGTTTGCAATTCAGCATGGAAATTGAAAACTTTACCAACCTGCTTAATAGCAATTGGGGAGTTACTAAAAGAACAACTTATAACAATGGCGCTATATTAGCTGTAGCTTCGGCTCCAACAGCTACTACGCCTGCCACTTACAGGATGAACCTTGTTAGCGGTGCATTACCAACAAGCACTTACACAAGTAATGTTACTGTTGGTAATACCTGGAAGATGAACCTTGGATTACGTCTTAATTTCTAAGATTTAATTTATAAAAATAAAAAGGCTGTCAAAAAAAAAATTGACAGCCTTTTTTATTTCATTAATCTTAGAGCTATTTTTATTCTGCAATAAAAATATCACCCTTGTACAATTAATTTTACCACAAAACTTGTAACAAGTTGAACACAATACATATTTATACGGATGGCTCATCACGTGGAAACCCAGGCCCCGGTGGCTTTGGTGTTATATTAATGTACAAAGGCCACCGTAAAGAGATATCCAAAGGATACCGGCTTACTACCAATAACCGAATGGAACTGCTTGCTGTTATTACAGGGCTTAAAGCCATTACTAAAAAAGATTTACCCATTATTGTTTATTCCGATAGCCAGTACGTTGTACGTGCCATTGAAGAAGGCTGGCTAAACAAATGGATGAAAACAGGTTTTAAAGGCGGTAAAAAAAACAAAGACCTATGGATACAATACCACCAGCTTGCTACCATAATGAATGTAAAATTAAAATGGGTAAAAGGCCATGCCAATAACCCATATAACAACCGGTGCGATGAATTAGCAACCGCTGCTGCTGATGGAAAAAACCTTGCTGCAGATGAAGGTTACGAAGAATCTATTACAGTAACTTAATAAATCTTTATAAACAAAAAAGCACCCAAACAAACTTTGGATGCTTTAATTTTTTTTACCTTAAAAAATTATGCTGTTACTTTTTTTGTGCTGATAATATAGTTTTGAATAAGGTAATAAGCCCCAAACAAAACGCCGCTGTAAACCAGGTCGGCTACCAGGCTTGTTTTTAAGAATGGAATACCAGCAACTAATGTGGCAATATATCCATTAAAATTTTGAGCGTATAAATGATAAATAGGATTATCAATTACAAAAAAGGCAGAATTACTCAGTAAGAAGAACAATAATGAAGAGCCAACAGAATAACCGGCAATTTTTAAAACTGATACTTTTTTCATAGTAAAAGCTATAACAGTAATTAAAGCAAGTATGCCATAACTAACCAGCTGCCCCCAACCCCAAAATCCCGGAGCAATATTAAACACCTCAAATAATACATCACTTAAAAACATGGCTAGTATTGGCAAAGCAAAAGCCAGCCTCTTGTTTTTAATAGAGGCGCCTGCAAAAATAGCCATACCAATAATAGGACTAAAATTATGAGGATACAGTAATACCCTTGACATAGCAGCAACAATTATTAAAACTGATGCAATAAGGATTGTTGAAGTAGTTTGTTTATTCATTTGTGTAATCTTTAAAACAAAAGTAAGAAATTGTTAGTAACCAATAACTGTGAATATTTACGTATTACCACGGTGTAATATTTTGTTTAACTTCACCCTCAATTTTTTTATTTTAATTATACAAATGAAGAAAGTTTTATTATTAAACATAACTGCTTTATTATTTATAAATTTCAGCTTACAGGCTCAATCCTGCTTTAATGTGGCGGCAGGAAATGATACTACTATATCATGCCTTCAAAACACTATTAATTTAAAAGCAAGAATACCCGATTTAAGAACAACAGAAACATATTCGGTAACTCAAATACCATATACACCATATGCCTATACCACACCATTTGGCACCGAAGACCCCCTGGTATATGACGATGATCATTTTTCCGACTCCTTCAACCTGCCTTTTCCATTTTGCTTTTATGGAAACACCTATAATAAGATATGTGTAGGTTCAAATGGTGTAATAACTTTTGATATTGTTACCAATGCCAATAAGCTAGAAGGGTACCAGATTTCAAACGGTAATTCTATACCTTATGCCGGCGGCATACCCGATGAGCAGTTTACATTTTATGCACCCAGGGCAAGTATTTTTTTAGCTTACTTTGATATGGACCCCACTACATCGGTTGCAGGCCGAAAAATTGAATGGCGGGTAGAAGGCAATGCCCCTTGCCGCAGGTTTGTAGTTTCGTATTACAAAATAGGCTATTACAGCCAGGGGGGCGGTAACTGCCCCAATAATACCAACTCCTGTACCATGCAGGCAGTATTGTATGAAGGCTCAGGAATCATTGATGTATTTTATGAATTTAAACCAGCCTGTGTTTTTTCTCAAAATGGGCTTTCTATTGCCGGCGTTCAAAACTGGAAACAAGATGCTGCCGTAACACCTCCTGGAAAAAATGGAACAGTATGGACGGCCATTAATGAAGGATACAGGTACATACCAAGCGGCACAAGTTCGTTATTAAACAGGGTAGAATTATATAAGAACGGTACACTTATCTCTACAGGAACCACCATGCCTGTTGGTAATGGAGAACTGGAAGCAACTTTTGCTGGCATTGTTCAACCCGAAGACAGTATGAGTTATGTTGTACGAGCTTTTTACCAGCAATGCGATAACAATACAATTGAAACAGAAGGGTCTGATACCATTATAGTGTATAAATCTTTAAACCCCGTATCAACCAATATTATTCCTGCTCCATGCCCTACATCTGCAAATGGGCAAATAACAGTTACTTCGCCAACAGGCGCCAATATTGAATATTCGGCCGATGGTACAACATGGCAAACATCTCCGGTGTTTAATTTACCTCCCGGCACGTATACTATACTGGCCAGGGTAATAGGTTCTACCTGTACCGGCGATACCTCCGTAACCATTACAGCACCGCAACCATTTTTTGCAAATGCCACAAAAAAAGACCTGCTTTGCAATGGCCAAAATATTGGTGAGGTAACATTTGCTCCAACGGGGCCGGTTGCTCCTTTTGAATTTTCAGCAGATGCTGGTGTAACATACCAAACAAGTGGCACATTCAGCAACCTTGCTGCTGGCAGTTATACTTTCAGGATTAAAAATGGTAACGGATGCACTAAGGATACTACCATTATAATTACAGAACCTGCATTACTTACTGCCAGTGCTATTGCCTCACAGGCAAGTTGTGCCAATACAGATGGCAGCATTAGTATTACTGCAAATGGTGGTACACCTTTGTATAACTACTCTATTGATAATGGAAATACATATCAACCGGCTAATATTTTTACTGTAAGCGTAGGAAATTATCCCAACATTAAAATAAAAGATGCCAATAGCTGTATTGCAAACAGCAGCGCCATTGTAACATTAAACGATACCATGCGGCTGCAGCTTGGTGCAGATAGTACCGTATGTGCAGGAAGCAGCATCACCTTACAGCCACAAACAAATGCAGAAACCAATCAGTTTAAATGGAGCCCTGCTGCTACTTTAAATGCCGATACAATTAAAAACCCAACTGCTACGCCGGTTGATACTACCAAATATTATCTAACTGCAAAATGGGGTATTTGCCAGCGTACAGATTCGGTAATAATAAACGTATTACACAAACCTGTTGCTTACGCCGGAAACGATACCATTATTTGTTATAAAACAAATGCCACTTTAAATGGAATAGCAACCAATACATCGGGAACTGTTAATTATACCTGGTCGCCAGCCAATACACTGGCTACACCAAATATATCATCAACCCTGGCAACACCAGATACTACGCAACAATATTTTTTAACCGTTACCGATAATTATGGATGTAATTTTTCTGATACCGATACAATGTGGGTTATAATGCAGGCACCTGTAAAAGCATTTGCCGGAAATGATACCAATGCAATTATAGCAAGGCCGCACCAACTTATGGCAACCGGTGGTAAAAATTATTTATGGAGCCCGGCAGCCCCATTAAACAATCCGTTTATACAAAACCCGCTAGCCACTTTATATAATGATACATACTTTACTGTACTTGTAACCGATTCAATTGGGTGTACTGCATCAGATAATGTTTTTATAAAAGTATATGAAGGCCCCATGTATTATTTACCCAATTCTTTTACACCAAATGGCGATGGGTTAAATGACATTTTCAGGCCCATACCGGTGGGTATCCGCAGTACTGATTATTTCCGTGTGTTTAACCGCTATGGCAAGCTTATGTACGAAACAAGGCAATGGATGCAGGGCTGGGATGGTACTATAAAAGGCAAACCTGCCGAGGCCGGTACGTATGTGTGGATGATAAGAGGAATTGATAAAAACGGCGCCGTAATTGAAATGAAAGGCACTGTAATATTATTAAGATAATCTTTCTGTTTTATTTGTAAATAAACTATCCACAATGCGTTAATAAAAAGCCCATAAGTTGTAAAACAGGTATTTTTAAAAAATTACTAAGTTTGTATATGAACTTATCCGAAAAAAAATCCATCCGTATCGCAATTCTTGATTTATATGAAGGCTTAGCCAACCAGGGTATGCGATGTATAAGGGAAATACTAAACCAGTTTGGCGAAAACAATCACATTGATTTAACCTGGGATGAATTTGATGTACGTCTTAAAAATGAAGTACCCAATCTCGATTACGATATTTATATTTCTAGCGGTGGGCCCGGTAGCCCCTTAGAAAGTGAAGGTAGCGAATGGGAACATGCCTATTTTGGCTGGTTAAACAAAGTTGAGAAATGGAATAATAACCCGGCCCATGTTCAAAAAAAACATGTATTATTCATTTGCCACTCATTTCAGCTTATTTGCAGGCATTATGGAGTTGCTACAGTAAATAAAAGAAAAAGTACTTCGTTTGGAATTTTTCCAATGCATTTATTAAATGATGGAAAAGATGAAGTAATCTTTAACGGTTTAAAAGATCCGTTTTATGCTGTTGACAGCCGTGACTACCAGGTTATAGAACCTAATCATAATAAACTTCAACAAATGGGTGCCTCCATTTTGGCCATAGAAAAAAACAGGCCGCATGTTCCTTACGAAAGAGCTATCATGGCTATACGCTTTAATGAAAGTATGATTGGCACTCAATTTCATCCCGAAGCCGATGCCATAGGTATGAGCCTTCACCTGCAAACCGAAGAAAAGAAAAAAACAGTGATAGAAAATCATGGCGAAGCAAAATGGCAATCCATGATTGACCAGTTAAACGATCCCGAAAAAATAATGTGGACCTACTCACATATCCTTCCTAACTTTTTGATGAATGCTGTTGAAGCTATGCAGCCTGTAGAAGTGTAGATATACCTGTTTTTTACTGGTATTTGTGATGGATTAACAGCAATTGCTTTTGCCAAACTGTTTTGTTTGTTAAAAGTGTACTGCTTGCTATTGCCTTCATAAAAATGAAATTTTATGATTATTTTTATTAAATACAAATAAATGTAAAAACACCAGTTATGATAAAAGATATAAGGGAACAATTCAACGCAGCATTTACCAAAGAGAAATACGATGCATATATGCAAAAGATAGAAGCGTTGCACCCGGGGTCGCTTGATTTTCGCAATGCAGAAACACCTGTTTTTATACCTGCTGATTTTACCGCTAAAATGCTTGGCGCCTGCGAAGACATTATTGATGTACTTGTAGATGCCCGGTTTAATAAAATGACGGAACGAGGCATACCTGAAAATGTAAAAGTTCCCGGTGAAACGGCACATCCCGAATTTTTAGTTTTTGATTTTGGTATTTGCGAAGACGGGAATGGCGGATATGAACCGCAGCTGATAGAGATGCAGGGTTTCCCAACTCTATTCGCTTTCCAGGTTTTTCATTCGGCATTAACAGCAGAATATGCCAACCTGCCTGCTGATTTTTCGGCTTACCTTAACGGTTATGATAAGGATAGCTATACAAGTTTATTGAAAGAGATTATTGTGGGTGATATGAATCCGGAAAATGTTATCCTGCTGGAAATTTTTCCTGAAAAACAAAAAACAAGAATTGATTTTTATTGTACCGAGCAATTATTAGGTATAAAGATGGTATGCCTTACCAAACTGATTGCCGAAGGCAACAAATTATTTTATATGAACAATGGTATTAAAACACCCGTAAAAAGGATTTATAACCGGTTAATATTTGACGACCTGCAAAAGCAGGAAGGCCTTGGCCAAGTGGTTGACCTTACTAAACCTTATGATGTGGAATGGGTACCACATCCCAACTGGTTTTACCGCATAAGCAAATTCACTTTACCTTTCATTAACAACCAATATGTGCCGCAAACTTATTTTTTAAACGAGCTGAAACAGATGCCAACCGACCTGGAAAATTATGTTTTAAAACCGCTGTTTTCGTTTGCAGGCATGGGTGTGGTGATAGATGTAACCCTGGCCGATTTAGAAGCAGTGAAAGACCCTGAAAACTGGATATTGCAAAAGAAAGTGAAATATGCAGATGTTATTAAAACACCCGACGGGCCTGCAAAAGCCGAAATACGCCTGTTCTTTTTCTGGAAAAAAGGCTGGGACAGGCCAAAAGCTGTACATAACCTTGCAAGGTTAAGCAAAGGCAAAATGATTGGCACTCGCTATAATAAGGATAAGGAATGGGTTGGCGGCTCTGTAGCTTTTTTTGAAAAAGGATAAATTGAAAGAAAATAATTGTACAAAATAAATTAAACAGCAGATGAAAAACGGGCAATTAAGATTTGAGTTTTTTTTAAGCAGGTTAGAAACTTTGCTTGCAAAAGCTGCCAGGCAAAAAAACCCGGCATTATGGTTATACCAGAATGATGCCCGTACCCCTTTGTTTATGCTTGAAGGATTGGCAAAACTTTATAGTGGTATTCACAACAAAAAAAAATTTGAAAAGCTGAAAGCCCATTTTAAATTACTGGAAGATACTTTAGGCGCTATTGATTATTATGATGCATTTGCAAAAGAATTTGCTGCCAATAAAAAGATACCTAAAGAAGTTACTGCATACATGCAGGCTCAAAGCAGGGAAAAAATTCAAAGCCTGAACGAAATATTGAAAGAAAAAAAATGGCTGGGCGAAGATGGTAAACGAATTAAAAAGACAAGAAAAAAACTAAGCAAAGCCAACTGGCTGGATGAAAAAGAAGAAATTAAATGTATTGAGGAATTTTACATCTCGGCCATTAATAAAATACGGGAATTTATCAACGAAAAGGATTTCACCTTTATCGATGTTGAAAACGATGTACACGAATTCAGGAGAAAGCTGCGCTGGCTTAGCATTTATCCACAGGCATTAAGGGGTTGTGTACAGTTAAGTAAATCAAAAACTGCAATGCCAAAATTTCTTTCAAAATATCTTACAAAAGAAATAACAGGCTCTAAATACAATGTAATGCCCGATGCCGGCGACCAGCAAGTTTTTTTACTGCTTGATAAAAACCGCTTTTATGCACTCAGTTGGATGATTGCCGAACTGGGCAACTTAAAAGATAACGGCTTGCGGGCAGAAGCGATTAAAGAATCATTACTGCAAACTTCATTAAAAGATGAAAATACAGCGCTTGCCCGGGCATACAAAATTGCAGGCACAGGCCAATTAACCATCAAACAGGTTTTAGATAAAGCACAGGAACTATGCAGGGTTTACTTTAAAGAAAAAAACCTGGAAGCTTTGATAAAAGGCATTGCCGGTATAAAAAAATAATCCTTTTACTTAAAATTATTTTGCATATTGATGAATAGTTTTATTTTTGTTTTTATTTTTAGATATGTCTAATTTTTATTTTAGAATCATGTACAAATTATCATTAGTCATACCTTTCATCCTTATATACAGCGCTGCATTTGCACAGGCCGAAAAGATAGATACGGACAGGCCCGACCAAACAGAGGGTGTAAACACAGTACCTAAAAAATGGATGCAGTTTGAACTGGGTTTTCTCATGCAAACCGATACTTACAGCAAAAAGGAAAAAGATATCACCTACCAGCACCCTACCCTGCTCACCAGGTACGGGCTTACCAGAAATCTTGAACTGAGATTGATTACAACCTACGGATCAGCACTACATAAAGACAACCATGTTAGCAGCAACTGGAAAACCGGTTTGCAATCTTTACAGGTTGGCGGCAAATTTAATTTTGTTAGTGAAAAACATTGGCGCCCCACCATTACACTGATTGCACATTATGATATAAGAAGGTTTCAAACTCCTCAACACGATTCGGTTGACGGGGCTAATTTCAAGATTTCGTTACAAAATACGCTTTCAAAAAAAATATCATTGGGTTATAACCTTGGCATGGAGTGGGAAAATTTCAGCAGCCAGCCTGCCTACATTTATACCATTGCACCCGGCATTGATTTCAACGAGAAATGGTATGGCTATGTGGAACTCTTTGGTTCGATATACAAAAATGAAAAGCCACAACACCGCTTTGATGCTGGCCTTGCCTGGTATGCTATGCCCGATTTGAAGTTTGATATATCGGCTGGTACCGGCATCAGCAAAGAAGCTGCAGGCTGGTACATGGCAGTTGGTGGCTCGTTTCGTTTTAAAACAGGTAAATGATAGTAGTGAAACTATTCAACCAGTTTTTTCACCATATCGAACATTTCTTTGCCTTCAACATTTATGGCCACAATCTTTCCCTGCCTGTCTAATAAAAAATTGGTGGGCAACTGATCTACAAAAAAACTTTCTGCTACTTTCGATCTCCATCCATCTTTATCGTACACTAATGTATAAGTAAGTTTATCTTTTTTTATAGCTTTAATCCAGGCATCTTTTTTTACATCCAGCGAAACAGCAAACACTTCAAAACCATCTTTGCCATATTTTTTATACAGTTTTTGTACAAAAGGATTGGCAGCCCTGCAGGGCGCACACCAGCTAGCCCAAAAATCAACCAGCACCACTTTACCCGAAAGCGATGACAATTTTATAATACTATCGGCCGTACCAGGCAATGCAATTTCCGGTACCGCATCGCCAATTTTCAATTGCGCCTTACTTGCAAAGGCACTCATCAAAACAAGAAATACAAGAAATGCTTTTTTCATTTACAGCAATTTTTCTTTTTAAACAACGACAATATGAATTGCAATATTTTTTTCATCAACCACTTATTTAATTTTAAACCTTAACCCTGCATATAACATTCTGCCGCTGATAGGCCCCCAGACCATCGATGCATCAAAATACTGGCTGAATGGTTGTGCTGCAGCGATGATAACATCTTTCTGAAAATAATTGGTAAGGTTTTCGGCACCAATATACACTTCCAACGCTTTATCTTTTCCAAAAGTTTTTGAAACCTGCGTATTCATCAATACATAGGCAGGCGAATAATTTGCTAACTGGTATGCCGGTATATTTGCCTGTGTATTAGGTATCCTTTTCTTACCATTATAGGTTACTGTATAATCAAATTTAAAACCTTTTACTTCATAAGCAAGGTTAACAAAAGCACGGTTTTTTGAAATGAGTTGCCTTTCCATCAGTTTATTATCAAGTGTAGATTTCACATCAAAATACCTGTAGGCCAGCCTCACTTCAAATTTATCAGCAGGCTCAATCGTTAACTCTGCCTGCAGGCTATTCGAAAATGATTTACCCGTTAAGTTATAAAACTTTACAAACCTTGCATTTTCCATATCTACAACCACCTGGTTGCTAAAATCATTCCTGAAAAAATCTACCACCAATAACGCATCATTATTAAACAACCTGAATTTTTGATCGATGCTGATACCTTTATTCCAGGCTACTTCGGGATTTAACCCATAAGCTTTACCTGTACCCGAAGCAATGATATCAACCTGGCGTGCACTTACAAACACACTGCTGTTTTCTGCAAAAATATTTGCTGTGCGTTGCCCCCGGCCTACACTCCCCCTGATGATGGTTCCTTTAACAGGCTCGTAGCGCAGGTTTAAACGTGGTGTTACAAAAAATCCAAAAAGGCTGTTATTATCGGCACGCAAGCCAACTACAGCGCTAAATTTATCATTTGGCGTAAAAGTATATTCGCCAAAAACGCCAGGCACTATTTCTGTTCTTTTGTATTTTGTTGTTTTAAAATCTTCATCGTAGTTATCATAAACAAAACTAAGTCCTGCCCTGAATTTATGTGCAGTAGTTTTTATGATTGACTGATAAATGAGGTTACTGTAAAAAGTTTTTTGTTTGCCGGTGTAGTTGGTAAGCCCAAAATAAGAATCCTGCTCGTGGCTAATGACAGCAAGCTGCAAGCCGATGCTTTTATATTTTTTTTCGGGAAACAGGTAGCCAATTTTAGCAAAAGCTTCGTAACGGTTAATATCAATACCAAGGCCGTACAGGTTAGTGGTGTTTTTATCTTTACCGGGGTCAAAATTTATTTCGCCGCTTGTTCTCCTGTCAGTTAAAATTTTTATTCCAAATTGTGTCATCAAGCCTTTGCTGTTATCAAACCTGTATCGGTTTACCATGCTAAAAGTATTGCCTGTTGGCTGATCCCTGAATCCATCCTTATTAAAATCAATTTTTTTATTGGTAAGAAAATTATCGTGCAATAATAAACCAGCCGACCATTTTGAATTTATTTTTTGCGACAGGTTAAGGTTAAGATCGGTTTTGCCTAATTCATTTACATACAGGTTTGCCAGTAATTTATCGCTGTTCTCAGGTTTTTTAAGTTCTACATTTATTTGCCCGGCAATACTTTCGTAACCATTGGCAACCGAGCCTGTGCCTTTGGTTAATTCAATCGATTCTATCCATGGCCCTGCAATTGAATTTAATCCTAATGGAGTGGCAAGACCTCTTGGGCCGGGCAAATTTTCTACAGTAAGCTGTGTATAATTACCGCTTAAACCTAATAATTGTATTTGCTTTGACCCGGTAACTGCATCATTGTACGATACATCCACCGAAGGATTTGTTTCAAAACTTTCGCTAAGGTTACAACAAGCTGCTTTCACCAATTCGGCGCCGGTCATATTCATGGTGCGTATAGCAGTAAGGTTATTGCTGTACACTGATCGCCGCCTTGATGCAACCACTACTTCTTTCAATTCATTTTTTGATGCCAGTACAATCTTCAGTTCATCATTCGAAATAACAGAAATTGTATCCGCTTTATAACCGGCAAAACTTACCACAAGGCGGTGGCTCATTGCATCGGGCTTTATACTAAAGATGCCATTCTTATCTGTTTGTACACCATCGTTAGTACCTAACCAAAAAATACTGGCATTTTGCAATGGCTTAAAATTTCCTTTATTGTCTTCTTCTAAAACCATTCCTTTAATTTGCTGTCCATGCTGCCCGGTTGTTGGCAGGCTGTTTATTTTTTCCAGTGATGAATCAACCACGGCATTCATTTTCTGCTCAAGAGCAGTATCACCCGGTTTTGTATGGGCAGTTATATTTTCAAGATCACGGTAATGACAGCATTTTGGTAAAGCATCATAAACTTTATCATTAGCTTTCCTGTCTTCCAGGTCGTGGCCAGCAGCAATTATTTTATCCTGTATTTTTTTTAGCGATATTTTTTGCGGATTGTATTGTAAGGTAAGCTGCATGGTTTCTACATTCCAAACAGCATTTTTTACAGTTCTCATCCGCACAGCTTCCTCAATTCTTGTTTTGCATTGTTCGCAGGCGCCAAATACAGTAAAAGAAACGGTGCTGTCATTAGCTGTTAAATTTGTTGATTGCGATTTTGATACATTACCTGCAAATAGCAGGAGAAGTAACCAAATATATTTTACTTGTTTCACGATTTGCAATTTTTGCGGTTGCAGTATTAAGCGGTGCTATTCCGGTTAACCTGCTTAATTCCACATCCAAATGAGTGATACAGTTGCAACCAATATGCAACTGCATCACTTTAAATATTTCCTGCGGATTTTTTTCTGAAATACATCTAATCCCAAAGTAACCGGGATGAAACCTTTTTACGCCTATTAGCCGCAGGTTGTTAATTATTGTAGTTGATAGTTATTGTATCAACACAATATTACTGGTGATTCTCTGCGGTGCTGTCTTTCTTTTGCTTAAGATCCATTCCGCAAACAGGGCATTTACCCGGCTTGTCGTATGTTTTATCTTTTTCGCATTTCATGGGACAAGCATATACTGCCGCTGTGGCTTCGGTTGCATCTGCCTTGCGGTCGTATTTGCAGCAGTTGTGTAAATTATCATACGCAGATTGTACGGCTGTAAAATCCTGTGTATCGTAACCGCTATTAGCAATTGATTGCTGTATTTTTTCTGAAGTAGTTTTATTTACAGCGTAAGTAACTTTTAATTCTTTAGTGTCTTCATTCCAATCGGCTTTTTTAGCGCCGGCTTTTTTGGCTGCCTTTTCAATGGTTGATTTGCACATGCCACAGTTACCCCAAACTTTGATGGTTTCTGTTTTAGATGATTGAGCAAATGCTGTATTGAATGATAAAATACTGAATATAACAGCAACGAATAATGATAATGTTTTCATTTTATAATTTTTTTGTGTTGAATAAATAAGTATTGTTTAGCCAATAAAATAGCTAATAATTAAGCAAGATTATTTATTCTAAATTCTGAAAACACAATTCAATATACATGCCGGTGGGGCCGTATAATCAGGTGGAGCGTAATTTGCAGGGGATATTAAAGCGGTATTTTCCGGCGATTGCCAATTGTAAACAAAATGATTATTAGTGATGGCAATTACTTTAGCCGAAAAATCTATTTCGTTTACAACATTCTTATGAAAATCGTTAAGCTTATAAAATTTATATTCATCATGGCAGCAGCCTGTTTTATCTTCTTTCATTCCGCACTTGCCGCATTTGTCTGTAGCCGACCCGTATAAATCCATACCGGCCTTATTGCCCATGCAATAATGCAGTTCCATGGCCACACCCGATGAAACGGCCATGTACAATATAGCTAATATGCCTAAATAGATTTTTTTCATCTGCCCTGCAAAAGTACAAAACATTAATAAATCTGTGCTTCCAAAATCATTAAAAGGATATATTTAACATCCGGGCTATTTGTATATTATAAATATTCGTTCATTAATTTACAAAAGCCCACTGTACACCAAACCTGAAGATGAATCCCTGCGTAGGATAATGAGGCGCTGCAAAATTATTATTAGTAAACCCAAAGCCGTTTGAAAAATTTACAGTGTTAAGGTTTTCGGCACGTATATAAGCCGTAAACGATTTGATGCGGAAATCTAAAAAAACGCTGATATCGGGCAGGTTCTTCAGTTTAAAAGTATCCTGCGGCATAAACTGCCCCATCAATGGCGAATAGTTATATGCTTCGTATGGCGTAAAATACCTTGCTTCTATACCGGTACATAAATTAAGGTTTTTAAAAAATATGCCTTCGTATGCAAGCCGGTTACGGGTAAACAGCAATGGAACTTTTATTGGTGCGCTGCCATCGGTTTGCTGAAAAGTGATATCGGCATATAAGTTCCAGTACCTGGTAATTTTTATTTTTTTTGATGCAGATAATTGCAACAGGTTTATCAGCCTGCTGCTTGTGGCCGTATGATAATAATCGGTAAAATAAGCCAGGTTGCTGATGATATGATTTTTAAAACTAAGTTTTATAAAACGGTTATTTATTTCGGCTCCAAATGATATAATATTTTCTTTTTTACTGATACCTGCATTATTAAAATTAAAGCTGGATGCATTGTCGAAAATAAATGAAGGCGACCTGTTTACGTTTTTAAAATACAAACCTATATCGCCCAGTTTATTATTCAGGTGCCGGGCAATAGTGGCATAAATACTATAATCGCCACCGTTAAGGCCATTTACATAAAACTCTCCTTTGGCCAGCACATCCCATAACTTGTTACGGGTTTTATTGCGGTATTCGCCATGTATGATAAAATTGTAAAAATTCCTGGTGCCGTTTTTAAGCTGAGCCTTTATATTTTCAAATTTTACCCCTGCAGATATAAACTGTCCCGAGTTTTTTGTATCCGGAAACTGGAACAAACTTAAGTCATTGCTCATCACCGACCATTTTTCTCTAACAAAAAAACTATCGGTTCCAATCTTTACAATGGTATCGTACCAGTTTTTATATACAGCTGTATCGGCTTTATCATCTTTGTACAAATAATTATAAGTGCTGTAAGTAAAACTATGCTGTGCCCGTAGTTTTGGATAAAACAGGTATTCGGTGGTTGAATCGTTGATGGCTATTGAATCTTTTTTGCCAATATGATAAGATTGCCTTACAAAAACAGTAAAGTCTTTATAAATATTCCCGGTAGATACACTTGATTGAAAAGGATTGGGTTCGTACAAACTTGCATTGCCGAGGTTAACAGGTACCGAAAAACGCTTTTTTAAATTTGGATCCTTCAACAAAGAATCGGCAACAATACCACCGTTTTCAGAAGCCTTGATGGTATTGCCCAACAAAATTAAATAGGCTGCATATCTTTTTCTTTTACCCTGGTAATTGCCAAACAACCGGTAACTTTTATGATTAGTGTTTTGAGTAACAAAAAATCCCGGCGCACTTATCAGCCGGTAATCAAATCCAAAACCAATATTGGGACGTGGATTTTGAGTATGAAAAGCTTTTATCATTTGCTCCTTACCCGAAGCCAGTTGATAACACAATTGCGAAAAAGGCCTGTTGGTTTTATAAAATTTCGATTCTTCCAGTTTAAACCGGTACACATCATACGCATGAAAACCTGCATCCCAACCGGGTTTGGCATTTGGCTGATAAATTATAGGATAAGCAGCAGCGCCATTGTTGCCAAGATATTGATAATAGGATGGTACAGAGAAATATTTATCAAAATCGTTGATGCTTGAATCGAAAGGAATGCTTCGGATAGAATCGAGATACTTATAATAAATACCGATAGAATCTTTTTTATCATCCCTGTGTTCGAAACTGATGGTATCCGACCTGTTGCCGCTATTGCCAATATTTCGTACACGGTTGCCAATTTTATTAAGTATTTCAGTCTCCTGGGCATGAGTGGCCTGGCAGTAGAAAACAAATATTATCAGCGTAACAATCGGCTTCATTGGTGCCATTAAAGTTGAGCAATCAATTCGCAAAACAGCGCTTTAAAATTTGGCTCGGCATCTTTTGCAGCCTGCAATACTTCTTCGTGCGTAATAGTATTTTCTTCTTCACGTATGCCCACATCGGTTATCACACTCATAGCAAATACCGGTAAGCCCATGTGTACTGCAGTTATCACTTCCTGTACAGTACTCATACCCACTGCATCACCACCTAAAGTAAGTATCATCTTATACTCTGCTCTTGTTTCAAACGTGGGGCCTGTTACTGCCACATAAACTCCTTCTCGTACTTTAATATTTTTATCGGCGGCAATTTTTTTCATTTTGCTGATAAGGTGTTTCTTATAAGGTTCACTCATATCCGGGAACCGTGGGCCCAGCTCTTTATAATTTTTTCCTATAAGCGGATTGGGCGCCAACTGGCTGATGTGGTCGGTGATAATCATCAGGTCGCCCACCTGGAACGCAGGATTAACGCCACCTGCAGCATTACTAATCAATAAAGTTTCTATTCCTAAAAATTTCATCACCCTGATGGGGAATACAGTTTGCTCGGGTGAATAGCCTTCATATAAATGAAAACGGCCGGCCATGGCAACAATTTTTTTACCACCCAGTTCACCAAAAATAAGTTTACCGCTATGGCCTTCTACTGTGCTTACCGGGAAGTGAGGAATATCGCCATAAGCTATCTCCGCTTCTATCTTAATTTCATTTACAAAACTGCCCAGGCCACTGCCCAGCACTATGCCCACAGCCGGTTGGGGGCTGTATTTGGATTTAATAAAATTTACTGCTTCAGTAATTTTCAACATCATAATCTATCATTTTAAAGTTTCAAAGGTAAGATAAGATACGTTAAAGGAATGTTCACAAAATAGATGAAAAGTTTTTAATTGTATGTGTTTATATAAATCAATTTTATTGCTCAAACATTATATGGGTAATGTAAAACTCCGTACAGATTGCTTATCTTCGCCAAAATTTTTTATGTTATGAACCTTCACGAATACCAGGCAAAAGAATTACTTAAAAAATACAATGTTCCAGTACAGGAAGGCATACCCTGCAGTACACCGGGCGAAGCCGAACAAGCCTACAAACAAATACATACACAGTATGGTAGCAATTTTGCAGTAGTAAAAGCTCAAATTCATGCCGGTGGACGTGGAAAAGGAAAAATTAAAGGTACCGAACAACGTGGTGTGGCTGTGGGTAAAACTGCTGAAGATGTAAAGCAGATTGCTCAAAATATTTTAGGCGGCACCCTTGTTACCATACAAACAGGCGAATCCGGTAAACTGGTTAATAAAGTTTTGGTGGCACAGGATGTGTATTATGAAGGGCCTAATCCTGTAAAAGAATTTTATCTATCAATATTGTTAGACAGAAGCAGAGGGCAAAACGTAATCATGTACAGTACCGAAGGCGGGATGAATATTGAAGATGTGGCGCATGATACCCCTGAAAAAATTTTTAAGGAATGGGTGTTCCCCGGTGGCAGCCTTGAGCCTTTCCAGGCCAGGAAAATTGCTTTTAATTTAGGCCTTAGTGGCGTGGCTTTTAAGAACTGTGTAAAATTTGTAACCAACCTATACAATGCTTATTTAGGCTGCGATTGCGGCATGCTGGAAATAAACCCCTTATTTAAAACCAGTGATGATAAAATAATTGCGGTGGATTGTAAAATGAATATTGATGACAATGCATTGGTGCGCCACCAAGATATAGCATCGCTGAGAGACATTACAGAAGAAGACCCCACCGAAGTAGAAGCCGGGCATTACAATTTAAACTTTGTAAAACTTGATGGCAATGTTGGTTGCATGGTTAACGGTGCCGGCCTTGCCATGGCTACTATGGATATGATAAAACTAAGCGGTGGCGAGCCTGCCAACTTTCTTGATGTAGGTGGTACGGCCAATGCAGAAACTGTGGAAGCAGGTTTCCGTATCATTTTAAAAGACCCAAAAGTAAAAGCCATTCTCATCAATATTTTTGGCGGTATTGTGCGTTGCGACAGGGTGGCACAAGGAGTTATTGATGCTTATCAATCTATAGGCAATATCAACATACCTATCATTGTAAGGTTGCAAGGTACCAATGCCGATGTGGCAAAAAAATTAATTGATGAAAGCGGATTGAAAGTACAAAGCGCTATTTTATTAAGCGAAGCTGCAGCTTTGGTAAATAAAGCAGTTGCCTGATAAAGTTTTTCAACCTTAAAAAATACAACACCCTATGCAGGGTGTTTTTTATTTATTAACCATGATTTGTGACGAAGGGTGAGTCTCCCTTTTGTGGTGGCTCACCCTGTGAATGTTGTGCAAAGAAAAAATGAACCAATTACCAAACCTTTGTTGCCTGTTTTACTTTGCGGTTTTGCGTGAAATAAATTTTTCACGCAAAAAAACAAAGCAGGCAAAGAAAAAAATTTCCCAAACTTCAAAACACTCTAATGCCGCTGGTTAAAAACTAAGCGACGGCAAAAAAAAGAAGCAAAAGTTTCGTGAGCCACAAACCTTGGCGGGGTATAAAAAAATCCGGCCTTAAAAAAGAACCGGATTATACATAGGGACATAAACCTTTACCCCCCCCCGCATTGAAATTATTTAGTATCGTACATTACATTTTAGGCATCAGTACATGGTCTATCACATGTATCACACCATTGCTTTGGTTAACATCTTTTATTGTAACATAAGCCATCCCTCCCATTTCATCTTTTACTACAATTTTCTTTCCTTCCATCATTAACCAGATGTTGTTTCCTGAAACTGTTTTTAACTGTGCTTTTCCGCCACCGGCTTTAATTAATTTAGCAATATCAGCAGTATTCAATCGGCCAGGTACTACATGGTAAGTTAATACAGATGTTAAGGTTGGTCTATTTTTCTCCATCAACAAATTATCAACCGTGCCGGCAGGCAACATGCTAAAGGCGCTGTTGGTTGGAGCAAAAACAGTAAACGGCCCTTCGCCCTGCAAAGTGTTTACTAAGCCGGCGGCTTTAACAGCTGCCACCAGGGTAGTATGGTCTTTACTGTTCATAGCATTTTCTACAATGTTTTTTGATGGATACATAAGTGCGCCACCCACCATTACTGTATTGTCTTTTTGTGCAAATGAAGAAGTAGCAAACAATACAGTTAGCGTTACTAACATAATTTTTTTAAACTTTTTCATACAAATGATTTTATTATTTTTAATTTGTTTGTATTCATGTACGGTATAAGGATGCAGGTGGATTTGAATTCTAAAAATTTTTTTTCGAATTTTTTAAAGCATTTAAAAAACAGCAAAAAAAAATACTGCTGGTAGCAGTATTTAAATTTAAAGAGTAATAAGGTGTATGTTATATCTTACCCATAACAATTACTTTGCTGGGTGCAGGTTTTTCAGGGCCTGCATCTTCGAGCGAAACAGCAAAAGCCTGTGCCCTTCCAAAAGTTTTCATTTTTTGTATGTGCACTTTTTTTCCGTTCACCTCTATATCGGTATTAATCATACCACCGCTTACGGGCACTCCATCCACAATACCCCAAAACTGGTATTGTTTACCTTTAGGCGGTGCCGGTAAATTTGATGGATCAATATATACTTCTCCCGAATTTTTCATCCAATAAATCCTGGCGGCTGCATCTGCCACATCAGGCATGGCACTTAGTGATACAGGCTGTGCATTCCTGTCTGCCATTACTCCCATATCCTGTTTCATGGCACCGGTTATTTCTTTTTGTTTTAGTAAATCTGTTTGTGTAGTTGCTAATTCTTTACTTAATAACTGGCTCTTATTATAAAAAGTATAATTAAAGAATAAGCTTGCCAACAGCAATATGATACAGGCTGCTGCCACATTTTTCCAAAATGGAAATACTTGCTTCACCACTGCTTTTGTTGCAGCATTATCGGTTTTACTCATATCTACTACAGGAGCAGTAGTGTTTATAGCTGATAATATTTTTTCTTTTACAGGGGCAGATGGTATTACTGCATTTTGCTGTGCATAATTTTCAAGGCTGGTTTCAATGGCTTTTATTTCTTCAGCCACTTCGTGATATTGAGCAGCCCATTGCCTTACTTCGTTGGTTTCGGCTTCTGATGTAAGCCCCATACAATAAAGCTCCAATATACCTGATGATATGATTTCTTGTACGTTCAAAATTTATTTATTATGTAACATTTTTCTTAATTCTAATATTGCTGTTCGCATCCGGGTTTTAACTGTACCCAGGGGTATTCCCATTTCTTTTGATATCTCTTCCTGGGTATAACCGTTAAAGTACGCCAGGTCAATTATATCTTTTTGCTCGGGCTTTAAATTAGAAAGTTGATTACGAATATCCATTGCATCAAACCTTTCAACTGCTTTATTATCACCTGTTAAATTACTTACGGAATATTCATCTCCTGAGATTTTTGCCTGCTTCTTATAACCTTTACTTCGCATAGTATCAATAGTAAGGTTTCGGGTAATGTTCATCATCCAGGTAAACAACCTTCCTTTGCCTGTATCGTAGTTATCAAAGTTATTCCAAATCTTAACAAATGCTTCCTGCAAAATATCTTCGGCCAGTTCCCGATTGTTTACCATTCGGTTTATTACCCCGTTTAAGGCGCCAGCATAATTATCGTATAAATATGAAAATGCCTGTTGGTCTTTCTTCTTAAGCAAAAGCACCAATTCCTCTTCGGTGTATTTTATAACTTCAGGCAATTAAACAAGGAGTTAGCTTTACCGAAAGTAAATGATTTTTTTTATCCATAAAAGCCCTTGCCCAAATTCTGCCTTCTAAATGCTGATAACATTTTTAACAGGTATAGTTTACAATTCTCTTTTTTGATTGAATACTATTTAAACTTTTCATCTATGCAGTACAAATAATTTGTAGGTTTGATAGTACGAAACATTTTCATTCAAGATGCTTGCAAGGATAAGAAAAATACAACAGGCCGATAATACAATCATAGCTAAAATAATACGGGATACTTTAGCCGAATTTAAAGCCAATAAGCCCGGCACTGTTTATTTTGATGAAACAACCGATCATCTCTTTGAAGTTTTTAAGAAAGAAAATAGTGTATATTTTATAGCAGAATATGATGGTGAGATAGTTGGAGGCGGAGGTATTTATCCTACCCAAAACCTTGCTGAAGGCACTTGTGAGTTAGTAAAATTTTATTTAGTAAAAAAAGCACGTGGCAAAGGCATTGGAAAAATGCTGATGCAAAAATGTATCAGTACAGCAAAAGATATGGGTTATAAAAAAATGTATCTTGAAACCATGCCCGAACTTACTATTGCCATACCCATGTACGAAAAACTTGGGTTTACTTATTTATCACAATCGCAGGGCAATAGCGGTCATACAGGATGCAATGTTTGGATGATTAAAGATTTATAGTTTGTGCTAAATTATGTTCACTTCATATACGGGGCTAAACAAAAAATATTTACCTGTCTTCACTTCCACACACTTGTAGCGTTTGCGTATTTTTTCTTCCAGTTTAAAAATGCGGCCGCCTTTTATACTAAATAATGCACCGTGGGGCAACTGTTCTATCAAATGTGTACCATCTTTGTTTTCATCGTATTTATGCAACACACGCAAAAGTTTCTCATCGCCGCAACTGCTTGCTGCCGGGTTTTGCAGTGTGGCTAACAATGTTTTTTCAATATCGGCAGGAAAAACTTTATTTAAAATAAACTTGGCCAGTATCTTACCAAATTCATCTTTCCATTCACGCCCATGCGGCAATACCCGGTGGCCATATCTTTCATAAGTAAAAAGGTGGGCAAGTTCGTGCAGCAATGTGATGAGGAATGCATACTTGTTAAGGTTGCCGTTAACGCTGATGCGGTGGTTTTTACCGGTATGAGCATGGCGGTAATCGCCCAGGATGCTTTGCCTTTTACGGGTAATGGTAAGGTGTACATGATAATGTTGCAGGTAATACAACACTTCATCAAAACTGCCTGCCGGCAAATAATCTTTTAAAGCTGCTAACGGGGCTTCCTGTTTAGGCATCTTTGGTTTTATTCAGCTTCATGATGGTACCTACTTCTACCACCAGGTAAATAATGTAGATGAGTAATGATATATACACAGCCGGTTTATTAAAACTGCTGCCACTTAAAAAGTAATATGTTACTACAGCTAAAACGCAAACTAAAAGTTTTATGAGCATACTGCTCATCACCCGCCTGATGAACACACTTGGGTTTTGATGATGCATGGCATCGTACTGCATTTTAAAAACAAAAATGCTCATTAAAAAGAAAAGGCAATTGGCTGCCATCACAATTACATAATCAACTTTAGCGGTACCCAGTATAAAATTTGCAGTAAGCGTTATTGCGGCAAGAATTATAAAAGTTACAATCAATGGCATTGCCGTTTTATAGCTAAAATCCATCGTAGGTATATATTTTTAAAGGTTAACGGCTGTAGCCAAATCTTTTTTTAGTTCAACTACATTTGTGCCCATTATACAGTTACCGTTAAACACAGCTGTGGGTTCTACCTGTAGTTTTCCTGCACAAATATCGCCATTAACCTGTGTACTGCCATGTAGATAAAGGAGTTCTTTTACTTTAATGTTACCGGTTACCTTTCCCATAATATCGGCTTGCAGGCCATTAATATTGCCTTCTACCAGCCCATCGGCGCCAATAATTATCTTAGCCTTGCCTGTGAGGTTTCCTTTTAAAGTGCCATCAATTCGTATATCGCCATTGCTTTCCAGGTCGCCGGTAATAATGGTGCCTGCGCCAATTAATGTGTTGGCATGGTTGGGTGTTTCATCAAAAGATGATTTGGATTTTGAGTTAAACATATCTATTGGTTTTTTTTTCAATAATCAAGCTACTCTACAATATTTTCGGTTTTGGGCAACTTCAATTTGTTGGTATCCAAAACCGGCATTTTCCCTTCCAGCACTTTATGTAAATCGTTATAATATTTTTCCTTGTACTTTAAAGCCTGCTCAACCGAATCGGTTCTTATTTTAAGTTCACGGTATTCCCTTATTTGTTTAACATCGCCATATCCCGAACCGGGCAAATAATATTTTAAAGGAGTAAATACCAGCAAAGCAATTATTAATCCTACCAAAACAACAAACACTGAACTTAAAAAAACATAAACACTTAACCTGCTTAGTTTAAACTTTACCACTTCTTCATAAGTATCTTCATTCATCACTACCAACCTGTAACGGTTTCGTAGCCGTTTTAGCGTACTGTTGGTATCTAGTTTTACCATACTTTTTGGTTGAGCAATAAAATTAAGCATTGCAGGTGAAAAATCAATTTAAAATGCAACTTATTAGCATCACAGTTTTATAACTAATCAAAGATTATAATATTTATAAAAAACACATGTTCACAAAAAAATATTAAAACAAGCCGGCACATCTTTTTAATAAGTGATTATTAGCAAAAAAATACCGATATTTAGCCCTCTTATACAACATTTTTTGATTCATGCTGAAGAGAACTATAGCCTTGCTGCCTTTATTTTTACTTTTTGGAATTACCCAAAATTTTGTAAAAGCACAACCTACCTGGACCTTTGACCCCTTTGGTAAAGAGAAAAAGCCCGAAAAATTTGAAAACAGGAAGCTTGGATCAGAAAAAACCGCAGATAAAAAATTTACAGTAGCCCGAAATTTTTACCAGAATACAGTAACTCATTTCAATTATTATTTTAATGCTAACAACCGTGTAAATACAGTTATTGACAGGGCAAAAAATGTATTTAAAGATGATTATAGCAACCTGCTGGCATTTTATCCTTATTCATTAGATAAAACCGCATCGCAGAAATTAGAACTTGATTCAGTCATTATTACTTCCACCGCAGGTATTTTATTACACGATTTACGTAATGATTGGATTGATAATATGTATTTACTAATTGGAAAAGCATATTTCTTACGCAAAGATTTTGACTCGGCAATGATGACATTCCAGTTCATCAATTACAACCTTTTTCCACGTAAAAGAAAAAACGATGATGACGACCGTATTGTAGGCTCGGGAAGTACATCAATTGCCAGTAAAGAAAAACGAAATGTATTACAGAAGCTTACAGCACTGCCTCCAAGCCGCAACGATGCCATTTTATGGCTGGCACGTACGTTAATTGAAGAAGATGAATTTGCAGAATCGGGTGGTTTGATAAATACATTGCATGTGGACCCCAACCTGCCAAAAAGGTTAAAAGACAACCTGGAAGAGATTAACGCATACTGGTTTTACAAACAAGGTATTTACGACAGCGCAGCCGTTCATCTTGAAAATGCTTTAACCAGCGCCGATACCAAACAGGATAAATCACGCTGGGAATTTTTACTGGCACAGCTTTATGAAATGGGTGGAAAATTTGATAAAGCCTCAGAATATTATGCCAAAGCATCAAAACATACGGTAGATCCATTGCTTGATATACATGCCCGCCTCAATGATGCCAAAATGCTTAAAACCACTAATCCAAAAGAGCTGGATAAAAGCATCAACAATTTATTGAAAATGGCAAGGCGTGATAAGTACGAAACTTATAAGGATATCGTTTATTTTTCGGCCGGCGAACTTGCCATGAATAAACCTGATACTAATGCCGCTGTTACTTATTTTAATAAGAGCCTTAAATACAATGTTGATAATATCAACTATAAAAATAAGGCTTATTTTAACCTGGGCGATATTGCATACAACCGCAAACAATACAGGCTGGCTGCCGCTATGTACGACAGCTTGCAAACAGGCCATGATTCTATTTTTGATAAAAAAATTGCTGCTATTCAGGAACGGAAAGAAACGCTTATTAAAATTGCAGATGCCATCAGTAAGATTGAAAGAGAAGACAGTTTGCAACGCATTGCATTAATGGCTCCTGCCGAAAGAGAAGATTTTGTAAAAAAACTTTTGCGTAAACTAAGAAAAGAAAAAGGATATAAAGATGTAAGTGACGATGATAATAATCAATCTGTGCTTCCATTTAATAACAACCAGCCCCCTGCCGATCTCTTTGCACAAAACAGTTCAAAAGGCGAATGGTATTTTAATAACAACTCCCTTAAATCGAAAGGCTTTAGCGAATTTAAAAGCAAATGGGGCAAACGGGCAAATATTGATAATTGGCGCACCAAATCATCATTAGATATGCCGGTGGGTGTACCAGGCAGCGGCGGCGATGTAAAAGCACCCGGCGATAAAACAAAACCCGACAGCGCTTCATCTGCAACGCAACCACAGGTAATTACTTTTGAAACAATGATGGGTGATTTGCCACTTACCGAAGAAAAATTAAATGCCAGCAATGAAACCATTGCTGCCAATATGATTATACTGGCTAATGCTTATCAAAACGATTTAGAAGAATACCAGCTTGCGGCAGATACGTATGAAGCATATTTAAAACGGTTTCCCAACAGGCTGATGGATGGTGAAGTGTACCTTAATTTATATTTCTGTTATACAAAACTGGGCGATAAAGAAAAAGCAGGTTACTATAAAGATTTACTGAACAAAAATTTTGCAAAAAGTAAATCGGCGCAAAAATTAAATAACTCTGCTGCTACCAATTCAAAAGCCCAAAACCCCGAAGTAACAAAGCTGTATGATGAAATTTATAATTTATTTATAGAAGGTAATTTTGAAAAAGCCATTGCCGAAAAGAAAAAAGCCGACAGCCTGTATGGCATTAATTACTGGACTCCGCAGTTATCGTACATTGAAGCATTGAACAACGTAAAAAACAGGAACGACAGTGCAGCCATAAAAGGCCTGCAGGATATCATAAAGAATAATCCCGAATCGCCATTGAGGCCAAAAGCCGAAACCATGATTGATGTGTTAAGAAGGCGGGCAGAAATAGAAAAATACCTTACCGAGCTGGAGATAACAAGGGCAAGCGAAGATGCACCAATAAATGTAGAAGAGAAAACCAAACCGGCAGCACCTAAACCGCCTGCAGCAGTAGTTCCTAAAGATTCGGTTGTTAAGGTACCACCGCCACTTACTAACGGGGCCTTTACCATGGCTGTTAATGCGCCGCACTATGTACTGATGATTCTTAACAAGGTTGACCCTGTATATGTAAATGAAGCAAAAAATGCCATCAGCAGGTATAATGCCGAAAATTATTATGGCCAGGCAATCAATATCAATAAAGATGTACTGGACGCTGATAATAATTTACTTGTGATAAGTTCATTTGCAGATGCTGCAACTGCTTTACAGTATTACGATAAACTAAAGCGTAATGCTGCAGCAGAAATATCCTGGTTGCCTGCAAGCAAATATTCGTTCCTGATTATAACAGAAGATAACCTGCAATTGTTGAAAACCAATAAAAACCTTGCCGGCTATAAATCATTGTTAAATACTCAGTTTCCAAACAGGTTTTAACTATAACAAGGTATTCAACATGGTTTCTTTCTATAATTTTACAGGATGCCTGGTTTTTTTATAGATATTATCCTTTCAAAAAATAATACATGAAGCGTTCAGTTAAAATTTTATGGCGTGTTTTCTTTGGTGGTTTTTTATTGGTACTGCTTCTTTTTGTAGGTGCCAATTATGGCATGTTAGGCAAAATGCCCTCACTTAAACAGTTACAAAATCCCGAAGCAGATTTAGCCAGCGAAATATATTCGGCCGATGGAGTTCTTATGGGTAAGTACTATGCTGAAAACAGGAGCGAAGTAAAATACAATGAAATTTCGCCCAACGTAATAAATGCATTGCTGGCAACGGAAGATGAACGCTTTTACGACCACTCAGGTATTGATGTGCAGGCCGTAGGGCGTGCAATATTTACTTTAGGTTCACAAGGTGGTGGCAGTACAATTACTCAACAGGTAGCAAAACTAATGCTTGGACAGGGTAAAGGAAATAAAATAAAAAGAGCTTTTGATAAAATTAAAGAGTGGATAGTTGCAGTTAAGCTTGAACGTAATTTCACTAAAGAAGAAATTATTACACTTTATCTTAACCGGGCACCCTGGGGTAATTTATATGGAATAAGAAATGCATCGCTTACTTATTTTCAAAAAGAACCTAAAGATTTAAAATTAGAAGAAGCTGCCGTATTAGTGGGCATGCTAAAGGGATTTGTATATAATCCTATTGGTTATCCAAAAGCTTCTATTGATAGAAGAAATACAGTTATAAACCAGATGGTGGTATGCCACCAGCATTTTTTAACAGTGGAAGAAGCCAATAAACTAAAAGCAAAACCTTTAATTACCAATTACAAAAAAATTGATGAGAATGTTGGTATTGCTCCCTATTTTAGAAATGAACTTGCCGGTAAATTAAAAGAATGGTGTAAAACACATACAAACCCCAAAACCGGCGACCCTTATGATTTGTACAGGGATGGCCTTAAAATATATACCACCATTGATTCACGCATGCAGAAGTATGCCGAGCAGGCCGTAGAAGAACATATGCCCATAATTCAGAAAAAATTAGACTGGAACCTGAAAATATATGGGGCCCGTATGTGGAAAGGCCACGATAATGTAGTTGAAGCCGCATTTAAATATACCGATAGGTGGAAAAGTATGAAAGAAGAAGGTATTAGTGAAGAAGATATCAAGAAAACATTTTACACACCGGTAAAAATGAAAGTGTTTGCATGGAATGCAAAACATGAGAAAGATACAGTGATGACACCTTTTGATTCGATAAAATATCATAAACAAATTTTGCAAACAAATTTTGCTGCCATGGACCCCCGTACCGGTGAAGTGAAATGCTGGGTGGGTGGTATAGATTATAAATGGTTTAAGTACGACCACGTAACACAGTTAAGGCAGGTAGGTTCTACCATAAAACCATATCTATATACATTAGCGGTAGATGAAGCCGGCTACACTCCCGAAACCGTAATACCCGGCGGCGCCTTAACCCTCGGTGGCAAAACCATCAGTGGCGGTGCAGGCACGCTTGCATATTGCCTGGCCTGGTCAAAAAACGTGGCGGCATGGCGGTTGATTGGGCAAATTGGTGTTAAAAGATTTATTGAGTTTTTAAGAACCTGCGGTATTGATGCAAAACTACAACCCTATTATTCTATTGGCCTTGGCGCTGCAGAAATTCCTTTGATAGAAATGCTGCAGGGATATTCTATGTTTCCTAACAAAGGATTAAATACCGAACCCATCATCATGACTCGTATAGAAGACAAAAGCGGCAATATGCTTGAAGAGTTTAGTTCTACATCCAAACAGGTTATCTCGGAAGCCGATGCTTATACAATGGTAACACTGATGGAAGGTGTTATTAAATATGGTACTGCCCGAACGCTCAGCAGGTACCCGTTGCCGGTTGAAAGAGCAGGAAAAACAGGAACCACTAATGACAATGCCGATGGTTGGTTTATTGGATATACACCCGAGTTGATAGCCGGCACCTGGGTTGGTTGCGATGACCCATTTTTACAGATATATCAAAATACAGCCGGTGGTTCCGAAATGTCGGCGCCAAGATGGGGTATTTTTATGAGCAAGGTATATGCCGATAAAAAACTTGATTATGGAAAACTTAAAACTTTTGAAAAACCCATAGAATTAACCAACAATCCTATTTATGCCGATATAAATATGGATAAATATTTTATGGAAGGCGATAGCACCACGCAGGATGAAGGTAACGGTAATGCAGAAGACTTCTTTAAAACCCCCGATACTCCTGATAATAACCCAACAGAAAAAACCGATAACGAAAACAAGAATCCTAAAGCAGTAATGGACAGCAGCAAATCAAAAAAATCTGACAATAAAAAGACCACCGTTCCTATAAAAAATCCCGCTGATGATAAATCAAAAAAGCAAGTGAAGCAAAAGGAGAATGATTATTAAAATGCTGATTATTTAATCTAGTTTAATAGATTTGTATTTATTGAAGTTGAATAAAGATTTAAGTAGATTTCTCTCAAATTTAACATCATTGTTTTTTACAGAAGTTTATATATATTTCGTTGTTGATTGAAAAAAAATTGCAGGATACTACTCTATTCACAAATAAAAAAATTGTTCAAATATTTTTTGAATCTAAATTCATACAGCAATGTTTGTTTCATAAAACTCCCCAAAAAAATTCCTTCAATTGAAAAATTTCTACACTAATAAAAAACAAAAACCCCGCCATTTGCGGGGTTTTTAATATCATCTATTTACTATATTAATAATTCCTCAGTGTCATTTCCACTCTCCTGTTTTTAGCACGGCCGGCGGCTGTTTTGTTATCAGCAACCGGTTTGTCTTGTCCATAACCGGTTGAAGTTAGGCGGCTTTCATCAATGCCTTTGCTTACCAGGTAAGCCTTTACAGAAGCGGCACGCTTTTCAGATAATATTTGGTTCTTATCTGCTTTACCGGTGTTATCGGTATGGCCATCAATATTCACTTTATATGATGGGTTTTCGTTTAAAATAGTTACCACATCATTTAATTTTGAAAAAGACTTAGCCAACAATTTTGAACTTCCGGTAGAGAAGAAGATATTTTGTGCTGCCCTGTTTACACGTTTTACAATCTCTTCGCTTATTACCGGGCAACCAAAGTTTGATGCAGGGCCTTTTTCATTAATACATTTATCTTCTTCATCATTTACACCATCACCATCTGTGTCTGGTACCGGGCAACCTTGGTAACGGGCTACACCAAATACAGTTGGGCATTTATCTTCTTCGTCATTTATACCATCTTTATCGGTATCGGGTATTGGGCATCCCTGGTAACGGGCTACGCCAGCTACATCCGGGCACTTATCATCTGCATCTGAAATACCATCACCATCCTTATCGGGGCAACCTTGCAATGAAGCCAGGCCGGCCACATCAGGGCATTTATCAGCATCATCTAAAACGCCATCGCCATCCCTGTCTTTTGGAGGTTCTACAACAGGCGTAGGTACTACAACCGGAGCGGCTTTCTTTTTAGTAAGTGCAACTGCTACACCCAGGCTATGGTAAAAATGGTATGAAGCATTTTCGGTAACGGGTATCCTGTATTGCGAATTGGCAAGAGCAAACACGCCATCAAGTATTTTTACCTGTACACCCACACCTACCGGTATAAATGCTGCATAATATCCTTTGTATTTTGATCCGCCTACACCGGCTGTTACAAATGGAGATACATAATAGTTATCAGGTAATAATTTTAAATTGGCTGTGGCAGCAGCTTCAAGTAATAATTTTGAACTAACATCGAGTGGCTTACCATTAATAGGATAGCTAAGAAAAGTACCTGTTACAGTTCCGGCAAAATCAAGGTGATTGGTAATGCCCTGTAAATAGCTGATAGCTATGCCCGAGCTCATGTGCTTGGTTTTATGCCATTCTTTTGTGCGTAAAACACTTGCCAGGCCGGTAGCCCTTAGGTCGGTAGCTGTTTGAAAATCGGTTAATCCAAAATGAACAGCCAAAGTTGGCCTTTTTTTGTATTCATTTTGTGCAAATGCAGATACAAAAAGGCCTGCACCTATAACTAATAAAATAATCTTCTTCATAATTTATTTTTTTTCTGAATCGCAGCAAAATTAGCTGCTTAGTTCCATATAGTGAAATATTTTTACCCTTATCACAAATAAATAAAAAGGCTTATTTAGAGTTAAACTATTTATTTGCAACCACTTCAACTTTTACCCTTGTAAGGCCCCTGCTGATAAAACCGAGTTGAGTAGCTGCAGCTCTTGACAAATCAACAATCCTTTTCATACGTGGATGTATCCTGTCGTTTACTTTTACCACTACCGATTTGCCATTCTTCAGGTTGGTTACTTTTATCCAGGTACCCAATGGCAATACATTACAAGCACAGGTTAATTTTTTTTGGCTAAAAATTTCGCCACTGGCTGTACGTCTACCATGAAATTTATTGCTGTAATAACTAGCTTGGCCATAAAAAACCCTTGTTGTTTTTTTAGTATTTACCTTAGCAGGGGTTTTAGTTTGCGCCAAAGTACTAACCGGGGCATATAAAAATATTATGCCAAATAACAATCCAATAATTAAAGTAAATACATGTGATTTATGCAATAAAAGTTTCATGTACATGATTAAAGATAATACAATTTAATACTATCGATAATCAGATTTTGCAATGTATTCATCTATAAGGGTCTTATCATCGCCATATATATCATCATAAAAAGTAATTTTACCTTTTTTCCCTTCACAGGAAAAATACCGGATATACAAAGGAATTTGGTTTTTTACATCAATACGGCGGTGTTCTTTACCGGCAATCCAGTTTTTTATTGAATCGGCATTGTATTTTAATGCAGGCTTATTAGTATTTAATATACTATCGTTTTTGGCAATATAATAAGCCAGTTTATCCCAATCCTGTACCCTTACACAACCATGGCTAAGTGCCCGGGAAGAATTTTTAAAGAGGTAACGCTGGTTGGTATCGTGCAGGTAAACAAAATAAGGGTTATTAAAATTAAATTTTATTACGCCTAACGAATTATTATCTCCGCTACCCTGCATCACTTTATAAGGTATTCCTCTTGAATATTTGCTCCAGTTTACTGTAGTAGGGTCAACAATTTCTCCTTTGCTATTAAGCAATTTTAAACCAATGCGTGATATATAGTTAGGATTGTTTTTCAGTTTTGGCAGGTATTGTTTTACAATTATGCTGTTAGGTACAGTCCAGGTGGGGTAAGTAATCATGTCGGTAATTTTTGCAGTAAGCAAAGGTGTTCGGGTATCGGGTTTACCGCAAATCACTTTCGATTCAAACACAAGCGTATCGTCGTTAATAACTCTTAAATAATAACCGGGTAAATTAACCCATATATAAGTGTCGGGCATTTTTTCGGGCAACTGCTTATATTTATCCATAGTTACGGCAATGCGGTTGAATTTTTCTACATCATTACTGTTTAGTGAGTTTACAACATTTTTGCCGTACTTACCATCAACAGTGAGGCCATGTTTTAACTGGTATTTTTTTATTGCTTTCGATAGTTGAGATGAATCAGGCATTATAATACCCGAATCAATACAGGCACTTTCTACCAATCTTTTTCTAAGCATCTTTATAAAATAGAGCGAATCTTTTGCCACACCTTTTTTAAAAGGATAAGTTAACCGGGTGTATTGTTTACGGTCCATACTATCTACAAAACTTTTTATTCCTTTTTTAAGTTCCCAATACCCTTTGTGCTGAGGCTGCAGCGAATTAAGTAATGCAGTAAAATCTTTTTTTTCTGTTAGCGTATTTAATGTAGCAATAAAAAATTTACCTATCAGCACCGAGTCTTTGTTTAATGATAAACTGTCGGGTTGCAACCTTCCCTGTTTTAAATCTTTAATTATATGCATGAAGGCATCTGTAAAAAGCAAATCGGCTTTTGTCCAGTAAACCGCATTCATACGTGTGATGGAATCTGCATCAAGTGTATCTTTTAAAAACTTAAGCCTGCTATAATGATAATCATTAGGAAAAAGCCCTTCGTACTCTGCCTGTGCAATAAACTTGTAAAGCGAATCAGCAAGGGGTTTCCATTTTGTTGTTGTACTCCATATTGGCGCATTATTTTCCTGGCTATAAAATTCTTTTACTACCAAAGGCAAATGAAGGCTTATACTATCATAAATTTTTGCTGCCCCTGCAGAAACATTGGTTAATACATTGCTGATATTTTCCGTTACATGGCTATCCATACTTACCGGGTTGGTTACAACATCATTATCCTTTACCGTTTTTTTATTGTTACACGATAATACAAACATAACGGTAAGCAAAATGAGGCAATAGTTGTAAACGGATTGTAGTTTTTGCATAACTCAGGTTAAATATTAGTAACTTGAAAAAAGCTTTCTCAAGCTTCCTTATCAAGGGTAAATATTATGAACAAGATAATACATCGGTTTCAATTGTTACTAATTTACGAAATTGTTTTTATGTTGATTTCGTTTGCAACTTTTGCACAGGACAGCATTTTAAACAAATATGGTTTATGGGTTATTAAAGATATTAATCAATTGCAAAAAACCATTGATAATAATGCAGGTAAAGCTATGATTGATATTAAAAAAGCAATACCCGGTATTCAGCTCGATTTACGGTATGCAGGCACCAACAACTTTATGAATGAAAAATTGTACCCATCCATACATACTACTTACTTACGAAAAGATGCTACTGATAAATTAATACAAATACAAGCTGAGCTGATGAAGTACCAATTAGGCTTAAAGGTTTTTGATGCCTACCGGCCCTATTCGGTTACCGAAAAATTATGGGAACCGGTGCAGGACGACCGATATGCTGCAGATCCTAAAAAAGGCAGCGGCCATAACAGAGGTATTGCTGTTGACCTCACTATTATTTCTTTACAAAATAATAGAGAACTGGATATGGGCACCGGCTTTGATAATTTCAGCGATACAGCACATCATGCTTTTAAAAATTTACCTGATACTGTTTTACAAAACCGGAAATTATTGCAATCTATCATGGAGAAACATGGCTTTATTGCATTGGAAACAGAATGGTGGCATTACTATTTACCTAATTCAAATTTGTATGAACTGCTGGATTTGAGTTTCAAAAAATTAGCAAGATTAAATAAGCAAAATTATGTTAGTACAAAACCTAAGTAACTTTTTTGAAAGGGATCTAAATAAACTGGTAGAAGAAATACACCAATATAAAGATGAGTATGATATTTGGAAAACTACACCGGGTATTAATAATTCAGGTGGAAACTTGTGCCTTCACTTAATAGGTAACCTTAATCATTTTATAGGCGCTGTGCTTGGCAATACCGGTTATATAAGGCACAGGGATGACGAGTTTAGCCTGAAAAATGTTTTGCGTGATGATTTGATTTTAAATATTAAAAACTGCATTTTAATTATTAAGAGCACTTTTGATAAATTATCTGATGCAGATTTGGAAAAAAATTTTCCTTTAGAAAAACATGGCGAAGTTGTGAGTATCCAACACATGCTGCTGCACCTTTTTGGGCATCTTAATTATCACCTTGGGCAAATTAATTACCATCGCAGGATGATTGGTTAGGTGCTAATAACCCGTGGAATTTTTTGTTCAAGCAGCATCAAATCGGCCAGTACAAAAGCAGTTACTGCTTCCAATATCACCGGTACCCGTAACGTAATACATAAGTCGTGCCGGCCTTTAACTGAAAAATTTTCTATTTCGCCGGTTTCAACATTTAAAGTTTTTTGTTGGATGGGTGTAGAGGAAGTGGGCTTTATGGCAATGCGAAAAACCAATTCATTGTTGTTGGTTATGCCGCCAACAATACCGCCTGCATGATTGGTGAAAGTACTGCCGGTTGTATCTTTCAAGGCATCGTTATGCTCACTGCCAAACATTTTTGCGGCAGCAAATCCGGTTCCAAATTCAATGCCACGTACAGCAGGTATGGCAAACACTGCATGGCTCAACAATGATTCTGCCGAATCAAAAAAAGGCTCACCTAAGCCGGCGGGTAAATTTTTAACTGTACATTCTACAATACCACCCACAGAATCTTTTGCATCAATGGCTTTTTGCAATCCTTTTTCCAAATCCTTTTCACCGCCGATTTCTACTATGGCCGAATTGATTTCGATATTACGTAAAAGTTTTTTTGCAATAACGCCTGCTGCAACAAGGCATACGGTAAGCCTGCCGCTAAAATGGCCGCTGCCACGGTAATCTTCATAACCACCAAATTTTTTTGAAGCGGTAAAATCGGCATGGCCGGGCCTTGGCACTGCACGTAGCTTTTCATAATCGGCGCTACGTGTATTTTTATTCTCAAATAAAATAGTAATGGGTGCGCCTGTAGTTTTTCCATTAAACAAACCCGATTTTATAATCGGTAAATCATCTTCTTTACGGGGAGTGGTACCTTTGGCGCCGGGTTTTCTTCTTTCAATATCGGCAGTAAAATCATCAACAGACAATACCAGCCCCGCCGGGCATCCATCAATAGTAATACCTACGCATTCGCCATGCGATTCGCCAAAAATATGCACCCTAAAAATCCGTCCAAATGAATTCACTGTTATTTATTTTATTGGCCATGCTTGTACAATGGCCGGTTTCACTTTAATTCAAAGATACTGATGCATGAAGCAATTTCAAATCATCAAAAAAACCGGGATAAGATTTATTTATCGCTTCCGCATCTTCAATCACCGATGGGCCATTTGCTTTTAGTGCTGCCACTGTACATGCCATGGCAATCCTGTGGTCGTGGTGCGATTGTAATACTGCAGCTTTAATTTCTCCTCCTCCATCAATTAACATCAGGTCGTCTTTTATTGTTATCTCCACTCCCATTTTTGCAAATTCCTTTTGCAAGGTTAATGCACGGTTGCTTTCTTTATGCAACAAACGATTAGCGCCTTTAATCACTGTAGTGCCTTTGCAATAAGCTGCAAGAGCAACTAAAGGGGGGAAAAGATCGGGGCAGTTTGTAGCATCAAACTGAAAAGGTTTTCCGTTTTCACCTAACGCAGTATTGATGGATATTTGTTTTTCTTCAATTGAAATATTAGCACCGCAATCCATCAATGCACTCAATATAGCTTTATCTGCCTGTGTTGAAAAAACATCAAGGCCTGTAACTTCTATATCACCTGCAATAGCTGCTGCCACCAATAAGAATGCGGCGCCGCTCCAATCACCTTCAACGGTATAAGTTTGATGAATTTGCTGTTGTGCAGAAGGCGCAATTAAAAATTTTTCGTAGTTATCATTTTCAACATTGTATCCAAAATGCTTCATCATCTGCAATGTTAGGTCGATATACGGTTTGCTTGAAAGGTTAGTAACTGTAATGGTTACTGGTTTTGTTGCCACTTTAGCGAAAGCTATCAACAAACCAGTTAAAAATTGAGAACTTAATGAACCATCAATAACTATATCGGCCGGTTGCAATGGCCCTTTGATGGTTATAGGTAAATAACCATTATCTGATTGTATACTTACACCTAATTGCGGAAAAATTTCATCAAAAAAATGCATGGGCCTTTTTAATAAGCTGCCCGTTCCGTTAATTGTAAACTGGCCTGGTGATAGTGCTGTAACCGGGGCAAACATTCTTATTCCCAATCCACTCTCACCACAATTTATTTCTTCTTCAATTTCATTTACATCAGCGCCGGTAATATGCAGTTCATCATCCTTTACTTCAATTGTTGCGCCCAGTTTTTTTATAATTTCAAGTGCAGCAAGGTCGTCATTGCTATGGCCGGCATTATAAATTGTTGTTTGCCCATTGGCAAGCAATGCCAATGCACAAGCCCTTTGCATGCTGCTTTTAGATGCAGGCGCTTTAATTGTTCCGGTTATTGCTGATGGATTAATTTTTACAATCACTATAATATATCTTTAAAACGGCTTTGCAATTCGGTTAAGGGTACAAATTTAATTTGGGCATGCCCAATGTTTTTTAAAAGGATAAAATTGATGCCATCCGATTTGCGTTTCTTATCCATCTTTAAAATTTCAAAAACTTTTTCGTGGTCTGTTTCCACATCTACAGGTAATTGGTATTGGTGTAAAAGCTTCACTATTTTTTCTGCCTGTGAAAAATGAAAACCGTTAATTTCTTCAGATAAATTACAAGCCGCCACCATACCAATGCTTATTGCATGGCCATGCGGCATACCATGCATGTTTTCGATGGCGTGGCCAATGGTATGCCCAAAATTCAAAAGCTTCCTGTCGCCTTTTTCAAATTCATCACTGGCCACTATATCCGATTTGATGGCTACATTTTTTTCAATAAGGTCGGCAATTAATGTTTTGTCATTTTGATAATCGTGCAGTGAGTATCTTTCCAAAACAGCAAACATCACTGCATCTTTAATACATGCATGTTTTATAATTTCGGCAAAACCGTTTATCCATTCTTTTACGGGCAGGGTTTCTAAAAAGGAGTAATCATAAAAAATAAAAACAGGCTGCCTGATGGTGCCAATCATGTTCTTATACAAGCCTGCATCAATGCCGTTTTTACCGCCAATAGCAGCATCTACCATTGCCAATATAGAAGTAGGCACAAGACCGCACCTGATGCCACGCATGTAAACCGATGCCACATAACCGGCAATATCCGTTACCACACCGCCGCCAACTGCAATCAGCATGGTATCTTTATTGGCTTCCAGCTTAATCAGTTCTGCAATGATGAAATCGGCTGTAGCCTGGTTTTTATTGGCTTCGCCCGCAGGAATCTTTATAGTTGGATAATGTTTAAATTTTTCTTTGTGAAAACTAAAAACATTTTCATCTGTAACAAAAACAATTGATGAACCTGCTGTTAGTGTATCAATGCTTTTAAAATCTGCATCAAAATAACAGCTTACCACATCATTCGAAAATTTATAATCAACTTTGTTCATAGTTTTTACGAGTTCATTATCTTATTCTGGTGTTGAATACTTTCGAGGTGAACGGCATCAAAATATTTTGTGATGAATTCTTTCGACAAGCCCAGTTTCTCTCCTTTTTGAAAGGCTCTTTCCAAAATTTCATTCCACCGGTTGGTTTGTAAAATGGTGATGCTATTATCCCTTTTGTATTCGCCTATCTTATCCGATAGTTTCATCCGCTGCCCCAGCAATGTCATCAATTCATCATCTAACTGGTTAATCTGTTCACGCAAAGTTGTAAGCGCCGTAATGAATTCTTCTACGGTTGAGCTTTCCTGGCGCCAAACAATACTGTTCAACAGTTCCAACAAACGTTCGGGTGTTACCTGTTGTTTGGCATCACTCCATGCTTTATCAGGATCTATATGGCTTTCCAGCATCAGCCCGTCAAAATCGAGGTCGATACTTTTTTGAGAAACAGATTGCAGCATAGAACGGTTACCGCAAATATGCGATGGATCGCAAATAAGCGGCATGCCAGGAAAACGGCGTTTCATTTCTATTGGCAGGTGCCACATAGGTGCATTGCGGTATTCTGTATTGCCATAAGATGAGAAACCACGGTGTATCATACCAATTTGCTTTACTCCCACTTTTTGCAAACGCTCAATGCCGCCGCTCCATAATTCAAGGTCAGGGTTGATGGGATTTTTTATCAGTATGGGTATGTCAACACCTTTAAGTGCATCAGCCACTTCCTGCACGCTAAAAGGATTTACGGTTGTACGGGCACCAATCCAAAGCATATCCACATCAAACTTCAAGGCTTCTTCCACATGCTTTGCTGTAGCCACTTCTACTGTTGTTGGCAGGCCGGTTATTTTTTTTGCCTGCAACAGCCAGGGCAAACCCACAATGCCATTACCTTCAAACATACCCGGTTTAGTACGGGGTTTCCAAATGCCTGCACGCAACATATCCACCTTACCGGTGGCAGCCAGTTGTGTGGCAGTTTCTATCACCTGCTCTTCGGTTTCGGCGCTGCATGGGCCGCTGATGATTAATGGACGTTTATTCCATTTTTGCTGTACCAGTTCCTTCATAGTTTGTACTTCTGTTTTCATGTAAAATTAGTTTTTGTTATCAGTATTTATTGTTTCTGTTTTTTTAGCCATGTTTCTCTATCCAACTCAAACTTAGCTTCGCCTTTACCATAAGTACCCACTTCTTTCCAACCTTGCATCTTGTAAAATTCATACGCTCTTGTAAAAGGGTCGGTACTAAGCCAAACCTTTTCTTTGTTGTTTTCAAAATACCAGTTAAGCATAATGCGGTGAAGCGTTTTACCAATGCCCATCGCTTCAAATTGCGGATGAACAAACAGTGCCCAGATATTATCATCAACAAGATCGGCAATGGCAAACCCCACAATGCTATTTTCAATTTCGCAAACCCAACCTTTACCCCTGTTTAAAATATAATCTTCCACATCATTATCGGTAACATAAGACGGGTGGGATAATTTATTTTCTTTCACTAAATTTCGCACCACCTGTATTTGTGGAATATCATTTATCAGTGCTTCACGGTAATGCATTATTGTTATTTTAAAATTCTTTTAATCTTATTGGCATTTTCAATCAGTTCTACCAGGTAATTAATATTTTCTTTTTCGATGCTTGCTTTAAATTTTCTTAACTGCGATATATGTTCATTTAATACATCAAGCACATTTTCCTTATTCTGCATAAAAATAGGTACCCACATTGCAGGGCTGCTTTTGGCAAGCCTTACCGTACTCTCAAAACCACCTCCTGCCATTTCAAAAATTGTATCTTCTTCTTTTTCTTTTTCCAAAACTGTATTGGCAAGTGCAAAGGAAGTGATGTGAGATATATGACTGATATAAGCCGCATGAACATCGTGGTTGGCCGCATCCATATAAATGATGTGCATTTGCAATTGGCGATAAATTTTTTCGGCAGTTTGCAGGGCAGCTTCACTGCTTTTTTCTTTTTCGCAAATAACACAGGCCCTGCCTGCAAAAGCGCCGCTCACAGCGGCTTCGGGGCCGCTAAACTCGGTACCCCACATTGGATGTGAAGCCACAAGCTGACTTCGCATGCGATGGTTTTTAACCGCCTGGCATAAAGCAAATTTTGTAGAGCCTGCATCAATTACCACCTGGTTGCCCGATATCAAATCTAAAACTTGTAATACCACGTCAACAGTTGCATCCACCGGAATAGCAATATAAACCACATCCGCCTGCTTCACCGCTTCTTGCAATGGCAACGCTTCATCAATGATACCAAGCGTTAAAGCTTTTGATAAACTATCAGTATCCCTGCCAACACCTATCACTTTTTTAGCAATACCCTGTTCCTTTAAACCAATAGCCATCGAACCGCCAATTAAACCAACACCAACAACTGTAATAATCATAATTACTTTTTAAAATTTAATACTGTTGTTTAAATACACTTTCAATTATTTACCTGTTATTAATCCTTCTCTTTTTCTTTAATCCTGCTTATTGCTTCTGTAATTGTTTCTTCTTTACAACATAAACTCACCCTTACATATTTTTCGCCAGCCGAGCCAAAAATGCCGCCGGGGGTGATAAATACATTTGCTTTATATAAAACCATATCACTAAGCTCAAAGCCATCTTTATATTTGCCCGGCACAGCAGCCCAAACAAACATGCCTGCCTGGCTTTTTGAGTAACTGCATTGCAATATGTCAAGCAGTTCAAAAACCTTTTCCCTTCTTGCCTCATAAATGCTGTTGATGTGTTGGTGCCAATCGCTGCCAAGCTCTAAAGCTTTTGCTGCAGCAAGTTGCAGTGGTAAAAACATGCCACTGTCCATATTGCTTTTAAAACGCATCACTTCATTTATAAAATTTTTACCGGCGCAAAGCATACCCAGGCGCCAACCGGCCATGTTGTGCGATTTACTCAGCGAATTCAATTCCAGTACACAATCTTTAGCGCCTTCAATAGCAAGCAGGCTTTGCGGTTTATCATTTAAGATGAAGCTGTATGGGTTATCGTGTACCAGCAATATGTTATTGCGTTTTGCAAAAGCAATTAATTGGGTAAACATTTCAATGGTTGGCAACTGTCCCGTAGGCATGTGCGGATAATTTACAAACATCAGCTTCACTTTCTGCAAATCATTTTTTTCCAAAGCAGCAAAATCGGGAAACCAGTTTTGTTGTTCGGTTAACTGATAATTGATACAAACAGCACCTGCAATTGTAACAGCCGACTTGTATGTTGGATAGCCGGGGTTAGGTATCAGCACTTCATCGCCTTCATTTAAAAATGTCATACAAATATGCATGATGCCTTCTTTGCTGCCAATTAGCGGCAGTATCTCCGAATCGGCATCCAAATCAACTGCATACCATTTTTTATACCAGTTGGCTATGGCTTTTCGTAATACAGGGCTGCCTTTATAATTCTGGTAGGCATGTGTGGTTGGCTTAGCCGATTCTTCGTGTAATATCTTTATCACATCGGCATGTGGTGGCAGGTCGGGGCTGCCAATTCCCAGGTTAATGATTTGTTTTCCGTTTTTATTCAAATCATCTATCTCCCTCAACTTTTGGGAAAAATAATATTCACCAATACCTTCCAGTCGTTTTGATGTGTGCATTTTTAATTTAGTTTTCCGTTTTTATAAACACCCAATACAGTCAATTCTTCTGTACAATTTTTTAAATTTTCAATAAGATCATTAAACTGCCCGGTTGAATCAAATTCCATATCGGCATGAAAAGAATATTTGAAATTGCTTCCGGGTATGGGCATAGATTGTAATTTGGATAGGTTTATATCTGCATCAGCAATTTTACCAAGCACTTTTGCAAGACTGCCTTTTTGGTGGTTTGTTACAAAATTTACCGATGCCTTATCGGCACCTGTTATTTCAGTTGCGTAATCCTTATGGGTAAGCACTAAAAAACGGGTGTAATTATTTTTAAGCGTATGGATATTGGGAGCGATAATATGTAGGTTAAACAACTCGGCGGCAAGTTTGCCGGCAATGGCAGCAGCATGTTTGTTTTTATGCTGATGAATGTTTTTTGCGCTCAGGGCTGTATCTTCTGTTTCTACCAGTTTCCAGTTATACTTATCTAAAAAACCAAAGCATTGCTGAATGGCCATGTGATGCGAATGTACTTCCCTGATGTCTTCCAGTCTAACACCGGGATTTACCAACAGGTGCTGTTTAATATCGAGGTAAACTTCGCCTACAATCTTCACCTGGTTTTTTAAAATAAGGTTGTAGTTAGGCAGTATGCTTCCGGCAATTGAATTTTCAATAGCCATGATGCCGCCATGCGATTGCTTATCATGAACAGTGTTTTTGATTACTTCTTTAAAAGTAGAACAACAGGTTACTTCCGTATCTTTTCCATAATACTGGCGTGCAGCTACCTGGTGAAAGCAGCCTTCGAAGCCCTGGATGGAGACTTTTCTTTTCATATTAAACAAAAATCCCCCGGCTTTTTATACCGGGGGACACTTTTTATGTTAGTCTGTTTTGTTTCAGTTTATAACAAAGGCTCCCGGTCTATTACTAAAATAATAGCTAAAATAAAACCAGGTATTTGCACTTTTGTTTGTCATTTGAAAATCAAAAATAGGTAAACAATTTAATTCTGCAAAAAATGCCCCGCTTAAAAAAGCGGGGCATGTATGATTGCTTGTCTAAAGAATTATATTCTTCAATAGCTTATTCAAACCCAGCTATCAAACAACCGGGTTCTGATTACTTCTTAGTTGTATCAGGAGTTGCAGTTTTAGCTGCTGTATCTGGAGTTGCAGTTTTAGCTGCTGTATCTGGAGTTGCAGGAGCTACTGGAGTTTCTACTGCTGGAGTATCAGTTTTTGGTTCAGTTGATTCACCAGAATTGTTACAAGCTGCAAAAGATACAGATACGATTGCTAAAGCTAAGATTACTTTTTTCATTTTGTGTTTTGTTTAATTTTTTAAAATTATAATTTGATATTTATACCGGGATTAAAAAAAGGTAACCCAACTTTTTTTAAAACTTTTTTTTTCGTTGTTTTGGGTTACATTAAGTAATTATACGTATTAATAAATAAGGTGTGACAAATTCAGAACAGGACAAACACTTACTGGAAGGAGTGGCATTAAACGACCGAAAGGTTATTGAGTCGATATATAGAGATAACTATCCTATGATTCAATCACTTATACTTAACAATAATGGTAATAGTGATGAAGCCAGGGATATCTTCCAGGAGGCAATGATAGTAGTTTATGAAAAAGCTATTTCGGGCAGTTTTGAGTTGCATTGCCAGTTAAAAACGTATATCTACTCGGTTTGCAGGCGGCTTTGGCTTAAAAGATTACAACAATTGCAACGCTACGGCAGCCTGGCAGAAAATGTGGAAGAAACCGTATCGGTGGAAGAAGACCTGGAAGTACATGAAAAGCATAATGCCGATTTCATTATGATGGAAGAGGCAATGAATAAAATAGGCGAGCCTTGTAAAAGTTTACTGGATGCCTACTATATTCAAAAAAAGAACATGCAGGAAATAGCTGTTGACTTTGGATATACCAATGCCGACAATGCCAAAACCCAGAAATATAAATGCCTGGTAAGGTTAAAAAAGTTGTTTTTTGCTCAATTTAAAAACGGATTGTAACATGAACGAATTATTGCTGATAGAAACTGTAGAGCGTTACCTGAAAGGCGAAATGACGCAAAAGGAAAAAGATTTTTTCGAGGATATACGAAAAAACAACCCTGCTATTGACCAAATGGTGGTGGAGCAAACTTTTTTATTTCACGAACTTGATAAACAGGCCAATATTAAAGCCTTTAAGCATTCCTTATACGAAGTTGAAAATAAACTGGCCGAAGAAGGTATCATCAACAAATCGCAATTAAAAGGAAAAGCAAAAGTTGTTTTCCTGTGGAAGAAATACAAACGTAATATTGCTGTGGCTGCCTCTATAGCCGGTTTAGTATCTATTGTTACTACCGCTTTAATCAGCTCTTATAACAACAACATTGGCAAATCAAATATTACCTACCTGATTGACAAGATGCAGGTAACCGAAAAAAAAGTTGCCCAGCTAGACCATACTATTAAAGAAAAAGCCCGGCTCGAAAATCCTACCAATCCTAATTACAGGGCTACCGGTTTTTTAATTGACGGCAAAGGGTTTATTGTAACTAATGCACACGTGGTAAGCCGCATGAAAACAATTTATGTTGAAAACAATAAAGGCGATTATTTTACTGCCGAAACAATATACACAGACCCGGTTTTGGACCTGGCAGTATTAAAAATAAATGATACTGCTTATAAAACAGTATATAACCTGCCTTACTCTATCAACAAATCAAATTCAGATTTAGGAGAGCAAATATTTACAATGGGGTACCCCCGTAACGAAATTGTTTATGGCGAAGGTTATGTAAGCGCCAAATCGGGCAACGAAGGAGATTCAACGGCATACCAGGTATCTGTATCGGTAAACCCCGGTAACAGCGGCGGCCCCGTTCTTAATAAAAATGGTGAAATTATTGGTATTATCACTTCTAAAAATTCATCGGCAGATGGAGTTGTTTTTGCTGCAAAGTCAAAAAATATTTACAAGTTAATTGAAGCAGCAAAAAAGAACGGCGATACTTCAAATATAAAATTACCTAATAATGCAGGATTAAAAGGTTTAGACAGGGTGCAACAAATAAAAAAGATGGAAGATTATGTATTTATGGTTGTAGGAAATTAAAATCCCCGAAAACTTTTAAAAAGCCTTACAGGTCTCTGTAAGGCTTTTTTTATAGGTGTACTTTTATATTTTGAAATTTGAAATTAAACCAGCCAATAGCATCATGCCCATAGTGATGCCGGATATTCTCCATCTGCAATTAGTTTATCTACACAGTCTTTTACCACCGGTGCATCCTCTTTATAAGTTACGCCAAACCATTTTGAAGATGTTGGAATAACATTAATTTGCCCATCCCTGTTTTTTACAAAATCTTCGGCTATAATTGGTATAAAAAATTCAGCTTTTAAATTCGTCATATTTTCCTTTACAAATTCTAAAAACAAGTTTTCGGTTATACTAAACAAAGAAGGATGAAAACACCAGAAATTCATTGATACACTTGCCCCGGGTGATACCATGTGCTTTCCATCTTCTTCTTCATAAACAATATTATTGTTCTCTTTATAAATCTTAGTTCTTTCTTTTATACTTACAAGATTGTTGTTATCATCAACCTGGCACACTCCACGACTTACCGAACCATGATCACTCAGTGTTTTCTCCAGTTCGTACCCAATAATTGAATAATTTTTTTCGTTACACTTATTTATTAAAAAACCGGCAGCCTTCATAAATGCATCCCTTCCATAAAAATCATCAGCATTTATTACGGCAAAAGGTTCATTAACGGCATCTTTTGCACAAAGCACCGCATGGCCTGTACCCCAGGGTTTAGTACGTTCTGCAGGAGCAGTTAATGTACCCAGGAAAGCATTCATTTCCTGGTAAACATAACCGGTTTTTATTTTTCCTTTTAGTTTAGGTTCAAATGTAGCTTTAAAACTTTCAGCAAAATCTTCCCTGATTATAAACACCACTTTATCAAAACCCGCCCTAATAGCATCGTATATAGAATAATCCATGATGGTTTCACCACTAGGGCCAAATCCTTCTGTTTGTTTCATGCTTCCATATCTGCTTGCCATTCCTGCTGCTAATATTAATAGAGTGGGCTTCATTTATTTTTTTATTTAATTAAGAAAATTTTATTACCGATTTTTGCAATGCTAAATTAGTGCAAACAGATAAATTATACCTTAAAAAAATGAATTTAGACATTTTAAAACCCCCTGTTGAAAAATTAGAAGATCCTTTGTTTGAAGAAAAAGAAGTAAACGTTTCTGTACTTCGTTTAGATAAGGTTCATCCGGTTTTATCAGGCAATAAAATTTATAAGCTTCATTATTTTTTAGAAGAAGCTTTACAATCGGACAATGCCGAAGAAAAATACAACCGGACTGTTTTAACCTTTGGGGGCATATATTCAAATCATCTTGCTGCAACAGCCCATGCCTGCAAGCTGCTTAACCTAAAATGTATCGGCATTGTACGTGGCGAAAGACACCCAAAATCTACACACACATTAAAGCAATGCGAAGCCGATGGCATGCATTTACATTTTGTAAACAAACTAAAATACCAGTTCAGGGATTCAAAAGGTTTCCAGGATGAAATGATTGCATTGTTTGGCAACTGCCTCATTGTTCCCGAAGGTGGTTACCATCCGTTGGGAGCCAAGGGCGCTTCGCTAATTATGGATACATTTAATTGTAAAAAATATTCGCATATCTGCATGGCAACAGGCACGGCTACCACGCTTGCTGGCATACTTGCAGCGGTGCCTTCATCAAAACAAATTGTAAGTATCCCGGTTTTAAAAAATATGACAGACATTAATGAGAGGCTGAAATACCTTTTACCGGAACTGGAGCATACCGATAACCTGCAGGTGCTGGACAATTATTATTTTAACGGTTATGGCAAAAGGGATGACAGCCTTTTTGAGTTTATGAACCAATGCTGGGTTAACTATAAATTGCCCCTTGATTTTGTTTATACCGGTAAAATGATGTATGCTGTAATTGATAGCATAAAAAATAACTTTTTTAAAAGCGGAAGCGAAATTTTATGTTTGCATACCGGTGGCTTGCAGGGAAATATATCCTTACCTTTAAACACTTTATTATATTGATGTGGTGCCGTATGTATAAAATTTATCTTTTAATACTTGTTGGCCTTTATTTTAACTGCGGTAAACTGGCAGCACAGGATGTATTGCCTGATTTTACTGTAAAAAATAATAAATCCAAAATTTCAATTAGCTGGCAAAACAAATACAAACAAAACGTAAAAAGTATCAGCATACAACGCTCTTACGACAGCAGCAAGAATTTTTCAAGCATCTATACTGTTCCCAATCCTGCTGATGCTGTTGTGGGTTATATGGATATTCATGCACCCTATACCAAGATGTTCTATAAATTATTCATCGTATTCGATTCGGGCGAATATATTTTTACTGCAGTGAAAAAACCAGATATTGACAATAATTTTGATTTAACAAGAGCCATCAAAAAAATTAATGATGAAAATAACAGGATTAAGGATAGTATTGAAAAAGCTAACCGCCCTGTAAAAATACCTGCACCGCCTGCACCCAAAGAGCCTGGTAAAAAAAATAACAAGCCCAAACCGGTATCACCTGTAAAGGATGAAGAACCGGCTCCACAAAAGAAAGATGTAATCCCCTATCCCAGCAAACGCATTTTTACAGATAAGGATAATAATGTAAACATTGTATTACCCGATTTTAAAACTAACCGTTATACTATTAAATTCTTTGATGAAAATTATAAACACCTGTTCGACCTGAATCAAATCAACGAAGGTTTTCTCATTTTAGAGAAAGTAAATTTCAGGCACGCAGGGTGGTTCTTTTTTGAAATATATGAAGACGGGGGACTGTTTGAAAAAAATAAATTTTATATCCCAAAAGATTAAATTAAATAAGTTTTGAATTAAAAACGATTTCAAAATTCTTTTTTATTTTTTCTTTTACTTCGTTGTAATCAACATAATATCCCAATTCCTTTTGCAGTGATGTTACTTGTTTACCTTTTATGCCGCAAGGTATTATGTTATTAAAATAATCAAGGTTAGTATTTACATTTAATGCGAAGCCATGCATGGTAACCCATCGGCTGCAGCGTACACCAATGGCGCATATCTTTCTTTCCCTTCCTGTAGTTTCTGTATCAATCCACACGCCGGTTTCGCCTTTGCTGCGTTGGCCTTTTATACCATATTCGCCAATAGATAATATAATCACTTCTTCCAGGTTTCTTAAATATTTACCAATATCTGTTTGATAATTTTCCAGGTCGAGTATTGGATAACCTACAATTTGCTGTAAGCCATGAAAAGTGATATCGCCGCCACGGTTGGTATTAAAAAAGGCAATGCCATTTGCAGTCAACTCTTCATTACTCATCAGTACATTTTCAATTTTACCACTTTTACCTAATGTGTACACCGGCGGGTGTTCGCACAATAAAAAATAATTTGTTGTATGCGGTATTTGTTGGGTTTGTGCGCCGGTATTATTACTGCTTATAGCTGCAGTATTACGTAAGGCCGACTTGATGCTTACATTTTGCTGCAACAGGGATTCCTGGTAATCCCAGGCTTTTTTATACTCAATAATCCCTAAATCTTTAAATATCACTTTCTGCTTATCCAACACAATGTTTTAATTTGCAAAGATAAATGAACAATACGAGCAACAAGTATATGAATGAAGAAACAGAATTAAGTGAATCGGAAGAACTGTACGAAAAACTGGCAATTAACATAGATAAAGGCCAAGAACCATTGCGTATTGATAAATTCCTGATGAGCCGTATTGAGGGCGCCACCCGTAACAAAATACAGCAGGCAATTGATGATGAAATGGTTTTGGTAAACAACAAACCGGTAAAAAGCAATTACAAGGTGAAAGCTTTTGATAATGTTGTTGTTTTTGATAATCGTTCGCCTGAGAGTTCAGAGATCATACCCCAAAACATACCACTTGATATAACATACGAGGATGATGCGGTGCTTGTAATTAATAAACCTGCCGGTATGGTGGTTCATCCAGGCAGTGGCAACCCTGATGGTACCTTAGTGAATGCAGTAGCATGGCATTTAAAAAAACAAAACCCGGGTTTAGATGAAAACCAATTACCACGTTTTGGCCTGGTGCATCGTATTGATAAAAACACAAGCGGCCTGCTGGTAATGGCTAAAACACAAAAAGTGATGAGCGACCTGGCCAAACAATTTTTTAACCACACCGTACATCGCAGGTATATTGCATTGGTATGGGGCGATATGGAAAATGATGAAGGTACCATTGTAGCACATGTGGGCAGGCACCAGCGTTTTAGGAAATTGTTTACCGCCTACCCCGATGGCGATTATGGAAAAGATGCCATCACTCATTACAAAGTGCTGGCACGCTATAATTATGTAACACTGGTAGAGTGCAGGTTGGAAACCGGCCGTACGCACCAGATAAGGGTGCACATGCAATTGATAGGCCACCCGCTTTTTAATGATGATTTTTATGGCGGCGACAGGATTGTAAAAGGAACCGTTTTTACAAAATACAAACAGTTTGTTGATAATTGTTTTGCGTTGTGCAATAGGCAGGCACTTCACGCAAAAGAGTTGGGTTTTGTACATCCTGTAACTTTACAGCCTGTGCATTTTGAAAGCGAATTACCCCAGGACATGAAAGCAGTAATAGAGAAATGGAAAAAATATATAGGCCATAAGGAAAATTAAAATAGAAAAAACAATGCCGGATGAAAGTATAAAACAGGAAAAAGGAAAATTTGAAGCATTATTTCAACATGCTTCTATGGGTATTTTAGTATCGGATGCCCATGGCCAAATACAGATGGTGAATCATTTTTTACTTAAGCAATTTGGCTACCAAAAAGAAGATGAACTAATTGGAAAAAAAATAAATACTCTTATCCCTTCACGTTATCACAGCAATCATGAAGGACACCAGCAATATTATAACAAACACCCAAAACCCCGGCCAATGGGAGTTGGCAAAGATTTATTTGCCGTAAAAAACGATGGTACCGAATTTCCGGTTGAAATAAGTTTAAGCAATTATACTATGGCCGGTAAGAGTTTTACGATTGCATTCATAAGTGATATCAGCATAAGAAAAGAATTTGAAAATGCCATACACCAACACCAGGAAGAACTAAATGAAACCAACAAGAAGATTGAAGAACTAAATAACCAACTGGAGCAAAAAGTTGAATCCCGTACCCGGGAATTACAGGAGGCGCTTGATGCACTTGAAGCTTCAAAAGATGAACTTACAAAAGCCTTAAGTAAAGAAAAAGAATTAAGCGACCTAAAGAGCCGGTTTGTTTCGATGGCTTCACATGAGTTTAGAACTCCTTTAAGTACTATACTTTCATCTGCCTCGCTGGTAGCAAAATATACCGAAGCAGAACAACAGGAAAACCGTACTAAACATATTCTCCGTATCAAATCATCGGTTAATAACCTTACTAACCTGTTAAACGAGTTTTTATCAATTGGCAAAATTGAAGATGGAAAAATTACAGCTAATAATTTTGAATTTAACCTGAAAGAGATGTTAGCAGTATTGTGCAACGAGATGGAGGCTATTGCAAAAAATGAACAGCAAATTAATTTCACTTATACCGGCGATGAATATATTGTATCAGACCCATCGCTGTTGCGGAATGTTGTTACCAATCTATTATCGAATGCCATCAAGTTTTCTCCCGAAAAAAGTATAATAAAAGTAACCTGTAACATACTGAACACTGAAATTATTTTATCAATTAAAGATAACGGGATAGGTATTTCGGCCGAAGACCAGGTTCATCTTTTTGAAAGATTTTTTAGAGGCACCAATGTTACCAATATACAAGGTACAGGACTGGGCTTGCACATAGTTGGTAAATACATCGAAATCCTGGATGGAAAAATTGAATATAAAAGTGAACTGGAAAAAGGTACAGAATTCATCATTACATTAAAAAGGCATTCGTAAATTTACAACACTTTAGTAAAACAGATGAAACAATTATTACTGATAGAAGACAATGACGAAATAAGAGAAAACACTGCAGAGATTTTAACTTTAGCAGGATATAAAGTACGTACAGCACAAAATGGTAAAGTGGGTGTGGAACTGGCTTTGCAGCAAAAACCCGATCTTATCATTTGCGATATTATGATGCCTGTATTAGACGGGTACGGCGTATTGCATTTACTTAATAAAAATGAAAACTTAACCGGGATACCATTTATTTTTTTAACAGCCAAAGCCGAACGAAGCGATTTTAGGAGAGGAATGGAAATGGGTGCCGATGATTACATTACCAAACCATTTAGCGATATAGAATTGCTGAATGCTGTTGAAAGCCGTTTAAAAAAAACAGAACTGCTATCAAAAAATTACCAGCCCGATGTGGATGGCCTGCAACAGATGATTTCAGATTTTAAAGGCAATAACCCATTACAGCAACTGGCATCTGGACGAAAAATTAATAACTATAAAAAGAAACAACCCATTTATACCGAAGGTAACCATCCTAACCGCTTATACTATATTCAAAAAGGAAAAGTTAAAACCTGTAAGAGTAACGATGCCGGTAAAGAATTAACTGTAGGGCTTTTTAACGAAGGTGATTTTTTTGGGTACAATGCCCTGCTTGAAGAAACTGTTTATAAAGAAACAGCCGAAGCAATTGAAGATGCAGAAGTAGCCATCATACCAAAAGAAGAGTTTGAAAGCCTGTTATACAGTAACCGTGAAGTGATGCACAAGTTTATTAAGTTGCTGGCAAAAAACATAACCGAAAAAGAAAACCAGTTACTGGGCCTTGCATATAATTCATTACGCAAAAGGGTGGCAGATGCCTTGCTCACTTTGCAGGAAAAATACAAATTAGCAACACAAGAAAATTTTTCTATTCATATTTCAAGAGAAGACCTGGCGAATATTGCAGGTACGGCTACCGAATCGCTTATTCGTACGCTCAGCGATTTTAAGAGTGAGCACCTTATTGAAATAAAAGACGGAAATATTATTATTTGTAACCACAAAAAACTGGCTGCCATGCTTAACTAGTTTACAATACCGATGAAAGGTATTTATTAAACTCGTTTTTTAGGTTATTAAATTCTTTTTCAAAATACTCCATTTCGTTACGCAACTTTTCCTGCCTTTTTATCAATTTATTATCGGGTACAGCAGTGGCAGAATTATCCAGTTCCTGTTCCTGTACATTAATATCGTGCCTTAACTCATCAATATAAACATCTTTCAACACAAATTTATTTTGAAATTGTTCGGCCAGTGCAAGAAACTCTTTGTCGGTACTATGGTCAACAACTTCGGCCAACCTGTTTTTTAAAAACGTATTTTCCTGCTTAAAAAATTCAAGCAGGCGGTTCCATGTTTTATTTTCATGCTGAAACTGATTGGGTTTGGATATTTTTACAGCCGCCATATAATACACGTATGCTTATTTATTTTTTATCAAATCTATTTTTTATCTGTTCAGTATTTAAGAACAATTATCATTTAATAACCTGAGATTCGTCAGGTTTAGCACAACAGCTTTGAACTACATGTTTTTCTGTATCCATTTTGGGGCTTATATATGGTATTCCTAATCCCATTCCTCTTAATATAAGCATACAAGCCATCAGCGCCATCATATATGGGTATGCTTTTCGTATTTTTTGTCTTATACCAACTCCAATATAATTACCCAAAAATGCTATGCTCCACATTACAGGCACTGTTCCTAGTCCAAAAAATGCCATAAACAATACACTGTTTAAAACATCTGCCGTGGCTACAGCGCCTGCAACTGCCATATATACAAGCCCACAGGGCAATAAGCCGTTTAATAAACCAATTGCAAACAGTGAACTGCTGTTTTTTATACTAAACAACTTACCCAGGTATGAACGCAGTTTTTCAAAAAAAACAATGGCACCATTTGCCTGCTTAAATAACTGTGTTTTTTTAGGCAGGATGATAAAGAAAAGGATGAGGATACCCATGATTATTGACAGCCATTGCTGAAAACCAAATAAGGCAAAGGATTTACCAATTAACCCAAACAACAATCCAAAAAAAGAATAGGTTACAATACGGCCTGCATTATATAAAAGTGCCCCCGAAAATTTTGCAAAAAAACCATTATTGCTTAATGGCAAGGATAATGCCAGAGGCCCACACATGCCCACGCAGTGAAAACTACCCAACATGCCAATTGAAAATGCAACAATAACCAACTGCATCATCTATATAAAAAATTTTTTTTCAAAATAATAAGTAATGTCACCTTCTTTCCAGCTCAGTTGCAACCAATGCAGCCCCCTGTTTTTTGAAGGAATGGCTATTTTCAATGGTTCATCCTGTATAGAAAAATTTTCTTTCACATCTTTATTTTTATCAGCCGGATAATATAGCACCACCTCACCCGTTAAAAGTTTTCCTGAAAAATCTTTAGGAAACATAATAATCAATTCACTGCCTTTTACTTCAAATTTAACCGGTGCAGATAAAGCCTGCACTCTTTTCATTTCGTCTATTTTTTCCTGGTATTGCAACTCTTTGGCATAATAATCAGTAGTAACCAAATCAGTTTTTTGATTGTACGATTTAAATACCATAAAAAGTATTCCGGTAACAAATACAACAAATACCAATACTATTTTTGCGCCCCAGTTCATAATTGTTTTATTATTTATACACTTCCGGCCCAATGAATTTTGCCGTGATGTTTTTTATTTTTTTATCCCCTTCATACATTCCTATTTCTACCAATGTTTTCCAGTTGGTAATATCTTCTGGTTTTAATTTCACAAAAAACTGCAGGTTGGTATAATCTTCTTTTTTAACCGTTAGCCCTCCGCTACCAACCAATGTTATTTCGCCGGGCAAATTTTCTAACTTCAATGTAAATGCAATATCCTTATGCGTTTTATTTGCCAGTTTTAAATTATACAGGTTACTAATACGGCCATCGGGCAGTTTAGTGTACGTCATACCGGCCGTACGCATCAGCGTTACATCCAGGTCGCTACGGCTAACTAATAAAAACGCTAGCAACGAAAGCAACAAAAGCAAAACAGCCGAATAAGCTTTTATACGGTTATTGAATTTTAATTTTTTTCCTTCGGTGATACTGTTTTCAGATGCATAACGGATAAGCCCTCTTGGCTTATTCACCTTATCCATAATGTCGTCGCAGGCATCAATACATGCGGTGCAGTTAACACATTCTAATTGTGTACCATTTCGTATATCTATACCTGTTGGGCATACCCTTACACAGGCAAAACAATCAATACAATCTCCCTGGTTTGTAAAATGCTCAAACTTTGCAGCTGCACTGTTAGTTTGTAATTCAACTTTATTGGGTGCCCCTGCGTGCTCTTCTTTCTTTTTTATTTTGCCTCTTTTTTCTCCCCTTTTATGATCATAAGCAACCACTATTGAATTTTTATCAAGCAATACACCCTGCAATCTTCCGTAAGGGCAAACTACAATGCAGGCCTGCTCCCTAAACCACCAATACACAAAAAAGAAAACGGTAGTAAAAATTAGCAAAGAGATAAGTGTACCCATATGGGCGGCGGGATGCTTGATATATTCCAGCAACTGATCCATACCGATGATATAAGCAAGAAAAAAGTTGGCTATTAAAAATGAAATGGCATAAAACAATACAAATTTTATAGCCCGTTTTTTTATTTTCTTTTTATTCCATGGCATGGCCCTAAGCTGTTTCTGCTGCTGTGAGTCACCATCTATCCAGTATTCAATTTTACGAAAAACCATTTCCATAAATATGGTTTGCGGGCAGGCCCATCCGCAAAACACCCGCCCAAAAACCACAGTAAACAAAATAACAAATACAACAAACGTAAGCATACCAATTCCAAAAATGAAAAAGTCCTGTGGCCAAAAAATCATGCCAAACAAAATAAACTTACGTTCCAGGATATTGAATAAAAAAAGCGGGGCATCATTCACTTTAATGAATGGCAGCGTAAAAAAAACAACCAGGTACACAATACTAAACCAGGTTCTTAAATTATATAACCTTCCTTTAGGTTTTTTGGGACTAATAAAATTTCTCCTGCCTTCACTGTCAATAGTGGCTACCGAATCTCTGAAAGATTCTTCATGGTATATGTCCGTAATTTCTGTCATTTTTTATTTACTGCTATTTGTTGAATCGGGCTTTGCAGTTGCAGAAGAATCTGTTGCTGTTGCCGCTTTATCAACATAAAAAACACCTTGTTGTTCCTTTCCTGCTGCAGGTTTTGTGCCTACAAATGATTTTACATAACTGGCCAGGAAGCTTAATTCTTTAGGGTTAAACTGCCCACCCCATGCCTGCATTCCTTTATCGGGATAACCATGTTTTATAGATGCATAAATATCGTTTAAAGAACCGCCATGTAACCAGTAATTATCGGTAAAGTTTGGGCCCACGCTTCCACCACCATCTTTTAAATGACAAGCTACGCAATTAGCTTCATATAAGCCCTGGGCAACTTTTAAACCTGCTGCATCAGCAAATGGCACATTGTTTTCATCAATCTTATCTTTATTATTAGCATCGTAAATTTCTTTTGCAATTTTTGCTTTTTGCATTTCTGCATTGTATTCCTGTGTTGGATTCATTCCTAAACCAAACACATGATAGTTAAGCAGGTAAACAACCGAAACGCCTATGGTAATATAAAATCCCCATTTCCACCATGGTGGTAACGAGTTATCCAATTCCCTGATGCCATCATAATCATGATCGAGTAATATTTCTTCTTCTTTCTCTACCGATACGGCTTTGGTAAATAATTTAGAATCCATTTTTTTCCACCAGGATAAAACTGCCGAACTACTTGTAGCCGGTTTCTTTTTTTCCGGTAATAACTCGCTGTACATCCTGCGTATAGAAAATGCTAAAAATAAAATTACCACAAACTCAACTCCTATTACGGTTAAAAACATATAATATGCTGCAGCCGAAAGGCCTCCGTAATTTGGTACTGTTTTTACTGTTTCTGTAACTGCATCCTGTGCTGTTGCAAACTGCCATTGTAAAGAAAAACCCAAAAGCAGTATAAGTGATAATATTTTTGATCCGTTTTTATTTTTATCAACCAGTTGTTTTCCTAATGCGGTTAAAACATATCCCATGCCCCAAATAACAAAAGCCAGCACTATAATCACAATCATCAATAATATGGCTAATTGATTATAGCCTTGTTCAGTTACCGGTGCGGCTGCAGGTTTTGCATCTTGTGCAACAAGCATCAAGCTTACAGGCAGTGCCAGTAATGTAAGGAGTATCTTATTTTTTATACATTTAAGAAATTGCATACTACAAAATTTTTAAAGTTGAGATGGATTTTTAAATTGTTGCACCGGTAATTCTTCATTATCGAATGGCAGGTTTGAAAGTTCATTTACCTTTTCTTTCTTCATCTTTTTAACCATCACCAGCAACACAACAAAAAATATTAAAAAGATAAGCAACGATATCATGGGATAAATATTAACCCCACTGATAGTTTCGGCATATTGCTTTATGAATTTGAACATGGTTTATTTATTTGATGTTGCTGTATTGTTATTAGAAATGTCTTTACCCAGGCGTTGCATGTATGCAATTAATGCTATCACTTCCCTATCGGCCGGCACCTGTATTCCTTCAATCTTTAAATTGATACGGATACTGTTTGCCTGCGTCATTAAATCTTTATTGGCAAAATTTTCATATCCTTTTTCGTAAGGTACACCCAGTTTACGCATGGCTTTTATTTTTGCTGCTGTGCTGGATGTATCTAATTTTTGTTCAATAAGGAATGGATAGGTAGGCATTACAGAGCCTTCGCTCATAGAAGATGGTTCTCTAAAATGCCTGAAATGCCAGCCATCGGTTTTCTTAAGATTGCCGGTTCCTTCCCTTGCCAGGTCGGGGCCTGTACGTTTACTACCCCATTGAAAAGGTTTATCATAAATAAACTCGCCTGCCTTTGAATACTCGCCATAGCGTTCTGTTTCACTGCGGAAAGGACGTATCATTTGTGAGTGGCATACATAACAACCTTCACGTACATAAATATCACGGCCCTGCAACTCAAGCGGTGTATATGGTTTTACACTGCTGATGGTAGGCACATTTGATTTTATCATAAAAGTGGGAACCATTTCAATAATGCCTCCAATCAAAATCACTACCAGGCTAAGTATCAGCATTTGAATAGGCCTTCTTTCAATCACCCTGTGCCAGTGTTCGCCTTTATGTTTTTCAATAACTGCTGCAAGTGGTGCTGCTTCTGCTTCTTCGTTGCTTACAAGTTTGCCTTTCTTTACCGTTTTATATATATTATAGAACATGATGAACACACCTGTGAGGTACAATACCCCGCCTAAAGAACGCATGGCGTAAAAAGGTTTCATGTATGTTACTGTTTCCAGAAAAGAATATTTTAACTGGCCGGCATCTGTAAATTCTTTCCACATAAGGCTTTGCTGAATGCCGGCCCAGTACATGGGTATAGCATAAAATATGATACCGAGTGTGGCCAGCCAGAAATGATTGCTGGCTAATTTTTTTGAATAGAGATCAGTTTTAAAAATCTTTGGTATCAACCAGTATAAAACGCCAAAGGTTAGCATACCGTTCCAGCCCAATGCACCCACGTGTACGTGTGCTACAATCCAATCGGTATAATGCGAAATAGAACTTACGCTTTTTAATGATAACATGGGGCCTTCAAAAGTTGCCATACCATAAGCAGTAACAGCCACTACCATAAATTTTAAAATCACATCATCTCTAACCCTGTCCCAAGCTCCACGTAAGGTAAGCAAGCCGTTGATCATACCTCCCCAACTTGGAAACAGCAGCATCACCGAAAAAACAATACCCAACGATTGTGCCCAGTTTGGCAATGCAGTATATAAAAGATGGTGAGGGCCGGCCCATATATATAAAAATATAAGTGACCAGAAATGGATGATGGAAAGTTTATAAGAATAAACAGGACGGTTAGCCGCTTTTGGCAAGAAGTAATACATCAAGCCCAGGTATGGCGTGGTTAAAAAGAAAGCCACAGCATTATGTCCATACCACCATTGCACCAATGCATCCTGCACGCCGGAGTACCAGCTATAACTTTGTAACCAACTGTATGGTAATTGCCCCGAGCGTACAATATGTAACACTGCAACAGTTACAAAAGTGGCAATGTAAAACCAAATGGCAACATACAAATGTCTTTGCCGCCTGTTGATGATGGTGCCAAACATGTTCCATCCAAATACAACCCAAATAATGGTAATTGCCACATCAATAGGCCAAATAAGTTCGGCATACTCGGCACCCTGTGTTAAACCAAGTGGTAATGTAATAGCAGCGGCTACAATAATAAGTTGCCATCCCCAAAAATGGATGTAACTAAGTTTATCGCTGTACATCCTTGCTTTACACAGGCGTTGCAAAGAATAGTAAACACCCATAAAAATACCATTACCTACAAAAGCAAAAATAACTGCATTGGTATGCAATGGACGCAAGCGGCCAAAAGAACCATATTGCGTTATGTTTAATTGAGGAAATACTAATTGCAATGCAGCCCAAAGGCCTACAAGCATACCCACTGCCCCCCAAAAAATGGTGGCATAAGCAAAGTTCCTTACTATCTTATTATCATAATAAAATTTTTCTACCTGCATGTTAATTTTAGGTTTGGGTTATTGATTTATAGTTTTGGTTGAATTTGATTCGGTTTTTTCGGGTTCATCAAAAAGCATCCTGATGGATGGTGTATAATCATCATCGAACTGGCCTTTTTTTACACTCCATAAAAAGGCTGCTAAAAAAACTGCGGCAACAAGAATGCTGAAACCGATAAGTATGAAAAATGCACTCAAAAGGAAATATATTTTATAATATCAAAAATAGCTATGGGTTAAATTTTGGAGCGTGATGCCTATCAAACCAAAATATGATTTTAATCATGTGTAATTTTATAAACCTTTTTTACGGGCTATGAATGAAGAATATAAACTAACAAATAATACAATACTGATACTACTAGCCGGCATGAGGATGGCAGCTACCATTGGCGAAAGCAAGCCTTGCACGGCAAACGATAATCCTACAAAATTGTAAAGTATTGACAGGATAAAGCTGGCAGTTATAATTTTTTTCCCTGCTTTGGCAAAACTTAAAAATTTATCCAGTAAATACACTTTGCTGCTATCCAGGATAGCATCGCTGGCTGGTGTAAATTGTGATGAGTTTTCGCTTACTGCAATTCCTACATCACTTTGCATAAGTGCGCCGGCATCGTTTAGCCCATCACCAATCATTAAAACAGATTTGTTTTTATTTTTTACTGCGCTGTTTGGCAAGTGTTGCAAACTTTTAATAAAATCAAGTTTCTGTTGTGGCGATTGGTTAAAAATAATGTTAGCATTATTGCCAAACATCAATTGCAGGTTTTCTTTTTCCAAATCATTATCGCCCGAGAGCACATACATTTCAACCCCTTTACTGTTAAGGTTTTTAATCATCCCTTTTATACCACTCCTGTATTGATTTTGTATACTGAAAGTTCCCATCAGCACTTCATCCATAACTACATGAACGGCCGATCCGGAGCCATGCATAAGCAAAGGATTTGTTTCTTTTACAAAAGCAGATGACCCCATTTTTACATAAGTGTTACCGGCAACAGCTTCCAACCCATTACCTGTAAACTCCTTAAACTGCTTTAGCGTTACGGTTTCGTTGGTTATATGGGGCATAGAAGATGCAATAAGTTTGCTTAACGGGTGCGATGATTGTTTACTGATGGTTTTGATGATGGCCATTTCATTTTGGGAAAGTGGCAAACCTTCGTAGTTAACTTCGGCCGAATGGCTTTGTGTTAATGTGCCTGTTTTATCAAAAATGATAGTATTAATTTTTGCAAGCGATTCTATCACCGATGCATTCTTAAGATATAATTTGTTACGGCCAAAAATCCGCAACATATTTCCATAAGTAAATGTGGCTGAAAGCAGCAATGAACAGGGGCATGCAACTATAAGTACAGCTGTTACCACCGGAAAAATTTTTGAAACATCAATAAAATACCAAACAATAGCCGTAACCAGGGCTATGCAGAATAATATATAAGTAAAATACCGGCTCCAGGGATGGATAAAAGATTTTTCTGCATTTTTCTTTTTGCCAAAAATATCGTTGTTCCACAATTGAGTAATATAGCTCTGCGATACTTCTTTTATCACTTCAAGTTCTATGGCGCCGCCAACCTGTTTACCGCCAGCATAAACAAGTTCGCCTTTATTTTTTTCTACCGGTATATTTTCGCCACTTACAAAACTGTAGTCAATATTGGCTGCACCTTTTACCAGTATGGCATCTGCAGGAATCATCTCTTCGTTCCTGATAATGATACGATTTAATTTTTGTAATTGTGTTACCGGGATATTTGTTTCAACCCCGTTTTTTAATACAGTAACACCCAGTGGAAAATAAGACAGGTAATCTCTTTCAAATGAAAATGAATCGTATGTTTTATTTTGAAACCACCTGCCGATAAGCATAAAAAAAACGATACCGCTGCCCGAATCGAGATAACCTGCGCCACTGCCAGTAATAATTTCGTAATAACTACGGGCAAATGTAACAATGATGGCAAGCGCAATAGGTGCATCAATATTGAGGAATTTTTGCCTAAGACCTTTCCATGCTGAAACAAAAAAATCTGCAGCACTGAAAAATAATACAGGCAACGATAAACCAAAAATAATCCAGCTAAATGTTTCTTTAAGCCCTGCTTCATTAATGATACCCGACGAAAGATATTCAGGAAAACTAAGCATCATGATATTTGAGAAACAGAAACCTGCAACACCTATTTTATAAATTTGTTTCCTGCTGAATGCAGGTGTTTTTTTTACAGCCATATCTTTTAAACTGATATGGGGCTCGTAACCAATAAAAGCCAGCAACTCCACCACTTTACGCAGTGTTGTTTCTTTTGGGTTATAAATAATGAATATTTCTTTTTTTTGAAAATTAACCTGCGACTGTTTTACACCGGGTTCTATCCTGTGCAGGTTTTCGAGCAGGTAAATGCATGAAGAGCAATGCATTTGCGGAATTGAAAAAGTAATATTTACCTGTTCATCGCTGCTAAACTGAACCAGTTTTTGTTTGGTAGTTTCATCATCAAGATATGCAAACCTGTTCGAAATAAATTTGCCCTTTGCTTTTAGCCCCGGGTTTTTATCAAGATTGTAATAATTACAAAGGTTATTTTCGTTAAGCAACAAATAAACCTGTTTACATCCCAAACAACAAAAATGATGATCATCAACAGAGATAGATGTATCAACACATGCATCGCCACAGTGATAACAATTTACAGGTATGGGATGGGTATTTTTGATGATGATATAATTTAAAAAAAAGCCGCCACATAAGAATATGCAGCGGGGTTAATTAAACAGAAACTACTGAACACTCTTGTTAGAAGTACAGGTGCTCAATCCGAAAATCTTATATACAGGACAAAATAAACTTGCACCGGTTAATAAAGGTGCCAGGGCCAATAAACCCCACCAGCTTTGAAAATACAGGCCGGCTCCTGCAATAAATACTGCCAGCAAAAGCCGTATCATCCTGTCTGTTTTACCAATATTGCAAGTCATAATTATAATTTATTTATACAAATATTGTAAAAGCGCTTAAGGAATTAAATGAGGGCCATCAATCAGAAATATGACATTCATCATGTAAATAAATACCCGCCAAATTGTAGTTTAATATGAAGTAACCGGGGATGATTATGTTTTGGCCAACGTTAAAAAATTATCCTTTTTCAAAAAGCCATTTAAAAGTCTTTTTCTTTTCCTGTGGTTGCAGGCCATATTTTTCAATGGTATTATTTTTAATATAAGCAACTGCTTCGTCAACAGAATCGGTAAAGAAAAAGAGATTGGTATCATCAGGCGAAATGGTACCATTGGCTTTCATAGTTTCTATATGGGCAATTATATTTTTATAAAATTCCTTATCCATAATTACCACCGGGAAATCGCTGATTTTTTTTGTTTGAATAAGTGTGATAGATTCAAAATACTCATCCAGAGTACCAAATCCGCCGGGCAAAACCACAAAAGCATAAGAATATTTTATGAGCAAAGTTTTTCTTACAGAGAAATATTTAATGTTAACCCATTTATCCATGTAAGGATTAGGCGCCTGTTCGTGCGGCAGCTCAATATTACAACCCACGCTTCTGCCACCCACTTCCCTGGCGCCCCTGTTGGCTGCTTCCATAATGCCGGGGCCGCCTCCCGTCATAATTGTAAACCCAAGTTGTGCTATCTTTCCCGAAATTTCGCATGCCTGTTTATAATATGGATGCCCTTCTTTAAACCTTGCAGAGCCAAACACAGTTACACAAGGGCCTACAAAATGCAATGCCCTGAATCCTTTTATAAATTCGAACAATACACTTGCACTATATTTAAATTCTTTCCAACGGCTTTGGGGACCCTCTAAAAATTGTATCTCTCTTTTTGTCATACTCCTGTTTTTCTAATCAAACTTAACTTTTTTTGCTTAGAAATCAGTAGCTGAAAAACCTACTTAATTATTTATGTGAAATGAAAATGGGCATCTTAATTTCCTGGATAATACCTGCTGCAAAACTTTTTTTAAACAAATGTGAAAATGAAGTGCGTGAAAACGCTCCCATTACAATAAAACTATCGGGCATATTCATTAACCAACCAATAAAATCTTTTTTGTGCTTAAGGTGTAAAGTCTGCAATTTTAAATCAGGAAAATGCCTTGATACCAGTTCGGTAATTAAGTTATATTCCGGCAAATCATCTTCGTGGGCAAGGATAGATAATAATACAGTTTCTTTTTGGGTGAGTTCGGGGTGCACATATGCAAATTGCTTTATGGCAAATACCGAAGATTCGCTGCCATCATACGTTAAAATAACATGATTGGGTTCGGTATAATTTTCGGGTATCAGCATTACCGGGCATTCAGATTTTTTTAAAACTTCTTCCAGGTAAAAATTGGGTTGTTGTTTTGATACATTGTTATAAAAGAGTTCGCTGCTGATAAGTAATGCATCTGCAAATCGGCTTTCTTCAATTAATGATGAAATAGCCATCATATCCACATCTTTATGAATACGGTGTTCGATGCCTTCATTTATACATGCTTCAGTAAAATCATTCACATTTTTACTTACTAATACATCATCATCATTTTTTGTAAGCCATTCGGGTAACATGGGAACAGCTTCCATGCCTGTAAATACCAGTAGTTTTGAATAATCAACCGGGCTAAGAAATACTCCTGCCAATAATATTCCGGAAGATAAGTTGATTGATTTTGCAAATTCAAATGCGCCTTTTGGAAAATGCTGCCCATCCAGCGCTATAATTAACTTTTTCATGAATTACGTTTTTATTTTTTACCCAATTACAATCATACGGAGAGATAACCTTCATCATAAAGTACAAAATTTATACTGCAAACTCATTAAAATAAAAGAGTAAAAATATGTTCTTCGTCATATTTCTTTATTTATGATTTAACGCATAAAACTGCCGCATGCTGCATTTTAGTTTTACTTTATAAAATAAATCCATTATGATATACAGTATTAAAAAAACAATGGCAATAGGTATTTTACTATTTGCCGCAGCTTGCAATAACAGCGAAACAACCGATAATGTAGCTACTACAGCATCTGAAAGTACAGCTACCACAGGCCAATCGGGTGTAAAAGATGATGCATCTGAAAAAAATGTAGTACAGATTGCAATAGGCAGCAAAGATCACTCTACACTGGTAACAGCTGTTAAAGCTGCTGAATTAGTTGATGCATTAAGCAATGCAGGGCCGTTTACCGTATTTGCACCAACCAATGCCGCCTTTGACAAATTGCCTGCAGGCACCGTTGATGGTTTGCTTAAACCAGAAAAGAAAGATGAGTTAACTACTATTTTGCAATACCATGTATCGCTGGGTGTTTTTAAACCCGAAATGTTGCAGGATGGACAAACCATTGGCCAGGTTGATGGTGGAGATATTACTATCAGTAAAAAACAAGATGGCATTTATATAAATGGTACATCAAAAATAATTGCATCAATACCTGCAGCAAATGGCATTGTGCATGTAGTAGATGGAGTGTTGTTACCTGCAGCTGCCAAATAAAAGTTTGTTGATTAAGATTAAGGAAGAAGGAAAAAGCACAAACGTAATGTTTGTGCTTTTCTTTTACAGTAAGGGTGTACTTACTTAAATAAATACAATATCAAAATATCTTATCGGAAGAGGAAGATTCATCAGCAATTTTCATTTGCATTACAGCCGAAATACTTAATGCCCTTGTTTTTACAAGGTTGGCTGTTTCGCCTTTAAACAATTCATCCACTGTTTTGCCAAACAATTGATTCCATCTTTTGAAATGTACTTCGGTTAATGGATACAGTTTGTTTACATGCTTATGCAGTTCCATTGGGTTTCCTGTGTATGGACCGGTATAAAACAACATGTTTTCAAAAAAATCGTACATAACAGCCAGGTGCTTTTCCCAGTTTACTTTTGCCACATCGGTAAAGATGAAACCGATGAGTTCATCATCTTTTACTTTTTTGTAGAATTCGTTTACCAGCAATTCTATATCTTTTCTGGATGTGATGTCTTTTTTCATGACAACATTTTAATGCAACAGTTCATGTATTTCTTTCAATTGTTCTGCACTGCAATGTTCTTGCAATAATGGAAAGAGCACACGCTCTTCTTTACGTATATGGTGTTGCAACGAGCCTGCAAGACCATCCATAGTGTTTACCAGGTTTTGAGAATTGGTAAGCGATGAAAACAATGCAGAAAGTTGTTCATGTTCAAATTTAATTTCATCGGCCAGCACCCTAACTTCGGGGTGGCAATCTTTTACTTTCTCCAAAAGTTTTTCTTCTTTACGAAAATGTTTTGCTATATGTGTTTTAAATTGTTCCTGGGCATATTTGGCCTTGTCCCAGGGTTCGGCAGGCAGTTGATGATAAACAGGTGCATCTTTTTTAAGCAACTGTGCCAAAATCAATGTACTGTGATGTTCCCGTGATAATGGAGCCAATGCTTCTTCTCTCTTCATATTACAAGTCTTTGTGTTTAAATTTTCTTAAGGATAACCATGTAGGTATTATCATCCATGTTACCAATACTAAAAATGAAACTATTAATCCCATTTGAGTACCAAAAAAATCTTTAAAAATGGCGCCTGTATACCCCATCAATGCAGCCACGTCCATTTTTAATAGTATTAATATCCTGCTAAGGTCAATAGGATTAAAAGCAGTTGCAGCCACCATCATTTTCTCTAACGGGTAATCGGCAAACTGGAAAAGAATAAATAAAATAAGCCCATCAAAAATGACAGAGAAATAAAGCCATAACAAAATCACCACTCCAATTCCTTTGGCCTTGTCTCTTGCAATAACGGCGGCCAGCATGGCAAGCGCCACAAATATTACCGATAATATAAGGCCGGCGCCCAGCATCATAAAACCTGTAGCCGTTGCCTGGAACAATAAAATAGGAATACCGGCACCAACAAAAAAAGCAAATGACATGGATACTGCCAGGCCCAAAAAAAGGCTTAGCCAAATAGTTTTTCTTTTCAATGGCTGGCTCACCAGCAGTTCTAAAAATTCGGAGCTGTTGTAAACATAAATGGCAGGAAACAACAGGCTTACCAATGGCACTATAATTAAAATTATATTCAATAAACTTAATAATCCTTTTGCCGAATTATCTTCCAGGTTAAAAATGCTGATGGATATCAATAACAGGAATGCTGTATAAGCCAATACAATTTTATTGCGCAGTATATCAATAATCACATATTTAATAATCTTTTTCATGTGTAGCTTTTTTGTTGTGCACCGCTATTGTGTCATCACTTTTGCAATGGCACGTGATAATTTTTCTTCGCCGGTATCTTCTTTTAAATCGCTGATGCTTTTATGGAACCATAATTTACCTTCCTGCATGTATATTACCTGTGTTACCAGGTCGTCAAGCTCACTTAAGATATGAGAAGTGATTAACACCAGTTTTCCTTTATTTTTTTCTGCAATAATTTTTTCTTTAAGAATTTCAGAAGCAACAGGATCAAGGCCAGCCGTAGGTTCGTCCAGTATTAATACGTCGGGGTTAAATAAAAAAGCCAGGGCAGCACTTACTTTTTGGCGGGTGCCTCCCGATAAAGTACGCATACGTTTATTCAGCATTTCATCCAATCCAAATTTATTTATCAGTTCTTCATCAAGTTTAAAATTTTTCTTTCCCCTAATATCCTTCATCATATTTAGTACCTGGCCAATCGTCATATTATCAGGATAACGGCCTATTTGCGGCATATACCCAATATTCTCCCTGTACTTCCAATCGTGTTTTATATTTTTTCCATTAAAGGTTATAAAACCGCTATCGCACACCACCATTCCTAAAATACTTTTTATAAATGTTGTTTTTCCGCAACCATTGGGGCCAATTAATGCAATACACTCGCCTTTGGTACAATTAACAGTAATATTGTCCAATACTTTTAATTTGCCGAATTTTTTTGAAACATTACTTGCTATAATCATAATGCTAACGGTTTCATTAATGGATGGTTGTCTTTTAAATTCTCAGGTGTTAGCGATGGTAAAACTTTTTCTGTTTTATCCAGTAACGAAGCCATAAGGCTTCTAAACAAAATCATGGCCGGCGGGTTACGCTCTATAATCATGGCGTACATGCTTACCGGCCTGTAAGGCACATCGCCCAGTTTATCTTTGTCAAGATCGTATCCTTCGTATTTATCCCAGTAATTGTTGTTAAAATCGTTCAGCACCAGGTTACCATTGGTTCCCACATCAAAAGTATTGCCCTTAAAATTATTATTGTGTACGGTAACATCCATACAGCTTGCCTGTATCTGCATAGCCCAGCCATTATCAATAAACTGGTTTTTTTCCATGTGTATGCGGCTGGCGCCTTCCATAAAAATGCCTGCCGTGTTTCTGTCAAACACATTATTTTCTATATACCCATCGCTAATTTCTTTCAGCAATAAACCATAAGCGCCATCGCCCCAGTTTTCTTCAAAATAATTGCGTATCATTTTTAATCCTTTCGAAAACATCACTGCCACCCCGGCGCCGTTATCCCTAAATACATTACATATATATGCATCGTCGTTCGAAAACATAAAATGCAAGCCATACCTAAGATTGTGTTCCGATACATTGCGCCAGATGATAGAATTTTTTACAAACTCAAAATAAATTCCATCCCTGTGACCAATGATATTATTTCCTAAAATGCGCAGGCTATCGCTTTTCCAGCAGTGTATACCATTACCGCTTTCCTGTTCAATTTTACTGTAGGCAGTAAGGTTATTGTTTTCAATGAGGCAGTTGATACCATATTGGATATAGATACCAAAAAATGTGTTTTCAAGTATATTATTTCGTATTACAATATCCTTTCCGTTGTACACTTTAATACCTGCAAAATCTTCGATGCTTGATACGCCGGAGTTGATGAGTTTAAATCCTTCAACTGTAACAGCATTTGCTTTAATAGAAATAATCTCAAATTTATTATCGCCGCTTATAACCGGGTGATTGATACCAATTAAAGCAATTGATTTATTGATAATGATATTTTGTTCATGGTATTGCCCGCTGCCTACAAGCACAGTATCGCCATCAGCAGCTAATAACAATGCCTGCCTGATGGTTTTTATGTTTTGTTCTTTTCCTACATGAATTATTGTAGCAAATACATCCTGGGCAAAAAACAATAACAGTGATATGTATATTAATTTTTTCAAGGCTTATACAAATCGTTCCAGGAAATACTGTTACCATTAAAACGTTTTTGAATAACAGCCAGGCTGTCTTTATTATCAAACGCTGCAATATTGCCGCCCATGGGGCTTCGCAGTTCATCGGCTTTTAACAGCAGTGCATTGTTTACATCAATCAATTGGTGGGTACCGGCATAATTAGTGAAGTAAATATTTTTTATATCTTTTTGTTCTACCGCTTTACTACCAAGGAAATTTAAAATGCAATGAGCATCATCAAATTTAAAAACCTTACCTTTTTTTGTAACCAGTTCGGCACCAAAACGTACATCACTTATTGTCATCTTGCAAAAATGGCAATTATCTACACCTGTTTTTATTGGTTGTGGCCCTGCATTGCAAGAATTCATAAAAATAAGTAAGGCAATAGCAGTAATTGGTTTTGATAGTGATACTTTCTTTTTACTGCTTCGCCAGGCCATGATGGTAATAAAGAGCAGTACAGCTCCAACAGAAATAAATATCCATCCTCCTATATCGGGCATAGAATAAGCAGCAAAGTTCAGCAACTGTTTAAACCCTATCAATGGCGGCTGATAAGCCATACCGGGAACAACTATTGCTGCATCGGGGCTTAAATTATGGCCATAATCATATTCCCATCTCCAAAAGTCGTACATAGACAGGATACCGAAACAGATAAACAATACCATCAGCACATAGATAATTTTTTTACGTGCAAGTAAGGCCGCTACTATAAAAAACAATGCAAAAAAACCGATGATATAAGGTAGAATGGCAAACTCGATGAAATCTTCTGTATGCAAAGTTTTCATACCAATGTAATGGTTAAGACCATTGATGATATCAACATTACCGCCAAGTTTACCCGGATAGATGAGCAGGCGAAGGCCTTCGGGATATTGCGGCGCCACCAGGTCGATACGCCAAAGCGGAACAAACAAAACTGCCACCAGCGCCAATCCGCAAATAATTAACAATATCCTTGCCCATGGTTTCAATTTATCTTCTTTCATAATTTTAGTTTTAATCTTCTAACATTTAATTTCCGGATTCCAGGTTATAAAAGTAAACAGTACAAGTTTGGTTTCAAACTTCAACACTCATTTTTGTTCAATAAAAAAGGGAACAGGCAGTTTTTAGCAGCCTGTTCCCTTACCATCTGTACACTATTTGGTTTTCAGAGAATCAGTTGCTGTTTCTTCAATCTTTCCTGTACTAAATTTTAAAGGAACATTACTTCCGGCAGGAGACACCCTTACGTAACCAGACATTTCCTGGTGCAATGCACTACAGAAGTCGGTACAATAAAAAGGTGATATTCCTACTTTTTCGGGTATCCATTTTAAAGTTTGAGTTTCACCGGGCATAATCAATAACTCGCCTGTTAATGCACCTTTAATGGCAAAACCATGCGGCACATCCCAATCCTGCTCAAGGTTAGTTACATGAAAATATACTTCATCCCCAACTCTGATACCTTCAATATTATCTGGTGTTAAGTGAGAGCGTATTGCTGTCATATACACATCTACCCTGTTACCGTTTCTTACTACTTTAGTTTCTTTTTCACCATTTGATCTGTATGGGTTTTTATTCTCTTCAAGTTTAAAGAACTTAGTAGAGTTAGGAGAAACAAGGTCTGCTGCAATTATCTGTGCATAGTGCGGTTCGCCAATAGTAGGATAATCCAATATTAACTGCATCTTATCGCCGCTAATATCATACAATTGGGCGCTTTGCGACAACTCGGGGCCTGTAGGCAGGAACCTGTCTTTTGTAATTTTATTGTATGCAACCAGGTATTTACCATAAGGTTTTTTAGTATCGCCACCGGCAACAGTTAAATGCCCCACTGAGTAATAAGTAGGTGCCCTGTCTACCACTTTTAAATCCTTAATATTCCATTTCACCACTTCAGATGATACGAACATAGAAGTATATGCATTGCCTTTATCATCAAACTCGGTGTGTAAAGGGCCAAGGCCGGGCTTCTTCACTTCGCCATACAAAACAGATTCGTATTTTAATATGGGCATTCCTTCAAAATTGCCGATATAATCTTTTGCTTCAATTGCTTTTAACATTTTTTCGAAACTAAATACCGGTATCAGTGCTGCCAGTTTACCGCTACCCACAATGTATTCGCCTGTTGGGCTTACATCGCAACCATGTGGAGATTTTGGACATGGGAAGAAATAAGCTATATCCGGAAAATCTTTCACATCCAACACTGAAACTTCTGTTTTTATCTGCGATGTTGCAGAATGTGTTTTTTCGTCGTACACATTATGTGCATATTTCACCGATTGTTTTCTTGCTTTACCGGCTTTAAAATATTCTTCGGCCTTTTTCCAGTTAATGGCCATGATATAGTCTTTATCTTTTTGAGAAGCATTAACCTCTAATAAAGTATATGCCTGCTCTGTATTATAAGTAGAGAAGAAGAACCACCCGTTTGAAACTCCTTTACCAGCACGGCTTAAATCAAAATTAAAACCGGGGCATTGTAACTGGAAAGAGATATCCATAGCGCCATTATCTTTTTGAACGCTGATGAAACTGATGGTACCTTTAAAATTCTGTTTGTAAGAACTGATAGGTACATCACCATTTTTATCATCTGGCGGAATACTGAAACGGGTGCCGGCAACCAGGTACTCTGTATTTTCTGTAATAAAAGGAGATGAGTGGTTACCTCCGCTGTTGGGCAATTCTAAAATTTCTGCAGTGCGGAAAGTTTTTAAATCAATCCTGGCTACACGTGGTGTATTGTTGGCATTGGCAAAAACCCAGCGTCCATCATACATCCCATCGGTTTTAGATAGCTGTACGTGGTGCAGGTCATCCCAGGGCACAAAACCATGCGATGTATTTAACATTGGTTTTGTTTCTTCGCTGTATCCATAGCCTTTTTCGGGGTCAACAGAAAAAACAGGAATTACACGGAGCAACCTGCCTGACGGTAAGCCATAAGCGCTCAATTGTCCGCTAAAACCGCCTGAAACAAAATTGTAATAAGCATCGTACTTACCAGGTGCAACATAAGTTTTTGTTGCAGCATCGGCATTTACAGCTGTACCTGCATTTTTGGGTTTACAGGCATTAAAGCCTATCAACATGCTGAATGCAAAAACAGCTACCTGTAATAGTTTATACTTCTTCATCTTGGTTAATTTATATTGTGTATTATTATTTTACACCGTCATTTTTTCTCATAAATTCATAAAGAGACCTTGCATCATCATCACTAAGATTTTGATTGGGCATACGAACCAGGCATATTTCCAATTGTGCCTGAGCTTTGGGGTCTTTATCTAACATTGCATCTGTGTTTGTTGTAAAATTCATAATCCAATCGGCAGTATGGCGCTCAGTAACACCCAACCATCCCGGGCCCACTAATTTTTCACTAGTTAATTTATGGCAGCTACTGCATTTTACACCATACACTTTTTCGCCATTGGCAGCCATTGCTGCATCTAAATTTTCGCTAACCTGTACATTTTTAAATTTTCCTTCGCCCCTTTCAGGATCGTAAGGAGGATTACCTGATGCATCTTTTGGAACCTCTGTGGCAACCGGTTTATCAGAAGATGGCGCCGGGTTATCTTTATTTTCAGAATTACCGCCACCGCAGGCTGCAATGAATGCACCTAAAAACAGAAGGATTGCAAACTTTTTCATGTTGATTAATTTTAAGTTTAAGAAATTATTTTACAAGATTACAGGCATACATTTCATTTTTTTATGCGCTGAGTCATAACTCTAATTTAATGATTTTGCACTTGTAAAAGAACTTTTAATTTGTAGCACAAAGTTATTTTGCCATAAAAATATTGAAAAGCAAATCCCTATGATTGTAATCATAAACAATCATGTCATTCATCATAAAAATACCAATATCACCCTCTTAATTTTGTTATACCTAAGCATGTTTTAGCATGATAGATATAGATACATTACTGGCCTGGGGAGGTGTTTTTAAAAAAATAAAAGCCGGGGAAATCATCTTCCAGGAGGGAGTTCATTCGCCACTTTATTATCAACTGGTAGAAGGAAAAGTAAGATGGGTAAATATAAATGAGCAGGGCAAAGAATTTATACAAATATTGATAGAACCGGGTGAATGTTTTGGTGAATTTGCCTTGTTTGATGACGGGCCTTTTGCCGCAACTGCCATTGCCGACGAAGATTCGGTAATCATACGCCTGCATAAAGATTCTTTTTACGAGATATTGAAAGAAAACCCACAACTGCATTTTGAATTTTCGAAACTGCTTACACAAAGGCTGCGTTTTAAATTTTTAATTTTAAAAGAACTGGCCAATCATAATCCCGAAAACAGTATTAGTTCTTTATTAAAATATTTTAAAGAACACCAGAAAAATATATGCACAAAATGCAATAAACTTAAACTAACCCGGCAGCAGATTGCCGATATGACCGGCTTTAGGGTTGAAACCGTTATCCGTACCATGAAAAACATGCAACAAAAAGGTGAATTGATTATTAATAAAGGCAAAGTCTATTGTTGATGATGAAAGTGTTAGCATTTTTAAAAATCAAATATTAGTTTTGCATTAAACAGAAAATATGGTGTCTCCGCTGTATCGCTGGCTTAAATTAGCACTTATCAACTTAATGATTGTTGCCACATTGGGTGTTATCCTCAGGTATAAAATTTTATACCCACTTCCATTCATCAATCAAAAACATTTACTACACGGCCATTCACATTTTGCATTTGCCGGTTGGGTTACCCAGGCATTAATGACATTGTTGGTTATTTACCTGGCTCAACAAAGTAAAAATGATGTGTATAAAAAATACCGGTGGCTAATAATGGCCAACCTGTTTACTGCTTACGGTATGCTGGTTGCTTTCCCTATCCAGGGTTATGGGTTGTTTTCCATCATCTTCTCTACTGCATCCATACTTGTTTCGTATTTTTTTGCATTTATATATTGGAGAGATTTAAACCGGTTACCAATAAAATCGCCTGCACATAGCTGGTTTAAAGCAGCCGTATTGTTCAATGCACTTTCTTCGCTGGGGGCATTTGCCTTAACAATAATGATGATTGAAAAAACCATCAACCAGAAATTATACCTGGCGGCCGAATATTTTTACCTGCATTTTCAATACAACGGCTGGTTCTTTTTTGGCTGCATGGGATTATTGATTACCATGCTTAACCGGTTTAATGTATCAAAAGATTCATTGAAAAGAATATTCTGGCTATTTGCTTATGCAGCAGTACCTGCTTATTTCTTATCAACCTTATGGATGAAAATGCCTTTATGGGTTTACATTATGATTTTAATTGCATCTTTTACACAGGTGATAGGTTTTATTTGGCTGATTAATCTTATAAAATTAAAATGGAGCAATATTAAAAATCAGTTTTCATTTACTGTTAGATATATTATTAGCCTATCATTGCTGGCACTTTCTATAAAGTTGTTATTACAACTTGGCTCCACCATCCCTTCACTAAGCGACCTTGCATTTGGTTTTAGGCCAATTGTAATTGGCTACCTGCACCTGGTATTGCTGGGTGTTATTACTTTGTTCCTGCTTGGTTACATTTTTTCCGAAATGCATTTTCAGCTTAACAAGATAACTACAATGGGTATTTATATATTTTCCGGCGCAGTTATGCTCAACGAAATTGTATTAATGATTCAAGGCACTGCCGCCATGAGTTACCACATTATACCCTTTGTAAATGAAATGCTGCTGATAGCTGCATTACTTTTATTTACCGGCGCATTTATGATGTCGCTGGCAAAAAGAAATACAGCATAAAATTTAGCCTACTGCAATTCATCTTTTACTTTCTTATTAACTGCTAAAATATCTTAACCCTTTAACAGGAAAAGAAAATCATTTGCTTAAAACATGACGAATATCATGTACTGTTTTAATTTGAATGTGATTTAAGTTACAATACAAAACACAACAGGGTTTTAGTTTTGCCTTATTGGAAACAAAAAAATTAATAACTATGGCAAATCATGTAATAGAAACTCAATGGATGGGCAAGATGCAGTTTAATGCTTTAATAAACGGTCATACAGTAGTAATGGATGCTCCCGAAAAATCGGGAGGAGAAGATACAGCACCTATCCCCAAACCCTTTGTGTTAGCAGCTTTATCAGGATGCACCGGAATGGATATTGTTGCATTATTACGTAAATCGGGCAACCCTGTTGATGATTTAAACATGACGGTAACAGGCGAGTTAAGCAAACAAGCGCCCATTCAATATATTTCTATACATATCTGCTACGATTTTAAAGGCGATGAAAATGTAAAAGAAGCAGCTTTGAATGCAGTTACCGATTCGCAGGAAAAATATTGCGGTGTAAGCAGTATGCTTAAAAAAGCTATACCCGTAACCTGGGAAGTAAACTATAATGGTAAACTGTTGTTTAGCAATAAACCGGTTGTACAAGAAACCGGTGCTTAAGGTAATTTAAATGAATGTTACTATTTTTGTATCTGCCAATTGATAAAAAAATTTTGCTTTATGCAACTCTGGAAAAATATCATCAGCCGTCCATCCTGATAACAGCTCTCACACAACTACGACTGATTTAATTTTTCATTTATTTTTTTATCATTATGAAAACGATTATAGAACCGTTCCGGATAAAATCCGTTGAACCCATATATTTCAATACAAAAGAAGAAAGGCAAATCATTTTAGAAAAAGCATTTTTTAATCTTTTTCATATAGATGCCAAAGATGTTTTAATTGATCTGCTCACCGATAGCGGTACCAGCGCTATGAGCAGCAACCAATGGGCCGGCATTATGCAGGGCGATGAATCTTATGCAGGCAGCCCCAGTTTTTTTCGTTTTGAAAAAACAGTTCAGGAAATTACAGGCATGCCATTGGTTATTCCCACACACCAGGGAAGGGCTGCAGAAAAAATCCTTTTCAGTATACTTGGCGGCAAAGGAAAATATTTTGTAAGCAATACACTGTTTGATACAACCCGTGCCAATATTGAATTTACCGGGGCCCAGGGTATTGACCTGCTTTGTGCCGAAGGTAAACTGCCCACTGTACCTGCACCCTTTAAAGGCAATATGGATACAGAAGCTTTTAAAAAATTCATTGCCGAAAAAGGCGCTTCCAACATACCGCTTTGTATTATTACCGTAACCAATAATTCGGGAGGTGGCCAACCGGTAAGCATGCAAAACATAAAAACAGTGAGTGCTTTATGTAAAGAAAACAACATTCCTCTTTTTATTGATGCCTGCCGTTTTGCAGAAAACTGCTGGTTTATAAAACAAAGAGAAAAAGGTTATGCAGGTAAAACAGTTAAAGAAATAGCGCATGAACTTTTTTCGTATGCCGATGGATGCACCATGAGCGCCAAAAAAGATGCCTTTGCAAATATCGGCGGTTTTCTTGCCATGCAAGATGAAGCGCTTGCATTACAATGCCGCAACCTGTTAATCATTACAGAAGGTTTTACAACGTATGGAGGCCTAGCCGGCCGGGATTTGGAAGCTATTGCAATAGGCTTGCAGGAAGTGCTTGATGAAAATTACCTGCAGTACCGTATAAAGAGTATTGAATACCTTACAAAAAAATTGATTGATGCAGGTGTGCCGGTAATGCAACCGGCCGGCGGGCATGCTGTGTATTTGGATGCAAAAGAAATGTTGCCCCATATACCTTCTGAACAATACCCCGCTCAATCTTTAGCCGGCGCTTTATATGTTGAAGGCGGAATACGATCTGTGGAGATAGGCTCTTTGATGTTTGGAAAATACAACCAAAACAAAAACTTAATTCCTGCACAAATGGAACTGGTGAGGTTGGCCATCCCCCGCCGGGTATATACACAAAGCCATATCGATTACGTGGCCGAAGTGATTATTGAAGTTTATAAAAACAGGAAACAATTAAAAGGCCTGCAAATAATTGAAGAAGCGCCTGTATTAAGGCATTTCACTGCCAAATTAAAACCCATCGGTTAAATAAAATAAAAACCGGTTGACAGGATATCAACCGGTTTTTTTAAAAGTCTGCTAAAAAGGATATTGGTAAAGCATCATTCCATCAATGAGTAAAAATCACTCAAAAATATACAACCAGTTTCTCAAAGGATTAATGGGGCTCTCATAAGCAAATATCTTTGTTCATCTTTTTTTTATTATCGTATCATATAAATAAAGCAGTCGCCAATGTGTATGTGTTTTAAAAATTAAATTAAATCGCTGAAAACGACTTAATAACGAAAAACTGTAAAATTCTTTTTTGAATATAACCCTCTTATTTTGGTCGTTGGTAATCACAATCTTCTTTATACTGCCTTTCATGGTATAAAATTATTGGGCAAAGATAATAATTAAAGATAACTTTGTCTTTAATTATTTTAATTTATTTTTTATGTTTTTAAAACGACAAAAAAGTGCCACGCTTATTATTCTGTTACTGGGATTTTTAAGCTATTCGTTTTTCTTATACATGTCGTTACCGGTAAAAAGCAAGCCGTTAAAAAAGGAAGTGGATGCAGGTAAAATGGTTTGGCAGCAATACAACTGCAATGCCTGCCACCAGGTGTATGGGCTGGGCGGTTACCTGGGCCCCGATCTTACCAATGTATATTCAAAAAGAGGGCCTGCATATATCGGGTCGTTTTTAAAAGCAGGCGTTGGTGCGATGCCATTATTTAATTTAACTGAAGCCGAAACAAAATCGTTATTAACCTATTTAAAAGATATTGATGCATCGGGAACATCGGACCCAAAAACATTTACTATTAACTATGATGGAACCATCGAACAAAAATAATTTAAGCACTTCCAAACTTTTTATCTTAGCCGGTTTACTGTTGCTGGCCATTGGTATGTTGTTTGGTTTAACAGGCGCCTTACAATACCTGGCTCCTCAATTTTTAAAACAATACCTGTCGTTTGAAAAAATAAGGCCGTTACATGTTTCATCAGTTGTATTCTGGATAATATTTGCGGCCATGGGGTCGGTGCTTACTTACCTGCAACAATACAACGGTAAAAAGATTTTTTCTCCCTGGTTGCTTAAAATACAGTTTGGCATTTTCTCTATTACCGTTGTGGCCATACTTATCACTTATGTTTTTGGTGTATTTGGCGGCAGGGAATACTGGGAGTTTCACCCCTTGCTGGCAATGCCGCTAATTACCGGGTGGATACTTTTCATTATCAACTTCATGGCATCGCTGGTAAGTTTTAAAAACTTACCTGTGTATGTTTGGATGTGGCTTACAGGCTTATTCTTTTTCCTGTTTACATTTATTGAATCGTATTTATGGCTGATACCTTATTTTAGAAGTAATGTGGTAAATGATATGACGGTGCAATGGAAATCGTATGGCTCTATGGTAGGCTCGTGGAATATGCTCATTTATGGAAGTAGTATCTTCCTGATGGAAAAAATAAGTGGCAGTAAAAAATACAGCCATACACCCATTGCATTTGTACTTTATTTTACAGGCTTGTTTAACCTGATGTTTAACTGGGGGCACCATATTTACACATTGCCCACTTACCCTTTTGTAAAGCATATAAGCTACACCGTTAGTATGACAGAGTTGCTCATATTAGGACGGATTATCTGGCTTTGGAAATCATCGGTAGATACTGCACGCAGGCATTATCACCAGGCAGCTTACCGTTTCCTGCTGGCTGCAGATGTATGGATTTTTTTAACATTGCTGCTTGCCATCGCCATGTCTATCCCTGCCATTAATGTATATACACATGGCACACATATAACCGTAGCCCACACTATGGGCGCCACCATTGGTATCAACAGTTTTATTTTACTGGCCATTGCTTTTGATATCCTTAAAGACAGTTGCATGCCTTTTGAAAAAAGTATCAAATGGATAAACCGTGGCTATTATACAGCCAATATTTCTTTATTATTTTTTTGGTTAAGCCTTGTAATGGCAGGCATATTAAAGGCCAAATGGCAAATGAATGATGCCAGCATCCCTTTCAGCAGCATGATGCTGCAACTAAGGCCTTATTTCATTATCTTTTTTGTATCAGGTGTTGGCTTAATAACTGGCTTCTATCTTGTTTTGTTTCCCTTGATAAAAAACCAGTTCATTTGCCAGTATAAAAAGTTATTTATTAAAAGAGAAAAAAATGAAACGGTATTTATCATAGATCAATTTCAATCTGTATAATTCATACAATGCTATCAGTAACAAAAATTTTTCATTTCGAAATGGCTCATGCCATACATGGATATTACGGGGCATGTAAAAACATTCATGGACACTCATACGAACTGCGTGTAACGGTATCTTCAGTATATAACAACGATGATTATATACCTGCACCGGGCTTTGTGGCTGATTTTAAAGAAATAAAAAACATCGTAACAGCATTGGTAATTGATAAGCTTGATCACCACCTGCTTTTATCAAAAAAATTCCTGGAAGCAAACAGTACCATTACAGCCGCCAACAACTTATTGGTTTTTGAAGCAGAACCTTCTGCAGAAAACCTTTTACTCTATATCAAAGGAATATTGCAGGAGCAATTACCGGAACATATCCATCTTAGCAGGCTAAAATTATTTGAAACAAAAGATTCGTATGCCGAATGGGTAAGCAATAATTTATTTGTATATTAAATCTTTCGTTTTCATTCTTAATAATAATTATGTTTTCAAAAGCCACAGAATATGCATTAAGAGCCACCATTTACATTGCACAAAGGAGTTCGGTTGATAACAAACTAAGCATTCATGAAATTGCAAAAGCAATTGACTCGCCGGTTTCATTTACTGCAAAAATTTTGCAATTGCTTACACCCGGCAATAAAGTTATCAGCGCAGTAAGAGGGCCTAAAGGAGGTTTTTATATTACTGAACAGTGTAAAAAATTACCGGTAAGGGCTATATTAATAGCCATGGGTGAAAGTGAAATATTAGACAAGTGTGTATTGGGCCTAAATAAATGTTCGGAGGCCAAGCCCTGCCCCATGCATAGCCAATACAAACACATTAAACAACAGTTGATAAGTTTGTTTGAAACAAAAACCATACAGCAACTTGCCGAAGATATTGATGACGGTACTGCTTTCCTGAACGTAAAAAAAAATTAGTGTAAATTGCTTTATCCTACAAGATAAGCCAGCCCTGTATTTACCGAACTGTGCAGGTCGCTAATGATTTTTCTTTTACACAGTTGTTCAAAAAGATCACGTACAGCTTTGTAATCATCATGGATGGGGCATGGATGAGAAGCCGAGCATTTGCTTAAACCTAAACCGCATTGGTTAAATACTTCTTTACCATCAATGGCGTAAACAATATTGATTATTGGCTGGGTCCATTGTTTATTATCTATATAAAATCCACCCGTGGGGCCTTTAGAGCTGTTGATAACATTTTCTTTTACCAGTGTTTGCAATAATTTACCAACGGTATGTTCGCTTGCATCAATGTATCCTGCAATTTCTTTTATGCCGGCTTTTTCGCCCGAATTATATTTAGACGCAAGGTATATAACCGCTTTAATAGCTGTTTTGCAAGTGAGGCTGAGCATGGTTACCTGTTTAAAAATTCTTTTCCTTCGGGTGAAATCAATTCGTGGTTCCAGGGCGGATCAAAAGTAAGCTCCACCATAATAGTATCACCAGTAAATACACTTTGCAAAGCATTTTTTACCCCATCGGTAATCGATTCGCCCATGGGGCAAAACTGCGTGGTTAACGTCATACTGCAATACACAATTTTATTTTCCTCATCAAAATCCAACTGGTAAATTAAGCCGAGGTCTACCACATTCAGCCCAATTTCGGGATCCATCACATTTTGCAATGACGCAAGCGCAATGATACTTTTGATATTATTGTTGGTAATTACACTCATGCTTGTTTGGGTTTATGCAAAATTACTTTCAATACATTTTGGTTATACAACAGGGCAGTAATTAATAATAATACTGCTCCTGGCTTTAATAAAATATCTTTACCAGTTAAAATGCCAATAACAAAAATTATAAACCCTGCTATATAAGCAACCGCCATTGATTTAAAGATGTTGTTATTGAACAAATCTTTTGGATTGGGAGTTTTACCTAACCCCGAACGTTGATGATACACTTTGTTCCAAACAATAAATGGAAGTGTTTTAAATGTCATACCCAGGATGATGGCTGTTATCCATCCAAAGAAAATTAAGAACCCATAAGTAAGGATGAGATTTAATTTTTCACTGGAGGCGCTTATTAAAAAAATAATCACAATAATCAATAGCAATACCGGCAGCAGCAACATCAATACGCTAAGCAATGATAATTTCACCTGTTCATCCACTTGTTTTCTTATCCGTTGCTTATATGCTTGTAAGCAATAATAAATAAAGAGGCTTAAGGCAGCAAATATCAAAATTACCGGGGCAAATATTAAAACCCGGTTGCCGGGATACAGGAATAATGCAATGAAAACAAGCATGGCAAGGTTTATCAAAGTATAAATCCACCAAAGCAATTTTACATTATTGTATTTTGAAATGAGGAACATTGGTATTAAACGTGAAGCAATACCCAGCACTAACAATAAAAACCAGCCAACTATACCGGCATGTGCATGCAGGGTAAGATAATGCAATGAATCGGAAGGCAGGATGTTTGCAGTAAAATTATGTACCTGAGCCAATCCTAAAACAACAGTAAAAAACAACCAGGCAGTAGCAGTAAAAACAAAGATAGCATGTACATTTTCGCTTTTACTTTTTACAATGCTGATGGCAATATTAACGAGATAAGCAAGAATGGCCAATGCAACTAAGCATCCGCCCCATTGAGCCGGCCAGCCCATATCAAAAATATAAAAACCATATACCAGTAAAGGAATACCAATAGCTGCAAGTATAAATGAAATATAAGCAAGTGTATTGCTGTACAGTTTTGATTCAATTAATACCGGTACTAACTGGTGGCTGGCTCCTAAAATTATCATGGTGCCCCAGCCCAATGCCATGGTATGGGTAATGGCTAATATTTTCGGTTGAAAATAATGGCCCGAGAAAGCACTGCTTGATACAAATAACAAAACCGCAGCCGCTAAAAAAGAAATTGCCGCATACAGGTAAAATGGCAGTACAACTTTATAAGAAGTATTTTTAACGTTTGTATTGGCAGCAGCAGCTAACATTTTATTTCCTGAAAATTAAAAGATACACTTCCCCATCACTTACTTCTTTTACCCGGTAATCAAATTTACGTTCGGTTAATTCGGGTAAAAGAAAAACAGGTATCCTTTTATGAATTACATACAAAGCTTTTTCAGCAGGCAATTTATCCAATGCATCTAAAATAGTAAGCATGGGTAAAGGCATTTCAAGATGCCGTACATCAACTGTTTCCATCTTACCATTGAACTGCTGCATTATTTCATCCCATCCCTCGCTTGCACCACTTATATCTGTTTCTTTTACAGGCACAGCCATGCTTTTATGAAAAAATGTATAAACAAGGTTGTCATCAATTGTTTCGGCATACGATTCAAAACCTTGTTTTTCTAATAACAACATAAGCGGTACAGGTTCAAAACTGTTAATAAGTTTAAATAACTGCCCGGGCTTTAATTGTTTTACCGCTTTCATAATAAGGTTAAGCGGATCTTTCCCTGTTTCAATTTCGGCACGTACATCCAACTCTACAATATCTGCTTCCGAAATTTTTTGCATAAATGCCGGAGTTTGTTTTTGAGCAGCACTATCTGTAGTTTTTCCATACCTGTCTATTGAAAAACCCAATGGCTCCAGCTTATTAAAAAAATCGTTTACCGTACAGCCACCTACTTTACTTGCCATACTGATAGAGGTACGGGAAGCCATTAGCTTACGTAAAAGTGGGTTACGTAGCTTGTTGAATTTGGGTGATATGCTGATGATGGCATCCAACGCTGCCGGATTTTCCTTTAGCAGTGTTGCTATTTTTGTATCAGCATTAATTGTTTTTGTCATTGCAATTTATTTACACAACCGGCAACCTAATAACGGTTATTCAAAATACTCACTGTACTTTTCAATATGTTTTCTCAACTTACCAAACAAATCTTTCCCATCATTGGCCGATGCAACAAGGGCCATTTTCTTATTCATCTGCATCAAAGGCTCAAGCCAGTGATGCAAGTTTTCATGTTCAGCTCCCTTCATCCTGCATTCGCTAATCATCTTATCAATTGTTGATTGTATTGTTTTACCGGTCTTTATAAAATCTTCCGGTACTACAGGGTTAGCATCTGAAATTACATTATACAAATCGGTTACATTTTTATTGGTGCTTGAATCTGCTTTCCATTTTTCACCGTTATTTAAAGACAGGTTGGATGCAGCTTCCTGCTGCAATTCGGATGTTGTATGTTGGTTGTGCGAATCTGTATCATTATTACCCGGCCGATTACAAGCCATCAAAAAAAATACAGCCATTATATGTACAACTGTATAGAATGTTATTTTCTTAGTGTGTTGCATTTTAATTTTTTTTAGCAAAATAAACCCTGGTTACTAATTTTCCCAAAAATGATCATCCCATTTATCATCTACATCAGATTTTCTTTTGCTATGGCTATCTTCCAATTGCTTTAATGCTTCATTTGATAAAAGCTGTTGAATGTGATTAAACAAAGTCCTTTCTTCAAACCTGATATGGCTATCCAGCACATTGGCAAATTTTAACAGCAAATTTTTATCCGTCTTATTTTCTCTCAGTTCATCAGCCAACCGGTAAATATATGCATGCTCATCAAATGCCTGTTTGCGTAAATTGTCATCAACAGGAAGTTTTACAAACAAGTCTTTTTCTTCTTCTTTAAAATGTTTTGCCAGCTCGTTCTCAAAGAAAAAAATTGTATAAGCATTTATCCTTTCTGTAGAAATATTCTTTTTAATGCCATGCCTTATCTTCCACCCCAATAACAGGCCAAAATGATGCTCCCTTGAAAACTGTATGAGCGCCGGGCTTCTTTTGATGGGTGATGTGGAATTTTTCATGACAGGTTAATTTACTTGTACAATTTTAAATTCGTTACTAAGCTTTCTCACTTAATTTTTTCTCCAGGTCGAGCGCCTTAGGAAAAAGAATATTGTTTTCGAGATGTATGTGCAAATGAAGATCGTTTTCAAATTCATCAAGCATATTAAACAAAAGGCTGTATGATGCGCAACCATCATCGGGTACTGTATAATTTTTAGATAAAACTCTTATCTCTTCCATATTTTTTCCAACAAGCTCATGCTCCATCTCCATCATATTGATGGGATTTTTTACTGTACCAAAATGTGCTGCCTGTGGAACCTGTTCATTTGACTGTGCCGATACCAGGGCCTTGATGTATGGAAATAAAATCTTCTCTTCTTTTATCATGTGTGCAGATAATTCAGCATTTATTTCATCCACCAAAGTTTTAATCTTATATAGCTCGGGATGTTGCTGCCCATGTACACTTGCCACTTTGGTTGCATAACCTGTTAATTCGGGCAAAGTTTTTTTATCGTAACTGTGATGGGTGTTTACAATATAATCTGCTAAAAAATCAAGGCTCCAGTCATTGTATGGTATGGGCCTTGAATGTACTACTTTATCGGCTTGCTGTAATTCCTGTTCAATTTTGGTTACATCTAATCCTTTTTCTGCACAGGCTTCTTTCACTGTTTTTTTACCGCCGCAACAAAAATCAAGTCCGTACTTCTTAAATATTTCGGCTTTGCGTAAATCTTTTGCAGCAATTTGTCCAAGAGTTTCATCGTTTTCGCCGGTAACTTTTTTAGATATTTTCACTTTCCACCATTCGGGCCCTTGTTCCAGGTATTCCCACACAAAAATATTTCCCCTTTCGCCAAGTAACTGGTAGTACAGGGGTTTGGGATCATGATCGTTGTGGATGGTTAAACTCTCTCCTTCGTTCAGTTCATCAAAACGAACAAAAATGGTGGGGTGTTTCTGCTTTGGCTCAAGTAAGGTTACATTGAGGATATTTTCTGTCATAGTACTCATGATCTTTATTTTAATTGTTAATTATAGAGCAAAGATAAACAATACAAACTAATAAAAGTAAATAAATACTTTTATTTACTTTGGTATGACATTTTGAAATATTTGATATGTAATAGAGGATAAAATGGTTTAACCATAAAACCTATATACACAAAAACAAAAAAGCTCCCAAACAGGAGCTTTAACAGTATCGGGGAGCAGACTTGAACTGCCGACCTTCGGGTTATGAATCCGATGCTCTAACCAGCTGAGCTACCCCGACCTATGTGTTTAACGGGGTGCAAATATAGGCGATTTGGATAAAAATTTGACAGCTAATTCCTGAGAAGTTGTTCAATTCTTTGCGAAACCTTGTGTGCATTGGGCAGCATGGCTTTTTCCAGTTCGATATTCATTGGCACTGCTGGCAAATCAAGCGCCCCCAACACTTCTACCGGTGCATCCAGGTAACGGAAACAGGCTTTTGATATACGGCCTGCCAGCGCCTCGGCAAATGAATTATGTTGCTGCTCTTCTGTTACTATCAGGCATTTTCCGTGTTTTTTAACTGTATTAAAAACTAATTTTTCGTCTAATGGAAAAAGGCTGCGTAAGTCAACAATTTCAATTTTGCCGTTATAATTTTTTGCCGCTTCTTTTGCCCAATATACCCCCATGCCATAGGTGATGATGCAGCATGTTTCGCCGTTATCAATATAATCTTCATCGGCTTGCAACACAATATTTGCTTTGCCCAGCGGGATGATATAATCTCTTGAAGGTTCAGTATTTTTTGCATCTTCGGTGCCGGGCACTTTACTCCAATATAAACCTTTGTGCTCAAGCATCACCACCGGGTTTGGATCAAGGAAGGCTGCCTTTAGCAACCCTTTCATATCGGCTGCATTTGAAGGATAAACAACTTTTATCCCTTTAATAGTAAGCAAAGTACTTTCAACACAACCGCTGTGATAAGGCCCGCCTCCTCCATAAGCGCCAATGGGCACACGAATTAAAGTTTGCACAGGAAATTTTCCGCTACTTAAATAACAACTCTTTGAAATTTCGGTTACCAATTGGTTAAACCCCGGATAAATATAATCGGCAAACTGTACTTCCACTATTGGTTTTAAACCAACAGCGCTCATGCCAACTGTAGAACCAATGATGTATGCTTCCTGTATGGCTGTATTAAAAACACGATGGTCGCCAAATTGCTCGGCTAATGTGGCTGCTTCTCTAAAAACGCCGCCCAGCCTGCGGCCCACATCCTGCCCGTACAAAAGCGCTTCGGGGTAATCTTCCATTATTTCCCTGATGGCAAACAAAGCTGCATCTACCATTAAAACTTTTTCTTTACCGGCTGGCGCCCTTTCGCCAAATTCTTCGGTAACAGGTGTTGGTACAAAAACAAAGTCACTAACGGTTGATGATTCAGGTTCAGGTGCTGCAACAGCGCCCTGGAAATGACGAGCTATCTCTTTTTCAGCTTCTGTTTCTATTTCCAGCAAGGCATCTTCAGATATACCAAGCTCCAATAATTTATTTCTAAGTTTTGGCCTTGGATCATCTGCTGCATGTAAAGCAAGGTCTTCTTCAGTTCGGTAAAATTCTTTTCGTACACCGCTGGTATGATGCCCCAGCAATGGTACCCTTGCGTGTACAAGAAAAGGATGCCTTTCTTTACGCACTTCATCTATCACATTTTTCATTACATCGTAACTCTGTAAAAAATCGCTGCCATCTATACTGATGCGTTTAATTCCTTTAATGCCTTTAATCATTTCGTTGGCATTGGATGTACGGGCTTCGCCGGCTGTAACACTTATACCCCATCCATTATCTTGTATTAAATAAATAACAGGTAATTGGTGTAAGGCGGCAAACTGGAATGCTTCGCTCACCTCACCTTCGGTTACCGACGCATCGCCTAAAGAACATACTACAACGGGCAGTTCGCCATGGGGGCCTTTGTGTAATTTGGATGATTGTATTTTTTCTAAAAATTTTATGCCTTGTGCAATACCTGTTGTTGGTATCGCCTGCATACCAGTGGCGCTGCTTTGATGAATGATATTTGCCTTATCATCGCCCTTATAATTTGGATGAGCATAATATTCCCTGCCACCGGTAAAAATATCATTGCCTTTGGCAAGCAATTGCAACATTAACTCATAAGGGGTAAAACCCATTCCCAACAAAATACTTTCATCACGGTAGTAAGGGCTAACATAATCGCAGGGAAGCAAATGAAATGCAGTGGCCAATTGTATAGCTTCGTGGCCACGGCTGGTTGAATGCACATATTTACAAATCTGCCTGTTGCTTTCGTATGTTTGAGCCATAGCACCTGCATTACACATGAGGCGATAGGCTTTTAATAAAATTTCCGTTTCAATCATTTATCAATAAATATGCAAGCTGATGAGATAATAGTGCCAAAGGTATAAATAAAAAAAATCGCTGAGTTTTAATCTTCAGCGATAAAAGAAATATCTTACACAAACCTGCTTATTTCACTTCTACGGTAAACAGGCTCTGTTTATCAATAAACCCTTCCATCACATCGCCCACTACACACTCCCCAACACCGGCAGGTGTGCCGGTAAATATAAGGTCGCCTATATTCAATGAAAAATATTTTGAAATATTTTCAATCACTTTATCAATACTAAAAATCATATCTGCCGAATTAGCTTCCTGCACTTTTTCATTATTCTTCAACAGGTGAAATTGAATATTTTTTTTATTGAAACCCGGGGCAAGCGGTATAAACTTACCTACCACGGCTGAATTATCAAATGCTTTTGCTTTTTCCCAGGGTAGGCCTTTGGCTTTTAAATCATCCTGCAGATCTCTTGCCGTAAAATCTATCCCAACCGTAACGGCATCGTAATAATTAGAAGCATGTTTTTCCTGTATGTATTTACCGTTTTTGCAAACTCTTAAAACCAATTCACATTCGTAATGCAGTTCATTGGTAAATTCGGGATAATAAAATGGTGTATGGCTTTGTAATAATGCACTCTTGGGCTTCATAAAAATAACCGGCTCATCAGGAATGGCATTGTTCAACTCTTTAACATGGTCCTTATAGTTTCTTCCCACACAAATGATCTTCATATCAGGTTGTTTTTTTAGGTATAATGATTACTGCACGAATATAGATAAATAGCTAAAAAGAACCAATTGTATTTTAATTATTATTGCTATGTTTTAATTGAAATATTATTGTATGCCGACATGGTTTGATCTATACCATTGCTGATAAATGCTTCCATTATTTCAATACAGCACTCAATTTTTTTAAGTACCTGTGGCTCTTCGGTTTTTTGCCATTTGCCTAATACAAAATCGGCTTGCATACCTTTTGGATAATTATTGCCAATTCCAAACCTTAGCTTAGGATAAGCATCGGTACCCAATATCATCTGTATATCTTTAAGCCCGTTATGCCCGGCAGACGATCCGCCGGCCCTTAAACGTATCTTATCAAGCGGCAACGCCAAATCATCAACAATGGTTAGCGTATTTTCTAAAGGAACTTTTGTTTTATCTAACCAGTATTTAAATGCCCTGCCACTTAAATTCATAAATGTGGTAGGACAAATGCACACTACCTGCCTGCCTTTATATTTTATTTCGGCTACATAAGCAAGCCTGTCAACCTTAAAGTTGCCGCCATGTTTCATCACAAATGCATTTACTACATCAAAGCCAATATTATGGCGTGTATTTGCATATTCTGCCCCAATATTTCCTAAGCCAATAAAAAGATATTTAGACATGTGATGTAAGTTGTTTAAAGAAAACGAGGCAATACAAGGTTAGTATATTTTTTTGCAGTTAATTTTATATCATTTAAAAAGTACTAAGTATTTGCAAAAGGTCGGCTTCGGTTTTTATTAACACATCCCTTGCTTTGCTGCCCTGGTTTGCCCCAACAATGCCTGCTGCTTCTAACTGGTCCATAAGCCTTCCTGCACGGTTATAACCAAGTTTCATTCTGCGTTGTAATAATGATGTACTTCCTACCTGGCTGGCAACAATCAATCTTGCAGCATCTTCAAACAAAGGATCTTTATCGCCCAAATCAAAATCTTTGCCTTCCATATCTTTTTCATCAATATACTCAGGCAAAAGAAAAGGTTGTGGATAGCCACGCTGCCCGGCAATAAAATCTACAATTTTATCTACTTCGGGTGTATCTACAAAAGCACATTGTAACCGAACTATATTTCCGTTGTAACTGATAAGCATATCACCCTTACCTATCAACTGCTCGGCGCCGCCGGTATCTAAAATGGTGCGGCTGTCAATTTTACTGCTTACTTTAAATGCAATACGTGCCGGAAAGTTGGCTTTAATGGTTCCTGTTATAATATTTACCGATGGCCTTTGCGTAGCAATAATAAGATGTATACCAATAGCCCTTGCCAACTGTGCCAATCGGGCAATGGGCATTTCCACTTCTTTGCCGGCAGTCATAATCAGGTCGGCAAATTCATCTACAACCAACACTATAAATGGTAAATACTGGTGCCCTTTTTCAGGATTAAGTTTACGGCTTATAAATTTTTCGTTGTATTCTTTAATGTTGCGGCAGCCGGCTTCTTTAAGCAGGTCGTACCGGTTATCCATCTCAATACACATGGCATTTAGGGTATGCACCACTTTTTTGGTATCGGTGATGATGGCATCTTCTTCGCCGGGCAGTTTTGCCAAAAAATGATTTTCGATAGTTTTATAAATACTCAACTCCACCTTTTTAGGATCAACCAATACAAATTTTAATTGCGATGGATGTTTTTTGTACAGCAATGAAACCAATATGGCGTTTAGCCCAACTGATTTTCCCTGCCCTGTAGCCCCCGCCATCAATAAATGCGGCATACTGGCCAGGTCAACTATAAAATTTTCATTATCAATTTTTTTACCAATGGCAATAGGTAATGAAAAATTATTTTTCTGAAATTTTTCTGATGACAGCAAGGTCTTCATGCTCACCATGCTTTTTTTAGCATTGGGTACTTCAATACCAATGGTTCCTTTACCGGGAATGGGAGCAATAATACGTATGCCAAGCGCTGCAAGGCTCAGTGCAATATCATCTTCCAGGTTTTTTATTCTTGATATACGCACACCCGCTGCAGGTATAATTTCGTATAAAGTAACTGTAGGCCCTACGGTTGCATAAATTTTTTGTATTTGTATATCGTAATTTTTTAGGGTGTTGATGATTTGGTTTTTGTTGTTTTCCAGTTCATCTGCATCCTGCACAATCTTATCTATGCCATGGCTTTCTAACAGGTCAAGTTCAGGGTATTTATAATCACGCAAATCAAGAACGGGGTCGTATGGTTTTGTTGTTGGTTGTTTTTCGGCAACCACAGGTTCTTCCTCATTTTTTTCGGGAGTTGATTTTATTTCAAGCGGCATATCGCTTGGTGTTATCTCTTTAGCAATAACTGCTTCTTTTTGTACAACAACTACCGGTTCAACTTTTTCATCTTCTTCTTTTTCAATCAAATTTATGTTGTGTAAGGGTGTTGTATTTTCTGCTTGCGTGGTTTGTAACATTGTGTTGTTACCTTTTAATGAATTCTTTTTTGATTCATCTTCATTTGCATCCCATGCATGTTTTTCTGATAACTCTTCTGCAGTTGGTACAAAATCATCGGTGGCAGCAGGCATTGATTTTTTTGCCGGCATTTTAAATGATGGGTTAAAGCGCCATATCACATAAGCAAGTATAGCAACCAGCAAAACAGCTATAGTACCTACCTGCCCAATGGTACTGTAAAGCCAGTCTCTCATCATATCACCGGTAGCGCCTCCCCAGGGAAAAGGGTTGCCTTTAAAAATGCTTGCAGCGCTTACACTTACAATGGGCAACCCCACTATTAAATATTTTATGTTTCGAAAAACCTGGAAAACTTTTTTTCCAAAAAAAAGATTAATACCAAATACAAAAAATGTGGTACAAAAAAGATAAGATGCTACCCCAAAACCTTTATAAATAAACAGGTGCGATAAAAATGCTCCCAGGGTACCTAACAGGTTATCTACTTTAAGGTCGTTTGTTTTTAAAAGGTTCCAGCCGGCATCATTAACCAGGCTTTGGTCTTTTTGCCAGGTAAATAAATACGATGTGAAAGCAATAAAAAGTAAAAATGCTAAAAGTAATAGCCCAATACCTGCAATTTTGTGTGTGCGCTCATCTTTAAGCAATTTTTTTACCTCTACAGTTTCTTCCTTTTCCTGTTTAAACTTATCGGGTTGTTTACTCCCGTTTTTTGCGGATTTTGTTTTGTTTGCCATGGGCAACAAAGATATAGAAAACCCCTGCTTGAAAAAGCATGACTGAAAAATGGAGTTACACGTTTTTAATTCGGCTTTAATTGTGTAGGTTTGGTAAAAGATTCTGCCTTTTGAGACGTTTAGCTGCATTTATCTTCTTTTCATTCTTCATTATATCCGGTAAATCTCAAAATATAACGGATACATTACTTATTAATATAACAGCTATAACAGAAGACAGCAGTATTGCAGGAAAAACTTTGCTGTATATCGATAGCAGTTCTGCTATGCCTGTTTCTGAAGTTATCAACAAACAGTTTTTCCCTTTAATGGAGTTTAAAAAACGTAAGTCTATTCCGCCAAAAATGGTTAATTACACTTACTACCTCAAAATATTTGTGGCCAACACAAGCGATAAGCAGGTAAGTCCATTTATATACCCGGGTATCTATTACAATAGGTTTGATATTTATAAATTAAATCCTTCTCTTGAACTTATTAATAATGAAAAAAACAAAGAAGGCTATAAACAATTTTCACTGGCTGCCGGTGAGCAAAGCTTTTTATTAATAAAACTTGTACCTGCCAGGTACGAATCGAATTCTTTAACTCCCATCATTATCAGTGGCAGTTATATTGAGAACTATATAAACTTTATTATTAGCCATAAAGACATGATGGTAAAATTTGGATATATTATCAGCGGTGTATTACTGATGATGATTTTATTCATGCTTACCAATTTTGTAATAAGCCGCAGTACCGAATTTCTGTACAATGCCATGTATTCTTTTTTCATGTTCCTGCTAATATTTTTTAATTCAATTGTTACCCGGTCGGCTACGTCATTTGCAAACCTTTACTTAAGTTATCTCGATTTCTTGTTCCTGGTAACCGGTACCATATTTTATATAGCATTTGCACGCCGATTTCTGAATACGAAAGAACTTTATAAAAAACTGGATATTTTTTTAAAGTTTAGCGAAAGGTTCATTCTGCTGCTTTTATGTTTTTACACATACCTTAATTTTTTTACCAAAGCATTTGTGTACCAATTAAACCTTGAGAATTTGATGAAGATTATCATCTTGTCAATAGGGATAATTTTTATTGTACTTGCTTTTAAAAAACGCAACAGGCTGTTTAATTATTTAGCAGCAGGCAATGTTATACTTGTTTTGTTTTCAACTATTTCTTTTTTAATTATTCTATCGGGGTTACGTTCATATGCTATATTAAAAAACTCTTTGTTTTATTATTATATCGGTATTGTATTGGAACTTACCTTTTTCCTGTTAGGCCTTAATTATAAAAATAAAAACGAACTTATAAAACGTATTAAAGAACAGGAAGCTTTAAAACTGGAAGCAGAAAAAGCCGAATACGAAAACCAGATTGCTATTATTAAAGCACAACAGGAAGTCAGGAACCGTATTAGTGCAGATATGCATGATGACCTGGGCGCAGGTATGACTACAATCAGGCTATATAGTGAAATGGCAAAAAACAAACTGGCCGATAATCCTATTCCTGAAATCAATAAAATATCAACATCTGCCAACGATCTTTTAAACAAGATGAATGCTATCATCTGGAGTATGAGCAGCAGCAACGACTCTTTACACAACACAATTGCTTATATACGCAGTTATGCACAGGAATATTTTGAAGATACCGGTATTGACTGTAAGATTACAATTCCCGAAAATTTGCCCAATATTGAAGTAATAGGAGAAATAAGGCGTAATTTTTTTATGGTTGTTAAAGAAGCATTGAATAATATATTAAAACATGCAAATGCCACCGAAGTAAAAATAAACCTGGTAAGGGTACCCGATGGACTTAAATTATATATACATGATAATGGTAAGGGTATTGATTTAGAAAAATTACGGCAGTTTGGTAACGGTTTAAAAAATATGAAGAAAAGAATGAACGACCTTGATATTGAATTTTCAATTGAAAACAAGAATGGAACCCTTATTACACTTTATAGAAAAATTGAAAATTTTTAATTGGCCTTATTTAACCCAGCAAATAAACATAACCATCCTGCTATAAAAGCCGCACCGCCAAATGGTGTAATGGCACCTACCCAGTTAAAAGGCAAAGCCTGCTGTTTTACATAACAAAGCAAGTACAACGAGCCGCAGAATAAAATAATACCAGCAATAAAAAAATACCCGGCCCACCTTATTAGCTTGTTTGTAAAATTTTTATATAATATACCGGCAGCAAGCAAAGCAAACACATGAAAAAACTGGTAACGCACAGCCGTTTCAAACACCTGCAGTAAATCGGTATCAAATATTTTTTTTAACCCATGCGCTGCAAATGCGCCAAGCATTACTGATAAAGCGCCTAATATAGCGGCTGTTTTTAAAAAACTTTTTTGCATTTATTTATTTTGATAATGATCAGTAATAAAACCCGGCACAAAATCCTCTCTCATCTCATCTGCCTGCAAAATTACAGACGCCTGCCTGTAATACAATTCCCTTTCTTGTAATTTTTCTTCAATAAAAGAAAGCAGTTCCTGCCCTTTTAAGTTTTTAACCAATGGCCTTTTATTCTTTTCAGCAATCAAACGTTGATATATACATTGGGGCGATGCAGACAAATAAACCGTTTTACCATTATTGTTCATCCATAGCATATTATCGGCAAAGCAGGGTGTGCCACCGCCACAGGCAATAATACAATTATCTATTTCTGAAAAAGACCTTACAGCATCTGCCTCCACTTTTCTGAAATATTCTTCTCCATATTTTTCAAAAATTGCTGCAATCGTTTTTTTTTCTGCTTTTTCAATCTCTTCATCCAAATCAAAAAATGGCAGCTTGTATTGTTGCGACCATTTACGGCCCCAATGTGTTTTTCCGCTACCCATAAAACCAACCAGGAATATTTTACCAATATGCCCTGCAGGAAATTTTACAGCAGTATTCTGTATCACGATAAATTCTTTTTACAAAGAAAACCAAATAATAAATAAGATGAGAGTATAAAAAACTGGCAGCAGATTTTACAATGAAAAATTATTTACTCTTAAAATCGCCCCGTTTCCAGGCTTTAATAAACTCGGCCCATGCAAATGGATTGAAAATATTCATTGGGGGCGCCTGGCCTGAATAGTATGCTTTACCGGCAGTTTGCCTTAAATAATTGCTCGATGCTTCCCTGCCATCAGTTGGCAGGTTGGCAACAAGTAAGCGCCTTGTAGCTTCGCTATTATTTTTCCTGGCAATAGTTATATAATCATCAGGCACCTGTGCATTTATAAAATCTCTTTCAAACTGTGCCCGGGTAGGCCTTGCTTTAATAATGGTAGCAGCAAGATAAACTGTGTCTGTAACCATCAGTTGTATTACACTTTGTTGGTTACCCTCCAGGTTTTCGGGAATATGAATAGTTTTAGGTTTGTAACCAATACTGGTGAATTCTACATTATCGCCTTTTAAAACCACAATGCTGAAAACGCCTTTGCTATTGGTAATGGTGCCCCGGTTTTGCCCTTTTACTACCACGCTTACACTTTCAAGGCCTTTTAAACTATCGGCCGTCATCACAATTCCATAAAGTTGCACTACCGAATCTTTAAAAGATTCAAACTGGGCCCGGGCAGCCACAGGAAAAATTAAAGCAGTAATAATAAAGTATGGTATAAATTTCTTCATCAAAAAATTAAAGATTGAAATGCCCTGTACAAATTATTTAATGAAACAATCTGCTGAAAAAAATTGATTTTATCTACAGGTACCGTTTCAAAAGTAATAACATTCCTTAATTAATAACCAAAGTAAGGGCATCAATGTTTAAATTTGCAGTTTACATATGTATTTTAACAAATAATTGAACGATGACGAACGAGGATATATTAAAAGCGCTGAGTAATGTGCAGGAGCCCGATTTAGGAAAAGACCTGGTTACATTAAATATGGTAAAAGACATTAAAATAGATGGTAATAATGTTTCCTTTACAGTGGTGCTTACAACACCCGCCTGTCCGCTAAAAGATATGATTATGAATGCCAGCATCAATGCGGTAAAGTTATTGGTGAATAAAGATGCAATAGTTAAAGTAAACTTTACCAGCAATACAAGCAGCAACCGGAAAGACGGGAAAACGATATTGGCCGGTGTAAAAAATATTATTGCAGTAGTAAGCGGAAAAGGCGGTGTGGGAAAAAGTACCGTTTCATCAAACCTTGCATTGGCGCTTGCACAAGGAGGTGCAAAGGTTGGTTTAATGGATGCAGATATTTATGGCCCCAGCCAGCACATTATGTTTGGTGTACGTGGCGAGCGGCCTTTGATGAGAGAAGTGGATGGTAAAGGAATGATTGTACCGATAGAAAAGTTTGGCATTAAATTGATGAGTATTGGATTGCTTATTGATGAAAAACAAGCTGTAGTTTGGCGTGGCCCCATGGTAAGCAGCGCCATCAGGCAGTTTGTTAGTGAGGTAGACTGGGGCGAACTGGATTACCTGGTAATTGATATGCCGCCCGGAACCGGCGATATACATTTAACTATGGTACAAACCGTACCGGTAACAGGTGTAATTGTGGTTACAACACCGCAAACAGTAGCGCTGGCCGATGCTAAAAAAGGTATTGCCATGTTTGGACAGGCACAACTTAAAGTTCCGGTTATTGGATTGGTAGAGAACATGAGTTATTTTACTCCGGCAGAATTGCCCGATAAAAAATATTACATATTTGGAAAAGACGGGGGTAAAAACCTGGCCGAAGATTTTGATATACCATTACTGGGGCAAATTCCTATTGCTGAAAACATTCGTGAAGGCGGAGATATTGGAGTGCCGGCAATGATAAGTGATGATGCCATTACCAAAAAAGCATTTATGGATTTTGCAGCTAATGCGGTTAGGGGTATTGCCATGCGTAATGCCAACCTGGAGCCTACACAAATACAAGAGATAGTGGCATAATATTTTATCAAATAAAATTGAAGCTGAAGATTTTTATCAACTGCTTTTATTATTTTGTTTCTTTGCTCATTCATTTTTTCAAAAACAATTAAGGTAGCCCTTTATTTATTTTAGCAGTATGCAACAAACCCTTACCAATAAGCAGTTGACCCAAATAGCCAACGAGTTTGGCACACCCGTTTATGTTTATCATGTCGAGCGAATAACAGAACAATACAACAAACTGAAAAAAGCTTTTTCAAAAAGCAATGCCCGTTTTTTTTATGCCTGTAAATCGCTTACCAATATAAATGTGTTAAAACATATTCTTTCTATCGGCGCTTCGCTTGATTGTGTAAGTATTTACGAAGTAAAGCTTGGATTAATGGCGGGCTTTGACCCTAAAAATATCCTGTACACTCCTAACTGTGTTGACCTTGATGAAATTATTGAAGCCAAAAACCTGGGTGTTAACATCAACATAGATAACATTTCAATACTGGAACAATTTGGCAACAGGTTTGGTAACACATACCCTATCTGCATCCGGTTAAATCCACATATCATGGCCGGCGGCAATTTTAAAATTTCTACAGGCCATGTAGATAGCAAATTTGGTATCTCCATTCACCAGATGCGGCATATTGAAAGAGTTGTAAAAACCACCCGGCTTAATGTAGAAGGTGTACACATGCATACCGGCAGCGAAATTAAAGACATCAATGTTTTTTTATTGGGACTTGATGTGATGCTGAATACGATTGAACATTTTCCCAACCTGAAATATATTGACCTGGGCAGCGGCTTTAAAGTACCCTATCAACAAGGCGATGCAGAAACCGATGTGGACCTGTTAGGCGAGAAAATTGCACAGGCGCTTGCTCAGTTCGAAAACCCTAAAGTGAAAGAACTTGAACTTTGGTTTGAGCCGGGCAAATATTTAGTTAGCCAGGCAGGTTATTTTATTGTAAAGGCAAATGTGATAAAACAAACACCTGCTGCGCTTTTTGCCGGTGTAAACAGCGGGTTCAATCACCTGATAAGGCCCATGATGTACGAAGCATATCATCATATAGAAAACATCAGCAACCCTGCCGGCGCCGAAAGAATTTACAATGTAGTTGGCAATATCTGCGAAACAGACACTTTTGCATTCGACAGGAAAATAAACGAAATAAGGGAAAACGATTTGCTGGTATTTCATAATGCCGGCGCTTATGGTTTTGAAATGAGCAGTAACTTTAACTCGAGGCTTAGGCCTGCCGAAGTGCTGGTAAAAGATGGCAAAGCCACTTTAATAAGGCGACGGGATGAGTTTGAAGACCTGCTGAGAAACCAGGTTATTTAAATTGGATGTTGAAAAAAACAATCATACTTTTTTTATTACTATTGCCCTTGGCGGCTGTAAGCCAATCACCCGATTGTTTTCAATTAAGAGAAGGCAAATTCAGGATTGCCGATACAAGGGCCGGCGTTATTACTATTGCCGACAGAAACAGTGTGTATCAAACAGAATCAAGCGAAGCCTTAAAAGCCGTAGTACGTTTTAAAATAAGCTGGCAAAGCGATTGCAGTTACACCCTTAAGCTTGATAAAGTGCTGCGAAACGAAAATAAAATCAACTTTCCTCTCGGTTTAGAAATAAAAGTGAAAATCATTTCCACCTCCGGCAACACTTACACACAGGAAATACATTCTTCATTAACCAACAGCGCTTACACCGTTACAGTAACAAAGATTAATTGATAGCTATTATTTGATTTATAAATTGTTTAACTAAAAAACAGTTTCATGCTATTTCATGAATCAAAATTTATTTCAACATTTACATAGCAAATAAAAAATACCGATATTAGTGTAACACTAGTATCAACTTAACTTCAACTTTATACCATGTCATCTCACCTTAGCAACCGTTATCAAAATTTCATTGCAAGCTGTTTGTTCATTTTTATTTCCATTGCATTTTTTTCGTGCAGCAAAAAAGATAAATGGATAGAAGTGGATCCGGCTTTCAGCAAGTACATTGATGCATATACCACCGGCACCATTTCTAAAACTTCTGCCGTGCGTATAAAACTGGCAGCCGATGCAAACACAACACATTCTGTTGGCGAAGCAGTAAAAGAAAACCTGTTCAGCATCTCTCCTTCTGTAAAAGGTAAAGCTTACTGGGTAGATGCCCGTACCATTGAGTTTAAACCTGATAACTGGTTAAAACCCGATCAATTGTATGAAGTGAATTTTAAACTGGGCAAGGTAACCAAAACCGAAAGCAAATTTTCTGACTTTAAATTCAGCATGAAAACGGTTACGCCTTCTTTTAAAGTTACCGACGAAGGTTTAAGAGCCACCAATGTAAAAAACAAAATGACATTGAGTGGTATACTTGAAACGGCCGATGTAGAACCAGGAAAGGATATTGAAAAACTTTTAAGTGCCACTTACAATAAGAATGCACTTAAAATAAACTGGCAACACAATGATGCTACAAAAACACATCGCTTTACTATTGATAATATCGACAGGCAAAAATCTGCTTCCAATATTGAACTGAACTGGGATGGAAAACCAATGAACATGGCAGTAAAAGGCCAAAGCAATATTACCGTGCCGGCACAAGGCGATTTTAAAGTTTTAAATATTGTGCCAATGAATGATGCTCAACAATATGCATCGGTGCAGTTTAGCGATATGATAGAAGTTGGCCAGGACCTTACAGGATTAGTAACCATTAGCGGGCAATCTGATATTTCATATACCATTAATGGCAGCGAAGTAAAACTTTTTACCAACGGTAAATTAGATGGCAACTATACCGTAAACGTAAACACCGGCATTAAAAATATTTGGAACGATGTGCTGAACAAAGGCTTTGTAGCCAATATCAATTTCGAAAACCGGATGCCATCAGTAAAAATTCATGGCAAAGGAAATATTTTACCAACCAGCGGCAGGTTGGTTTTACCTTTTGAATCAATTAACCTGAATGCGGTTGATATCAGTATCATAAAAATTTACGAACAAAATGTACCACAGTTTTTACAGGAAAATAGTTTGGATGGCAACAACGAATTAAGGCGAGTAGGTAAACCCATTGTTCAAAAAACTTTAAGGCTTGATGATGATAAGACTTTAGACCTGCATAAGAAACAGCATTTTTCGTTAGACATTGATAAGTATCTTAAAACAGAACAAGGTGCTATTTATAAAGTTACCATCGGTTTTAGGCCCGAGTACTCATTGTATGTTTCTGCAGATACTGCTTCTGCTTCGGCAGATGATGAAGAGGAAGATGGATACTATGGCGATTATAATGAATACGGCAGCAGCGGCGGTGTTGATGAAGATGATGCTTTTTGGGACAGGTACGATTCTTATTATCCATTTGGATATAACTGGAACCGCAGAGACGATCCTACCAGTAAATCATATTACAACAAAGACCGCTGGGCCACAAGGAATATTTTGGCCAGCAATATTGGCCTTACCGCCAAGCGTGGCAACGATAACAGTTTGTTGGTTGCAGTAAGCAATATTCTTACTACCGAGCCAATGGATGCTGTAGATATTGAAGTGATGGATTACCAGCGTACCATTATCAGCAAAGGAAAAAGCGGCAGCGATGGTTTTGCAAATATTGAATTAAAAAGAAAACCATTTTTATTGGTTGCAAAAAAAGGAAATGAACGTGGTTATTTAAAATTAGATGATGGAAGTTCGCTTGCCCTTAGCCGTTTTGATGTTAGTGGCGAAGAAGTGAAGAACGGCATTAAGGGATTTATTTTTGGCGAACGTGGCGTATGGCGCCCCGGCGATACCATGTTCCTTAATTTTATTGTAGAAGATAAAGAAGGAAAGTTACCCAAAGACCACCCGGTTGAATTTAGTTTATTTACACCGCAGGGGCAGTTATTTACACATACTGTACAAACAAATGCACAGGATGGTTTTTATCTTTTTAAAACCAATACCGACGCCCAATCGCCAACGGGTAACTGGCTGGCAAAAATAAAAGTGGGCGGCGCACAGTTCGAAAAAAGAATTAAGGTAGAAACCGTAATGCCCAACAGATTAAAGATAAATCTTGATTTTGGAAAAGACCCTATGCTTGGCAAAGGCAATACCACTACAGGAACCTTAAATGCCAAATGGCTTTTTGGCGCCGTTGGTAAAAATTTAAAAGCAAAAATTGATGCATCATTATATGCAAAAGGTACAAGATTTGCAAAGTTTGCCGGTTTTGAATTTGATAATCCAACCTCCAATTATTCCACACAAAGCAAAACCATTTATGATGGTACATTGGATGAACAGGGCAATGCTGCATTGAATACCGATTTTAAAATTGATGAATCGGCGCCGGGCATGTTAAGCGCCAACATGATGGTAAAAGTTTTTGAACCGGGAGGAAGTTTCAGCATCGATAATGTAAGCATGCCATACAGCCCATACACAAGTTATGCAGGCATAAAATTACCAAGCGGCGAAAAACCTTTTGACTATTTACTGGCAGGAAAAAATCATACGGCACAAATTGTAGATGTGGATAGCAAAGGAAATTTAATTAGCGGATCAACAGATGTAGAAGTACAGTTTTACCGCATTCAATGGCGTTGGTGGTGGGATGATGGTGGCGATAACCTAAGCAACTTTACGCAGGATGAATACAATAAATTATTGAAAAAAGAAACCCTTAAGCTTACCAATGGCCGTGGCACTTACAGCTTTCGTACTGCCGAAAATGAATGGGGCCGATACTTAATTTTAGTAAAAGATTTAAAAAGCGGCCATACCACCGGCGTCACATTTTATATTGATGATCCATACTGGCAAACAAGGGCCGGTGGCGAAGATCAGTCAGCCGCAACCATGTTATCATTTACTGCCAATAAAGAAAAATATAATGTAGGCGACGAAGTTTTGTTAACCATACCAAGCAGCGAAGCAGGCAGGGTTTTAGTGAGCATCGAAAATGGGTCAAAAGTTTTAAAATCTTTCTGGCAGGAAACAAAGAAAGGACAAACAACCGTTAAATTTAAAGCCGAAGCAGCAATGGCGCCCAATGTATATGCAACAGTAAGTTTGTTGCAGCCGCATTCGCAAACCATCAACGATCTTCCCATACGCATGTATGGCTCAATTCCCATTTTTGTAGAAGATAAAAACACGGTGTTGAAACCGGTGTTGAATATTGCAAACAGCATCCGTCCCGAACAAAATGTTTCATTCACCGTAAGTGAACAAAACGGTAAAGAGATGACTTATTGTGTAGCAATTGTTGATGAAGGGTTGCTTGATCTTACAAGATTTAAAACTCCTAATCCGCATGATGCATTTTATGCAAGGGAAGCATTGGGTGTAAAAAGTTTCGACCTGTTTGATTATGTGATTGGCGCATGGGGCGGCGATTTGGAAAGGATACTTACCATCGGCGGTGATAATGAAGCCGGCCCCGGCAAGCCTATGTCGGCCAACCGTTTTAAACCCGTTGTAAAATACCTGGGGCCATTTCATCTTAATAAAAATCAAACACAAAAACAATCATTCACACTTCCCTCTTATATTGGTTCGGTAAGAGCAATGGTTATTGCTGCAAGCAACGGTAGTTACGGCGCAACTGAAAAAGCTGTTGCCGTTAAAAAACCTTTGATGTTGCTGGCAACGCTACCACGTGTGCTTGGCCCCGGCGAAACCATCAAACTGCCGGTTACTGTTTTTGCAATGGAAAATAATATCAAAAATGTAAATGTTTCATTACAATCAAACCCTTACCTGGAAGTAGTTGGCAGCAATGCACAATCTGTTTCGTTTAGCCAAACAGGCGAAGAGATGGTTTATTTTGATGTGAAAGTGAAACCCAATGTAGGTATTGGAAAAGTAAAACTGCTGGCTTCATCGGGCAACGAAAAAGCTGACTATGAAGTGGAGCTTGATATAAGAAATCCCAACCCGCCAATAACACAAGTTACCGAAATGGTATTGGCTGCAGGGCAGCAATGGAAAACAATGGCAGCGCCAATTGGTGTAGCATCAACAAGTACGGCCGTGTTGGAAATATCAAGCGTACCATCTATGAATTTGCAAAAGCGTTTGAATTATTTGATTGAATATCCGCATGGCTGTATTGAACAAACAACATCGGCAATATTTCCGCAGCTTGTATTAAACCAACTTACCGACCTTGATGAATTTAAAAAAGCTCAGGTTGACAGGAACATAAAAGCAGGCATTGCAAAACTGCAAAACTTTCAACGGCCCGATGGCGGCTTTAGTTACTGGCCCGGCATTGCACAAAGCGATGAATGGGGCACAAACTATGCCGGTCATTTTTTAATTGAAGCTCAAAACAACGGTTACCTCGTTAGCGATTACATGATGCAGCAATGGAAAAATTTTCAGCGTGGCAAAGCAAACAGTTGGGCTCCTTCAACAACAAATTTTTATGGTGGCGATCTTACACAGGCATATCGTTTGTTTACGCTTGCCCTTGCCAAAGCACCCGAACTTGGCGCCATGAACAGGTTGAAAGAATTTAAATACCTTTCAACCGAAGCAAAGTGGCGGTTGGCTGCAGCATATAAACTTGCCGGGCAGGATAATATTGCCTTAGACCTTATCAGCGGCCTGCCTACAAGTTTTGATGAACCCACATCACCCGGCTCTACTTATGGCTCTTCATTAAGAGATCAGGCCATGGTTTTTGAAACATTAACTTTAATGGGAAAATCAAAAGCAGCAAAAGCAGCCGAGCTATTGCCAACCATTGCAGCAAAATTATCGCAGGATAGCTGGTACAGCACACAAACTACTGCGTATGCATTAATTGCCATTGCAAAATATTGTGGCAAAAATCCATCTGGCGCAAAAATTATTGCTAACGGAAATATAGATGGAAAAAATGTTGACATCAATGCCACAACGTATATCAGGCAAGTACCCATTTTATTTAAAAATGGTAGCAGTAATGTAACCATCACCAATAAAGGCAGCAACACTTTGTATGTGCGGTTGGTAACACAGGGGCAACCGCTGGCAGGCGATAGCCTTACTATAAACAATAATCCTGCTGTGCTGAACATGAATGTGAGCTACATTAACCAAAATGGCGCTGCCATTGATGTAAGCAAACTTGCACAAGGCACCGACTTTATTGCAAAAGTTACCATCACCAACCCGGGCAAGAGAGGTTATTACGCTGACATGGCATTGAGCCAGGTTTTCCCAAGCGGATGGGAAATATTAAATGCAAGGATGTTTGATGGTGAAGGCGCATTTAAATCATCGCCTTCAACCTACCAGGATATAAGAGACGACAGGCTGTACACTTATTTCAACATTGGCGCTAATCAATCATACACTTATTATGTACAGTTGAATGCATCGTACCTGGGGCGTTACTTTTTACCGGCCACAACCTGCGAAGCCATGTACGATAACCATATCAGCGCTGCTGTAAATGGTAAATGGGTGGAAGTGGTGAAGCCGTAATATTTTTTAAAACCTGGATGCATGTTTATTGTTTAAAAAACAAGCATCCAGGTTTATTGTTAAATGCTGAAAGTAATATGTAAAATTATCCTGCTATAAAAATTTATTAAACTGTTCAGTAATTTTAAGTGCATGAAATTTGATTTGTAACTCTTGATATTTTTCAAAAAACAAACAGGATACTTACGATTTAATTGAAAAGTTTTCTCACCAAATTAAGGCCCTTGCTGGCTTCAACAAAAACAAAGCTGTTGTTGATGGCCGTTGTATTGATATGGTTCTGGCTTGCCCTGCCATCAAAATTATTTACATCACCAACCTGTTATGTAATTGAAGATAAAGATGGCAACCTGCTCAATGCAAGCATTGCTGCCGACGGGCAATGGCGTTTTCCGTACAACAAAAATGTGCCGCAAAAATTTATTGACTGCATCACTACTTTTGAAGACAAACGTTTTTTTAAACACCCCGGTGTTGACCCGCTTGCCATTGCAAGGGCCATCATAAAAAATATAAAAAATAAAGGCGTGGTACAAGGCGGCAGCACCATCAGCATGCAGGTGATACGGCTTTCAAAAAAAGATAATAAACGTAATATCTGGAATAAGATTTCCGAAAGCATATTGGCCATTAGGCTTGAATTATCTTATTCAAAAAAAAACATTTTAGCCTTGTATGCAAGCCATGCACCTTTTGGCAGCAACATTGTAGGGTTAGATGCGGCAGCCTGGCGCTACTATGGCCGCAGCGCCGATAAATTGAGTTGGGGCGAAATGGCGGCACTGGCTGTGTTGCCCAATGCGCCATCGCTGGTACACCCTGGAAAAAACCGTAACATCTTATTGCTAAAAAGAAATCAGTTAATTGATAAACTATTGGCCGATGGAAAAATTGATAAAGCCACGGCCCAACTGTCGGTGCTGGAACCTTTGCCCGATGCACCTTTGCGGCTGCCGCAAAATGCACCGCACTTGATGCAACGGTTTATAAAAGATAATAAAACCTGGAAACAAGAAACAAAAATAAAAACCACCATTGATGGCAACCTGCAAAAAAATGTTTCGGTAATTGTGCAGGAACATCAATCGGTTTTAAAAGGAAACGGAATAAACAATGTGTGTGCTATAGTGCTTGATGTGGAAACCGGCAACACACTTGCTTATGTGGGCAATATAAAAGATGCACACAACAAAGAAATGGAAGCCGATGTAGATGTGATAGCAGCGCCACGAAGCCCCGGCAGTGCATTAAAACCCATTTTATATGCAGCCATGCTTAGCGATGGGTTAATTTTGCCCAATACCATCATCCCCGATATACCCACGCAGATTGGAAGTTATGCACCAAAAAATTTTGATCTTAATTATGATGGCGCCGTACCGGCACACCTGGCGCTTTCAAGAAGTTTAAATGTGCCTGCTGTAAAAATGTTGCAGCAATATAAGTACCAGCGTTTTTACGAAACCCTGCAACAGTGCGGCATCACTACATTAAATAACAATGCCGATTTTTACGGCCTCAGTTTAATATTGGGCGGTTGCGAAGTAACCCCCTGGGACCTTGCAGGCGTGTATGCATCTATGGCACGTACACTTAATCATCAAACAAAAAATCATGGCAAAATAAATGCAGCAGATTTTCATCCACCCAATTATATTTTTGGTAACAGCAAAACCAACAATCATCCATCAACAACCAATAACCAACAACTATCAACCAACTACATTCCACTTGATGCTACAAGTATTTATTTTTCTTTCCAGGCTATGCAGGATGTGATGCGGCCGGGCGAAGAAGGGCTATGGCAACAATTTGCTTCTTCACAAAAAATTGCATGGAAAACCGGCACCAGCTTTGGTTTTAGAGATGGATGGGCAGTAGGTGTTACCCCAAAAAACGTAGTGGCGGTATGGGTGGGCAATACCGATGGAGAAGGCAGGCCGGGATTGGTTGGCGTGCAGGCTGCAGCGCCGGTGCTGTTTGATATTTTCAGGTTGCTGCCTAATAACAAATGGTTTGAAAAACCCAAATACAATTTTTCGTTTGTGCCTGTGTGCAGGCAAAGTGGTTACCGTGCCAATATTGATTGTCCAGATGTGGATACTTTATTCTCGCAGCCCAATGGCTTAAAAGTTCCGCTATGCCCGTATCATAAAATGATACACCTTGATGCTACAGGAAAATACCGTGTTACAGAGTCATGCGAATCACCATCAAATATGCAGCACAAAAGTTGGTTTGTACTTACGCCTGCCATGGAATATTATTATAAACAACGGAATATTGATTATGCACCGTTGCCACCATTTAAACCCGGTTGCGAATTTGCCGAAACAGGAAAACTGATTGAGATTATTTATCCGCAGCCCGATGCAAAAATTTATGTGCCGCTCGAAATTAATGGCGAACGTGGCAAAACAATTTTTACGGCAGCACATCGCCGGGCAGGTGCAAAAATTTATTGGAGCCTCGATGATGAATTTATTGGCACCACACAAAATTTTCACCAAATAGCATTAAATCCTGCGCCCGGCAAGCATATCATCACATTGGTAGATGAAAACGGCATCAGTGTTTCGAGGCAGTTTGAGGTTTTGGAAAAAGAGAAATAAACTTATAATTTTAAATAACGAAATTTTATAGTTATTGAAATTATTATTTAATATTTATGATTAATAAAAGAAAGTTGATTTTAAATACAGCATCAAATATCCAAAAAGTAAAATCATCATGTTGAATTAATTACAGCCCAATCGTATAGGTAGATAAAAACCGGGCAGTTATTTATAAAAAACTTCTTACTTTTAAACCTAAAGTTTTTAATTATGCCTATACGTATGGAAGATGATCCGCAGGATCAACAGGACTTTGACGACAGTAACACATCGGGTGGCCGAGGCGGCGGTGGCGGAAGCCTTTTAAATTTTTTGCCCTTGCTGCTTGGCTTGTTCAGGGGCGGCGGCGGCATGAAAAAAATTTTATTGCTGCTGGCTGTTGGCGCTGCTGCTTATTTTTTATTTTTTAAGAACAGTTCCTGCGGGGGCTCCAATATTATACAAAGCCTTTTTTCGCAGAGCGGCTATAACTTTAGCCCCGAGCAGTTTAAAAAAGCAAGTGTGTACGAAGGCCTTGCCGATGATAACAGCAAAAACCCTTTACCTGAAGCGGTATCATTATTAAAATTTGCACCCGACCGCCGTAACCAGGGGCAGCAAGGATCCTGCGTTGCATGGAGCAGTGTATATGCTGCACGTACAATTGTAGAAGCGGCATCAACCGGGCAAAGCGGCAACAGTACGGCATACAGTCCTGCATTTGTGTATAACCAAATTGGTTTAGATGGATGCCAGGGAGCCTATATACAAAACGCCATGGAGTTTATGCAAAAAAAAGGTGTAGTGTCTTATGCCGATTTTCCATACACCGACCAGGATTGCAGCAGGCAGCCAAACTCGGTTCTTGAAAACAAGGCTTCGCAAAACCTTATGCACGGTTTTACCAGGCTTACCGATGGAGAAAGCGTACAGGGAATAAATGTAAGAGCCGTAAAAGAACACCTTGCCAAAGATGCACCGGTGGTTATTGGCATGATGGTTGGCGGCTCGTTCATGCAGGATATGATGGGAAAAGATTTATGGACGCCTACCGATGCAGACCGCAGCCAGATGGGATTTGGCGGGCATGCCATGTGTGTGATAGGTTACGACGACCGCAAGCAGGCATTCCAGATTATGAATAGCTGGGGCCCCGAGTGGGGTAATAACGGTGTGGCATGGGTGCGCTATGCCGATTTTAAAGAATTTGTACGGGAAGCCTACGGCATTGACCCCATGCCCAAGCGTGGCGCTGCTGTTAATGTAAGTTTTGAAGCTGCCATTGGCCTTGTTAAAAACGATAACAAACAATACATCCCTTTAAAAGTGAAGTCGGGGAATATTTTTGAAACCGTAAGCACCGTGGCGCCCGGAACAAAGTTTAAGATGGAAATAAAAAATTCAACCGAGTGTTACACTTATATTTTTGGACAGGAGACTGATGGAAGCAGTTATACTTTATTCCCTTATCCTAACAAAGATGATGCAACAAAAACATCTTTCTCGCCTTACTGCGGCATCACGGGTTACCGTTTGTTTCCACGGGGCAAAAGCCTGGTGCCTGATAATATTGGTAAAAAAGATGTGTTTGCTATTGTTGTAACAAAACAGGCGCTCGACTGGTATGCTGTAAACAATGCCATTACAAAAAGCACTGCAGCAAATTACGAAGCAAAAGTGGCCGATGCTTTAAAACAAAATGCGGTGGCAGGTGTAAGTTTTTCGGCAGGCGCCGGTGGCACAATAAATTTTAAAGCCAATAGCCCACAGCAAAATGCTGTGCTTTGCGTGGTGGAAGTAAACAAGTAAAATCATCCCATGAAAAAAATAATGATAATAGGCCTATGCCTGTGGGGTACGGTTTGTTTTGCACAAAATGCCGAAAACAAATTATACAATCCCAATGCCGATGCCGAAAAAGATATTGCAGCAGCTATAAAAATAGCCAAAGCACAACATAAGTTTGTTTTATTACAAGGTGGCGGTAACTGGTGCAAATGGTGTATTGAATTTGCAAGGTTTTGCAAAGCTGATCCAAAAATTGATTCGGTCATCAACGCAGGATTTGTTTGGTACCATTTAAACTGGAGTAAAGAAAACCAAAACAAAAAGATATTTGAAAAATATGGCTATCCCCAACGGTTCGGATTCCCCGTGTTCATCATCTTAAATGAAAAAGGCCAACGCATACATACTCAAAACAGCGAATACCTGGAGGATGGAGGAAAAAGTTATAACAGGGAAAAAGTGCAGGCCTTCCTGGAGATGTGGAGCCCCAACGCATTAAACCCAAAAATGTATGGCGATTGATTTTTGAGTACAGTTTAAAGTTAAGTGATAGCACAGGAATAGAAAATCTCCATCATGAAATTTAAAATTCCAAGGTATGAGCAACCCGGGCCGGTTTTTAAAAACCATACAGCATCCATTTAAATTCAGTATCTATTTATTATTAAATTTACCAAGTGCATTTTTTTCGGGTGTAAGAGTTGTTTACGCCGATGAAAACCAATGCCGGGTAAAAGTTCCCTTTAAATGGTTTAGCAAAAATCCTTTTAAGAGTACTTATTTTGCCTGCCTTAGCATGGCCGCCGAAATGAGTACAGGTGTGCTGGCCCTTGCACATATATATAAGCGCTCGCCAGCTATAAGCATGCTGGTTTCAAATATCGAAGGCCGCTTTTTAAAAAAAGCTACCGGCATAACAATTTTTACCTGTACAGACGGGCAATTGATTAAACAAACAATTGAAGAAGCGGTAAAATCCGGCGAGGGAAAAACAATAACGGCAAACACTTATGGAAAAAATGAAGCCGGTGAAATGATAGCTGAATTTACAGTTACCTGGAGCTTTAAAGTAAAATCTGCCTGATACCGATATACACTATCCCCTTATTTATGTAATTTGCACTTCCCTGGTAAAAAAACCAATAACAGATATGCTACAATAAGCAAATTGTGCATATTAAATATACAATAACTTATGGCAAAAGACCTACGTAAACAGGAAGCTTTAGACTACCATTCAAAAGGCCGCCCCGGTAAGATAGAAGTAATACCAACTAAAGAAGCTAAAACACAAAGAGACCTTTCATTGGCATATTCGCCCGGTGTGGCCGAGCCATGTTTAGAAATTGCTGCAAATACTGAAAATGTTTATAAATACACCGCAAAGGGTAACCTTGTTGGCGTAATAAGTAATGGCACTGCAGTTTTAGGACTGGGCAATATTGGCCCCGAAGCCGGCAAACCAGTAATGGAAGGTAAAGGAGTGTTGTTTAAAATATTTGCAGATATAGATGTGTTTGATATTGAAATAAACGAAACCGACCCCGAAAAATTTATACAGATAGTACAGGCACTGGAGCCAACATTTGGAGGCATCAACCTCGAAGATATAAAAGCGCCTGAATGTTTTTATATTGAACAGGAACTGAAAAAACGCTGCAAGATTCCTATCATGCATGATGATCAGCACGGCACAGCTATCATTAGTGCAGCGGCATTATTAAATGCACTCACTCTTCAAAAAAAGAAAATTGATAAAGTAAAATTTGTGGTTAATGGTGCAGGCGCTGCGGCAATGGCATGCATAAAACTGTACGAATCGCTGGGAGCCAAACACAGTAATTTTATCGTGTTTGACCGCAAAGGTGTTTTATACAAAGGCAGGGAAGATGTAGAAGAGATGAAAAAAGATTTTTGTGTGGATGCTAAATATAAAGATTACGATTTGGCAAAAGCATTTAAAGATGCTGATGTATTTATAGGTTTAAGCGCCGGCAATACCGTAACGCCTGAAATGGTTAAGAGCATGGCAAAAAATCCAATCGTATTCGCAATGGCCAATCCCGAAGCAGAAATAAATTATGATGTAGCTGTAGCTGCCCGTAAAGATATTATTATGGCTACCGGCCGCAGCGATTATCCCAACCAGGTGAATAATGTACTTGGTTTCCCGTATATTTTTCGTGGAGCGTTGGATGTACAGGCCACTGCCATCAACGAAGCTATGAAACTGGCTGCAGTAAAAGCTTTGGCCGAACTTGCCAAAGCGCCTGTACCCGATATTGTAAACCTTGCCTACAACGAAAAAACAATCCTGTTTGGGCCGTCGTACATTATTCCAAAACCATTAGACCCACGCCTTTTATCAACAGTGGCGCCGGCAGTTGCTAAAGCTGCTATGGAAAGCGGTGTGGCAAAAAAACCAATTACAGATTGGGATGGATATATAGAAACTTTACAAAACCGCCTGGGATTAGATAACCAACTTAGCCGTATTATAAGCACTAAAGCCCGCAAAGATCCAAAACGGATTGTTTTTGCCGATGCAGAGAATATTAAAATATTAAAAGTAGCACAACTTGCAATTGAAGAAGGTGTGGCTTACCCGATATTATTGGGTAAAGAAGAAAGGATTAAGAAGATTGCAGAAGACAATGGTATTAACCTTGATGGAATGCCCATCATTAACCCTGCCGAAGATCAGTATGAAGACCTTCGAAAAAAATATGGCGAAATGTTTTTTGCTAAGAGACACCGCAAGGGCGTAAATAAATACGAAAGCCAAAAAGCCATGAAAGAACGCAACCATTTTGGTTGCATGCTTATCGAAAACGGTGAGGCCGATTGTATGATTAGCGGGCTAAGCCGCAATTACCCCGATACCATCAGGCCTGCATTGCAGATTATTGGTACCGAACCGGGTGTTAAAAAAATTGCAGGTATGTATATCATGTTTACCAAAAGAGGCCCTTTATTTTTGGCCGATACCACGGTAAACTTTAACCCTACAGCCGAAGAACTTGCAGAAATAACATTACTTGTTGCCAAAGAAGTAAGGTTATTTAATATAAAGCCACGAATCGCCATGTTGTCATATTCTAATTTCGGCAGCAGCGATTCGCCGGAAGCAAACCTGGTACGCAGGGCAAGAGAGATAGTGAAAGAAAAAGCGCCTACACTTATTTGTGATGGCGATGTGCAGGGCATACTGGCATTCAACAAAGAAATATTAAAAGAGAACTATCCGTTTACCGAACTGTTAGATGGCGAAGTAAATGTTCTCATCTTCCCCAACCTGGCAGCAGGTAATATTGCATACAATTTACTACAGGAAGTTGGTGGCACCGATTCCATCGGCCCCATATTATTAGGTTTAAATAAACCTGTACATGTATTGCAATTAGGCAGTTCTATCCGCTCAATCTTTAACATGGTGCTAATTGCAGTGGTAGATGCACAAACAAAATGCAAGACAGATACAAAAGAAGTGGTAAGAAAAAGTAAATGGTGGAAACGGAAAAAAATTCAATCGGAAGATTAAAAAATTTATTGAATGGTGATTGATGTTATATATACAACCGCTTCATCAATCTAAAATAGCATATATTCGTACAACCGAAAACACTCAACAAGAAGAATTAATAAATGCTTTTTTTCAACCATTTTGGCCGGTATTTAATCATGTTGAAAGGTATGTTTACCAGGCCCGAAAACATGCGTATGTACTGGAAAGAACTCATGCACCAGTGTGTTGAAATAGGTATTGGCTCGCTGGGAATTGTTATTATCATTTCTATATTTATGGGAGCGGTAAGCGCTGTACAAACTTCTTACCAGTTAGTAAGCCCTTTAATTCCATCTACCACTATTGCACAAATTGTACGGGATACAGTGATACTGGAATTTGCACCCACCGTGGTTTGTATTGTACTGGCAGGTGTTATTGGCAGTAAAATTGCCAGTGAACTGGGCAACATGCGTGTGAGTGAACAAATAGATGCATTGGAAATTATGGGTATCAACACCAAGTCGTACCTGATAATGCCAAAAATTATTGCCTGCCTTATAACTATTCCTTTGCTGGTGATACTTTCGATGGTGCTGGGTATTTGGGGCGGAAGGCTGGCGGGCACTGCAACAGGCATTATATCGCCCGATACCTATGATATGGGCCTGCTGATGAATTTTGTTCCTTACAATGTATTTTTTGCGCTGATAAAAGCTTACACCTTTGCCTTTATCATCAGCACCATACCATCTTATTATGGTTACTATGTAAAAGGCGGCGCTTTGGAAATTGGAAGAAGCAGTACAAAAAGCGTTGTTATTAGTTGCATCATGATATTATTTGCAGATTATGTGCTGGCTGCACTATTACTTGATAAAGCAGGATAATTTTTACTACCCTTGTTATTTTATAATGATTGAATTTAACCACATACGCAAGAGCTTTGGCGAAAAAGTTGTACTGGAAGATGTAAGCCATATAATGGAAACTGGCAAATGCAACCTCATCATAGGGCAAAGCGGAAGCGGTAAAACCGTAATGCAAAAATGCCTGGTGGGTTTGTTTGAACCGGATGAAGGCGAAATCATCTATGACGGTGTGAGCTTTACCGATATGGGAATTGAACAGAGAAAAGAACTGCGACAGCAGATTGGCATGCTGTTCCAGGGCTCTGCATTGTTTGATAGCATGACGGTGGAGCAAAACATTATGTTCCCCATCGATATGTTTACCAACAAACCTTTTGCCGAAAAACTAAAACAGGTAAATGAAGTATTAGAAAGGGTAAACCTTGTAGGCATCAACAAAAAATTTCCGGCCGAACTTAGTGGTGGTATGAAAAAAAGGGTGGGCATTGCACGTGCTATTGTGCTTAACCCAAAGTTTTTGTTTTGCGATGAACCCAACTCCGGCCTCGATCCACAAACTTCAATGGTGATTGATAAACTTATCCTGGATATCACCCGTGAATTTAACATGACCACCGTTATCAATACCCACGATATGAACAGCGTGATGGAAATTGGAGAAAACATCCTGTACCTGTACAAAGGAAAAAAAGAATGGTCGGGCAATAAAAAAGACATCATCTTTTCAAAAAACGAAAGGCTTAATGGTTTTATTTTTGCCAGCGAGTTTTTACAGGATGCAAAAGATATGCGTATGCTTGAAGCCAAAGGCAAAATTGACGATAACAGGGATATGAATGAATTGCTGAATGGCGATAAATTAGTGTGATAAAACATCCGCTTTGATAAAAGCCACGGCCCTGCACAAATTTTCAACGGAGCGTCGCCACAAAAGCCACACCAGGGAACAAATACCGGCAACCAAAAATCCTCCCTAACAATAACCGCATCTCCCTTATCTTTGCAGCAATTAAAAAATTACAGATTTATCAACATGTCAGTATTAGTTAATAAAGATTCTAAAATTATTGTACAGGGTTTTACAGGTACCGAAGGTACTTTTCATGCTACTCAAATGATTGAATATGGCACTAATGTAGTTGGTGGCGTTACACCCGGCAAAGGAGGCAGTACGCATTTAGATAAACCTGTTTTTAATACAGTAGTTGATGCCGTTAAAACTACCGGCGCCAATGTAAGTATCATTTTTGTACCACCGGCTTTTGCTGCAGATGCCATTATGGAAGCTGCAGATGCTGGTATTGCTTTAGTGGTTTGTATTACCGAAGGCATACCGGTGCAGGATATGGTGAAAGTAAAAAGATATTTACAGAATAAAAATACAAGGCTTGTTGGCCCCAATTGCCCCGGCGTAATTACTGCCGATGAATGTAAAGTGGGTATCATGCCCGGATTTATTTTTAAGAAAGGAAGGGTTGGCATTGTTTCAAAATCGGGAACACTAACCTACGAAGCTGCCGACCAGGTTGCAAAAGCCGGGCTTGGCATTTCTACTGCTATTGGTATTGGCGGCGATCCCATCATTGGCACCACTACCAAAGAAGCGGTTGAATTATTTATGAACGACAGCGAAACAGATGCGATTGTAATGATTGGTGAAATTGGAGGCGGTATGGAAGCAGAAGCGGCCAACTATATTAAATCTATAAATAACAAAAAACCGGTGGTAGGTTTTATTGCCGGGCAAACAGCGCCTCCGGGCCGCCGTATGGGCCATGCCGGCGCTATTGTTGGCGGCGCCGATGATACGGCTGCAGCTAAAATGAAGATAATGGCCGAGTGCGGTATTCATGTGGTGGCAAGCCCCGCCGATATAGGCATCACCATGGCAAATGTGCTGAAGAAATAAAACCATTAAAAAATTATTTTTAATTGTATGTAACCGGCGCTTACGCCGGTTTTTTATTTTACCTAATAAAAATATGAGCCTATGCATAAAAAAACCGGAGCAAAAGCTCCGGCTTAAAAGTATAGCCATGTAACAAATTTGAAATTACAATTGCCATGTTTTCAAACTGTCTTATTCAATTAAACCAATTTACATGCCATTGGTTTAAAAATGCTAATTAATCAAATGTTAATGGAATTTTATTAGTTAGGTTTATGCAAATTAAGTGGCAATTCCATCTAAGAATAGATTATTAATTTTTGTTGGCACTTTAATGGCTGGTCAACAAATTGTATCTTGTAATAGATACCGGGTTTTAAATTTTAAGACAGTAAAACAGTATAAACGGTATAAACAGATGATTATGTTTTTAAAAAAAATATCCCTGTTATTGGTTTTCATAACAGGCTTATCATTCATCAGCATGGCACAAACAAACAACGATTACAGCGCTAACTGGAAAAAAGTAGAAGCGCTTGAGAAAAAAGGCCTTACAAAATCGGCGCTACAGGAAGTGATGGTTATTTATAACCTGGCCAGCAAAGCAGGCAACGATGCACAACAGATTAAAGCCTGTATGTACCAGGTTAAATACCGCAACATGGTGGAAGAAGACAGCCGTGAAAACAATATCTTTTTTATTGATACATTGATTGAAAAATCAAAATCGCCGGCAAAAAATATTTTACAGAGTATGCAGGCACAAATGTTTTGGCTTTATCTGCAAAACAACCGATGGAAATTTAACGACCGCACACAGCTTGCCGAAGAAAAAAGTAACGATATTACTACCTGGAGCATTAACAAGCTATACCAAACCATTTCAAAACTGTACATTGCTTCTTTACAAAATGATGCTGTTTTAAAAAATACAAAACTTGAAGGGCTTGATGCCATCATCATTAAAGGCGAAAACACCCGGCAACTGCGCCCTACCCTGTACGATTTCCTGGCTTTTAGGGCTCTTGATTTTTTTAAAACCGATGAAAGCGACTTAACAAAACCGGCTTATCAGTTTAAAGTTGATAATGAAAAAGCATTTGCAAATGCAGGTGAATTTATAAATACTTCATTTATCACTAAAGACACAGCATCGCTGCAACACAAAGCCCTGCTGCTTTTCGGGGATATACTAAAATTCCATATCAAAGATGCCAACCCCGATGCATTAATTGATGCCGACCTGGCAAGACTGAATTTTGTAAACAGTGTTTCCGTATCGGCCCAAAAAGAAAAACTATACGAAGCCGCTTTGCTGGATATTGAAAAACAATACCCCGGCAACCCCGCTATTGCACAGGCTATGTACCTGCGGGGCAACATTTATTTAAACCGTGGCAGCGAGTATGATCCGTTTACCAAAACAGCCAATCAATACGAAATAAAAAGGGCCAAAGAATTGTTTGAACAGGTGTATGCAAAGTTCCCAAAATCTGAAGGCGGCATCAATGCAAAAAACGAATTGATGCAAATTGCAATACCATCACTTAACCTGCAGACAGAGAAAGTGAACCAACCCAACCAACCATTTCGTACGTTGGTGAAATATAAGAATATACAAACACTATACCTGCGGGTGATAAAAACAAGCAGGGAAGATTTAAAAAAATATGAACGTATAGATTATAACCAAAAATGGAAAGCATTTACAGGCTTAAAACCTGTAAAAAGCTGGAGTATTAACCTGCCCAACCTGCAGGATTACCAGCAACATGCCGCCGAAATAAAAATTGACGGGCTTGAAAAAGGCATGTACATGATACTTGCAAGTATTGATGCCAATTTTTCGCTTAGCAAAAACATCATTGCAAAACAGGTAACCTATATCAGCAACATTAGCTATATACATACCAACAACGATGATTATTATGTGTTGGACAGGGATAACGGCCAACCGCTTGCAAATGCACAGGTGCAGATTTGGGAATCGGTTTATGATTATAACAGCTACAGGTATGTAGATAAGAAAATGGAGAAATACAGCACCGATAAAAATGGTTACTTTAAAATTTCAAAACCAGGTGAAAGCAGGAATTATTTATTGCATGTAATTTATGGCAGTGATGAATTGTTTCTCGACGATAATATCTATTCGTATAATTACAACAGTTATGAGCCCGTTTTTAAACCCCGTACCTTTTTATTCACCGACCGGTCAATTTACAGGCCGGGACAAACAATGTATTTTAAAGGCATTGTTATTTCAACACCCAAAGATGTAATCAAAAGCGCCGTGCTGCCTAATTTTAAAACAAAGCTTATTTTAAAAGATGCCAATGGCCAAAAATCTGCTGAACTAAATGTTACCACAAATGAGTATGGCAGCTACAATGGTTCTTTTCGCCTGCCCGAAGGCGTTATGAACGGCGAGTTTAGCCTGTACGATTCAATTACCAATGCTTACATTAGTTTTAGTGTAGAAGAATATAAGCGGCCGAAATTTTATACAGAGATACAAAAACCCAAAGGCACCTATCGTGTTAACGACAGCATTGAAGTAACCGGAACAGCTAAAGCTTATGCAGGTAATAATATTGATGGCGCCAAAGTAAGTTACCGTGTGGTTCGCAAAGTGCAATACCCTATTTGGTGGGGATGGGGCTATTACAGGTATTGGCCATCGGGCAACAGCGATGAAATGGAAATTACAAATGGCAGTACCCAAACCGATGCAAACGGTGAATTTAAAATAAAGTTTAAAGCCATACCCGATGAAACGGCTGATAAAAAAGGGCAGCCAACATTTTATTACGAAGTAAGCGCCGATATCACCGACATCAATGGCGAAACCCGTAGCGGCAGTACATCGGTGGCGGTTGCCTATCATGCACTGCAACTGGATATTAATATGCCCGAAACCATGCCTGCAGACAGTTTGAAAACCTTACACATCAGCAGCACTAACCTGAATGGTATTTTTGATAAGGCTGAAGTAAATGTTAGTATTACCAAATTGAAATCGCCTACAAAAATTTTCCGCAGCAGGTATTGGGACATGCCCGACCAGTTTACCATGAGCAAACAGGAATACGAATCCCTGTTTCCTTATGATGTTTATAAAGATGAAGACCTTAAAGTAAACTGGCCACTTGCAAATAAAGTGCTTGATATTAAGGATACCACTTCCGAAAATTCAACTTTCAATTTTAAGCCCGTAAATTTTACAGCCGGCTGGTACAAGATTGTTGCTACAACAAAAGATAAATACGGAGAGTTGGTAAAAGACGAACAATACATTCATTTAACCGATACAAGGGCCAATGAAATAAATTACGTTGCGGTAGATGTAGATATGATAAAAGGCAATGCCCAGCCCGGCGAACAAATAAGCTATGGCATAAAAACAGGCTTTGAAAAAATCTGGCTAATACATACGCTTAGCAAAATGGATAAGCCTGTAGATTTTAGTTTTGCAACAATTACCAATACGCAACCGGTTTCCTTTGCATACAATGTAAATGAACAGGACCGTGGCGGCATGGCAATGAGCTATGCATTTGTACAGCATAACCGTGTTTATAGCGGCAACCAAAGTTTTGAAATTCCCTGGAGCAACAAAGAGTTGAACATCAGTTTTAAAACTTTTAGGGATAAATTATTACCCGGTGCAAAGGAAAAATGGACGCTGCAAATAACCGGCAATAAAGGCGAAAAAGTAGCAGCCGAATTACTGGCTGGAATGTACGATGCAAGCCTCGACCAGTTTAAACCGCATAGCTGGCAACGGCCGTATATATGGCCGGGGCTATACGGTTCTGTAAGCTGGAGTGCCAATGGTTTTACCGATATCAATTCGGAAGAATATAATAAAACCGACTACGATTACCTGCCACAAAAAAATAAATCGTACGATAGGTTGTTGGGATTTGATAACTATTATTATTCAAGATACCGCTTAGGTGAATCAATGGCAGCAGCGCCATCGCCAATGGCAAGCGAAGGAGCAGCTGATGAAATGGTAGTTCGAAAAGCATTGTCGGGAAAAGTTGCAGGTGTTAAAGTAAAAAAAGATGAAGAAATAATGTTTGATTCCTTAGGTATCAATATGGAATCAAAAAGCACATCAGTTGCTGAAAAAAATACTGGAAACACAAATGTTCAAATACGTAAAAACTTCAACGAAACCGCTTTCTTCTTCCCCGAATTAAAAACCGATGCCGATGGCAATGTTGAGTTTTCGTTCACCATGCCCGAAGCTTTAACCAAATGGAAACTGATGACGCTTGCCCATACAAAAGATGTGGCAAGCGGCTATACAGAAAAAACTGTGGTAACACAAAAGCCCTTAATGGTGCAGCCCAACGCTCCACGTTTTATGAGGGAAGGCGATAATATGGAGTTTAGCGCAAAAATTGTAAACCTAAGCGATAAGGAACTTACCGGTGTAGCCACTTTGGAGTTATTAGATGCTGCCACCAACAAACCGGTTGATGGCTGGTTTAAAAATGTTTTCCCCAACCAGTATTTTACGGTGGCTGCAGGACAAAGCCAGGCGGTGAAATTTCCTATGGAGATTCCTTTCAATTTCAACTCGGCCATGAGTTACCGCATTGTAGCAAAAGCCGGCGACCATAGCGATGGCGAAGAGATGGCCATACCCATTTTAACCAATCGTATGCTGGTAACCGAAAGCTTGCCCATTAACCTGCGTAACCAAACTACAAAAACTTTCAGGTTCGATAAGTTGCTAAACAGCGGCAGCAGCACAACCATCAGTAATCATGCAGTAACGGTTGAATACACAAGCAACCCTATCTGGTATGCAGTGCAGGCCCTGCCCTACCTGATGGAATATCCTTACGAATGTGCCGAGCAAACTTTCAACAGGTATTATGCAAACACACTTGCATCGTATATCACAAAGGCATCTCCAAAAATTAAAGCGGTGTTTGAAAAATGGAAAAATGTTGATACCGCTGCGCTGCTATCCAACCTGCAAAAAAATGAAGAACTGAAATCAGTTTTGCTGCAGGAAACTCCCTGGGTGCTTGATGCACAAAACGAAAACCAGCAAAAGAAAAACATAGCCCTGCTGTTTGATATGCTGCGTATGAGCAAGGAGCAGCAGAACGCTTTCAACAAACTGAAAGAAATGCAAAGCAGCAATGGCGGTTTTGTTTGGTTTAAAGGCGGTGCCGACGACAGGTATATGACGCAATACATTGCTACCGGCATTGGCCACTTGAGAAAATTAAATGCACTTACCGGTGATCATTACCAGGATATAAAAACCATCATCGACAAAGCCATCCCATATCTTGATAAAAAAATAAAAGAAGATTACGATAACCTTATCAGGTATAAAGTGAAGCTGAACCAAAATAACCTAAGCAGTTTTCAAATACAATATTTGTACATGCGTAGTTTCTTTAGCGAGTATAAAGTTGCGGCCGCATCAAAAACAGCTTATGATTATTACTTTGGCCAGGCAAAAAAATACTGGTTAAGCAACAGCAAATACATGCAGGCAATGATTGCTTTGGCGCTGCATCGCAGCAATGATGCGGTAACACCTAAGGCCATCATTAAATCTTTAAAAGAAAACGCAATCAATAAAGAAGAAATGGGCATGTACTGGAAAGAATGGACAACCGGCGGTTATTACTGGTACCAGGCGCCCATTGAATCGCAAGCCATGATGATAGAGGCTTTTACAGATATTGACAAAGACATAAATACTATTGATGATTTAAAGACATGGTTGCTTAAGCAAAAGCAAACTCAAAACTGGAAAACAACCAAGGCCACTGCCGAAGCCTGTTATGCACTTTTACTGGGCGGCAGTAATTGGCTGGCCGAAGAAAAAGAAGTAACCATACAATTGGGCAATACCATCATTAAAAGTAATGATGATGCCACCGAAGCCGGAACCGGTTATTTCAAAAAAACTATCGATGCCCAAAAAGTGAATCCGCAGATGGGTAATATTAGCGTAAGCATCAGCAATTCAACAAAAGAAAAAAACAGTTCATCCACAAGTTGGGGCTCGGTGTACTGGCAGTATTTTGAAGACCTTGATAAGATAACACCATCTGCAACACCATTAAGGTTGGTAAAAAAACTTTTCATCGAAAAAAATTCTGACAAAGGCCCTGTATTGGTTGTCCTGGAAGATGGCGCCCAACTAAAAGTTGGCGATAAAGTAAAAGTGCGTATCGAATTAAAGGTTGACCGAGATATGGAATACGTACACATGAAAGATATGAGGGCAGCCTGTATGGAACCGGTTAATGTAATAAGCGAATACAAATACCAGGGAGGCCTTGGTTATTACGAAAGCACCAAAGATGCAAGCACCAACTTTTTCTTTGGATGGCTAAACCGTGGCAGTTATGTTTTTGAATATGCTATGTTTGTAACACATGCCGGCAATTTCAGTAATGGTATTACCAGTATTCAATGCATGTACGCACCCAAGTTTACCAGCCATAGCGAAGGGATTAGGGTGAATGTGGAATGAGAAATGTGAATGGTGAATGGTTAATTGTTAATGGTTAATGGTAAATGGTTAATTGAGAATTATGAATTTTGAATTATGAATGTTGAATGATGACTTTTGTCTATCGTCTATCATCTATTGTCTATTGTCTATCATCTATTGTCTATTGTCTATCATCTATTGTCTATAATCTATTGTCTTTTGCCTTTTGAATATTAAGATTTCAATATTAAATGCCAATAAAAGCGCATTTCTAAGATATAACACAATTGAATTATCTTTGCCGCCAATTCATAACTCATAATTTATAACTCATAGCTCATAATGTACAGAACGCATACCTGTGGAGAATTGCGGCTTTCGGATAAGAACAAAGAAGTAACCCTTGCCGGATGGGTGCAAACCGTAAGAAAATTTGGCAGCATCACATTTATTGATTTGCGTGACCGATATGGCATCACCCAATTGTTATTTTCAGAAAACCTGAATGAACAGTTAGAAGCCAACCCTCCGGGTCGTGAATTTGTTTTACAGGCAACAGGAATAGTGAACGAACGAAGCAATAAAAATGCAAATATTCCAACCGGTGAAATAGAAATTAATATTTCAAAATTTACAATCCTTAATAAATCTGCCTTACCACCTTTTACCATACAGGATGATACCGATGGTGGTGATGACTTGCGCATGAAATACCGTTACCTAGACCTGCGCAGGAATGCCGTTAAGAAAAATCTTGAACTGCGTTACCTTGTTAACCGCAGTACAAGAAACTATCTGCATGAAAATAATTTCATGGATATTGAAACTCCTTTCTTAATTAAAAGTACACCCGAAGGCGCCAGGGATTTTGTGGTACCTTCAAGAATGAACCCGGGGCAGTTTTATGCTTTGCCACAAAGTCCGCAAACTTTTAAACAATTACTAATGGTGAGCGGTTACGATCGTTATTACCAGATAGTAAAATGTTTTAGAGATGAAGACCTGCGTGCTGACAGGCAGCCTGAGTTTACACAAATAGATTGCGAAATGGCATTTGTAGAGCAGGAAGACATCATCAGCATGTTTGAAGGTTTAGTAAAAAGGATTTTTAAAGATGTAAAAGGGGTTGATTATACCGAAGCAGTACAACACATGACATGGGAAGATGCCATGTGGACTTATGGCAACGACAAACCCGATATCCGTTTCGGCATGCAACTGTGCAACCTTAAATTTCCTGCACATAGTTTTACTGGTAAGACAGATATTTCTTCTTTAATAAATGGTGAATTTGCTGTTTTTAATGATGCTGAAACCGTGGTTGCCATAGCCGTACCCGGCTGCAGCGATTACAGCCGCAAGCAAACCGATGAACTAACAGAGTGGGTGAAACGGCCACAAATAGGTATGAAAGGTTTGGCATTTATTAAATGCAATAATGATGGTACATACAAAAGCAGCATAGATAAATTTTTTACAGAAGATAAATTAAAAGCCATTGCCGGAGCTGCCGCTGCAAAACCCGGCGACCTTGTTTTGATTGTAGCCGGCGCCGAAGAAAGAACCCGTAAAGCCATCAGTGCATTAAGAATGGAAATGGCTGAACGATTAGGTTTACGCAAAGCTGATGAATTTAAATTATTGTGGGTGATAGACTTTCCCCTGTTTGAATATGATGAAGAAGGAAACCGCTGGGTAGCCCGCCACCACCCGTTTACAGCGCCCAAGCCAAATCATATTGATATCATGATCAGTAATGACCCTGTAATTAAAGATGCTTCAAAATATTTAGAACATCCTTATGCCGGCATAAAAGCCAATGCTTATGATTTGGTACTGAATGGCAATGAAGTTGGCGGTGGCTCCATCCGTATTTATCAGCGTGAACTTCAGGAAAAAATGTTTGCAGCACTTGGTATGGATGAAACAGAGCAGCAACATAAATTCGGTTTCCTGCTTGGTGCATTTGAATATGGCGCTCCGCCACATGGCGGCCTTGCATTTGGATTCGACAGGCTATGCGCCATCATCGGCGGCAGCGAAAGCATCCGTGATTTTATTGCCTTCCCTAAAAATAATTCGGGCAGGGATGTAATGCTTGATGCGCCATCAACTATTGATGAAAAGCAGTTTGATGAATTGCAGATAAAACTCAACATGAAAAGTTAGTGGCAATAGCTGAAATTTGCCTTTTAAAATTTTGAATTTAAAATTTTTATTTTGGCTTCACTTCCTCCTTTAGCCGAACGCCTTCGTCCCAATACATTGGATGAACTTGCCGGGCAGCAGCACCTTACAGGCAAGGGAAGTATTTTACGCACTGCAATAGAAAACGGTAAAGTGCCAAGCATGATTTTGTGGGGGCCGCCGGGTGTTGGCAAAACTACTATTGCTAATATTATAGCTCATACTTTAAATGTTCCCTTTTACCAGTTAAGCGCTATCAGCAGCGGCGTTAAGGAAGTGCGTGAAGTGATAGAACTTGCAAAAAAACAACGGCACGTTATTTTATTTATTGATGAGATACACCGCTTTAACAAAGGGCAGCAGGATGCTTTGCTGGGTGCGGTTGAAAAAGGTATCATCACATTAATAGGTGCCACTACCGAAAACCCTTCTTTTGAAGTGAACAGCGCATTGCTGAGCAGAACACAGGTTTATATCTTAAAACCACTGAATGAAAAAGATCTTGTTGGCTTATTGAAACTTGCCATAAAAAATGATGACGTTTTAAAAACAAAAAATATTACCTTAAAAGAAACCGAGGCCCTTATTAATATTTCGGGAGGTGATGCAAGAAAACTTTTTAACTTGCTTGAACTGGTTACCGATGCATTGGGTGCCGATGCCATCATCAGCAACGATGCAGTGATGGAGATAGCACAGCAACGCATTGCCATTTATGATAAAAAAGGCGAACAGCATTATGATATCATCTCTGCATTCATAAAATCAATTCGTGGCAGCGACCCTAATGCGGCAGTTTATTGGCTGGCACGTATGATAGAAGGCGGAGAAGATGTAAAATTTATTGCCCGCCGTATGTTGATACTGGCAAGTGAAGACATAGGCAATGCTAATCCCAATGCATTGTTGCTTGCTAATGCAACTTTTGATGCTGTAAATAAAATTGGCTGGCCCGAGTCGCAACTCATACTTTCGCAATGTGCCATTTACCTGGCAGGCAGTGCAAAAAGCAATGCAGCCACAGTTGCCATCGGCGCTGCAATAAGCGCCGTAAAACAACATGGCGATCTTTCCGTGCCGTTGCACATACGCAATGCCCCCACCAAGCTGATGAAAAAAGAAGGGTATGGAAAGGGTTATGAATATTCTCACAACTACCAAAACAATTTCTCGCCACAGGAATATTTACCCGATGAAATAAAAGGCACTTCATTTTATAAACCCGGCAAAAATGCCAGGGAAGAAGAAATGCATAAATATTTAAAAATGCTGTGGAAGGATAAATACAATTACTAAAGGGGTAATCCGTTAAAATATTATGTTGCGTTTTTTAAGGTAAGATACAAATCAATATGATCGTCTAATTGTATTAACTGGTCCATATTTTCTTTGTTATAAAGCACTGGCACCGAGTCGGCATTGATAACATGTACATCAAAAGTATCAAACAGGTAATTGGTAAACCCGGTGGGGTCTTTATAAATAAAAGGGCTGTATTCCATCACAATCTTAATACAGGGGTTATTGGCAAGGGTTTCCTTCATGCCTTCAAAAATTTGTGGCTCGGCTCCTTCGCAATCCATTTTAATAAAATCAACACGGGGTAGTTGCAGTTCCTTTACCAAATTATCCATGGTATCAGCATCAATTTTTTCTTTAGCCAAATGGTCTTCCAGCTTATCTTTCCTGATTGTGCCGCCACCCCAAAAATCTGGTGGTACAAACAAGGTGAGTTTTGCTTTTTTTTCGGCTAATGCTTTTTGTAAAACACTAAACTTGTGCTGATTTAATTTAGAAGTGAATAACAAAAGTTTGGCTATATGCGAATTGGGTTCAATGGCAATGGTTTTGCCCTCCTTGCCGCATAGCTCGGCCAGCATTAAGGAGTAATACCCAAAATTAGCGCCAGCATCAATGCAGATAAAGCCGGGTTGTACAATACCGGCAATAAATTTTGTAATCCACGATTCCCAAAAACCGTCTGTCAAAATATTTGGTGTAACTCCCACTTCCCTCCCATCTAAATAAATCCTGTATTTGGTAAGTATGCGGCATAATAATAAACTATTGCCCAGGTAATAATGAGCAGTATGTTCCTTACAGGTTTTTTCAAACTCCTGCCGGCTTAACCCTGCAATAGATGATATGGAACTAAACGGTTCTGACATGTTCTTTTAAATGATGGTTACAATAAAGTTTTGTACACTTCAATATATTGCCTTGCCTTATCTTCCCATTCAAAATCATTTCCTCTTTTCATGATGGCATCTGCCATACCGTTGTTACGGTATTTTGTAAGCCCTAGGTTAAATACCTGCTGCATGTTGCCGGGTTCAAAATCATTAAAGTAAAAAGCAGCATCGCCACCAATTTCGGGCAACGATGTAAGGTTTGATAAGAAGATGGGTTTACCAAACTTCATCGCCTCTACCACCGGCGCCCCAAAACCTTCTGCCAATGAAGGTAGCATAAAGGCTAAACAGTTTTTAAAATACCAGGCTTTATCTTTTTCAGCAACAGGCCCCAGTATATGCAGCCTGTCGGTAACAGCAAGCCTCTCAGCCAACTTTTGCATGTCTTTAATATAATCAGGTTCATCCAGCCTGCCAGCCACTACCAGTTCAATGCCCGGGTCTTTCAACAACGGTACCAGTGTATGAAAATTTTTTTTCTGATTCACATATCCCATCGCAAAAATAAAAGGCATAGCAGGTTTATACCCATCAGGATTTACAGGCGGCGCCGATACATGATGTGTGCCATTATGAATTACATACAAAGGTTTGTTGCTAACCTCCATGTTTTCCAATACATCTTTTTTACAATGATGAGAGATGCAAACAATAGCATCGCTGTAGTCTATAAGCTTTTGTGTTTTTTGCAGGCTCTCCTTTTGCACTTTCATAGATTTCCCTTCGTGCAGGCAGTTTAAATCGTGGATGGTGAGTAATGTTTTTATCTTCTTTTTACCTGCAGGCACTACCCTGCCAGATTGGAATGGTGCATGCCAGATATCGCAATCCCATAAGAATGGTTTGAAAAACTTATCGTGCCATTTTCTTTCCACAATACAGTTAGCGCCTGCATCAAAACTGTTTTTTTCTGCCGGCGGAATATAGAAAGCGATTTTTTCCCTGTGTTCTTTTTCCAGTATCCGCCTAACATGGTTGCCCAGGTTAAGGCAATAATGATACAGGCCCGAGTGCCGGTAACGCATTAAATCACAATCAAGGATTATCTTTTTCATTAAACCGTTTTTGATTTGAAAGGTTATCCCGTTTTACCTGCAATTGCCGGCACAAATTTTAGCTTTTCTTTTCAAACATAAATATTACTTTTCAACATTAAACAGGATATTTGCTAACTTTTTATTTTTTGCACGATTTTTGAAACACAGGGGCAACCTGTTTTTTATTAAACCCGTTAAATAATTATAGCCTTAACTTATCCAAACAATAACCCCTGCACATGACGAAAAACCGTATTGTTTTTGATTGTGAACGGATGAAATATGAAAATACAGGTTTATACCATTACTGTTTAAACCTGGGCAACCATATTCAAAAACACATGAATGCCCAAAATGAAGAACTTACTTATTATACTCCATTGGGCAGCAAAAACGTTTTTGGCGCACATAATAAATATATCATTCAAACGGAGCTTCATAAATGGAGGTTGCCTGCGCTTGATGAATATACCGTATGGCATGCCACTTACCAGGACAGCCATTATGTTCCCTGCAGGAACAAGAAGATAAAAGTGGTGCTTTCTGTACATGACCTTAATTTCATGTACGACCCCTCTAAAACGGCGCTTAAGAAAAACCGTTATTTAAAAAGATTGCAAAAGCTGGTTAACCATGCCGATGTAATCATCTGCATGAGTAAATACAGTTGCAACGATGTGATGTTTTATTGCGATACCAAAAACAAACCGGTGCATATCATCCACAACGGAACCAACACATTAACCAAACCCCAATTGCTGAAAGAATCTTACAGGCCGGTAAAACCATTCATTTTTTCGGTGGGTACCATTTCACCAAAAAAGAATTTTCACAGCTTGCTTAATTTAATACAAGGGCAGCAAAACCTTGAACTTGTTATTGCAGGAAAAATTGAAGACAGCGATTATTACCAATCTATACTTGACAGTGCTGAAAAATGGGGGATATCAAATAATATAAAAGTGCTTGGCCCGGTAAATGAAAATGAAAAATCATGGTACTTTAACCACTGCTGTGCTTTTGCATTTCCATCCAATGCCGAAGGCTTTGGATTATCAGTGGCAGAAGCCATGTCGGTTGGTAAACCATTATTTTTATCGGACAAGACAGCCCTGCCTGAAATTGGCGGACAAGTGGCTTTTTATTTTGAAAATTTTTCGGAAGCACACATGAAAGAAACATTTGCCACCGGCATGAAACAATATATAAAGCTTAACATGCAGCAGCAGATAATAAATAAAGGCAAAGAATATGACTGGGATAATGCAGCCAGGGAATACTGGAAAATCTACCGCTCATTATATTAACCCCTGAACAAGAAATGAAAACCTACCGCCGGTTATTAAAGTTTGCAAAACCTTACGGAAAATTTGTTATCCCTTTTTTTGTATGCACACTCATTGCATCTTTTTTCAGTGTGTTTCAGTTTGCGCTGATAATCCCTTTGCTAAATTTCCTGTTTGACCATCACACAGTTGAAAGCCTGCAAAAATATGCTACGGCTCCATCCTTCTCCTTTTCGGCTGGCTATTTCAAAGAACTTTTTTATTACCAGGTACATCATCTAAAGATGATGAACCCGGTGTATGCCCTGTATTTTATTGCTGCATTGATTGTGATGGCTGTTTTACTCACAAACATTTTCCGTTACCTGGCACAGCGCAGCATGGTTAATGCCAGAACCATGCTTGTGAAAAAAATAAGAGAAGCCATCTTTGAAAAAATAAACCGCCTGCACTTAGGCTATTTCACAAAAGAAAAAAAAGGCGATTTGCTAAGCAGGATGAATGCCGATGTTTTTGAAATTGAAGCAGTGGCCGGTAACTCACTCGAAATTCTATTTAAAGAACCTTATTTGATGATTGCCTATTTCATCGGGTTGTTTGTAATATCGGCTAAGCTCACTTTTTTTACATTACTCATCATCCCGGTTTCTGCAATAGGTATTGCCATGGTTACAAAAAAATTACGTAAAGAAGCAAGCGATATGCAGTCATCCATTGGCAAACTGCTCACCATCATTGATGAAACACTGATGGGCATGCGTATCATCCGCTCGTTCAATGCCACTGATTTTATATTGAAAAGGTTCAGCCGTGAAAATGATTATTACCGCAATGCCAGCTTGCAGGGTTTTAAGAAAAGGGAACTGGCGCCAATTTTTTCAGAAGTATCGGGTGTGATAGTAGTGGCCTGCATTTTGATCTATGGCGGCAGCATGATATTGAGCAACAAGGCCGCCGGTACCGGTTTACAGGCAAGCGAATTCATCGCCTTCATTGCCATTTTTTCGCAGGTGATAAGGCCCGCCAAAGCCATGGTGGTGGCCCTGGCAAATATACAGCGTGGCGAAGCATCGGGGCAAAGGATATTGGAAGTGCTGGATACTAAAATAGAAGTGGAAGACCATCCCGGCGCAAAAGCATTGGGCGCATTCAATAGCAGCATCCAGTTTAAAAATGTATGTTTCAGTTATTCTGATAAGCCTGTATTAAAAGATATAAGTTTTGAAATAGAAAAAGGTAAAACGGTTGCACTGGTTGGGCCATCAGGTGTGGGCAAGTCAACCATTGCCGATTTGCTGCCCAGGTTTTATGATGTTACATCGGGCAGCATTTGCATTGATGGTAAAGATATACGCAGTTATACCATGGAAAGCATCAGGAGCCAGATGAGTTTTGTAACACAGGATATCATCTTATTTAATGATTCTGTCTTTAACAATATCGCATTGGGTAAACCCGATGCAAGCATGGATGAAGTAATAAGAGCTGCCAGGATTGCCAACGCACATGATTTTATCATGGATACCGAAGAAGGTTATCAAACCAATATCGGCGACAGGGGCATTAGGCTGTCGGGCGGGCAGCGGCAGCGGCTAAGTATTGCAAGGGCTGTTTTTAAAAACCCTGCCATACTGATTTTAGATGAAGCTACTTCTTCCCTAGATACTGAATCTGAAAAATCGGTACAGGATGCACTCAACAATTTGATGCAGGGCCGTACAACATTGGTGATTGCTCATCGTTTAAGTACTATTAAAGAAGCAGATGAGATTTTGATATTGCAGGATGGTAAAATTGCAGAGCGGGGAAACCATTTTGATTTGATTGAAGCGGAAGAAAGTATTTATAAACGGCTTACCCTGATGCAAAAAATTGCATGATTATTGCTTATCATTGCCTGCAGATATTTTTTCAACTCAAATTATTATAATGAAAACCAGGAAATTTTTTTTATTGGTATTTACACTTGCTGTTGTAACAATTTCTTGCAGTAAAAACGATACAGGCACAGGCACCGGTGGTCCCATTGCTGAAAAAAATGAATTAAATGTAGCTTATGGCACCAATCCCCTGCAGAAAATGGATATTTACCTGCCTGCAAACAGGAGTACCGCAACCACCAAAGTAATAATATTAATTCATGGCGGCGGCTGGGTAAGTGGCGATAAGGCCGATTTCACATCTGCCAACCTGGATACTATTAAAAAACGTATGCCGGGTTATGCAATATTCAATATCAATTACCGCTTAGGTGCCTTGCCAGCCACCAATACTTTTCCTACGCAGGAATTAGATGTAAAAGCTGCCGTGGAATACATCTATGGCAACCGTAACAATTATCTGGTGAGCGATAAATTTGTGCTGATGGGTGCAAGTGCAGGCGCTCATCTTTCTTTATTGCAGGCATATAAATATACAAGCCCGGTAAAAATAAAAGCCGTAGTAGATTTTTTTGGGCCAACTGATATGGTTGCCATGTATAATGATAACCCCGGCAGCCAGCTTGCTATGGCTGCATTATTAAATGGAACACCGTCAACCAACTTGTCGTTGTACCAGCAGTCGAGCCCGTTGTTTTTTGTAAATGCTGCTAACCCACCAACTATTATTTTGCAAGGCGGCGCCGATCCGCTTGTGAATGCAACTACGCAATCACTTGCCTTAAAAAACAAACTGGTAACGGCAGGCGTAACCAATCAATATGTTTATTATGCAACCGGTGGCCATGGCGATTGGGATGTAGCCACCTATACAGATGCATATAATAATATACAGGCATTTTTATCGGCCAATGTGCAATAACTTATTTCATTTTAATTAAGGTACTAAGCATCCTGCAAAAAACAGGATGCTTATTTTTTTATAAATTGCACAGATGCAGAATAGATTTGCCTCTCTTGTTTTTTTTACCATTGCTTTTAATGCAACGGTACTGGCTCAAACAGGTAATACACCTGTAGCAACATTTACCACAAAACAAAACAGGATAAAGGAATACCGCAACCTTCTAAACAACAGTATTAAAAAAAACTTATCATTACCATTAACCGATTCTACCGAAGAGTATTGGCAAGATGCATTTTCGGCTATGGAACTGCTGCAATACCACTCGCCCTGGATTGATGGACGGGTGAAGTTTGCATTTGATTCTATTACTATAAGGAGTGATGAGTTTAAGCGTGCCTTTATTGAACTTGTTTATTCAAACTATCCCCGGCAATTTGTTTCGCAGGTAGCATATTTATTAAAACAAACTACAAACAGCAGGCTTTTTGCCATGTGCAGCGAATATCTTTTAATGAATGATGAAAAAGGGACTTATAAAGATTCGATTTTAAAAAGGATAGATGAATTATCGCTGATAAAAAATGATTCTACAGCTAATCCTTTTTTCACCATGTTGCAAAATAAAATTTTGCTGCCTTCAAAACCTTTTCCCTTATCAGCTATCACAGAAGCTTCCTTTTTAAAAAACGAAATTGTACTGTTCAGTTTTCAAAGAAAAAACAGGAATTACCCCGGCCTGGCTATGATTCGCAAAAAAAACGGTGAATTTATGCAAGATACAGATGGCGTATATTTTTCGGTACCGCAACTTGCCCGCAGCTTAAGCAATATGCCGGGATACATCAGTAATGGTAATACACCGCAAGGCATTTTTAAAATGACAGGATTTGGTAAATCGTTGGGTAATTTTATTGGACCTACAGAAAATATACAGATGGTTTTGCCTTTTGAAAAATCTGAAGATATACCCGATTCTGTAACCATGCGTTTTGGAAATGATTACGCATCTCTTGTTCCGGCTGCATATAAAGATGTATATGCCTTTTACGAAGCCTGGTATGCAGGGCTTGCAGGCCGCACCGAAATTATTGCACATGGCACTACTGTAAATCCGGCATATTACAATAACCAACCTTACTATCCACTAACGCCTACCCAGGGCTGCCTGTGTACTAAAGAGATATGGAGTGAAGTTAATGGAAAAAGATTAATAAGCGATCAGCAAAAACTGGTGAATGCATTAAAAACTGCCGGTGGCGCTAAAGGCTATTGTGTAGTAATTGAAATTGATGATGCACAAAAGCCGGTAAGCCTGCAGGATATTTTACCTTACCTGCAAAAATAAAAATTATGAAACCTGATATTGAAAAAAGAACGGATATTGAAAAATTTGTAACTCTTTTTTACGATTATGTAAGGGTTGATAAAACGATTGGTTTTATTTTTAATGATGTAGTTAAAATTAACTGGGAAAAGCACATAGCTCTTATTACTGATTTTTGGGAGGCTATATTGCTTGATAACCCTGTTTATAAAAATAATGCTATGGAAGTGCATTATGAAATTAACAAAATTCTTCCCCTGCAACCTGTTCATTTCGAAAGCTGGTTACATCTTTTCAATAAAGCCATTGATGAATTGTTTGAAGGTAAAACAGCCACACTGGCTAAAACAAGAGCCAAATCTATATCTGATGTAATGCAGTATAAAATGCAACAGGCAAAAAATAAATCTTCGTTGATATAACCGTTTACCGGCACACGTAAATTTTCTTAGTGTATTTACTATTCCTGTGTATTAAATTGAAATATATCAGTCAATCATTCATTCTGATAGTTTTTATTTATCTGATTATCTACACCCGATTACTGCTACATTTTAAAATGGTAATATAGTGTTGAAAATATTTTGTAACCCATATAACAATAAGTTTAGCATAATATCGTTTAAAAAAAGTAGCCTTTATACTGTCTTTTACAAAACGATTTAAAAGATTAAAATAAAAGCCACCCAATAATCCAAATTCTGTAGAAATACCAAACCTGATTTCTGATGAAACCATATCTACGCAAAACTGTTACCAAAACTGCACTTCTTACCCTGCTAAGCGTTAGCATTTGCACAATATCATATTCTCAGGCTTTCTTGTTTGGTGAAAAAGTAAAATGGGAAGTAGGCTTAAATTTTGGTCCCAGCTTTTTTTTAGGCGACCTGGGAGGCCATACCGGTAAAGGCACCAATAACCTTAAAGACCTTAATCTTAATTTTACAAAATTGATGAAAGGGGCATTCGTAACCATGTATCCTAAAAAATGGTTTGGTTTAAGATTGGCTGCCGATGTTACCTACCTGGAAGGAGATGATGCCACTATCAACACATCGGGCATACATGAGTTATGGCGCAAACAACGAAATCTTGATTTTAAAACAACTGTTTTAGAAGGATACGCTGCCCTGGAATTTTTTCCTACCATGCTTTTTAACACCAATTCGGAGTACGAACCAAGGCTAAGGCCATATGTAATGGCAGGTGTTGGTGTGTTCCATTTTAATCCTAAAGGTTCATTAACAGATGCCGCCGGAAATAAATCGTGGTACTATCTTCATCCATTGAGACTAGAAGGACAAGGAATGCCTGAGTATCCCTATAGCAAACCTTATAAATTAACTCAAATAAATATCCCATTTGGTGGTGGTATAAAATATTATATATCTGACCGTATTAACCTTAGTGCAGAATTCCTGTACAGGAAAACTTTCACTGATTATATTGATGATGTAAGTAAGAAATATATTGACCCAACAAATTACACAAAATACCTCTCTGCATCTGAAGCTTCGCTTGCATATCAATTATCGGATAAGGCAGTAGGTATTATTTACCCCGGCATGACGAGGTACCCTGCCGGCACACAACGTGGCGATACTAAAGATGGCGATACCTATTTTTCTATAGTAATGAAAATTGGTGTAAGGCTGGGTGAAATTTATGAAAGTTCTTTTGCCAAAAGGGCTGCAAAACAAACAAGATGCCCCGCTGTTTATTAATAAAAAGATAACTATTATGAGTAATAATTTACAACTTAACCCGGGTTCATTTAAAGCAATTATTGCCCTAACTGTTTGCCTTGTAATTGTAATTGAATTGTTTAAATAAATGATTAAGTGCATTGTGATACAACTGAAGTTTAACCCCCGAGGATAGCTACGGATATGTTGATATCCGAAGATTACCCCTGAAACCACAATTTTAAAATTTCGTTGATATCCCTTTCACTTAATTAATAAAAATCCATGTTAACAAAACATGGTTTTTTTATTTTAACTCGGCTTCCAGGTATTTTGCAGTAAAACTTTCTTTCACTTTTATCAAATCTTCAGGTACGCCTTCAAACAAAATTTGTCCGCCGCCATCTCCTCCCTCGGGGCCTATATCAATTATATGATCGGCTACTTTTATCACATCCATATTATGTTCAATAACTAAAACAGTATTACCCCGGTCAACCAGTTTATTAATTACATCCAGCAAGTGCTGTATATCCTGGAAGTGAAGGCCGGTTGTGGGTTCATCTAAAATATAAAATGTTTTGCCGGTATCCTTTTTGCCTAACTCAGTTGATAATTTAACTCGTTGTGCTTCGCCACCACTAAGTGTTACAGCGCTTTGACCAAGAGTGATATAACCAAGCCCCACATCCTGTAATACTTTTATCTTACGGTAAATAAATGGTACCGGTTGAAAAAACTCAACAGCTTCATCCACCGTCATATCCAGCACATCGCTTATCGATTTGCCTTTGTAACGTATCTCCAAAGTTTCACGGTTATATCTTTTGCCATTGCATTTTTCGCAATGCACATGCACATCGGGCAAAAAATTCATTTCAATCACACGCATGCCGCCACCTTCGCAAACATCGCAGCGGCCGCTTTTTACATTAAATGAAAAACGGCCAGGCTTATATCCCCTAATTTTTGCTTCGGGTACCGATGCAAACAATGTTCTTATCTCGGTAAAAAAACCGCAGTAAGTAGCCGGGTTGCTACGAGGCGTACGGCCAATAGGGCTTTGGTCTATCTCAATAACTTTATCAATATGCTCCAAGCCTTTTATCGACTTATATGCCAATGGTACTGCTTTTGAGTTGTAACAATATTTACTCAGCAACGGGTAAAGCGTTTCGTTTATCAAAGTAGATTTTCCGCTGCCACTAACACCTGTTATCAATATCAGTTTACCCAATGGAAATTTTACATCAATATCACGCAAGTTGTTTCCCCTCACTCCTTTTAGTTCAATAAATTTTCCATTGCCTTTCCTGCGTTCTTTGGGTACGTCAATTAATTTTTTACCCAACAGGTATTGTGCTGTTTCAGAATTGGAATGTAAAATATTTTTGGGCGGGCCTTTGGCAACTATTTCGCCGCCATGTTTGCCTGCCCTGGGGCCTATATCAACAAGATAATCGGATGCCAGCATAATATCCTTATCATGTTCTACAACAATTACGCTGTTACCAATATCACGCAGGTGTTGTAAGGCAGCAATCAACCGTTGATTATCTCTTTGATGCAAACCAATACTCGGTTCATCTAACACGTAAGTAATGCCCTGCAATTGCGAACCTATCTGAGTTGCCAGCCTTATACGCTGCGATTCGCCACCACTAAGGCTTTTAGATGGCCTGTTTAGCGAAAGGTATGTTAGCCCAACATTAAGTAGAAATTGCAAACGCTCCCTAATTTCTTTAAGAATATCTTTAGCTATTGCATTCTGTTTGTCGCTCATCCGCAGTTCAAGCCCATCAAACCAGGCAGCCAGGTTATCTATATTAAGATTGCCTAAATCAGCTATATTCCAATTATCAATCTTAAACCAAAGGCTTTCTTTTTTTAACCTTGTGCCATTACATGTGCTGCAGGTTGACAGCACCATAAATTTTTCTACCCAACTCCTAAGCATATCCGAACTGTTGGTTGATGAGAACCATCGTTTAAGCATAGGAACTATACCTTCGTAACTACCGGTATAAAAATCAGGGATGGATTCATCGCTCATGTCAAGTTCAAGGGCAGGGTTAATATCTTTATCGCCATATAGAAGCAAATTCAGTTGTTGGGCTGTAAGTTCTTTAACAGGTTTATTTAAATTGATTTTGTTTTTGCGTGCAAAATCTTCCACCTGTTTAAACACACTTGCATCTCTTTCTTCGCCCAAAGGCACAATAGCGCCTTCGTTAACACTTACCGATATATCAGGCAATACCGTATCCATATCAATGGTATAAACATTGCCAAGCCCCCTGCAGGTGGGGCATGCACCATAAGGCGAGTTAAACGAAAATGCATTGGGCGATGGCTCTTCATAACTGATACCTGTTTCTTCGCACATCAACTGCTTGCTGTATTGTACCAGCTTACCATCATCCTGTATCAATAAAAACATCAGGTCTTTACCAAGCTGCAAAGTTTTTTGAACACTTTGGCTTAAGCGTAGCTTCATATCATCGGTAACAGCAAGCCTGTCAACCACCAATTCAATATCATGTATCTTGTAACGGTCAACCTGCATCTTTGGTTTCAAATCCATCACTTCGCCATCAACCCTTACTTTTAAATAACCCTTCTTTCGTACATCTTCAAACAACTCCCTGTAATGCCCTTTCCTGCCCCTCACCAATGGCGCCAAAACCGAAATTTTTTTACCATCATACTTTTCAAAAATATTCTGTACTATTTCTTCTTCGCTAAACTTCACCATTTTTTTACCGGTATTGTAGCTGTAAGCCTCTGCCACCCTAGCATACAGCAATCTCAGGAAATCATAAATCTCCGTAACAGTCCCTACCGTACTTCTTGGATTTTTGTTAGTTGTTTTTTGTTCGATGGAAATTACAGGCGATAGCCCGGTAATTTTATCCACATCGGGCCGCTCCATATCGCCAATAAATTGCCGGGCATAAGCGCTAAAACTTTCCATATAGCGGCGCTGCCCTTCGTTATAAATGGTATCAAACGCAAGCGATGATTTACCGCTGCCGCTAACACCGGTAAACACTACTAATTGGTTTTTGGGTATCTTAATATCAATACCTTTCAGGTTATGTTCCCGGGCGCCCAATACCTCTATAAAATCATTTTGAAAAGGTTCTTCTGTTGAAGCCTTTGTTACTTTGGCCATGTGTACTTACTTGCGATAAAGGTACAAACAAAATGGTTGTTGATTTGCTGATGGCGGCTTTCTTAATTAAATTTGTTACTTAACAACAACTATGCTTTTTAATTTATTTGGAAAGAAAGATGCCGGCGATGATATGCATGTATTTACAGACAGGGCTTATGTATCCACAGCCGCAAAAATGAACGCCTGTGCAGCCTTAGCAAAAAATAATGCTAACCATGTATTTATTTGCTGGTTTGCCGATACAGCCACAACATTAAAAAACTTTTTTAAGCAGCAGGCACTTGATGAAAATTTAGTGATGGAAACCCACCACCTGCATGGTTCAAAAATACAAGGTAAGATACCGGTGTTTGCAGAGCATTATCCCTTGCATGAAAAGGAAATAGAAATGGTAAAAAACTGGGGACCCGAAAAAATAACCGTTATGAGTGCATTGGACGAACCGCTTTTTAAATATTTTGGCAGCGATAAAATATTGCCCTTACTGAAAATGATGGGGATAAAAGAAGATGAACCTATAGAACACAGCATGGTTTCAAAATCCATTCGCAATGGCCAGGAAAAGATTGCAAAACTTGTTAGCCTGGAAAAATCTGCAAATTCACAAGCCGGATGGATGGAAAAAAATATTAAAAGTTAATTTTTTCCTTTTCAATTATATTTTTGCTTTTAGCAAAAAATATTCTAAAACCCTTGCCGGTATTGTGTTTTACAAAGAATCGCATTTTATTTTAAAAAATAAATTTGGAAATTAAATTATTCTCCCTTTAACTTTGCGTCAGTTCTTTAAAATTCTCTTATCAAGAAAGGCTGAGGGTAATGGCCCGATGAAGCCTTGACAACCTATCATGATTCACTTCATGAAAAGGTGCCAATTCCATCTCCGACGTTACAGTCAGAGAAAGATAAGTCAGATTACATGCTTACTAGATATTGCAACATATTAAAAGCCCATCTGATTTACCGGATGGGTTTTTTGTTTTACAGCCTATGCAAACCGGCTTACAGCAATTGCCCGTCTAATCTTTAAGCAGCCACCTGCTTAATAAGTTGGTTACTCACTTGATAAGGGATTGAAAAAAAACAAAACAATCACTTTAAAAAATTAAAAAACAAGTAACATGAGTAACGCAACACAACTAATCCACAGCATTCCGGTAGATGCATTAACCGGAGCCATCAGTGTTCCCATTTATCAAACAAGCACTTTTGTACAGGAAGCACCGGGTGTAAACAAAGGCTACGATTATGCCCGCAGTAACAATCCTACAAGAGCAACATTAGAAACCATTATTGCACAATTAGAAAAAGGAAGCGTAGGCGTTGCCTTCGGCAGCGGGCTGGCAGCCATTGATGCAGTAGTAAAACTTTTAAAAGCAGGCGATGAAATACTGGCTGTAGATGATATTTACGGCGGCGCCTTCAGGTTGTTCACCCATATTTATGAAAAATTCGGCATCAAAATAAATTATGTGGATACCACCAATGCCGAAAATGTTTTCAATGCCATCACACCGGCTACAAAACTTATCTGGCTTGAAACACCCACCAACCCAACGCTTAAAGTAAGCGATATTGAAGCCATTGCAAAAATAGCCAGGGCCAATTCCTGTTTACTTTGCGTGGATAATACTTTTGCATCACCCGCCTTACAACAGCCTCTTTCGCTGGGAGCTGATATTGTAATACACAGCGCTACCAAATACCTGGGCGGCCATAGCGATCTTATTGCTGGCCTTGTGGTAACAAAAGAAAAAGAGCTGGGCGAAAAAATAAAATTTATACAAAATGCAAGTGGCGCTATACTTGCACCGTTCGATAGCTGGCTGGTGATACGTGGCATTGAAACCCTTCACCTGCGTGTGCAACAGCATTGCCGCAATGCACAAGCCGTTGCCGAATTTTTAGAAACACATCCTGCAGTTGACAAAGTTTATTACCCGGGGTTAAAAACACACCTTAACCACAACATTGCAAAAAAACAAAGCAAAGGTTTTGGCGGCATTGTATCGTTTACTTTAAAAAATAATACCGAGGCGGCGGCCACTGCATTTGTTACATCAACCAATTATTTTAAACTGGCCGAAAGCCTTGGCGGTGTAAAAAGCCTATTGTGCCACCCGGCGCAAATGACGCACAAAAGCATTCCTGCCGAAAAAAGAAGGGCATCGGGTGTTGCTGATAGCTTAATCCGTTTAAGTGTTGGCCTGGAAGATGTACAGGATTTAATTGCCGACATTGAACAGGCTTTTGAAAAACAACAAAAAGAAAAGCAGGTTTTTGAGCCAAGCATCAGTGCATAACCCGGCTTCATTGGCGTCGCACTCTTGTACGGCATCAATAAACGGGGCAAAAATTTTTCAACAATTGTAACAGGTAAAATAAAATGGCAAACAAACAATTAAATATAGGTTTATTTGGTTTTGGTGTGGTAGGCAAAGGGCTGTATGATGTATTGCACAGCACACCTACCCTGCAGGCATCAATAAAAAAAATTGTAATTAAAGATGCTAATAAAAAAAGGAGCATTGCTGCCGAAAACTTCAGCACCAACCCATTGCACATACTGGAAGATGAAAGCATCAACGTGGTGGTAGAACTGATTAACGACCCCGACGCAGCTTATGATATTGTAAAAACAGCCTTGCAAAAAGGCAAATCGGTGGTTAGTGCCAACAAAAAAATGATTGCCGAACATTTTGAAGAATTGTTGCAACTGCAGGAAGAAAACAATGTAGCGTTTCTGTACGAAGCTGCCTGCTGCGCCAGCATGCCCATTGTTCGCAACCTGGAAGAATATTACGATAATGATTTATTAAAATCCATCAGGGGCATCATTAACGGCAGCACCAACTTTATCCTCACAAAAATTTTTGAAGAACAGTTGGAGTTTAAAGCTGCCTTAACGCTTGCACAGCAGTTAGGCTTTGCTGAAACAAATCCCAAACTAGATATCGGCGGTTTTGATGCAGCCAACAAGCTAAGCATTTTACTGGCGCATTCTTTTGGGGTCATTGCAAAACCCGGTGATTTCATCTTTAATGGTATCGAAAACATTTCGCTGCCCGATGCCAATGTTGCCAAAGAAAAAAAGTACAGCATTAAACTGGTTGCCAACGCAAAAAGGTTAGCCAACGGTAAGCTGTCTGCATTTGTATTGCCGCAGTTTGTAACAGCACAGGATGATTTGTACCATGTACAAAATGAATTTAATGCCTTAACCACCGAAAGCACATTTGCCGATGAACATTTCTTTAAAGGCAAGGGCGCAGGTGCTTTCCCAACAGCATCTGCAGTGTTAAGCGATATATCGGCATTGGGTTACAATTACAAATACGAATACAAAAAAATTCATCATCAAACAGATACCGAGCTCAGCAATGATTATTACCTGAAAGTTTTCATCAGCACCGATGAAATCAATAAGATAAATAAAGATGAATTTGAGTGGATAGAAGAATGGCACAATGAGTTAAAACATAGCTGGCTTATTGCAGTTATCCATGCAGAAAAATTATTTAATTCTGATTGGTGGAAACAACACGGCGTATCATTGGTGCTATGCCCCAATGCCGTAATTGAAACAGTGGAATACAAAAAAATTAGCAGGCGAAGTTTAGAACTGGCCGGAGTGGTGTAAAAAATTACGGTATAAAAAAAGCATCAGGTTTGCCGCTTACTACATAATTTCTTACTTGTATTCTTGCAAACCCGATGCTATCTTTTGTACTATTCCTACAGGGCTTAGTACTTCTCAATTATGACCTAAAGATAATTTTTGCATTTGGCAGATGCAAGTATTCCCTTCAATGGTTATGCACCTGTTAAGCACATTTTAATGCACATCAATGATCGTTAAGTGGTAGCCCTCTTTTTTGAAACTCAATCCAGTTAAGGTATTCAGGTGCCACCCTATGTTCTTCCATAGTAATACAGCCGTTAACCGGGCATACAAGCTGGCAAAGGTTGCAACCTACACATTCATCTTCTTTAATGGTATATGTATTGTATGGTTTACCGTATTCAATATTGATGGATTGGTGCGATGTATCTTCGCAGGCAATATAACACAAGCCGCAGTGAATACATTTATCCTGGTTAATATTTGCAATATGGTGATAGTTGATATCGAGGTCTTCCCAATGGGTAATTTTATCAACCGACTTGCCAATAAAATCATCAAGGGTTTTAAATCCTTTTTCATCCATCCAGTTATTCATTCCTTCAATCATATCTTCCACAATCCTAAAGCCGTGGTTCATGGCGGCGGTGCATACCTGTACATTGCTGGCACCCAGCAGCATAAACTCTACCGCATCCCTCCATGTACTAACGCCCCCAATACCCGAAACCGGAACTTTTGATGTAACAGGATTTTGAGCAATAGTGGTTAGCATTTTTAATGCAATTGGTTTTACGGCAGGGCCACAGTAACCGCCAAAAACCGATTTGCCTGCAACATAGGGGTTAGGTACCAGCGTATCAAGATTAATACCCGTTACCGATTGAATAGTATTGATTAATGATAATGCATTGGTACCAGCTTCCACCACAGCTTTACCGGTAGGCACTACAGAATGTACATTGGGTGTAAGCTTTGTTATTACAGGTATGGTAGCTGCTTCCATCACCCATTCTACAACCATCTTTGCTATTTCCGGATCTTGCCCAACCGCAGCGCCCATGCCCCTTTCGGTCATACCATGCGGACAACCAAAATTCAGTTCCAATCCATGTGCGCCGGTGTCTTCTACTTTTTTAATCAATTCGTGCCAACTCTTTCTATCATTATCGGCCATTAGCGAAACAACCATGGCCCTGTCGGGAAAAAGTTTAAGACATTCTTTTATCTCTTTTAAATTTAAATCCAACGGCCTGTCGCTGATGAGTTCAATATTATTAAAGCCCATCATTTTTTTTGCGCCAAAATTCACTGCCGAATATCTTGACGAAACATTTTTTACCTGGCTGCCCAGTGTTTTCCATACCACGCCACCCCAGCCTGCTTCAAAAGCCCGGAGTACATTTATTTTTTTATCGGTGGGTGGTGCACTCGCCAACCAAAATGGATTAGGAGATTTTATACCCAGGAAGTTTGAACTGATATCTGCCATAAGTCTCTTTTTTTCACGCAAAGCAACAAAGTGTGCAAAGACGCAAAGTTTATAAATTGTTTACTATACGATGAATACCGTCTTTTATCAAAGCAACATTAAAATTTATCAATAACCCAAGTTTACAGCCTGAGAGTTTTAAATATGTTTGTACCTGTTTGTAATGAACTGGCGCTAACATTTCTATTGATTTTAATTCCACAATAACACGGTCTTCAATAAGAACATCTGCCCTGAACCCTGCTTCCATTTTTATTTCTTCATGAACCAAAGGGATTGGATATTGCCTTACAAATGAAATCCCGTTTTTCTGCCACTCGTAACAAAATATTTCTTCATATACAGATTCATACAGGCCGGGGCCATATTGCACATGTATTTTAAAACACAAATCGACAACAAGTTTTGCAATTTCATTTTCAGATTACATTCTTTGTATCTTTTTTAACTTTGCTTCTTTGCGTGAAAGAGAAAATTCATTATCGCAGCAGCGCCATCTTTTCCCGCTTGTACGGCATCTACCACTTCTTTTCCGCCATTCACTGCATCGCCGCCTGCAAATACCCCTTTAATATTTGTTGCACAATTTTCGTCGATAGAAATTTTTCCTTTTGTGTTTTGAATTTTTAGTTTGCCCACCAGTTTTTCAAAAGGTACCTGCCCTGCAGCTTTAATAACCATATCTACATCAAGTGTAAAAGTTTCGCCTGTATCCACCGGGCTTCTTCTTCCGCTTGCATCCGGTTCACCAAGTTGCATCACACTGCACACAAGTTGTTTCACCTTACCTCTGGCACCTTTTATTTTTTGAGGAGCAGCCAGCCATATCACTTCCACGCCATCAAGCCTTGCAATATCAAGTTCCACATCGGTACATGGTTTTTCGGCTTCTGTACGGCGGTAAACAAGTGTTACTTCTTTTGCACCTAATCTTTTAGCCTGTGTGGCTGCATCAATGGCTGTCATACCCATACCAATTACAGCAACTTTATCACCAACCGGTACCGTTGAAAAACCATTGGCACGTATTTCGTAAATAAATTTAATAGCATCTACCACGCCTTCCAGTTTTTCGCCCGGTATATCTAATTGCCTGGCTACACCTACGCCAATGCCTAAATAAACTGCATCAAATTCTTTTTTAAGCTGGGCCAACGTAATGTCTTTTCCCAGTTCAATGTTATACTTTACATCAATACCACCAATGTCTACAATATAATCTACTTCATCATTGCAAAATTGAGGCGTTACTTTATAAGCAGCAATGCCGTAAGTCATCAATCCTCCGCCTTTACTTTCTTTTTCAAAAACGGTTACATCAATTCCATTTCTTGATAACACATGGGCGCAACTTAAACCAGCAGGCCCGGCACCAACAATGGCAACTTTTTTTCCTGTAGATGGTTTTCTTTGAAACAGCTGCCAGTTTTTTTGCATGGCTATTTCGGTGGCATAGCGTTGCAGTTTTGCAATATGAATGGGTGTTTCTTCCATCAAATTATATACACAGGCGCCTTCGCATAATTTTTCTACCGGGCAAACCTTACTGCAGCCTGCACCCATTATATTGGATGAAAAAATGGTGTGCGCCGAGCCTTTGATATTTTCTGTTGCTATCTGTTTGATGAATTTAGGTACATCAATACTTGTGGGGCAACTTTTTGTACAGGGTGCATCATAACAAAAAAGGCAACGGTTTGCTTCTACCAACGCTGCATCCTTTGTTTCAAACGGTGGATGAATATCGCTGAAGTTGTTGGCGTATTGTTCTTTTGATAATCTGTTATTTTTAATCATTTATTTCAATTTGGAATTTTGAATTATGAATGTTGAATGTTTTTACATTCATAATTCAGTATTCATCTTTAAAGTTCTACCAGTTTGCCATAGGTTTCCGGCCTCCTGTCTCTGAAGAATTGCCAGATGCTTCTAACTTCTTCAATCATATCCAAATCAAATTCTGCAACCAACAATTCATCTTTGTCTTCGCTTGCCTGTGCAAAAATTTGTCCACGTGGGTCAACAAAATAACTGCTGCCGTAAAACTTGCCCAGGTTCCAGGGCCTTTCTACTCCCACCCTGTTGATGCAACCCATAAAATACCCGTTGGCAGCGGCATGTGCAGGTTGTTCTAACTTCCATAAATATTGTGATAAGCCTGCCACCGTTGCCGATGGGTTGTAAACAATCTCGGCGCCATTTAAACCAAGGCATCTTGCACCATCAGGAAAATGGCGGTCGTAGCAGATGTACACACCCACTTTGGCATACTTAGTTTGAAAAACCGGGTAACCAAGATTGCCCGGCTTAAAGAAAAATTTTTCCCAGAAACCGCTTGTATGTGGAATATGATTTTTCCTGTACTTGCCAAGATAAGTTCCATCGGCATCAATCACTGCGGCTGTATTATACAACACACCGGCCTGTTCTTTTTCATAAATAGGAACAATGATGACCATGTTGTATTTTTTTGCATAGGTTGCCATCAGCTCTGTTGTAGGGCCTGGAACCGACTCTGCACTTTCGTACCAGGCTTTATCCTGTCCCGGGCAGAAATAAGGTGTATTAAAAATTTCCTGCAGGCAAAGTATCTGCACACCTTTTTTACCGGCTTCTTCAATATACGGAATATGTTTCTGCACCATAGCATTTACAATTTCCGGTATGGTTCCTTCGCCTTCTGTTTTTGGCAGGCTCATTTGTATTAATCCTGATTTGATGATACGTGGCATTTGTTTGAATTATGAATTATGAATTATGAATGTTGAATGTTAAATGTTGAATTTTGAATGTTGGATGTTGAATTATAATTTTTTATTTTTGACTTTGATTTTTGTTTTTGATTTGATTTTTGAATTAATTATACAGCTTTAAAATACCTCTCTTTAGTAGTAAGTATGATACTGTTTAATATCCGAGCAAGTTCTTCACAGTCTTTGTTCAATTGTATAAAATTTTCTTTAGTAATATAATCACTATCCTTTAAAAGATTAAGCCAGTAACCTGTTTCCCGCACTTCTTTACCAGCAATGCCTAACTTATGAATAAAGTCTTTCTTCGATTCACTTGCAACAGCTTCGTGTATATTAGCGCCTATTGAAGTGCCGCTTCTTAACATTTGTTTCGATAGCACAAATTCTTTTTTGTTTTCTACCAATGTTTTATACAAGCCTATTATATCCAATGCAAAAGAATATGATTTCTTAACTATAATATTGTCTTTGCCTTCATTCATAATTCATAATTCTACATTCTAAATTAATTGTGAAACCTTACTTCTTTTAATAAACTTCCCATTTCCTTTCTCTGCTAAACAGTTTCCATCTTCAATTACAACCTTGCCTCTTAATAAAACCGTTTTTGTTTTACCTGTCAGTTGCCAGCCTTCGTAAGCAGAGTAATCAGTATTCATGTGATGCGTAGCTGCACTGATGGTATGTTCCTTATTAGGATCAAACAACACAATATCTGCATCGCTGCCTGGGGCAATACAACCTTTTTGTGGAAACATGCCGAATATTTTTGCCGGATTTGTAGAAAGTACTTCAACAAATTTATTCATCGTAATTCTTCCTTTTCTTACTCCTTCGCTGTATAACAGTTCTACCCTATGCTCAATGGCAGGATGGCCGTTGGGTATTTTTGAAAAATTATCTTTACCCAAAAGTTTTTGTTCCCATTTAAAAGGGCAATGATCGGTAGCAACTACTTGCACTAATCCCTGATTAATGCCTGCCCACAAAGCTTCCTGGTCTTTCTTCTCCCGCAATGGTGGACTCATCACCCATTTGGCGCCATCAAAATCTTTTTCGTAAAGCGAAGCATCTAACAACAAATACTGAATACAGGTTTCTGCAAAAACTTTTTGATTTAGCCTGTTGTTTTCACGCACTGCATGTAAAGCGCCTTCGCAGGTCATGTGTACAATATAACCGGGGCATCCGGTGTAACCTGCAATTGATGCAAACCTTTCTGATGCCTCGGCCTCTGTAATTTCGGGTTGAGATAAATAATGATACAAAGGAGCTGTATTTCCTTCGCTTAAATTTTTTGCAACCAGGAAATCAATCATATCACCATTGGTGGCATGTACTGTAACCATGCCGCCACGTTTTTTTACTTCGTTCATCAGGCCCACCATTTGCTTATCATCAATCATCAATGCGCCTTTGTAAGCCATAAACATTTTAAACGAAGTGATGCCTTCTTTTTCAATAAGATCAACAATTTCTTTGCAGGTGTTTTCATTAAAATCGGTAACAGCCATGTGAAAACTATAATCGCCTACAGCATTTCCATTGGCCCTGCCACTCCATGCTTTATAAGCATCGTATAAAGAATGGCCCTGCGATTGTAAAATAAAATCAATAACAGTTGTAGTACCGCCATACAGTGCAGCACGGGTGCCCGTTTCATAATTATCGCTGCTGAATGTACCCATAAAAGGCATCTCGAGATGCACATGCGGATCAATACAACCGGGGAATGCAAGCAGGCCTGTTGCATCAATTACTTTATCGGCCTGTATATCCAGGTTTTTACCAATTACAGCAATGCTTTCGCCTTGTATAAAAATATCGCCTGTATAATTTTCTGCAGCGCCAACAATATTTGCATTCTTAATCAATATAGACATGGTCTTCAATTTCTATTTCTCTAAATTTACAATTTCTCTTTTATAATTCCTCATCAGCCATATATATACAATGCCACTAACAATAAAACCAACAAACCATGCATAATTATATAGCCCCGATATCCATGATGGAAAAGCTGTAGGTGAAACCAGTTTAACCTGTAATAAAAACCCCGGGATATTTGGTATAACACCTGCCAGCAATGCAATGATGGCTGATGAATTAAATCCGTTTACAAATGCATACTGCCCGTTGTGTTTATATAAATCATCAACATGCAGCAATTGTTTTCTTATAAAATAATAATCGGCAATCATAATGCCGCCAATAGGCCCCAATAAACTTGAATAAGCAATGAGCCATGTAAAAATATAACCGTTAGGATCAGCTATCAGTTTCCATGGAAAAATTAAAATGCCTAATATACCGGTTATTAATCCTCCGGTTCTGAAATTTATTTTTTTTGGAGATAGATTGGCAAAATCATTTGCAGGACTAACAATATTGGCTGCAATATTGGTTGCCAACGTAGATATAGCAACAGCAATCATAGCAATACTTACCAATAATTTATTTTGAAATTTACCGGCAAGTACAACCGGGTCCCAAATGGTTTCGCCATAAATAATAAATGTGGCAGATGTTACCACTACACCAATAAAAGCAAACAATGTCATGGATGGCGGAAGTCCGATTATTTGCCCGTTTATTTGTGCTTTTTGGCTTTTAGCATACCGTGTAAAATCTGGAATGTTTAAAGAAAGTGTTGCCCAAAAACCAACCATGCCTGTAAGTGCAGGAAAAAAGAAAGACCAAAATGCCGGCCCTTGTAATTTTGATGGTTGCGATAAAATTGGTCCCAGGCCGTGGCCTGCATTAATTGCCCATATTAACAACGCCAAAGCTGCAAGTGGTAAAAAGAAAGCTTTAAATACAAGTAATTTCCTGATGCTTTCTACACCAAGATAAACCACCCACATATTGAGCAGCCAAAAAAGAAAAAAACAAATGGCAGGCCCGGTTTCCAAACCAAACGATGCCGGAAAAATTTGTGGCATTGTTGCAAGTGAAGGAAACCAAAGTTTCATCATTTGATAAATAGAGAAACCGCCAATCCATGTTTGAATACCAAACCATCCGCATGCTACAATAGCCCGTAAAATGGCAGGAATATTTGCGCCACGGGTGCCAAAACTTGCCCTTGCAAAAACAGGAAAAGGGATACCATATTTTGCACCGGCATGCCCGTTCAATATCATCGGAATTAAAACAACAGTGTTGCCAATGAATATGGTTAAGATAGATTGCCACCAGTTCATACCACCCTCTATCAACGAACTAGCCAGCATGTAAGTAGGAATACAAAGGCTCATGCTTATCCATAATGCTGCATAGTTCCATGTTCCCCAGGAGCGCTTGCTTTGTTCAATTGGTGCAAGATCTTCATTGTAAAGAGAAGTGTTGGTATCTGGCATTTTTGAATTATGAATTTTGAATTATGAATTATGAATTTTGAATGCTGAATGGTGAATAGTAAATTTTGACTTTTGATTTTTGATTTTTGACTTTTCACTACAGTCTTCATCTTGCTACTTACTACATGCTACCTACTACTTGCTACTTACTACTTACTACTTGCTACTTACTACCTACTACCAACCCCTCACTCCACATACTCATCTGCAATTTTAATTGCTTCGCTGATAATGGCAAGCCCTTCATCAATTTGTTCCTTGTTGATACAAAGCGGTGGCGCTACAAATACATAACTCCATCTTACAAAAGTATAAAGCCCCAGTTCTTTTAATTTAGCAGCCACCTTATTCATTACTTCCATTTCATCAGGTTTTGCATTAAAAGGCGCCATTGGTTCTTTAGTGGTACGATTTTTTACCAACTCAAAACAACCTAATAATCCGGTGTTTCTAAAATTTCCAATTGATGGATGCTTCTTCATCATTTCGGCTGCTTGCTGTTCCATATATTTTCCCATGGCAACAGTGTTTTCAATTAAACCATCTTCTTCATAAATATTTATAGTTGCTAAAGCGGCGGCACAACTAACCGGGTGTGCCGAATATGTTAAACCAATTGACAACACAGTATCATCGTATTTTGAAGCAATTTTATCCGACACCATCAAACAACCAAAAGGAAGATAACCACAGGTTAATCCTTTGGCCATGCAAATCATATCAGGAACAATATCGTGGTTTTGAAAACCAAACCATTTACCGGTGCGTCCAAAGCCACTCATCACTTCATCCATTATCAATAATATGCCATGGCGGTTACAAATTTCTCTTACAGCTTTTAAAAATCCTTTTGGGTATTGTAAACAACCCGATGAACCCGACTCACCTTCCAGCAAAATAGCAGCAATGCTGCCGGGGCCTTCATAAGCAATTATTCTTTCTAATTGTGCTACCGATTCTTTCAATAAATTTTCTTCACCGTATTCCCAACGGTATAAATACGGAAGATCAAAATGAACAAAATTGGGCGATTGTTGAGCATCTACCGGTAACCGGCGGGGATCGCCACTTGCAGAAATAGCTCCCATGGTAGAACCATGATAAGATTGATAACGGGTAATAATTTTATGCCGGCCGGTATAAAGCCTTGCAAGCTTAATTGCATTTTCAATAGAAGTAGCGCCACATAATGTAAAAAAAGCTTTGTTTAAATCACCGGGGCAAATTTCGGCCAGTTTTTTACCCAACTCACCACGTACTTTGGTAACACAGCTTGGTGTAACGTACGCCACTTCCTGCATTTGCTTAACCACTGCATCTGTAATCCTTTGGTCGCCATGGCCTATGTTTACATTCATCAATCCCGATGAAAAATCTAAAATTCTTTTATCGTTGTAATCGTACAGGTACACGCCCTGTGCATGTTTTACGGCAATGGGTGTTGCGCCTTTTTGTTTGCTCCAGCTAAACAAAGTATAGTCCTGGTTATTCTTTATTATCTCCTGTGATTCTGAAATTTCTTTTATGGTTGACATAATTATAAGTTTTGAAATTCTATTTTACTTTTTTTAACTCATCCAGTTTATGCCGGCTTCGGCATTCCACTTGGTTGTACTTTTTTTCAACTTTGTCCAAAATTCTATCGAACTCTTTCCCGTGATATCGCCTACACCAAATTTACTTTCGTTCCATCCTCCAAAGCTGAAAGGCTCCCGTGGCACCGGCACACCCACATTCACACCAATCATACCGGCGCTTGCATGATCTATGATATAACGTGCCATACCACCATTTTGTGTAAACACACTTGCAGCATTTCCATAAGGGTTTGCATTTTCAATCGCCAATGCTTCATCTACCGTTTTGGTACGCATGATGGAAATCACCGGGCCAAAAATTTCTTCTCTTGCCACACTCATTTCGGGCTTTACAAAATCAATCACCGTGGGGCCCACATACGTACCATTTTCTTTCCCTTTTACTTTTGTATTCCTGCCATCCACTAAAATTTTTGCACCATCTTTTTCTGCTTCGCTGATATAACGTTCAATACGGTCTTTACTTTCTTTATTGATAACGGCCCCTAAATTTTCGCCGGGGATTATCTTTCTTGCTTCTTCACAAATCTTATCAATAATGGCATCTACATTGCCCACACCAATCATAGCCGATGCAGCCATGCAACGCTGCCCTGCACATCCGCTCATGCTTGCTGCCACATTTTGTGCCGTCATAGCCGGTATTGCATCGGGCAAAACCATTAAATGATTTTTTGCGCCACCTAATGCAAGGCATCGTTTATAGTTTGATGTGGCACGCTTATAAACAATTTTTGCAACTTTTGTAGAACCTACAAAAGACACGGCTTCAATATTTGGATGATCGCAGATAGCTTCAACAATCTCCACATCGCCATGAACAATATTAAAAACACCATCCGGCAACCCGGCTTCTTTCAGCAACTCTGCAAGTTTGCCACAGCTCAATGGCACTTTTTCTGACGGTTTCATAATCATACAATTTCCTAAAGCAATTGCATTAGGAATAGTCCAGTTAGGAACCATGCTCGGGAAATTAAATGGCACAATAGACGCAACCACGCCAAGCGGTGCATGTTCGGTACGGCATTCAACACCCCTGCTTACTTCAAGTATTTCGCCTGTAATTAATTGAGGTAATGATGTAGCAAACTCAGTAAGCTCAACACATTTTTCAATTTCAGCTACCGATTCACCGTATGTTTTTCCATTTTCTTCACTACACAATTCAGCAAGTTCTTTTAAGTGTTTTTCAAGTAATGTTTTATACTTAAAAAAAACCTGCACCCGTTCTTTGATGGGTGTTTTGCTCCATGCCGGAAATGCAGCCTGTGCTGCTTTTACAGCTTTGTCTAAATCAGCGTTTGACGACATAGGAACAGTAGATAAAAGATTTCCGTCGATAGGAGAAATAACATCCATTGTTTTATCGGTACCGGCATTTACAAACCGGCCGTTAATAAAGTTTTGAATTGCTTTGTATTTCATAATTATTATTAAACTAAAATTTTTGCAGAAATAAGTAAGTAAATTAAAAATATTTCAGTTAATAAAAAAATTATTGCTATATTTTTATTTTTTAGTTAGATATTTGTCTTTATGGATAAAACCAGTCCCATCATTTTAGACGAACTAGATTTTGCCATCCTCAGTTATTTACAGCAGGATGGCCGTATGTCGTTTACGGTGATTGCAGAAAAACTGAAAGTATCCATTGGTACCATTCGTACCCGTTTTAATAAGATGATTGAAGACGGCACGGTAAATATCATTGGCCGTGTAGACCCCGAGAAAGTTGGTTTCAGGTCGTATGCACATATTGCAGTGTATGTAAGGCCGGCAACATTAAAAGAAAAAGTTGCACAAAAAATTGCAAAGCTTTCTGAAGTTAGTTTTTTAGCAATGACATCGGGCGATTATGACCTTGAAGTGGATGTGATGTGCAGGGATAACGATCACCTGGTGCAGTTTGTAAACGAGCTTTCAAAAATAGAAGGAGTTTATCAAACCAAAACAACCATTTATTTTAAAGTATATAAATATGCACAGCCCGATTTAAAATTATTGAAATAACAAGTGAGATAAAAGTTGAAGGTTAAGACAACATTTAAAATTTACAATACCTTTCAATTAATTTTTTATTAATCCCTTTTTTACGGGCTTTCTTTGCCTGGCGACGTAAAATAAATTCAAAAATACTTCTCCATCCGGGCAGGTTACTTTCGCTTACATCAAACAGCCAGGCCAATGCTAATTTATCTTTAGGAAACCCGTTTTTATAACACAGGCCGTCGCTAGCAAGTCCATAACCTATTTGTAATGATTGCTCAAATCCACGGCTTGCAGGCCTTATCTCCACTTTAAATTTACAGGGTTTACCGCTCCTGTTCCTGAAAAGATGGTTAACCATTTTTTCGGCCGTAGCCGTTTGTCCCACACTTAAAGTAGTAATCTTTTTATCAAGTTGCACCTGCACTTCACCTTCCATGCATTCAAACTTTTCGCTGTAGGTTTTATGATAGTGAAGCCCCACGCCGCCGCCATCTGCCAACTCCACTTCCACTAAAGTGTATGCACCATTAGTATCAGTTGATGTTTTTATAAAATTTACATAGTCTTTTTGAATGGGGTTATAAATTCTTCTTTCCATATTGTTTTTTTTAAGTGATTCATGTACGCAAAAAATATTTCTATGGATTTAAGAGTATATCTTATGCTGTATTTTTTTCATTGTACAAATCATGTTATATATTTTAATACAGGATATAAATAAAATATTAATTTTAGAATTCACAAAGAAAAAACGGATTATGAAAAAAATATTTGTTTTTACCCTTTTCATTTTTGCATTTGTTAATACACAAGCACAAAAAAGGGTTACCGGCTGTGGTTATATCATCCCACCCAAAAGTATGGTTGCTAATTTCCAGTCGGTATATGAAGCCAAGGAAATTGTAGATGAAATGTTGCAGAAAATAAACTGGAACGAAAATTTCAGGCTGCAGGAAAGAAATGGTATTCAAAATGCTTATGCCACTATCATCAACAATATGCGATGGATTGTGTACGACAATGATTTTTTGGAAGATGTGGATAGCTATACACATACCAAATGGTCAAGCATCAGTATTATGGCGCATGAGATGGGGCATCATTATTACAATCATGTGGTAAGCAGAACGGGAAGCACGCCACCCAAAGAACTGGAAGCAGATGCATTTAGCGGGTATTTAATGGCGTTGATGGGTGCAAGTAAAGACGAAGCAGTAGCAGCCATTAAAGCTATTGCTTCTGAAAGAGCCAGCAGCACTCATCCCGGTAAAAGTGATAGGGTGACAGCCATTTCAAACGGATGGGACAAGGGTGCTGTTGCCGGTAATAAACCCACTCCTCCCACCAAACCAACAACGCCGGTCCCAACATCACCGGCGCCCAACCCTAATACCGGCGGTAGTGGGCAAACTGACCCAAACACCGATCCAAGCTGGATATTTCTTACACTTCAAGGCAATAACAACCAAACCATTCAGCTTAGCGACGATGGAAAAACTTTCCAGGATGTAACATTAGAAGCCGGCAAACCTTTTGTTTTTAAATTTGAAATTTATAATTACGGTTGGTTAAGAATGAAATATTATAATGGTTACCGTACTTATAAATTATATCACGGTACAGATTATTCAATTTTATGGAACCGCCGAACAAATAACTGGACATTGGTTGCCATTAAAGATTAATATCAAACCAATGCTTTCAAATTTTTAAAGTAGTCCATAAAAAACAAAAGAAAAATCTAAGAAAAATTAATCCCGGTGAAGGGTTTCGATTTAATTAATTGAAACCCTTTTCTATTATTTAAATTTAAAAAAATCGGGCAGACTGGATTCGAACCAGCGACCCCAACGTCCCGAACGTTGTACGCTACCTGACTGCGCTACTGCCCGAAAAGATTTATTATTCGGGTAAAATTAAAAAATTAAAATTTCCTGCCAATGATATAGCCGGTATTTTAATATACAATAGCATTTTAGATATCAGTTTTTGAATTTTATAATATCCCATTTTTAAAAAAGATATTTATTTAGAAACTGGTTAATGATATATATTTTATTCAAAAAAGGAAATTGAAAATAACCTTGCCTGCTTTATAACTTTGCGGCTTTTTGTGAAATAATTAATTTTTACAAGGATTGAATTATTAATTGGGACGAACTTGCGACCTTCCCGACGCTCAAGTCGGGACGATGATAACCGGCTACACTTTTATCATTTTTCAAAATAAAAATCCCTCCGATATAAAATCGAAGGGATTGGGTTGTGGTGTCGGGATGGCAAGATTCGAACTTGCGACCTCCTGGTCCCAAACCAGGCGCGATAACCGGGCTACGCTACATCCCGAACTATTGGTTATCGTTTTAAGTTTTTTTTGCGGCGAGGGTGGGATTCGATCCGCCAATTGGCGGAACAGTTTAACCCTCTTCTCAAATTTTGCGGAGAGGGTGGGATTCGAACCCACGGTACAGTTTAACCCGTACGACGATTTAGCAAACCGTTCCTTTCGGCCTCTCAGGCACCTCTCCTAATCTTCCCTTATTTTGTAAGGGGTGGCAAAAATACAATTCATACTGTTATAACCCAAAACTAAATGGTAAAAACAGGCATATTTTATTTAACTATTTAACAATTTTCAATACAGGTTGTTTTTATAAAAAAAATCCAAATTCTTTAAGAATCCGGATCAATTATAAGTGCCTGGTTAAAATTTTTACATAGCAGCCAAATGTACTTTTTGCTGTAGTTCCAAAACGCTTTCTTTAAATAAACTATCTGTATCCATTAGGTCTTTTACGGTTTGGCAACTGTGTATTACGGTAGTATGGTCTCTGCCACCAAAATGCTCCCCAATTGTTTTTAGCGAATTTTTTGTAAATGCTTTTGCCAGGTACATGGTTATTTGTCTTGCCTGTACAATTTCTCTTTTACGGGTTTTTTGAAGCAGTTTATCGTATGGCACATCAAAGTACTCACATACCATTTTTTGAATGGTATCGATGGTAATTTCCTTACTGGAGGATTTTACAAAATTGCGAAGTACTTTTTTTGTCAATTCTAAATCAATTTCTCTTTTATTAAGCGAAGATTGTGCCAACAATGATATTAATGCACCTTCCAGTTCACGAACATTGCTATTCATATTATAAGCAATATATTTCACTACTTCCTGTGGCATTTCCAAACCATCGTTCTTCATCTTTAACTTAAGTATCTCAATCTTTGTTTCGTAATCGGGTACCTGTAAATCGGCGCTTAAACCCCAACGAAAACGGCTTAGCAGTCTTTCCTGTACACCTTCCAGGTCTTTTGGCGCTTTATCACTGGTTAATATCAGTTGTTTACCACTTTGATGCAGGTGATTAAAAATTGAGAAAAATGCATCCTGCGATTTTTCGGCACGGTTAAAAAACTGCACGTCATCAATTATCAACACGTCTATCAACTGGTAAAAATGTATAAAATCATTGATAGCACCGTTACGGCCATGGTCAATAAACTGGTTGATGAATTTTTCGGAACTAACATATAATACCACTTTATTGGGATGAAGCCTTTTAACTTCGTTGCCAATAGCCTGTGCCAGGTGTGTTTTACCCAAACCCACACTGCTATATATCACCAAAGGATTAAATGAAGTGGTGCCGGGTTTTTCGGCCACTGTTTTTCCGGCTTGGCGTGCCACCCTGTTACAATCACCTTCTACAAATGCATCAAAAGTATACGCCTGGTTCAACTGCGGATCAATCTGCATTTTTTTGAGCCCGGGAATTACAAATGGGTTCTTAACAGGATTATTTATTACAAGTGGAAAATCCATTTCATTATTTGAGTAAGATTTGTAACCCTGCCCCGGCATATCAACCGTTTGAGGTTTGTTTTTACTGTTACCGCTGTCAACCATTATCCTGTATTCAAGCCTTGCCTCTTTACCAAGTTCTCTCTTTAATGTTTTTGCAAGCAGCGATACATAATGCTCTTCAAGGTACTCATAAAAAAATTGACTGGGAACCTGGATGGTTAAAATTTTTTCTTTTAATGCTACCGGTTTTATTGGTTCGAACCATGTTTTAAAATGCTGCCATTCTACAATGTCTTTTATAATCTCTAAACAGTTAGTCCATACTTTTTCAAAAGCTTTCTCCATTAGTTCCTTAGCAATTTATATATCGAGTTATGAATTGTATCTTCTTTGGTTGCCGGTTTAATTTTTTACAAACAAAATTTATTCATAAAAAATCTTCGCAGGACAGCGAATATCGAATAAAATGTTGAAAAAAAAATTTTTTATTCACTTGTTTTTTCCCAATCAACTACAGTATGCAATTTTAGCAACCCACCTCACCAAAAATCAGTTCATTTTTTGCCATTCAAATAAAAATTATACACGGTACAATATAGCTGATTTACAGGTATATTACAAGAATTTGTTTATGGCTATTTTCATATTGCTTCTCCAAAAACTACCCCATGTACAGTAAAATATTTTTTTAAAACTTTAAATATTTAACCTAATTTCTTATATAAATCTCACTCTGTTTACCGGGTTTTGTTTTAAGCAGCTTTTATGTAAATGAACAAAGAGTAAGATAGCCCTTTTTATCTTAAAGAAAGAAAGGTTTTAAAAAAATTATTTTGATAAAAATTAGGTTTACTTTTGAATACTAAATTACTTATATGAGTTATGAACTTACAGGCAAATTAGTTGCCAAATATGATACCGTACAACGTACCGAAACTTTTAAAACAAGGGAATTTGCAGTTGAAAAAACTGAAGATATTAATGGCCGTACTATAACCAACTATGTTAAGTTTCAATGTGTACAAGATAAAACAACTATTATAGACCGGGTTAATATTGGCGATGAAATAAAAGTGTACTTTAATATAAAAGGAAGCAAATGGGAGAAAGACGGCAAAGTAAATTATATTACCAACCTGGATGCATGGCGTATTGAACAGATTTTACAACCCGGTAGCCCTAAAACTGACAATGAATACCTTGAACCCCTGGATACATTTTCATCAACACCACCCGATGCTGTTGACGACTTACCCTTTTAATAATACTTATACAACCTGTATATAAAAAAGGGTACAATTATTAATATAGATTACGCTTTTTGGATAAAAACCAAACGCAATGCAACAAAAGATTTCTCTAAAACTTCTGCCATCAGAAGCAGCCGATGATATAGCTGTAAAAAACCTTATTTCAAAAACTACAGGCCATAAAACCACTTCTGTTACCGGTTATCATATCATCAAACAATCTATTGATGCCCGTTCCAAAACAATTTGGGTAAATCTTACAGTAAATGCCTTCATAAACGAACCATTTTTTCAAAGAAAAATACAGTCATTTTATTTTAAAGATGTAAAAAATGCAAATAAAAAAGTAATTATAATTGGTGCCGGCCCTGCAGGATTATTTGCCGCCCTGCACCTGCTTGAAAAGGGTATAAAGCCCATCATCCTGGAAAGAGGAAAAGATGTACGTACCCGCCGGCGAGACCTTGCATTACTTAATAAAGAAGGTATCATTAACCCCGAAAGCAATTATTGCTTTGGCGAAGGTGGCGCCGGTACTTACAGCGATGGAAAATTATACACCCGTAGCTCAAAACGTGGCGATATAGACAGGATTTTGAACTTGTTTGTAAATTTTGGAGCCGATGAAAAGATATTGTATCAAAGTCATCCGCATATTGGCACTAATAAATTACCACAAATAATAACAGCAATGCGTAAACAGGTTATTGATTGTGGCGGAGAATTTCTATTTAATAAAAAAGTAGTTGACTTTACCATTAGTAATCAACAAATACAATCTGTTACAACAGCAGATGGCAACCAATTTGAAGCCGATGCATTTATGTTGGCTACCGGCCATAGTGCAAGGGATATTTTTGAACTGCTGCATAAAAAACAAATTCATATTGAAGCAAAAGAATTTGCACTGGGTGTACGTATTGAACATCCTCAAGCCCTTATTGACAAAATACAATATGGCTGTCCTGAAGCAACAACCAATATAAATACAACAACACGAAGTGAGTTTTTACCACCTGCATCATACAGCCTGGTTCAACAGGTAAATGGCCGGGGCGTATTTTCGTTTTGTATGTGCCCGGGTGGTATTATTGCACCGGCTGCAACTGCAGCCGGTGAGATTGTGGTAAATGGATGGAGCCCATCAAAAAGAAACAATCCCTATGCCAACAGCGGTATTGTAGTGCAGGTAACAAAAGCAGATGCTGCCTATGAATTAAAAAAAGCAGGCAAAAAAATATCTGATGAAGGAAGCCCTTTATTGCTGATGCATTTTCAACAGGCGGTAGAGCAACAATGTTTTACTGCTGGCGGTGGTAAGTTTGTAGCCCCGGCACAACGTATGGCCGATTTTTGCAGTAATAAACTATCTGCCACCTTGCCTTCTAATTCGTACCTGCCGGGTTTACAAAGCACCACATTACAAAAAGTTTTACCGGGATTCATTCATCAATCATTAGTAAATGCTTTTTTACTATTTGGAAAAAAACTTAAAGGATATTATACAAATGATGCCGTAATTGTAGCTACAGAAAGCCGTACCTCATCGCCGGTTCGTATTCCACGCAATTTGGATAGTTTAACGCATCCCCAATTAAAAAATTTATACCCATGTGGCGAAGGCGCCGGCTTTGCAGGTGGTATAGTAAGTGCCGCTATGGATGGAGAAAAAATTGCCCGCCAATTAGCAATTATTCTATTATAAATAGTTTACCGTTTATAAATACACAACCTATAATAAGTTTTGGATACGTACATTTGAAGCGAAAAAATATATACAATGAATGTTTTAGAAGTACATAACCTTAAAAAATATTTTGCTACCCAAAAAGCTGTTGACGGTATTAGCATGAATATTGAAGAAGGAGGCATTTTTGGGTTGCTTGGCCCTAATGGTGCAGGCAAAACAACATTGCTTCGAATGATAACGGGTATATTTTACCAGGATAGCGGCGAAATTATTTTTAACGGGAAAAAATTTAACCCTGAAAAAGATGTAGCAGATATTGGATACATGCCCGAAGAAAGAGGCTTGTATAAAAAAATGAAAATTGGCGAGCAAGCAGTTTACCTGGCACGTTTAAAAGGATTAAGTAAGGCCGATGCCAATGCTAAAATAAAAACATGGTTTCAAAAGCTGGAAATGGAAAGCTGGTGGAACAAAAAAGTGGAAGACCTTAGTAAAGGTATGAGCCAAAAGCTGCAGTTTGTAACTACTGTACTGCATAACCCTAAACTAATCATTTTAGATGAACCATTTAGCGGGCTTGACCCCGTTAATGCCAATTTAATAAAAGATGAAATTTTTAGCCTGGCTAAAAACGGCAGCACAGTTATCTTTAGCACACACCGTATGGAACAGGTTGAAGAAATTTGCAACCATATTGTGTTAGTTAATAAAGGGAAAAACATTTTAGACGGCAAGATTGCCGAAATAAAAAACAGTTATAAAGAAAACATCTACAGCCTTACGGCCGATAACCTGCCTGCACAGGGAAATTCAAATTTATTTGATGTGGTGAATGAAAAACAGGGAAAGTTGATTTTAAAATTAAAAGATAACAGCAGCCCCAATGATATACTACAGTATTTTATAAATGAAAAAGCTGCTATTCATTCATTTAATGAAGTGTTGCCATCATTAAATGAAATTTTTATAAAGCTGGTAGAAGGAACAGCAACTGCCAGGCAGTTTCAAAACGTAAACTGAAATTTTAAAACAATTAATTGATCATGAACAAGATATTATTGATATTAAAAAGAGAATATTTAACCAGGGTAAAAAAGAAATCATTTGTATTTACCACCATCTTATTCCCCGCTTTGTATATGGCCCTCATTTTTGGTACAGGTTATTTAAGCAGTTCGGTGCAAAAAATGAATATTGCCATTGTTGACAGTTCGGGCTATTTTAGCGATAGCCTTTTAGCAAAAATAAATGCTAACGACAGTACAATTTTATTTACCCCTGTAAAAGACACATCGGTACAAAGCCATTTTAGAAAAGCCGGGTACGATGGCTACATCATTATACCACCCATTGACTGGCAAACAGGAAGAAAAAATATAAAATTCATTACAGATAAAACACATGGCACCGGTACCGAAAGCATGATTGAAAACAAGCTCAATATAATTTGGAGCGAAGTGGTGAATGAAAAACTGGGTATAGATAATGAAAAGAAAACTGTACTTAATACAAGTAACATTAGCATAAAAGAAGAAAACCAGGAAAACAAGAATGCAAATTCAGCCGTTTCTTCAACTATTGGTTATGTATGCGGATTTTTAATTTATTTCATCCTGCTTATTTATGGCTCGCAGGTGATGATGGGTGTGATGGAAGAAAAAACAAATCGTATTGCAGAGGTAGTTGTATCATCGGTAAAGCCATTTCAACTAATGCTTGGTAAAATTATTGGCATCAGTTTAGTGGCCCTTACACAATTTTTTATATGGGTTGCCTGCATCTTACTGGTGTATACGGTTGGTAAAATGATGGGCTCAGAAAGCGCTGTGGCAAGCGCAATTGTGGCTGGCATACAAAAATCATTTGCCAGTGTAAATCTTCCTTTAATACTGGGTTGCTTTGCATTTTATTTTATGGGAGGGTTTTTCTTTTATTCATCATTATATGCAGCCATTGGCAGTGCTATCAATGAAGATGTAAGAGAAGCACAATCATTAAGCTTCCCTATCACTTTACTCATCATCTTCGCTATATTTATGATGACTGTTGCTATCAGGGACCCTAACGGGCCTATCGCAGTTTGGGGCAGCATTATTCCTTTTACTTCACCCATTGTAATGATGGCCCGGCTTCCGTTTGGTGTACCTGGCACCGTACCTGTTTGGCAACTTATTTTATCAATGGCTTTACTGGTGATTGGTTTTTTATGCACCACCTGGCTGGCTGCTAAAATTTATCGTACCGGTATTTTAATGTATGGCAAAAAACCCACCTGGAAAGAGATGCTGAAATGGGCGCTTAGGAAATAAACAGTTTACTGCATATACTACAAATTAAAAACGCTCCAATACCCGGAGCGTTTTTAATAAATTATTTTACCGGTCCTGCCTGCTGAACAGCCGTTGTTGATTTAGGTTTTGAAGCTTTTTCAATAGCCCTGTTCAGTTCATCAGCAAGGTATTTATTAATCACTTTCCAACTGATAATAAGCAAGGCAATGATAGATCCCAGCATCAATCCAAGGATACTGTATATAATTCTTGATTTTTTTGTTTTATCAAAGGGCGGCTCAGGTTTATCAAGCGGTTCTATCAATGGTGTTTCTTTTTGTAAACGGTATGCAGCAGATTCCCTGTTATTAACCGCATAATAGTATTGCGATTGCACAGTAGCTTTATCCTGTGCCAGGTTTGCTTTTGGCAGGCTGTAACGCTGCAGGCCCTCATTGGTAAAGAAAGTGCTTTCGTCCAGTTTAATGGCACGCTTATCAAGTTGGTTCAATACATTTTGCAGCGAATCAACTTTCTTAATGGCAAACTCATAATCAATTTGTGCTTTTTTCTTTTTCAGGTCAATATAAAACTCCGAAATCTTATCAATGTATATATAACTTATTTCCCTTACCAGCTCGGGGTTACTGTTTGTAAAATACAATTCAAGTATCCCGTTCTTGTTTATCTTAGCTATAAATGAAAGTTGAAGCAGGTTACTGGCAATATTTATTTTATCCAGGCTGTCTTTGGGCCTTTCTATTTTATCATTCTGCATAAAACCTGTATACTTATTGTTTTCTTCAATAATCAAATCAGATACAGTTTTGTTTTGCATAGAAGGTATTCTTGCCATCGCTACAGCTTCCCTGGTACGGCGGCTGGTTGCAAGTTCTACAATATTTATAGAGGCATCGCCTGTAAATGATTTGGTAACATCGCCCAGGCCTAACAAACTACTGATGGTAGAACCGGGATTGGTTTCGGGAGTGCCGTTTAATGGAAACACAGTTGACTTTGATGTATATAACAACAGGCTTTGGTTAGCCATATAAAAGAATAAAGCGCCAAAGGCCAATGCTAAAACGGCTATTAACCAACTGTACTTTTTAATACGTTGCAATAGTAGTTTTATAAGTTCTAAATTGTTCATACAAAAAAATTAGGCTCGTTTAATTAAAAGCTTTTATAAGAACTGCTGCCAGTACAACCGGTATGGTTGATATCACCACTTGTACCATCGAGTCGGTAACTTCCGAACCTTTAGGCCTTAAAGGCACAGTAATAGTAGAGCCTGCTTTTACCTTTGGATAAAAATGTATAAAAAACAGGTTCTTTGTTCTTCGGCTTTTGCCATTAGCATAAGTTACATAAACCCTGTTTCGCCATGGCTTAATACCATAACCACCTGCTTTATCAATATAATAACCAACATTAGTATGCTCTTTATCAAAAGTTAATTTAAGTGGCGATTGTACCACGCCTTTTACACTTACAAATGGATTTACTTCCGGAATAAATATAACATCGCCTTCCTGCAGTATTATATCATACTTAGAATTTTTATATTTTAATGCCTTGTATAAATCAATACTGATGGGCTCTGTAATGGCTTCGGCTATTGATGATTTGGCAGAATCTAAATTTAAATTTCCCAATGAGTCAACAGATGAAGCAACTTTCTTAGTAATGTTTTCACTGAAAAATTGTGTTTTTCGGCGATACAAAATGGCGCCGCTTAAATCTGCATTTTCTTTAAGGCCGCCTGCTCTTTGTATATAAGAAGATAACCTTTCGGTTTTGCTAAGCCTTGGATAAGGGCCTTCATACTGAACAAGTCCATTTAAAGTAATCAACTGCTGCAATTCAAAAGTTGGGTTTTTACGTACATACACCTGGTCGAAAGGTTTTAATATTATACCTGCCGAAACACTGTCAAGCTCTAATGTTGGCGCAATCTTTATCGTTTTCACAATTGTACGGGTAGGCATTTGCATACCTTTGGCCGAATCAATATCAACCACACTCGATATTTCAATACGGCCATATTCTGCCGATTGTTTTAATCCGCCAGAAAGGTATAAAAGGTCCTGCAAGGTCATTCCACCGTATTTATTTACTTTACCTTGCTGCCTTACTTCTCCAAAAATTTCAACATATTGTTTATCGGCAAATTGATTGGAATTAAAAAGCAATACCTGGTCGTTGGCATATAATTCTACATTGTACTTACTGGCTGTATCATTAGTAGTTATATCTGTTAAGTTTACTTCTACTTTGCTGGCTTTAATATTGGTACTATCTCCGCCTCCTCTAAAAATATATGCTCGTGGCAAATAAGTGTTACGGGTTATGCCTCCTGCCCTGTTTATCAAATCAAATAATTTATCGCCTTTTCTTGCTTCGTACTGGCCGGGATAAGATATTTCGCCTTTCATCTCAATCTTATTTACCAGGCCGGGGTTTACGGCAATTACTCGTACTATATCACCATCCACCAACGGAAAATCTGTATTAACAAACCTGGGATCATGTGTTGGATTAATGATGGCGGTTGCATTCACATCTTCAATAACCTGTTTCTCCAGCTCGGTGCGGTAAACTTTTACACCGCTCGAAAATGCATCTCTCTCCAATCCGCCAGAATATTGCAATAATGCTTTCATGCCCTCATTATTTTTTAACTGGTAATACATTGGGCGCTTAAATTTCCCTTCGGCTTTCACCCTTTTTGCAACAGCCGATACAATTACAAAATCATTATTCTCTAAGTAGATGTGTTTTCCAAAATCGCCAGTAGTTAAGTATTTATATACATCCAGTTCATCTATCACCCTGCCGTTACGCTTTATTTGTATATTACGCAAATTAGCAAGATTGGTTGGGCCGCCTGCCAAAGCAATTACATTAAAAGCATTGGTAAAGGCAGATACGGTAACTGGCCCCTGCTTTCTTACTTCACCGGCTACATTTACAGATATAGTACGTGGCTGGCCAATAGATACAGAAATGTTTGTAGATGGGGGCACAAAAGATTTAAAACGCTGAGTAAGCAATGAACGTACCTGTTCAAAAGTGAGGCCTTGTAAATATATTTTGCCGATACTTGCCGGAAAAATTGAGCCATCTCTTGCAACAGTATAATCTAAAGTAGCCTCGGCTCCATTCCATAACGATACAATGATTCGGTCGTACACACCAATAGGATAATCTAATGGCGGAGTAGATAGTTCTGTGATAGAGGCTACCACACCCGACCTGAAAAGGCTCATGCCATAAGTATCTTCGGTAGGGTTTATTGATTGCGGTGTAATTTCTTTTACCAGGCTGTCTTTTTCAATTTTGTCTTTAAGAGAAAAATTATTGTCGTCGCCTGTTTTCTTTTTATCTGTATTCTTATCTTTTAAAATATCATAAAACTGGCCGGGAGATATTTGAGTTGGTAAGATGGGTACATCAGGATTATTGGGATCTTTAATTGGATTTTGCGCAACTGCATTCAACACAAACAAATAGAATGTTATGAAAACACAAATTTCTTTTTTAAAACGGGAATAAAATTTTCTTGTGTATTGTAACATATATTGGGGGTTGATTTTCAAATTTTTAATTGCCGGCAAATATAATAATTTATTTAACTGGCTGCCGTAAAGCTTCTTCATACGATGTGTATATCTCCTTTACAATTTCAGCAGCAGGTTGTATGTTCTTAATTAGAGCGCTAACTTGTCCAATTTCCAATTCACCATCATCAATTTTTCCTTCAAACATTCCTTTTTTAGCCCGGCCCCTGCCTAATAATTTTTGTAATTCTTCTTCCGTTGCTCCTTTTTTTTCTGCTTCGTTTACCTGGTTATAAAATTCATTTTTTAAAAGCCTAACCGGCGTTAATTTTTTTAAAGCAAGTTGTGTATCACCTTCCTTAGCATTCACTACAAGGTTTTTAAAATCCTGGTGCGATGATGCTTCGGCGCTTGCAACAAAGCGGCTTCCTACCTGTACACCATCGGCGCCCAATACCATGGCGGCCAGCATTTGCCTGCCGGTGGCAATACCGCCTGCTGCTATCACAGGTATGCTAACCGCTTCACATATTGCAGGTATCAAAACCATGGTAGTTGTTTCCTCTCTACCATTGTGGCCACCGGCCTCAAATCCTTCGGCCACTACTGCATCGCAACCTGCCTCCTGTGCCTTTACGGCAAATTTGCTGCTGCTTACAACATGCACCACAGTAATGTTGTGTTGTTTTAAAATGCCCGTCCAGGTTTTTGGGTTGCCGGCCGATGTAAATACAATTGGTACTTTTTCTTTTATGATGATATCGATATGCTTATCAATATCGGGATACAGCAACGGTACATTAACACCAAATGGTTTATCGGTGGCTGCTTTACATTTTTGTATATGTTCTTTAAGTACATCGGGATACATGCTTCCGCTACCTATCAAACCCAGGGCGCCGGCATTGCTTACAGCACTTGCCAGCCGCCAACCACTTGCCCATATCATGCCTGCCTGCACAATAGGATAGCTGGTATTAAATAATCTGGTTACCCGGTTTTGCATGTTTATATACAGTTTTTTCAAATATCGTTAAAATTGATTAACGAATAGAAAGTACTTTGAAACGCAAAGTAAAAGAATTTATTTTAATCAGCAGCATTTTTTTTGCTGTTTTGCGGTATAAAAGAAATACAGGTAAAGTAGTAACCAGCTACAAATATCCTAGTCCAAAGATTTCATACCGCTTAAATCAATAGCAGTATTATCGCCAATGTTAAGGCTACGGTTTACGCCTTTCACTTCGGCATCGCTGCCAATTAGTGAATGGCTAAGTACAATCTCAAACAGGTTTGAGTAAGCGCCAATGATAGAATTTTTAATAATTGCGTGGTTTATTTTTGTATGCTCACCAATGGCCACATTGGGGCCTATAACAGAATTTTTTATTTCGCAGCCTGCTGCAATGGAAACAGGCGGAATTATGATGGTATTCTCAAATGATTTCCCGTCGAAAACATTGCCGCCGAATTTTTTTAATAAAGTGGCATTTGATTCAAGAAGGGTTTCTTTTTTCCCGCAGTCGAACCAGTTATTTACTTTAAACGATTTAAACTTTGCCCCGTTCTGCATCATACATTCCAATGCATCGGTTAGGCTAAACTCTTCGTAACCATTATCGTTAGTTACAATTAGTTTTTGGAGGCACGAAAACATGACGGCTGTTTCTTTTATCTTGTACACACCCACCAATGCCATATTGCTTTTAGGTATTGCCGGCTTTTCAACCACACGGCTAATGTATCCGTCTTCCTCAATTTCGGCTACGCCAAAATTGCGTGGGTCATCTACCTTTTTCACGCCCAGCATCGAAACCGGCGAATCCATTATCTCCTTCACATCATAATCGGCAATGGTATCGCCTAAAATTATCATCACTTCATCATCGCCCACCAACTCACGGGTTAAGTTTACAGCATGGCCGGTACCATAGCGCTCGTTTTGCTGTACAAAAGAACTGTTAAGCCCCGGGTATTCGGTCTTTACATAATCCTGTATTTTTTCGCCAAGGTACCCGATAATGAAAATAAAATCTTTTATACCTGCCTCATGCAACTGATCGATGATGATGCTGAGTATTGTTTTGCCTGCAAGCGGAATAAGCGCTTTTGGTTGTGTATATGTATGCGGACGAAGCTTTGTACCTGCTCCTGCAACGGGAATGATTGCCTTCATTATTGAAAACTAACCTGCCTACGGCAGTATTTTTAGTTTATACTCAAATTTTCTTATACCTGAAACGGGTGTGAAAGTAGTGAATTTTATGTAATTAAAACACATTAGGTTTTGTTGGTAAAACTATCAGCTAAATAAACCACCCTTCTTATATTTGCGTTTCTAATGATACTATATGCAAAATGATACACTTGTTTTTGATTTAATAAATAAAGAACTGCAACGCCAGCGAAATGGCATTGAGCTTATTGCCTCCGAAAATTTTACCAGCATGCAGGTAATGCAGGCCATGGGTACCGTGCCTACTAATAAATATGCCGAAGGTTATCCCGGTAAAAGATATTACGGTGGTTGCGAAGTGGTGGACGAGATTGAACAATTAGCCATTGACCGGTTAAAAAAAATATTTAATTGCAGTTGGGCCAATGTGCAACCACATAGCGGTGCACAGGCTAACGGCGCCGTTTACCTGGCGGTGATGAAACCCGGTGAAAAATTTCTTGGCCTCGATTTAAGTATGGGTGGGCACTTAACACATGGCAGCCCGGCTAACTTTAGCGGAAAAACTTACCAGGCCATACATTATGGTGTTACTAAAGATGGTTTAGTTGATTACGAACAATTAGAAACAAAAGCCAGGGCCGAAAAACCAAAGATGATCATTTGCGGTGCATCGGCATACAGCAGGGATTGGGATTATAAACGCATACGTGCCATTGCCGATGAAGTGGGTGCTATTGTATTTGCAGATATTGCTCACCCTGCCGGTTTAATTGCTTCCGGTTTACTAAACGACCCCTTTGATCATTGCCATATTGTATCATCCACCACCCATAAAACTTTGCGTGGGCCAAGGGGCGGCATTATTATGCTGCGCCACGATTTTGAAAACCCCTGGGGCATTAAAGATCCCAAAGGAAACCTTAGGATGATGAGCTCGTTATTAGATCTGGCTGTTTTCCCCGGCACACAAGGCGGCCCGCTTGAGCATGTAATAGCTGCCAAAGCCGTAGCATTTGGCGAAATACTTACCGATGATTTTAAAGTTTATGGCAAACAGGTAATCAGCAATGCACAAGCCATGGCGAGCGCTTTTGTAAAGCGTGGTTATAACTTAATAAGCAATGGCACCGATAACCATCTTATGTTGATTGACCTGCGAAACAAAAATATCACCGGCAAAAAAGCACAAGAAACTTTAGACAAGGCGCACATAACATTAAATAAAAATGCAGTGCCTTTTGATGATAAAAGCCCCTTTGTTACATCGGGTATAAGGGTAGGTGTGCCGGCTGTTACCACAAGGGGCATGCAGGAAACACAGATGGAAACACTGGTTGATTTTATTGACAAAGTTTTGATGCATATTGATGATGAGAAAACCATTGCAACAGTGGCTGCCGATGTAAAATCATTTATGAAAGATTTTCCTTTGTACCCGCAATTGGGATAAAAAGGTTTTATCCTGATGCGTATAAAACTTATGCGCCTGCTAATTTTTTTGTAAGAATGTGAGATGAAAATTTTTGGGGTGAACCACCCTTTTGGGGTGGCTCACCCGATGAAATACTCAGACGTACATTTGAATTCCCTGAATAATCAGTTTGAGAAAAACTATTTAAAAATAATAGCAGGAGTCCTAAAACGATAAAATATCTTTTCATTACAGATTTTGTAAGTAATAGGGTTTTGAACAAACAAAGAAGACCTGAATTTATAATTCTAATTTTTTTACTATAGAAATTAACTTCTTTAAATCATAATCTTTATCGTCTGTTCTGGAATAAATAATCTTACCTGTCTTGTCTATCAAATAAACTTGTGGGATTGCAGGATTATTACCATAAGCGCTGTTTACCATAGAATCATTAAAAATATTAAACCAATTCATTTGGTATTTTAGTATTGCATTTATGCAGTTATCTCTATTTTGATCCTGCGATACAGAGATAATAACAATTTTATTTTTTGAATAATAATTATATATTGAATCTAGAATAGGCATTTCAGTAATACAAGGCTTGCACCAGGAAGCCCAAAAATTTAATATCACATATTTATTTCTAAACTTTATTAAGTTAATACTATCCCCTTTTAAATCAATTGCAGAGAACAAAGGCGCCATTTTGCCTTTAACTGCATTTATTCTGCCTTGTAAAATCGTTAAAACCAATTTCCCTTCAAAAGTGTATTTATATATTTTTGAAAAAAAATAATTATAGATGTTTAATAAATCTTTTGCACTATAATCAGTATTCGATACAAATTCGTTTTTAAATACCCAGAATGAATAAAATAAATCACTATTTCCTTTGATAAACTTTAATTTCTTTGCTTTTAATATAGAATCTAATTTTAGATATTGCTCATACAACGATAAACTATCTTTTAAATATTTAGCATTAATTGCTAAGAAATTATCTAGTTCTTTTATTTCTTTATTTGCAAAAATATCAAATTGACTTTCACCTAAATTCTTAAAATCAATCGCATTGATAAGCTTTGCATTATTTAAATCACTATTTCCGTTATTATAAAATATAATTGTAGACTTATCTTTTAGTAAATATCTTTTTAGATTTATAACTACACCTTCTTCTTTTATGTAAGTAATCATTAAAATCGGATAATCAGTATAATAAGTATCATGTATGAATATTTTCTTATTATTAGAGTCCGATTTTAATGAAATGGTTTCTTTTCCATTATAATATTCAATACTTACCTTATTAAGATTTATTGACTTTGGAAAAGAGATTATAGCTTCAAATTTTTTTTGTGCTTCATTTACTTTAGTAAATAATGCAAATAAAAAAACCAAAATTAATCTATATATATTCATTAATTTTTGCTTTTTAGAATTTACATTTTAAAATCATTTTGTTTAATCAAAAGAAACATAGCTTCCTAATAAAGTAGAAAGCTATGTTATAAAAATCAATGCTTATCAATCTTTTTTACATTCTACTGCATTATTACAATTTGCTGGTTTAATACAAAAACCATCTTTCAATATGCATGTAAGTTTTACCCCACCTCCTGATGTTGAAGGACATGTACCACAACTTTCTGCAAAACCAGGTTCAATT
>JAHBTN010000004.1 GCA_019638575.1 Ferruginibacter sp. | reverse complement strand
GTTTTATGTTTCAACTTTTGTGTCGCAGTCTGAACCAGCGCCCCTCCCGACGACAAGTCGGGATGCTCTAACCAACTGAGCTAAGGAGGAATATGTGCCCCGTTTGGGGTTGCAAAAATAGGGGATTTTACCTTTTGTAAAAAAAATAAAGCATAGTATTAAGTGCATAATATAAAAAAGCCTCAATTAGTTATGAGGCTTAAGGGCAAAGAAGCTATTATGAAATATCACATATAAAAACGGCTATACTTTTATAGTGAATTAAACATTAAACAAGGTGCCTTCTGTTCATCATTGTTTTGCTTCTGCGTTGAATATTCCACAAATCAGCCGGGGTTAATCTTCTAACCGGAACTAAGGTTTCTTTTACTACAGTGGTTAATTCTTTTGTGTGTTCTTTACTAATTTGTGTAAAGTTGATTTCTGATTGCTTTTTCATGACTTTTGTTTTTATATGTTATAATATTTGTTTTATTGTAATGGGGCTTTTAACGCCTTGCTTACTTTGATAACACAAAGATAAGTGATTTTACAGTACTATGCAATATAAAGTACTGAGTATATATTGGTAATAGGCATGAATTAATAGGCTAAAAAGTTCTAAAACCCTTACTGGTATTACATTTTAAAATTTTAGACAGAAAAAAGATGAAAACTACGTTTTTGATGAACGGTAATTAGGGTTTATGAAAGGTTCCAACTTAAATAAGTTTTATCGAAAATTATACAATTAATTGTAAAAAATAGCAATAAAGAACCCTATTTACCTGGAGTTTTGAAGTAAAATAACAGGTGTATATAATATGAACAATATTTAATTAAGATTATTTAATCTCGTAATCCTTAACATTCCGCTTATGAAGCCTTGCCATTTTCATCATACCAATCATGGGGCCAAGTACAAATGCTAAAAAGGCCCGGCTAATTGCTCTGTAAACAGCTTCGCCGGTAAAAATCCTTGTTAAATGGCGCTTTATATATGGTTCTACAAAACGTCCAAATGAAGTATCTAACCTGTCTTGCCCGGCTTTAATTAATGTAAACAACCTGCCGCTATACCAGGTATCAACTAATTGTTGCCATAATTTAAGTTCATTCATCTGGTTCTTTTGGAACTTTTTTAATGACCGGTTACTATAATTTTCAATTGTATTCACAGCTTCAAAACTGCCTTTTATGGCTAAAAAAAGCCCCGATGAGAATATTGGATCAAGAAACCCGCCAGCATCACCAACCAGCATCCAGTTTTTTCCATATAGGCGTGATGATATTAACTGGTAATTTGAATATAGTTGTACGCCCGTTTCACGTTTGGCATTTGAATTAAATCTTAATAGAGTTTCATCTGTTTTCAACAAATTATCATACTGTTCTTCTTTGGTTTGGCCATAAGATTTTAATAACTCAGGGTTAATGACTATACCTGTTGAAATACGGTCGGGCAAAGGAATACGCCAAAACCATCCTTTTGAAAACCTGTGTAAATGAATATTAAAAGGGCTTATATTTTCTGCACCGCTAAGATGTGCAAATATGGCAATGTCTTTCCTGTTTCCTTCTTTTGCAGGAATATTAATCAGGCGAGAAATAGTTCTGCTCCGGCCACTTGCATCTACAATTAAATCGGGTTGCCCCTGAAAAAAGTCTTCAATAGCATTAATGGTTGCCTGGTTTAATTTTATTTCATCCGTTTCGGCATTATATTCTAATGCTGCTGCCTGTTTAAAAAAACTAACCCCTTCTTTTACCGCCAAATCAAAAATTGTTTTATCAAACTTTACCCTGGGAACATTGTAGGCATAATGTGGCAATGTACCATCTGCGCATGTAAACGCTGCCGTTGATTCTTCATCAGCATCAACCCATACAGATGCCCCGGGCTTATAGGTGCTGTAGGTTTTTACTTCTTCTTCAATACCTAATTTACGTAAGTAGGGTATAATGGCCGGCACCAACGATTCTCCCACAATTATCTCAGGCCTTTTTTCAATATAAAACACACCAACTTTATATCCTTTTCTTTTTAATTGCAGGGCTAAAGAGCAACCACAGGGTCCTCCGCCAATTACAGCAATAGTTTTAATAGTTTGCTTCATAAAATAAAAAGCGCTAAGTTATTAATAATAGCAATTCGGTTTATTAAATACTCTTGTCAATTTTAAAACTTAAACAGAAATACTATTTATGCTAACGGGCTTTTTAAATTACCGGGCAGGTTAAAAATCCTCATAATAAAAAAATCTGCATTTAATTTTAAAAAATAGCAGAAACAAGAAAGCCTTTCGAATGTAATATTCAAAAGGCCTTTTTTGCATTACAGTTAAACTGCAATATATATTAGAGTGAGTGTTGCTTTATCCAAACAATCCACCTTTTTTCAATTCACGTACACCCTGTCCGATAAGGAAACCATTTTGATAAATTTGAATGGTGTAATTGCCTTGTTTAAAGCTAGTACCCGGTGCAAAAGCAAATTCAACATTTTTCTTTTTTGCAGTCTCTAAATCAACAGGAAGTTTTGCTGTATAGTTCAAAGCCTTGTCTTCCCTGGTAGTAAAGGTTTCGGGGCCCGAGCTGATTGCTTTTCCTTCCGGATCTAAAATCAACACATATACATCTGTGCTTCCGGGTTGTATAATACGATTATCAACATCAAAACTTACTAATAATTTATCTACACGTTTTGCAGTGGTAGAAACTTTTTCTTTACCAGACCTTTTTACGTTGATTGGTGTAATTACAATATTACTTGCATTTAAAGTAGATGCAACATCAACTTTCTTTTCAAGATTTTGTTTTACTTCAGTAGTGGTAGCAAGGTCGGCTGTAAGTTTTTCTTTTTCTTGTTTTAAAACAACATTGTCGTTGGTTAACAACTGATTTTCCTGTGTTAAACGAGCTACATCTGCTTCCAATGAAGTGATTTTTTCATTTAGCGATGCAATTAAAGTTTTAGCTCTTGATAATTCAGCAGCAGAAGCATTTTTCTTGTTCAGGATGCTGCGTATCTCGGCTTTAGTTTTTGTTATTTCCGCATTCTTATCAGCTAACTGGCTGGCTAAACTTGTATTAACGGTACTCATAGAATCGAGCCTGGCAAGTGAAGCATCAAAACTGGCTTGTACATCGCTTTTTTCGGATGTTACAGTAGCAATTTGAGTTTCTTGCTGATGAATTGTTTTAGCTGTATCGTTTTTTGAATAAACAAGATATCCAGATACGCCTACAAGGCCGGCAGCTAAAACCCCGATGATTGCATTTTTATAACCATAACCCTTAGCGGCTGAAGCGCCGGTTGAAGAAGGGGTTGGAAAATTTGTGTCAGACATAGTATTTAAATTTTAATAGTTTTTTAAGATTGAGACTTTCATTTGCAAATTCATGTTGGTAAATTCCAAAACCATGCCACAAATATTTTTTTATTCAAATCTTTAATGAAATAATTAAAAATTTCTGCTGTAAAGCAATATGTTAAAGCCTGTACCTTAAATGTTTAACACTTATCACTTACTGCTTTTACTCCTTTAAAATGTTTAACTTCGGAAAGTTTCGCTTATGGTGATATTTGATTCTATAATAATTGGCTCGGGTGCCGGCGGCTTAGCAGCAGCGCTTTGCCTGGCCCGTGCCGGCCAAAAGGTAGCGGTAATTGAGCAACATTATGTACCCGGCGGCTGGTGCCATAGTTTTTATATAGATGGACACAGGTTTAGCCCGGGTGTTCATTATATAGGCGGGCTCGATAAGGGCCAATCTACAAATGTTTTATACCAAGGCCTGGGTATTGCTAATGAACTTGTCTTTTTCAGGATGAACAAAGATGCATATGAACACTGCTGGATTGGAGAAGAACGGATTGATATACCGGCAGGGATCGATAATCTCATCCAATCACTTTCAACTCACTTTCCCGATGAAAAAAAAGGAATAAAAAAATACCTGGGCCTGGTTAAAAAAATTTCAAAAGAATTATTCCTTATTCCAGCAATGAAAGGCTTTTGGGATAACCTTACCATTGTTTATCGCACAAGGCACCTTGGTAAATATGGCTTATTCAGCTTAAAAAGGGTGATTGGCTGGTATATAAAAAACCCTTTGTTAAAAAAGGTATTGAATATACAATGTGGCGATCATGGCTTACCCCCGTCAAAAGCTAGTTTCCCTTTGCATTGTGCTTTGATGGATCATTATTTCAATGGGGGATTTTATCCAATGGGTGGTGGTGCCGCTATTGTAAAAGCTATGACCAATGCAATAAAGAATTACAAAGGGTATATCTATACCGGGCAGGCAGTAAAAAAAATATTGTTAACAGGTAACAAAAGAAAAAAGGTAACAGGCGTTGAGTTGCAAAATGGCGAAAAAATGCTTGCAAAAAACATTATCTCCAATGCCGACCCCTCCATAACCTACAACCTTATTGGCCACGAAAATGTAAGCGCCAAACTTCAAAAAAAATTATCAAATACCCGTTATTCATTAACCTCATTGATATTTTTTATAACGGTTAATATGGATGTGCATGAAGCCGGGATGGACTCTGGCAATATCTGGTATATGCCGCAAAAAGACATGGATGAAATTTATAAAGACCTCACAAAAATATCTATTTTAGAAAAAGACGAATTTGAATCCTTGTTCATCAGTTGCTCTTCGTTAAAAGACCCACTAAGTTATAATGGCTACGAACATACGATTGAAGCGGTAACATTTATTGACTATGATTCTTTTAAAGCATTTAATGCAGAGCGTAACAGTTCAGATAATAAATACCTGGCTATAAAAAATCGTCTTATTGAAAAATTGCTAAACAGTTTTAAGAGAATTTTGCCAACTGTACACAGGCATATTGTAAATATTGAGTTAGGCACCCCCATCACCAACGAGTACTATATCAACTCTACAAAAGGAAATGTTTATGGCACCGAAAAAGGCTTTTGGCAAACAGGCCCTTTTTCTTTTACCAATAAAAGCGAAATAGAAAATTTATACATGTGCGGCTCCAGCATTATGAGCCATGGTGTGGCAGGGGCAAGTTATTCCGGCGTAAGGGCAGCGGCTAAGGTATTGGGCTGTACAGAAAATGATTTGCTGCAAACAGGCGAAACACAGGAAATAAGGATTTATGATGCCGAAGACGATACTTTATGGCCCGATTGGATGCATAAGAAAATTTCCGAAAAGAAAAAACGCACCGAAAGCAAATTCAGTAATGTGATTGATACCAGGGAATGATAACAATGTTGCATAAGATACCGTGCCGCTAAAAATATTTTTAATCATCGGTATCCATATTTACCGGAACCACATTGTATTACCTTTGCTTTTCAAATTTTATTAACTATATCATTTTAATAACAAATGGCTGGCTCTGTTTTAACGGGTGAAAATAATAGCAACATAAATACCTGTGTTATTATACCTACTTATAACAATGCCGCTACACTGGCAGGCGTAATTAAAGATGTGCAGGCTTATAATAATGATATTATTGTTGTAAACGACGGCTCAACCGATAACACAGATAGCCTTTTAAAAATTTTCCCGGGGATTCAACTGGTAAGCTATGCAAAAAATATGGGCAAGGGCTGGGCCTTACGCAAAGCTTTTGCATACGCAATTGAAAAAGGATACAGTCATGCCATCACAATAGATTCAGACGGGCAGCATTTTGCAAAAGACCTGCCTTTGTTTTTTAATAAACTGAAAGAAAACCACCATGCCATTATAGTGGGAGCAAGAAATATGAACCAGGAATCGGTGCCGGGCGGCAGCAGCTTTGGCAACAAATTCTCAAACTTTTGGTTTAAGGCAGAAACGGGCATCAACTGTCCCGATACACAATCGGGTTATCGCCTTTACCCTTTGCAGGCGCTAAAGAACATGCACTTCTTTACCCGTAAATATGAATTTGAAATTGAAGTGCTGGTTCGTGCAGCCTGGAAAGGTGTAGATGTGCTTTGGGTGCCGGTAACAGTTTATTATGCGCCAAAAGAAGAAAGGGTTTCGCATTTCAGGCCCTATAAAGATTTTTTTCGTATCAGCATTTTGAATACACTCTTAGTGCTGATAGCATTCCTCTACATCAAGCCTCGTAATTTTTTAAGGATATTGTTCAGCAAAGAAAAATTTAAAAAACTACTCAACGATCATTTGTTCAATCCGCATCACTCGGCACAGTTGAAAGCCTTATCGGTTGCCTTTGGTATTTTTATGGGCATTATTCCCATCTGGGGTTTTCAACTGGTAACGGCCATTTTTTTAGCCATATTATTAAAGCTGAACAAGCCTTTGGTAATTGTTGCGGCCAATATCAGCATACCGCCTTTAATACCATTGATAATTTTTCTTAGTTATAAAATGGGCGCCATTTGGATGGGGGCAAATGCCACACCGTTTGTTTTCAGCAAATCAATAACACTGCAATCGATAAAACATAACCTGCTGCAATATATTTTTGGCAGTATAACATTGGCGGTTGTGGCTGCTATCCTATTTGGGTTACTTACCTTTATTTTTTTAAAGCTGATAGAAAAAAAACAACTGCCCGTTTAATAAGATTACCTGTACATGAAAAAAATATTCCTGCACATTTATGATTTTTTTGAAAAGCGCCGGGTTGCCCTGTATATCATATTTGCAACAATATTTTTATTAGCCACCTGGTTTGCATCAAGGGTGAAGTTTGAAGAGGATATATCTAAAATATTACCAAAAGATAAAAAGATTGAAAAACTGAATGAAGTTTTTCAAAACTCAAAGTTCATGGATAAGCTGGTGATTACGGTATCGCTTAAAGATACTTCTGCAGCAGCACAACCCGACAGCCTCATTGCATATACCGATGAACTGGCACAAAATATCCAATTAAAGCTTGCGCCTTATATAAGCAAGCTGGATGTAAAGGTTGATGATGAACTGACCATGGATTTATTTGGTACACTTAACAGCCACCTGCCTGTTTTTCTTGATGACAAAGATTATTTAGAAATAGATAGCCTTATTAAACCACAAAAAGTTAAGGAAACGCTGGAACAGGATTTTCGTACACTTACTTCACCGGCGGGCTTTGCATTAAAATCAATGATCAGCAAAGACCCCGTGGGTATCAGCTTCCTGGCAATGAAAAAACTGCAGCAGTTGCAGTACGACGAAAATTTTGAACTGTACGAAAATTATATCCTTACAAAAAACAGGAAACACGTGTTGCTCTTCATCACTCCCAAATATCCTCCAAACAACACAGGCAAAAACGCATTGTTGCTGCAAGGGCTCGATAGTTTGATTGATAACAGCAAAAGCACCGTTACGGCATCATACTTTGGTGCAACCGCCGTTTCGGTGGGCAATGCTTTACAGCTGCGTAAAGATTCTTTGCTTACGCAAGGCATCACCATCCTTTTCATCATTGTTTTTCTTGGGTTTTATTTCAGGAAGAAGACGGCACCGTTCATTATCCTGGTGCCGGTAGTTTTTGGCGCCGTGTTTTCGCTGGCCGTAATTTATTTTTTAAAAGGAAGCATATCGGTGATTGCATTGGGTACCGGCTCGGTGGTATTGGGTATTGCTGTTAATTATTCGCTGCATGTTTTTAACCATTACAGGCATACACAAAATATCAAGGAGCTCATACAAGACCTTGCCTTCCCTATGACGATTGGCAGCTTTACCACTATTGGAGGTTTTTTGTGCCTGCAGTTTGTAGAATCGGAGATGCTGAAAGATCTGGGCCTGTTTGCTGCTTTCAGTTTAGTGGGTGCGTCATTGTGTTCTTTGATTTTTCTGCCGCATTTTATCACTACAAAAAAACAACAGGTTGCACCACATGCTGTTAATAACCTTTCGTGGATTGATAAGATTGCATCGCTAAAACCTGAATACAACAAATACCTGGTCATCGTAATTTTTGGGTTAACCATCTTCTTTGCTTTTTGGGCAGGCAAAGCAGGCTTTGAACCCGACTTGCAGAACATGAATTTCATGAGCAAACGTTTGAAGCAGTCAGAAAAACAATTGAACCACATCAACCAATATGCACTGCAATCGGTGTACCTGGTTACCGATGGAAAAACATTGGATGAGGCATTGGCTAATAATGAAAAGTTAGTAACTGATATTGATAAACTGCAGGACAGGCAAATTGTAAAAAAATATTCGGGTGTCTCTTCATTAATCATTTCCGATTCCTTACAAAGAATACGGATTGAAAGATGGAACAGGTATTGGACCGCAGAAAAGAAAAGTGAACTGATGGCAACCCTGGTAAAAGAAGGCCTGGCATTAAAATTCAATGCATCGGCTTTTGATAATTTTAAATTGTTGTTGGATAAGGAATATACGCCTGTTGATAAAGAGGCAATGGCAGCGGTGCGTAAAAATTTCCTTGATGATTATATTACCGAAAAACCCGGAAAGGCAACGGTGGTTACACTGGTAAAAACTGTTCCCGAAAAAAAACAGGAAGTATATGATGCATTTGAAAACAAAGCGCATGTTACCGTGCTGGATAAGCAATACCTTACCAAGCGATTTGTTGAAATCATCAATTCAGATTTTACAAGCATTGCTTTAATGACATCGATGCTGGTGTTTTTTGTATTACTGCTTGTGTACGGAAGAATAGAACTTACATTGGTTTCCTTTATACCGATGGCCATAAGTTGGGTTTGGATATTAGGCATCATGGGCCTTTTTGATATACGGTTCAATATCATCAACATCATCATCTCTGCACTCATATTTGGCCTGGGCGATGATTATAGCCTCTTTATCATGGATGGTTTGTTGCAGGAATATAAAACAGGCAAAAAAACACTTTCTTCCTTTAAGTCATCCATCATACTATCGGCGGTAACAACGGTTGCCGGCCTGGGTGTTTTAATTTTTGCACAGCACCCGGCGCTTCGTTCCATAGCGCTAATTTCCATCATAGGCATCCTATGTGTGGTGATGATTGCACAAGTGTTAATCCCGTTCCTTTTTAGGATTCTGGTAACTAACAGGGTTAAACAAAACCGTTTTCCCTGGACACTGTGGGGCTTCATTAAATCATCATTTGCTTTTTCGTATTTTATTGGCTGGAGTGTTACACTCACACTGCTGGCTTATATCTTTTCTTTGTTCAACATAAAAGAAAAAGGCAAGCTATTATACCATAAAATTATTGCGCTGGTTTGTAAGCGACTGGTGTATATTATGATTAATGTAAAAAAGAAAATTATCAATCAGCAGGAAGAAGATTTTAAAAAACCTGCCATCATCATCGCCAATCACCAATCATCATTGGATATATTACCACTGATAATGCTGTATCCAAAACTGCTGATGATTACCAACAACCGGATTTGGAACTCGCCGTTGTTTGGCAAAGTCATCCGCCTGGCAGATTATTTTCCGGCCGAACAAATTGAAACAGATTTAAGCCAGGTAGAAGACAGGATTAAAAACGGCTATTCTGTAATTATTTTCCCGGAAGGCACAAGGGCCGAAGACGGTGTGATAAAAAGATTTCATAAAGGCGCTTTTTATTTAGCCGAAAAACTTGATGTAGATATTTTGCCCATCATGATACATGGCACTAATTATACACTTACCAAACAAGACCAACTTTTAAAAGACGGGCAACTAACAGTTAAGATATTGCCACGGATAAAACCTGCCGATACATCTTATGGCAATGGCTATGCCGAAAGGGCCAAAGGCATTGGCCGTTATTTTAGAGCCGAGTTTGAAAAACTAAGAGCAGGTATTGAACAACCAAAATATTTCAGGGAACAACTTATTTATAATTACCTGTACAAAGGCCCGGTACTTGAATGGTATATGCGTATAAAAACAAAGCTCGAAAAAAATTACCAGCCATTTAATGAACTTGTTCCCAAACAAGGAAAGATACTTGATATTGGTTGTGGCTATGGCTTTATGCCCTACATGCTTTCGTTTGTTGAAAAAAGCAGGCATATTACCGGCATTGATTACGACGAAGAAAAAATAGATACAGCCAATAACTGTTTTAGCAAAACCGATACAGTTAATTTTGTACATAGCGATGTGATGAGTTTTGCATTTGAAAAATACGACTGCATCATCATGGCCGATATGCTGCATTATTTGCAACCCGGCGAACAAAAACTGGTGATTGAAAAATGTATGCATCATTTAAATGCCGGTGGCAGTATCATCATCAGGGATGGCGATAAGGACAAAGAAGCAATGCACAAAAAAACAAGGCTTACCGAATTTTTATCAACCAAAGTGGTAAACTTTAATAAAACAAAAGAAACAGGATTAAGTTTTTTATCGGGCAGCATGATAAGGGAATTGGCTGCGGCAAACAATATGCTTTGTACAGAAATAGCCGATTCTAAACTAACATCAAACACTTTGTTTATTTTAAAAACGGCAGAAAATAAATGACAGCAGATTTTGACATAGTGATTATCGGAAGCGGCATGGGTGGGCTGGTTTGTGCCGATATACTTAGCCGTGAAGGCTACAAAGTTTGTGTGCTGGAAAAAAACCGGCAGATAGGCGGCAGCCTTCAAACCTATGTGAGGGATAGGGTGATTTTTGATTCGGGTGTGCACTACTTAGGCGGGTTAGGAGAGGGACAAAACCTTTACCAGGTGTTTAAATACCTTGACATTATTGGCAGGTTAAAACTGCAGAAAATGGATGAAGATGTTTTTGATAAAATAATTATTGAAAACGATGATAAGGAATATGTGTATGCACAGGGCTACGAAAATTTTATACAGCACTTACTAAAAGATTTTCCTAACGAAGAAAAGGCATTGCGTATTTATTGCGATAAAATAAAAGATGTATGCAGCCGGTTTCCCTTGTACAATTTGCGAAGCGGCGGCGATATCAACGAAAAAACACCGGTGCTTGAAATAGATGCACAGGCATATATCGCATCCATCACAAACAATAAAAAATTGCAGGCAGTGCTTGCCGGTAACAATACCTTGTATGCCGGGCAGGGCGGTAAAACACCATTGTATGTGCACGCCATGATATTGAACAGTTATATTGAAAGCTCCTGGAAATGTATTGACGGGGGATCGGCCATCAGCAAATTTATGGCACAAAACATAAGAAAGCATGGGGGAGAAATACGCCGCAATACCGAAGTAAAAAAAATTGTGGTGAATGATGGAAAAGTTACTTCGGTTGAATTGATGGACGGCTCACACATAAGGGCAAAAAATTTTATCAGCAATATGCACCCTGTACGTACGCTTGATATGACGGAGACTGATATTATAAAACCGGCCTATCGCAGCCGTGTTAAAGAATTAGAAAACACCGTTTCTTCTTTTATAGTGAATGTTGTTTTTAATAAAGACTCTTTTCCTTATTTAAAACACAATTATTATTACCATAAGGAAGGACAGGTTTGGAATATGCCTGATTATACTGAACAAAACTGGCCGCTGGGTTATGCATTGTTTTTTTCGGCATCATCAAGGTCGGATGTATATGCCGAGTCGATGACGATATTGGCTTATATGAAATTTGATGATGTAAAACAATGGGCCGGTACATTTAATACGGTATCTAACGAAAATGACAGGGGCAGCGACTATGAATTTTTTAAAAAACAAAAAGCCGAGTTGCTGATAGAATTGGTTGAGGAAAAATTCCCCGGTTTGCGTAAGCATATCAAATCATATTACACGGCAACACCATTATCTTACCGGGATTATATTGGCAATTATGATGGCTCAATGTATGGTATTGCAAAAGATTTTCACAATCCATTAAAAACTTTTATATCGCCACGTACAAAATTGCCTAACCTTTATTTAACAGGACAAAATCTTAATTTACATGGTGTACTTGGCGCAGCTATGAGTGGCCTGGTTACCTGTATAGCTTTTATGGGAAACGAAACTGTAATTGAAAAGATAAGAAATGCTTAAGCGAAAAAAATTTTGGAAAAGGGTTGGTTATGTGTTGGGTTGCATTTTATTGTTGCTGCTTATTGGCGCCATATATGTTGTACAGGTTTCAAAGGTAAAGCCACCGGTTATAAAAGATATGAGCAGCCTGCAATTGCAGCGAACCGATCATGGCAATGGTTTTTACACGATAAAAGACAGTTGGTTTCGCCACAGCAAAAGCGGCCTGTTTGAAATGTATGTTGACGGGCCCCCATTTGAAATGGGAGTTATAAACGGCAAACTTAGCAAAGAGTTGGTGGTGCGGCAAGAAGATCATTTTGCAGAACAGATAAGCAAATTAGTGCCATCAGATTTTCAGCGCCATTATTTAAAATACCTGATTGGTTTTTTTAACCGCAACCTTGATAAGAATGTAAAAGAAGAATACCTGGAAGAGATTTATGGCGTATCAGAATCTGCCTCGCCAAAATACCAATACCTTGGCAGCAATTACCAGCGCATTTTAAATTACCATGCAGCGCATGATATTGGGCATGCGGTGCAAAACCTGGCATTGGTTGGCTGCACTTCTTTTGGCACCTGGGGCGCCATGTCGCAGGACAGCACGATGATTATTGGCCGAAATTTTGATTTTTATGTAGGCGATAAATTTGCCCAGGATAAAATTGTAGCATTCTTTAATCCGCAACAGGGGCATAAGTTTATGACCGTTACCTGGGGAGGTTTTATCGGCGCCGTTTCGGGTATGAACGACCAGGGCTTATCGGTAACCATCAATGCAGCAAAAACAGCATTGCCTACCAGCTCGGCCACACCGGTATCATTGGTTACAAGAGAGATTTTGCAGTATGCAAAAAATATTAATGAAGCTATTGCAATTGCAAAGTCGAGAAAGATGTTTGTATCAGAATCTTTTCTTGTGGCATCAGCCAACGACAATAAAGCTGTGATTATTGAAAAAACCCCCAACGCTTTGGATGTGTACGATCCTCATAAAGATTATATCATTTGCGCCAATCATTTTCAAAGCCCTTCGTTATCAAAAACAGAAATGAATGTACAGCAGGAAAAAGAAAGTGCATCGATGTACCGCTATAAAAGACTGGCGCAGTTGCTGGATGAAAATGGTAAAAACAGTGTACAAAAAACAATTAATATTTTGCGTGACCAAAAAGGGCTTAACGGCGCCAATATTGGTATGGGCAACGAAAAAGCTATCAACCAGCTTATTGCACACCACTCGGTTGTGTTTGAACCTAAAAAATTAATTGTATGGGTTTCTACATCACCCTGGCAGTTGGGCCAGTATGTTGCCTACGATTTAAAAAAGATTTTTGCCCTGCATGGTTTAAAAGATAATCATGAAATTATTGACAGCAGTTTAACCATTGCCCCCGATTCATTTTTACTAACGCCGGCCTATAAAAACTTTATTGTTTTTCGTACATTGAAGCAGCGAATACTGGACGGCGGCAAAGTGGATGTAGATAGTTTGATAGCCAGCAACCCCGAGTTTTATTATTCTTATGTATTGGCCGGAGATTATTTGTATAAGCAAAAAAACTATTCAGCAGCTTTGCATAATTACCAGGTAGCGCTAACAAAAGTAATTGCAACAAAGCAGGAAGAAGAACATATACGAAAACAAATAAGAAAGATAACTGAGAAATAATATTTTCCTGTTTGGTTATTATCAATAAAAAACAACACATGGCTTTATGATATTTGGTATTGGCACCGATTTGGTTGATGTGGATAGGATGGCGGAAAAGATGGAGAAGAAAACCGGTTTTAAAGAACTTGTTTTTTCTGCCCACGAAATTGCTTATTGCGAAGCCCGTACTTTTAAATACGAGCACTATGCGGCCCGCTTTGCAGCCAAAGAAAGTTTTTTAAAAGCATTGGGTACAGGATGGAGCAAGGGTACGGCGTTTAACGAAATTGAAATATTTAATGATGAGCAGGGAAAACCTGAACTGCGGCTTTTAGGCAACACATCAAAAACCGTAGCAGAACTAAAATTTAAAAAAATTTCTGTTTCAATTTCGCACAGCAAAACAATGGCATCGGCATTTGTAATTATTGAAAACTGAAGAAAAGAAAATTATGGAAGCAGTGTATCCTTCACAAGATGAAATAAAAACCATGCAGGGAAAAAAACTGCAGGAGTTGATGATTTACTTAAATGAACATTCTCCTTTTTATAAGGAGTTGTTTACAAAAAGCAGGTTTAACCCGGCAGGTATTAAATCGGTAGAAGACCTGTCTGTAATACCAACCACTACAAAAGAAGACCTGCAGCAGCGCAATAGCGATTTTTTATGTGTGCCTGCCAATAAGATTATCGAATACAGCTCTACTTCCGGCACACTTGGCAGTCCGGTTACTATTGCATTAACCGAAAATGATTTAAACAGGCTTACCAATAACGAGTACAATTCTTTTATTTGTGCAGATGGTAAACCTGATGATATATACCAGCTGATGCTTACATTAGACCGGCAGTTTATGGCCGGCATGGCTTATTATACAGGTTTAAGAAAATTAGGCGCAGGCATCATTAGGCTTGGCCCGGGTGTACCATCACTGCAATGGGAAACCATTTTTAAATTAAAGCCAACAGCTATTGTTGCAGTGCCATCCTTCATTCTTAAACTGATTGCTTTTGCAAACGAACACAAAATCAACATCAACAACTCTTCTGTAAAAAAAGCAATTTGTATTGGCGAAAATATCCGTAATGCAGATTTTAGTTTAAACAAGTTGGGCAAAAAAATTACTGATAACTGGAACATAAAATTATATTCTACCTATGCCTCTACAGAGATGCAAACGGCATTTACAGAATGTACTGCTATGTGTGGCGGCCACCTGCAACCCGATTTGTTGATTGTAGAACTGCTGGATGAAGGCGGACAGCCTGTACAGGCAGGTGAACCCGGCGAAGTAACCATTACCACTTTAGGTGTAGAAGCCATGCCCCTGCTGCGTTACAAAACAGGCGATATATGCATGTATTTTGATGAACCTTGCAGTTGCGGCCGTAAAAGTTTAAGGCTAACGCCATTGCTTGGCCGAAAAAAGCAGATGATAAAATTTAAAGGCACTACTTTATACCCGCCTGCTTTATTTGATTTGCTGAATGAAATGGATGAGATTGATGATTTTGTGGCAGAAGTGTACAGTAACGAAGTGGGCCTCGATGAAGTGTTGCTGCATTTACAGGTATCCAATCAATCCAAAGAAACCGATGGTAAGATACGATCGTACCTGCAAGCCAGGTTACGGGTAAGCCCACGGGTGCAATACGTTTCAAAAGACGAAATGCACAAAATACAGTTTCCCGAAACGGGAAGAAAGGCGGTGCGGTTTATCGACAGGAGGAATTAAAAAACTAAAAGGCTTTCGTTGTAGAAAGCCTTTAGTGATATAAAAGTATAAGTTGGTTACTTTAAATACTTGCCTAACTTTTTACCAGCATTGGCATACGCTTCAGAAATACGAAGCCCTGTATCAAAATCATATCCAAATGCGGTGCCGCCGGGTACATTGCTGATAGTAAAAGTGGCCAGTTTGTTCTCTTTGTTAGCGGTTTCTACAATCCAAATCTCGGCATCTATCTCAGCATTTTTACGGCTGATGCCGATATTATAGCCCGGCTCAATAGAAGTGGTTTTAAATATAAGGGTGTACTTGGCATCTTTACTATCTGTCATTCCGCTTTCACGGGTAAACAGTTCAATAAACTTTGGTTCAAACCTGCTTTCTTTATCATTGGCCCAGCTTTTAGCCCAGCTATCGCCTTTACCAGCTTCTTTTTTATTATACTCGGCAGTTTTTGCGGTTATATACTCTTGCTCGGTTTTGTACTTACCTACTTGTATATTGTCGTAATTAAATTCAATATTAATACTCGACTCCGATTTTAATATATCCTCATTGCCACTTGTTTTTTTCACTCTTTGGCCAAAGGCCGAAAAAGTAAAGAAAGAGATGGTTGCAATAGCCAATGTAATTTTTAATTTTTTCATATACTTTTTATTTAAATTTTAAAATTAAAGCAACATAAAAGTAAAAAATAATACAATTAATGAAATACCCACCAGCCACATTTATCTTATACGGGCTTTTAGTAACTTCATTCAATAATAACACAAAAAATCAAAGTTTGAATTCTTTATTTTATTTTTACCTGAACAGTTACCAAAATTAACAGTAAAGTAAAATCCCAATCATGGTTAATGTAGGAGGCGGAGCCCTTTCTTTAGATAATGTAGCAGAAATTCTGTTTAACGATACTAAAATTGAACTGGATAAGGCTGCGGTAAAAAAGGTTGACGGCAGTTTTCGTTTTTTGCAGCAATTTTCATCTAACAAACTTATTTACGGTATCAATACCGGCTTTGGCCCCATGGCACAGTATAAAGTAAGTCCCGAAAACCTGCTTCAGTTACAATATAATCTTATCAGGAGCCATTGCTCAGGCGCCGGTAACATAATGTCGCCTTTATCGGTAAAAGCATTAATGATTGCCCGGCTTAACAGCCTAATGCAGGCATACTCCGGTGTACATACCGATGCTGTGGAGTTGATAAAAGATCTTATTAATAAAAATGTATCGCCCTGTGTTTTTGAACACGGCGGTGTTGGCGCCAGTGGCGACCTGGTGCAGTTAGCCCATCTGGCACTTGTATTAATTGGCGAAGGCGAAGTAATTTATGAGGGGCAATTGCAACCAACCGAAGATGTTTTTAAAAAACTAAATATAAAACCCCTGTCAATTCAAATCAGGGAAGGGCTGGCTATTTTAAATGGTACATCGGCCATGACGGGCATTGGCCTGTTAAACATTATACAGGCACAAAAATTATTAGAGTGGTCGGTAATGTTATCGGCCATGATTAATGAAGTGGTGGAAGCTTTTGACGACCACTACAGTTACGAACTTAATGTTGTGAAACATCACAAAGGGCAACAAAAAATTGCTGCCATGCTAAGGGATATTTTGGGCGATAGCAAGATGATACGCAACCGGTCGGAGCATTTATATAATCCTGATAAACTTAACCAGGAAGTGTTTGAAGACAAAGTGCAGGAATATTATTCGCTGCGTTGTGTAACACAAGTGCTGGGCCCTGTTTATGATACCATTTGCAGTGCAGAAAATGTGGTGGTTAACGAACTTAACTCGGTAAATGATAATCCCATCATTGATGTAGCCAATAAAAATATTTTTCATGGCGGTAATTTTCATGGCGACTATGTATCGTTGGAGATGGATAAACTTAAGATAGCCGTTACCAGGTTATCTATGCTGTCGGAAAGGCAATTGAATTATTTGTTGAATGAAAAACTCAATAAAAAATTTCCGCCGTTTGTAAACCTGGGTGTACTTGGTTTTAATTTTGGAATGCAGGGTATGCAATTTACAGCCACATCAACCGTGGCCGAAAATCAAACCTTGTCTTTTCCCATGTATGTACACAGCATACCCAACAACAACGATAACCAGGATATTGTAAGTATGGGATGCAATGCGGCCGTTATCACTAAAAAGGTAATTGATAATTCTTTTGAAGTACTGGCTATACAGATGATGACCGTGTTGCAGGCTATAGATCATATTGGTTGTGTGCCCAGGTTATCAGCTCAAACTTTAAAAGTGTATAAAACTATCAGGGAAATATTTCCAAAATTTGTGGGCGACCAGCCAAAATATAAAGACCTGAACAGAATTAAAACTTATTTTGAACAATCGGGTTTGCTGATTGCATTTAAAAACGGAAATTCAGTAAAAAAATAATTATATAAAATGAAGTTTGCATTAGTAACCGGAGGATCAAGAGGTATAGGCAGGGCCGTTTGTATAAAGATGGCCGAGATGGGTTACCATGTACTAATCAATTATAGATCGAACGAAGAAGAAGCTAAAAACACGTTAGCATTGGTGAAAGAAAAAGGAACTGGCGGAGAGATAATTCAATTTGATGTTTCGGATAAAGAAGCAATTAAAAATAAACTGGGCAATTGGATTGAAGCTAATGAAGATAAAGTGATAGAAGTACTGGTAAACAATGCAGGCATTCGTGAAGACGGATTGATGATGTGGATGAAAGATGAGCAATGGGAAAATGTATTAAAAACAAACCTCGATAGCTTTTTTTATGTTACAAGAATAGTGGTGAACAGTATGCTATTAAAAAAGTATGGCCGTATTATTAATATGGTTTCACTATCGGGGTTAAAAGGCTTGCCGGGGCAAACAAATTACAGCGCTGCCAAAGCCGGTGTTATTGGCGCCACAAAAGCGCTGGCACAGGAAATTGGCCGCAAAGGTGTAACCGTAAATGCGGTGGCGCCGGGCTTTATTAAAACCGATATGACCGAAGAACTGAACGAGGCAGAATTAAAAAACATGATTCCGTTAAAACGCTTTGGATTGCCGGAGGAAGTGGCTCATGCGGTTGCATTTTTAGCTTCAAAAGAAGCGGCGTATATAACCGGCGAAGTGATTTCGGTGAATGGAGGGTTATATTCTTAAATTCAAAAGTGAAAAGTAAAAACCCGTTTAATTTGTATTGAGCAATTTTTGAATTTTGATTTTTTACTTTTTACTTATTATTATGAACAGAGTAGTTATAACAGGCCTGGGCATTTATTCCTGTATAGGAAAAAACCTCGATGAGGTAACAGACTCCCTGTACAAAGGAAAGTCGGGCATTGTATTAGATCCGTTCCGCAAAGAATTTGGCTACCGTTCGGGCTTAACAGGTTTTGTAGACAAGCCGGAACTGAAAGGAAAATTGGACAGGCGGGCCCGTATCATGTTGCCCGAGCAGGGCGAGTATGCATACCTTGCTACGCTTGAGGCATTAGCAAATGCTGGTATTGATGAAGACTATATTGCAAAAAACGAAATCGGTATTTTATATGGCAACGATAGTTCGGGTAAATCGGTTATAGAAGCCAATGATATCATACGTGAAAAAAAAGATACTACTCTTGTTGGTTCAGGTGCGGTGTTTCAAACCATGAACTCTACAGTTACCATGAACCTTGCCACCATCTTTAAATTAAGAGGCATAAATTTTACCATTAGTGCAGCTTGTGCAAGCGGTTCACATTCTATAGGGCTGGGCTATCATTTTATAAAAACCGGTTTACAGGATATGATTATTTGTGGAGGCGCCCAGGAAATTAACCATTTAAGTATGGGTACTTTTGATGCGTTATCCGCTTTCTCAACCAGGGAAAACGAGCCCACAAAAGCATCTAGGCCATTTGACAGGGACCGGGACGGTTTGATACCAAGCGGTGGTGCAGCTACGGTGATATTAGAAACACTTGAATCGGCACAAAAAAGAGGAGCAAAAATTTTGGGTGAGGTAATCGGGTATGGGTTTTCATCAAATGGCGGGCATATATCAAACCCAACGGTTGACGGGCCTGTAAGATCATTGCAAAGGGCTATGAAAGATGCCGGGATACAAGCCAAAGAAGTGGATTATATTAATGCACATGCCACATCTACACCGGCAGGCGATAGCAGCGAAGCACAAGCCATACACGAAGTGTTTGCCTTGCACAGGCCATTGGTTAGCTCTACCAAATCAATGACCGGCCACGAGTGTTGGATGGCCGGTGCAAGCGAAATAGTTTATTCTATGCTTATGATGCAACATTCGTTTGTGGCGCCCAATATCAACTTCGAAAACCCCGATGAAGAATCGGCAAAATTGAATATAGCAAAAAATACCATCGAAAAAGATATAGTTGTATTTTTGTCCAACTCCTTTGGGTTTGGAGGAACTAACTCATCATTAATCATCAGAAAACTGATTTAAAGTACTGTTTATGACAAACGAAGCGATTATAGAAAAAATTCACGATTTCATGGTCGATGAGTTTGAAGTGGATTCAGAAAAATTAATTCCTGAAGCTAACCTTAAAGAAACCCTTGGTTTAGACAGCCTGGATTATATTGACCTGGTGGTGGTGATTGAAAACAATTTTAAATTTAAGGTAAAGCCCGAAGACTTTACAAATATTGCCAGCCTGCAGGATTTTTATGATTATGTCATCTCCCGTGTAAATTCAAAAGAACTGGCATAATGTCTGCCTGGCAGGGAAAATCAAAAGGCAGCCCGCTTGGTTACCGCATTTTTGTTTGGGTATTAAAAACTTTTGGGGTATTGCCCGCCTATTTCCTGCTAAGGTTTGTAAGCTTATATTATTTCTTCTTTTCTTATTCTGCATCCCGGCAAATTTATTTGTTGTACAGGCATAAGCTGGGCTATGGCCGGGTTTCATCCATCCTTAAAATTTATAAGAATTATTTTTTACTGGGGCAAAGCATTATTGATAAAGTAGTGCTTATGTCGGGAATAAAAAACAAGTTTACTTTTAATTTTGATGGAGAAGAAAACCTGCTGAAAATTGCCGACATGAAAAAAGGCGGCATACTGCTGAGCGCTCATATCGGTAATTGGGATGTAGCAGGCCATTTGTTTAAGCGCCTTAAAACACCCATCAATATTGTATTGTATGATGCAGAGCATGAACAAATAAAAAAATACCTTGAAGGCATAACCGGCAAGCCCAATATGAAAATCATTGTTATAAATAAAGATGATCTGAATCATATTTATGCCATCAGCGATGCATTTGCAAGAAACGAACTGGTGTGTATGCATGCCGACAGGTTTTTGCCGGGTAATAAAACTATTACTACAAATTTTCTTGGGCAGGATGCAAAATTTCCCAAAGGCCCTTTTCTACTGGCAGCCACTTTTAAAGTACCGGTATCGTACGTGTTTGCTGTAAAAGAAAACAACATGCATTACCATCTTTTTGCCAGTGTCATTAAAGATTACAGCCATTTAGGTAAAGAAGAACTGATACCAAATATGCTGAATGACTATAGCGCCGAAATGGAAATAAAACTGAAAAAATATCCCGAACAATGGTTTAATTATTTTAACTTTTGGGAATAAACAGATGGCTGCATTTGAAAATATAGCATTGTTGATACCGCAAAAACCACCCTTTGTAATGGTGGATACATTGCTTAATTTTAATGAGGCAACCATTACCACCGCTTTTACAATTAAAGCCGATAATATTTTTGTAGAAGATGGTTTCTTTAAAGAACCCGGCCTGGTAGAAAACATTGCACAAACAGCTGCTGCAAGAGCAGGGTATATTGCACAATCTGAAAACAAGCCTGTATTGGTAGGCTATATTGGTGCTGTAAATAATTTACAGGTATTTGCATTACCCCAAACCGGTGATAAATTAATTACCGAAATAACTATCGATAACCAGATTTTTGATGTAACATTAATATCCGGAAAAATCAGCTGCAATGGTAATGTAGTTGCACAATGCAAAATGAAAATATTTATAAATCAAAATAAAAATTCCTGAAAATGAAAAAGACAATTAAACTAAAAAAAATTGCAGCCCTGTTATTTTTTATAGGTTGCTCTTTTAGTGGTTTTACACAAACTGTAAAAGAATTCTTCAACTCTACCGAAACACCGCTCACCTACCTGGGCATAGATTATTACAAGGCACGCCTTATTAACGACCCGGGTTTAAACAACACATCCGATATCAAAAACCGCCTGTTTAACAGTATGAACCAGGTAGTGGTAGCCGAACCCAAAAACTATAATATCACCGGTGCGTTTAATCGCAGCAACAATGTATCAAACGACCTGGATGCCGTAACCGAGCGTAATGAAAAAACCAATGCCGATAATATCACATCAAACGACCCGGCAGATTTTAGCCGCCTTACTGAAAATGATATTGCAGCCGAAGCAAAAGCGCTTAACTTAAAAGGTAAAAGTGGCGTAGGCCTTGTTTTTATTATGGAAGGAATGAAGAAAGAAGAAAAGAAAAGTTATGGATCTGTATGGGTGGTATTGATGGATATGAAAACTAAAAAAGTACTGCTGGCAGAAAGATTGGAACAGGAAGCTGCCGGGTTTGGTTTCCGCAACTTTTGGGTTTCTGTAATTAAAAAATCAATTATAGAAATCAACAAGAAAAAATATAAAGACTGGAAAGAAAAATACGGGGGCTGATATAAACCGATTATGAAAAATGAACTGAGTTGCAGTACACAAATACAGGTACGCTTTAACGAAGCCGATCCGCTTGGGATTGTTTGGCATGGCCATTATGTACGTTATTTTGAAGATGGAAGGGAAGCATTTGGCGAAAAGCATGGATTGAAATACCTTGATGTATATAAACATGGGTATGTAACACCCATTGTAAGTGTGCAATGTAATTATAAACGCTCGCTAAGATATGGAGATACGGTAATTATTGAAACAAGTTACATACCCACAGATGCTGCTAAAATGAAATTCAGTTATAGGTTATCAAATGCCGCAACCGGCGAGGTGGTGGCTACCGGCTCATCGGTACAGGTTTTTTTAAACAAAGATGATCTATTGCTTCAACTGGCTAACCCGCCTTTTTTTGAAGACTGGAAAAAGAAACATGGGTTGATTTAATGATAATGAAGCAATGACAGATATTTTTATAAGTTCAGATAACATCTTTTCGCCAATAGGCGAAAGCACTGCCGAGAATTTTGAGCAGCTTAAGAAAAATGTATCGGGCATACAATTGCATGATGACAGGTGTATGAGCGAACGGCCTTTTTATGCAGCTTTGTTTAATGAAGAAAAAGAGAATTCAATATCATTACTTCAAAACAATTATACAAAATTTGAAAAACTGCTGATTGCTTCTATCACTGAAGCTTTAGCTCACACATCCATACGGCCAACCGATGACAAAACTGTTCTTATCATTTCTTCCACCAAGGGAAATATAAGCTTGTTAGAAACAGAAGAACCTTCAGAAGATTTATATCAAAAGATATCTTTAAACAGTTCGGCAAAGATTGTTGCCAGCCATTTTGGTTTTATACATCAGCCTGTAATAGTATCCAACGCCTGCATATCGGGCATGCTGGCAATTTTAACCGGTATGCGGTTGATACAAACTGGCCAATACAAACACGCTGTTGTGGCCGGTGCCGATGTAATCAGTAAATTCATCTTATCGGGTTTTCAATCTTTCCAGGCTATAAGCTCAGGCATTTGTAAACCTTTTGATGCTGCAAGAGACGGCATTAATTTAGGCGAAGGAGCAAGTACAGTGGTACTCAGCAGCGATGAAAAATTTTCATCGGGCATTAAAGTTACCGGCGGTTCTGTCAGTAATGATGCCAATCATATTTCGGGGCCATCACGTACCGGCGAAGAACTTAACCTTGCCATTAACAAAGCAATGCAAATGGCTAATGTAAATGCAAGCGATATCGGTTTTATATCGGCACATGGCACAGCCACAGTATATAACGATGAAATGGAAGCCAAAGCTATCAACCTGGCCGGGCTGCAAACTGTACCGGTTAATAGTTTAAAAGGATACTACGGCCATACACTGGGCGCTGCCGGTTTAATTGAAGCTGTTGTTTCTATCCAATCATTAAAAGAAAATACAGTGATACCAACTGCAGGTTTTAAAAATTTAGGAGTAACACAACCTGTAAATATTTGTTCATCATTATTTAAATCAGCTTTACATCATTGTTTAAAAACAGCTTCAGGGTTTGGAGGTTGTAATGCTGCAATGGTTTTTAGTAAACAATAATTCATAAACAAAAAACAGTAAGTAAACAATTATGAAGTTTTTCTCTAAAGATAAAAAGTCGGCATTTGATGCTAAAGAAGCTGCACAATGGATTGCATTTGGCCCGGTTATTTTCCAGGCAGCACGTGTGTTGCGTAACAGTGGTATTTTAAAACTGGTTGAAGACAGCGGCCGAACCGGGATAACCATTGAAGAGATTGCTGAAAAACTAAACCTTTCTCATTACGGCGTTAGGGTATTACTTGAATCGGGCCTTGGCCTTGGCTTAGTTTTACTAAACGAAAACAAATTCACATTAGGCAAAACAGGTTATTTTATTTTGCACGATCCGCTCACCATTACCAATATGGATTTTGTACATGATGTAAATTATAAAGGGCTTTTTTATTTAGATGAAAGTATAGAAAAAGGAAAAGCCATTGGCCTTAAAGAATTTGGCAACTGGCCCACTATTTATGAAGGCCTGTCGCAATTGCCGGCACATGTACAAAAAAGCTGGTTTAGTTTTGATCATTATTTTTCCGATGATGCGTTCCCGTTAGTATTACCAATGGTATATAAAAAAGGGGTAAAAAAATTACTGGATATTGGCGGTAATACCGGTAAGTGGGCTATTGCTTCTGCCAATTTTTCGCCCGATGTTCATATTACCATCATGGATTTGCCAGGGCAATTGAATGTGGCAAAACAAAAAATTGAAGAACTTGGACTAAGCCACAGGGTTGACTTTTTACCTGTGAATATTTTGGACGAAACCGTAAAGTTCCCCAAAGGGTTTGATGTGATATGGATGAGCCAGTTTTTGGATTGTTTTTCCGAAAACGAAATTGTATCTATTTTAAAAAGATGTTATGAAGCTTTGGATGATAATGGACAGGTGATGATACTTGAACCTTTTTGGGACCGGCAAAAGTTTGAAGTGGCTGCATTTTGTTTGCAACAAACATCCATTTACTTTACCGCATTGGCAAATGGTAATAGCCAAATGTATGGCTCCCACGTATTTTTTAAATGTGTGAACGATGCAGGTTTTGAGATAACAGAACTAACAGATCATATTGGCCTTAGCCAAACACTTATAAAATGTAAAAAAAGAAAATTAAAATAAAACTAAAATGAAAATAGAACAGGTTGATGTACTTGTAATTGGCGCAGGCCCTGCGGGCACTGTAGCAGCCTCTATTATTAATAAAGCAGGCTTTAATGTAAAAATTGTAGAAAAAGTAAAATTTCCCCGGTTTGTAATTGGCGAAAGCTTATTGCCACGATGTATGGAGGCATTGGATGAAGCAGGATTTTTAGATGCCGTAAGGGAATGTGGTTTCCAGGAAAAATATGGAGCCAAGTTTGTAAAAAACGGAAAGGTTTGTGATTATAAATTTTCTGATCAATACACTAAAGGATGGACGCACACCTGGCAGGTAACCCGGGCCGATTTTGATAAAAAATTAGCCGACACCGTTGAAAGCATGGGTGTGCCTATCAGTTACGAAACAACAGTAACCGGTATTGAATTTAATGGCTCCGAATCTTTAACAACGGTTGAAGATGCTAACGGAAATAAATCGCAAATAAAAGCAAAGTTTATTGTAGATGGCAGCGGATACGGAAGAGTGATACCACGCTTGTTTAATCTCGACAGGCCATCGAACCTGCCGCCACGCAAAGCATTGTTTACTCATGTGGTTGATAAAAACCGTACCATGGATGATGAGCCCAACCGAATTACCATCATTGTTCATCAAAAAGGGGTTTGGATTTGGGTTATTCCTTTCTCAAGCGGAAATACGTCTGTAGGTTTTGTTGGCAACCCCGAATTTTTTGATGCCACACAGGGCGCACCGGAAGATCAGCTAAGAGCATTACTTGCCTCAGAACCTTACCTTGCTGAAAGAATGAAAGATGTGAAAATGATTTTTGAACCCAGGGTATTGCAATCATGGTCAACCACCACCGATAAATTTTATGGCGATGGTTTTGTATTAACAGGAAATGTAACAGAATTTTTAGACCCTGTTTTTTCATCAGGCGTTACCCTGGCAACTGTATCGAGCCAAACAGCCGCAAAGCTGGTAATAAAAAAACTTAATGGAGAAAATGTGGATTGGGATGCTGAATATACAAAACCGATGATGCAGGGTGTAGATACTTTCCGTTCTTATGTAATGGCCTGGTACGATGGTACATTAGACACTATCTTTTTTGCCGATAACCAGGAGCCCGAAATTAAAAGCATGATATGCTCGGTGCTGGCGGGTTATGTATGGGATACAACAAACCCTTATGTAAAAGCCCACGATACAGCATTGCAAACATTAGCCAGATTAATAACGTTTAGAGATTCTATGAAAAAGTAGTACACTCATTAATCACTTATTAAACATTGTCAAATAGCACATATATAACATCCAGTTGCATCATTTCCAATCATGTTGTTTATAAAAACGGGCAACCAGTTTTTGAAAATAAAGAATTGGGCATTTCAGATTTTCTGGTTTCGGTATATAGATACCTAAACATACAATATCCCAAGTTTCATAAGATGGATAACCTGAGCAAACTGGGTTGGCTTGCCTGCCAAGTGTTGCTGCAAAACAATTTTGATGCGGCAAAATATAAGCCTGAAGAAACGGGCATTGTTTTATCAAACAAAAACAGTAGCCTTGATACTGATACCAGGTACCTGCAAACAACAAATGAAATACCAAGCCCGGCCTTGTTTGTATATACCCTGCCCAATATAATGATTGGCGAAATAGCCATCACACATGGCTTTAAAGGCGAAAATGCATTTTTTATCTTTGATGAATTTGATGCAGCATTTGTTGAACAATATGTAAACAACCTGCTTAATTGTAATATATTGCAATGTTGTATTTGCGGCTGGGTCGAATTATTAAATAATGAATATAAGGCCGCATTATTTTTAATAGAGAAAAATAAAAGCACTAATTCCATTATTTTTACAAAAGAAAATCTAAATAAAATATACCAGGTACAAAATGGATAAATTAATGTCTGATCTGAAATCGCAGATTATTGCCCAGTTAAATTTACAGGATACTAAACCCGAAGATATTGGGGACGACCAGCCTTTGTTTGTTGAAGGGCTTGGGTTAGACTCCATCGACGCACTGGAACTGATTGTATTGCTGCAGCAACATTACAAGATAAAGCTTTCCAATGCAGAAGAAGGCCCAAAGGTTTTTAAATCTGTACGAACCATGGCCGAATATATAACAGCTCATCAAGCACAGAATGCATAAATATGAACCAACCCGTTTTTGTTGCCGGCACAGGTATCATTTCTGCGATAGGTGATAATGTGGCTGCATGCCTTGATGCACTGCAAAATGGCAATGCCGGCATGGGCAGTATGCAACAACTTCAGTCGGTTCATAAAAACAGGTTGCCCGTTGCCGAAGTTAAATTAAGCAATGACGAGTTGGCAAAACTTAGCGGCCTGTCTAATTTAAAAAGCCGTACAGCTTTGTTAAGTTTGGTGGCAGCAAATGAAGCGCTGGCAAATGCCGGCATTGAAAATTTACAATCGCTTCGTTGTGGTTTTATATCGGCCAACTCAGTTGGTGGCATGGATAAAACAGAAAATTTTTTCACCGATTTTATTGCCAACAATAACAAAGGGCGCTTACGCAATGTGGTTCATCACGAATGTGGTAGCGTAACAGAGTTGGTTGCCGATGCATTGGGTATAAAAGATTATATCAGCACCATCAGCACTGCCTGTTCATCATCCGCTAATTCAATTTTTTTTGCAGCAAGGCTTATCAGGAACAATATAATTGATGTGGCTGTTGCCGGCGGCACCGATTCTCTTACAAAATTTACACTCAACGGTTTTAATACATTGATGATTGTAGATGAACAGTTTTGCCAGCCTTTTGATGAAAACCGCCGTGGGCTTAACCTTGGCGAAGGCGCCGGGTATTTGGTATTGGTTTCCGAAAAAGTTGCCGCTTCATTAAAAAACAAGCCCAATATAATTTTAAGTGGTTATTGCAATGCAAACGATGCCTATCATCAAACAGCTTCATCGCCCGATGGAACAGGTTCTTTTTTAGCCATGAGCGGCGCTTTAAAGAAAAGTGGTTTACAACCTGCCGATATTGATTATATCAATTTGCATGGCACCGGTACACACAATAATGATATTGCCGAAGGCACTGCTATCAAAAGATTGTTCAACGGGCATTATCCAAAAATGAGCTCAACAAAAACTTTTACCGGGCATACATTGGGCGCAAGTGGCGGCATAGAAGCAGTGTTTAGTGTAATGGCTTTGCAGCATGGCGTTGTTTTTCCCAACCTGCGCCTGCAAACACCAATGGTCGATTTACCATTTGTGCCCGAAAGAGAATGTATAAAAAATGTAAAACTGAATCATGTGCTTTCCAACTCTTTTGGATTTGGAGGCAATTGTTCATCATTAATTTTTTCAAAAGTATAAGATGTATATCAGGGCAACAGGCAATATCTCTCCGCAAAAAACTTTTGGCCACGGGCCAATAGATGAAGCGCCTGTTGTTTACAATGGTAACCGGCTTGTCGCCATAGAGCCTGACTATAAAGATATCATCGACCCCAAATTGATTAGGCGCATGAGCCGCATCATTCGCATGGGCGTGGCGGCAGCTATGGAATGTTTGCAGGAAGCAAATGTAAAAATGCCCGATGCAATTGTTACCGGTACTGCCTATGGCTGTTTAGAAGACACTAATTCTTTTTTAAGCAAGATGGTGCAGTTTAATGAAGAACTGCTTACACCAACGGCATTCATTCAATCTACACACAATACCATTGGCGCCCAAATAGGACTTATGCTGCAATGCAATAATTATAACAATGCATTTGTGCATCGTGGTTTTTCTTTTGAGAGTGCATTGCTTGATGGAATGATGCTGATAAAAGAAAACGAAGCAGGCAATGTATTGGTGGGCGCCATCGATGAAATCATCAATGCAAGCCATACCATTTTAAACAGGCTGGGTTTATATAAACAAAGCAATATTTGCAATCTTGATATTTATCAGTCAACATCAAAAGGTACTATTGCAGGTGAAGGCGCAACATTTTTTCTACTTGCTAACGAACCTTCCAATACCGATTATGCAAAACTTGATGGCCTGCATACTTTTTATAAGCCGGCCAGTGTTACTGAAGTAGAACAACAGGTAAATAATTTTTTACAAAAGCATCAAATAGGCATCGGCGATATAGATCTTATCATCACAGGTAAAAATGGCGATGCTGCAAGCGATAAAATATATGATGCATTATCAACATCAATTTTTAATGGTAAAGCTGCCATTAACTACAAGCATTTGTGTGGCGAGTATCCTACTGCAGCTGCATTTGCAGTATGGTTGGCAGCAAAAATTTTAAAGACCCAAAAATTGCCTGCCATTATAGATAGCCATCAGTTTACAGAAAAAAAGATAAAAAAGATTTTGGTGTATAATCAATACCTGGGCATACATCATTCTTTAACTTTGCTCTCGGCATGTTAAACTTTCGCAACACAAATATCTTTTTTATTGCACTCTTGTTTGTATTGATTTTTTTACGGGTGCCATTTTATTTTTACCTGTTTTCAATTGTCATTTATTCGCTCATTGTTTTTTGGGGATGTATAAATATAAGCGCCGGATTTTTTATACCTGTTGTTTGTCATGCAAACACAAGCAATAAAGAAATAGCCATCAGTTTCGATGATGGCCCGGCCATTGAACATACAGCTTCTGTTTTGGATGTATTGAAAAACGAAAACGTTACAGCTACATTTTTTTGTATTGGCAACCGCATTGCCGGCAATGAAAATATTTTACGGCAAATTCATAACGATGGGCATATCATTGGCAACCACAGTTATTCCCATCATTTTTGGTTTGATTTGTATAGTGCAAAAAAAATGCTGAAAGATATGCAGCAGATGGATGCAGAACTGCAAAGAGTGATTGGCATGAAACCAAAATTGTTCAGGCCGCCTTATGGTGTTACCAACCCTAATGTAAAAAAAGCAATCATTAATGGAGGATATACACCTGTTGGGTGGAGTGTAAGATCGATGGATACTGTGGCTAAAGATGAAAATATTTTTTTACAAAAAATTTGTGCAGGTATAAAACCCGGCGCTGTTTTCCTGTTTCACGATACCTGTAAAATAACCCTTGATGTGTTGCCCCGTTTTATTAAAGAAGTTAAAAAAATGGGTTATAATATTGTTCCGTTAGATAAAATGTTAGCTTTGACTGCTTATGAATAAATTATTACTTACCATACTTTTCTTTACTGCAGGTTTTTCATCACAAGCCCAATATGCAGGTTATAGCCCCGTAGCCGACCTTGCAAAATTTAAAACAGCTTTTGCTGCCGCAAGCCAGAAAACAAATTCAATAAAGGCCGATTTTGTGCAAGAAAAAAACCTGGGCATGCTGTCAGAAAAAATAATTTCAAAAGGAAATTTTTGGTTTAAAAAAGACAGCCGTGTACGGATGGAATACCATACACCTTTTACATACCTGATGATACTGAACAAAGACAAAGTGTATGTAAAAGACGGAACTAAAGAAAGCAGGGTATCTACAAAATCAAATAAAGTGTTTCAGCAAATAAACAGGATAATGATTGACTGCATGCAGGGAACCACGCTTGATAATACCGATTTTAAAACCAGGGTTTTTGAAAACAAAAACAATGCACTTGTTGAATTAACGCCGGTTACAAAAGGAATGAAAGAATTGTTCAGGCTGATAAATGTGGTGGTTGATAAAAAAGATTATTCTGTACTGAGTATTCAAATGCAGGAGCTTTCGGGCGATAACACCCTTATGCGTTTTACCAATAAAGAACTGAATGTACCCATACCGGATAACTTATTTGATATTAAGTAGCTGTTTGTTGTTTATACTAAGCTGCTCGCCGGTGCATAAGCAAATGCAATCGGCATCAGCCGATGTAAGTGTTGTACAAAAATTTAAACCTGCTTTTACAGTTGCTTTGTATAAAACAACAGTTGATGTGGTGGGCAATCATTTAAGCGGGCTGCTGCTTATAAAAAAAATGCCCGACAGCAGCACACGAATGGTTTTTAGCAACGAGATGGGGCTGGGTTTTTTTGATTTTGAATTTGGCGCCAACGGCAGTTTTAAAGTATACTCCATCATTAAAAAGATGAACCGTAAATCTGTGATAAAAACCCTGCGCCACGATTTTGAACTGGTGCTGATGAACACACTTGATGATAGCAAAGCCATTGTAAAAACAAAGGATGAACAACTTTATTTTATTTTTCCGCAAAAGAAAGGCTACAATTATTATATTACCAATGCAGGGGCAACGGAGTTAGTACACATGCAACGGGCTTCCAGTAAAAAACCAATTGTAGATGCTGTAATGAAAAATTTTGTAAACGGTATTCCTGATACTATCGGCATATCGCACAAAACATTTGAATTTAATATTGGGCTTAAAAAAATTGAACAATGATATTGTTAAACGATTTTTTTACGATTGATGAAAAAACAGTTTCTGAAACAGAAATAAAAGCACAATTGCATATTAATGCCGGCCATCGCATTTTTGAGGGGCATTTTCCCAGCCAACCTGTAGTGCCGGGTGTTTGCATGATGCAGATGATAAAAGAAATACTAGAAACGGTGCTTGAAAAACAAACTAATCTTATTGAAGCAGCCGAATTAAAATTTTTGGCAGTAATAAATCCGCTTCACAATAATATAGTACATACAAGTATTAAATATGTGGATGAACAAAACGGGGTTATAAAAATAAATGCATCAATTTTTAAAGATGAATTGATGCATTTTAAATGTAAATTTTCTCTGCAAAAAACAGGCGCTTAAAACTCCGAACTCTTGGGATACCTAGGGAAAGGGATTACATCTCTTATATTTCCCATACCGGTTACAAACTGCACCAACCGCTCAAAGCCAAGCCCAAAGCCTGCATGGGGGCAGGCACCAAATTTTCTTGTATCAAGGTACCACCATAATTCTTCTGCAGGTATATTCATCTCTTCCATACGCTGAGTAAGTTTATCAAGCCTTTCTTCACGCTGGCTGCCACCCACTATTTCGCCAATGCCCGGCGCTAAAATATCCATAGCGGCTACGGTTTTACCATCATCATTCTGCCGCATGTAAAAACTCTTTATTTCTTTTGGATAATCAGTAAGTATTACGGGCTTTTTAAAATGCTTTTCTACCAGGTAGCGTTCATGTTCACTTTGCAAATCGGTTCCCCATCCTTCTACCGGGTATTGAAATTTCTTTTTCTTATTATGGTTACTTTCTTTAAGTATCTCAATAGCCTGTGTGTAGGTCAGTCTTTCAAAATCGTTATCAACCACAAATTTTAGTTTTTCTATCAGCCCCATTTCGCTTCTTTCGTTTTGCGGTTTTTGTTTTTCTTCATCTGCCAGTCGCTGTGCTAAAAACTCAAGGTCATCGGCATTATTATCCATGGCATACTTAATTACATACTTGATGAATTCTTCGGCCAGGTTCATATTATCTTCCAGGTCGTTAAAAGCCACTTCGGGTTCTATCATCCAAAACTCGGCAAGGTGCCTTGTGGTGTTGCTGTTCTCGGCCCTAAATGTGGGCCCAAAAGTATAAATATCGCTAAAGGCCATGGCTGCAAGCTCACCTTCCAGTTGTCCGCTTACGGTTAGGTTGGTACTGCGGCCAAAAAAATCTTCTTTATAGTTTACAGTACCATCTTCATTTTTTGGAGCCGATCCATCTAATGGTAATGTAGTTACCCTAAACATTTCACCTGCACCCTCGGCATCGCTTGCAGTAATGATGGGAGTATGCATGTAAACAAATCCCTTATCATTAAAAAATTTATGAATGGCATAAGCAAGTGTTTGCCTGATACGGAATACCGAACCAAAAGTGTTAGTACGAAAACGCAGGTGAGCAATCTCTCGTAAAAATTCAAGGCTATGCTTTTTGGGTTGCAAAGGAAATTTCTCTGCATCGCTGTCGCCCAGTATTTCAATGGAACTTGCTTTTAATTCTACTTTTTGCCCTTTTCCTAATGATGCAACCACTTGTCCGCTTGCTTTTATACAAGCCCCGGTGGTAATACGTTTTAAAACAGTATCATCAAACTCGCCCAAACCGGCTACCACTTGTATAGTATTATTGGTGCTGCCATCGTTAAGTGCAATAAACTGGTTATTACGAAAAGTACGCACCCATCCCATTACCGTTGCTTCGTAGTTGGTTTTATCGCTGGCCAGCAAATCCTTTATCCTTATTCTTTTGTTAAACATAAAAATATAAATTGGCTGCAAAGATAAGATATTGTGTAAATGCGTTGCAGGCAGCTGTTTAAGCAATCAGGCTATTATACGTTTTACCATTCTTCAAAAAAAAATTCATTTTTTTAAAAAAACGCCGTAATATTGCTACCGAATCTTGCTGATAGGGTATTTCAAGCAATCATTCATCAGCGATTTAATCCATCATTTTAATTCTCAATTTCAATCAGATTAAGGCGGGATTTTTTGAAGAACACAGTTTCAATTTTTTATGTACGATATTTCACAACTGAACGACCTGCTCGTTCCTGAGTTGCAAGACATTGCTGAACAATACAGCATCTCCAACGCAAAAAAACTTGTAAAACAGGATCTTATAAATAAGATACTGGAAAACCAAACCATTATGGCTACCGAAAAAAAGAAGGAAGGCGAAAAACCTAAACGCAAGCGGATTGTAAAAGCTGCTACAGGTACAGAAGAAGCTGTATCGAAACCAAAAAAGGCGGAAGCCGAAAAGAAACCTGTAAAAAAACAGGTGGAAGAAGTTCAGGAAATGGATGATGATGCAGAAATAAAACCCATTACAGAGCAGGAATCCACCATACCTGCAGCCATTGCACAAATGCTGGCAGCAGAAGATGAACAGGACCAGGCGCCCGAAACCGAACTGGAAGAAGATGCAGCCAAAGCGCCAGCCAAACAATTTAACCAGCGCCAGCAACCGGTATTTAATATAGAGTTTGATGGCGTGGTGCAGGGCGAAGGCGTTTTGGAAATGATGCAGGATGGTTATGGTTTTTTACGCAGCAGCGATTATAATTATCTTTCATCTCCCGATGATATATATGTATCGCCCAGCCAGATAAAATTATTTGGATTAAAAACCGGCGATACAGTGTATGGCAGTGTTCGTCCACCCAAAGAAGGCGAAAAATATTTTGCCCTGTTGAAAGTGGAAACCATCAATGGCAAATCGCCGGAAGAAGTTAGGGACAGGGTTCCTTTTGATTACCTTACTCCACTTTTCCCTTTCGAAAAATTAGAGCTTTGTACCAAAGCAGATAATTACAGCACCCGGATAATGGATCTTTTTACACCCATTGGTAAAGGGCAGCGTGGTTTAATTGTAGCGCAGCCAAAAACAGGTAAAACCATGTTGCTGAAAGAACTGGCTAATGCCATTGCCGAAAATCATCCGGAATGTTACCTGATGATTGTACTGGTTGATGAAAGGCCCGAAGAGGTAACAGATATGGAACGTAGCGTAAAAGCCGAAGTGATTGCATCTACCTTTGATGAGCCCGCCGAAAAACATGTACGGGTAAGCACCATGGCATTGCAAAAAGCAAAACGCCTGGTAGAGTGTGGCCACGATGTGGTGATATTGCTTGATTCTATTACCCGTTTGGCAAGGGCGCATAATACGGTGGCTCCATCAAGCGGTAAAGTTTTAAGCGGTGGTGTAGAAGCCAATGCCATGCAAAAACCAAAACAGTTTTTTGGTGCTGCACGTAAAATTGAAAATGGAGGCTCTCTCACCATCATAGCCACAGCACTGGTTGATACAGGCAGCAAGATGGATGAAGTGATATTTGAAGAGTTTAAAGGAACCGGAAATATGGAGCTACAACTGGAGCGTAAATTATCTAACCGCAGAATTTATCCGGCCATTGATATTGTGTCTTCATCAACAAGAAGAGACGACCTGTTGCTTGATAAAGATATTTTTCAGCGTATGTGGGTATTGCGTAAACATATTGCCGATATGAACCCCGAGGAAGCCATTAATTTATTGTTGAAAAACATGAAGGGCACAAAAGATAATGCAGAGTTCTTAACCAGTATGAACGGGTAATTGTAACCGAAGCAGGATTGTGTTTTTTATTAAAAATATAAAGGAGAAAAAGAATAGATAATTATTCTTTTTCTCCTTTTCTGTTTTCTTTGCTTTGCCAATAATTTATAACTTAGTAATGTGCCTGTACAAAAAATAATTATAGAAGATTTTTTAAAGCTTGCAAAGCAATATCCTGTATTAGATGTACGCAGCCCCGGCGAATATAAACATGCACATATTTTACATGCATATAGTTTACCATTGTTTACCGATGATGAAAGAAAACAGGTAGGCACTGCCTACAAACAACAAAACCGTGAAACGGCAATAAAAATTGGACTTGATTTTTTTGCTATTAAGATGAGGGATATGGTTGAAGAAGCTGAGCGTATTACTACTGATTTTTCAACTTTAAACAATCAGCAACCATCAAAAAATATAATAGTGCATTGCTGGCGTGGTGGCATGCGTAGTGCAGCCGTAGCCTGGCTTTTAGATATGTATGGGTTTAAAGTTTACCAGCTTACCGGGGGTTATAAAGCTTATCGCAAATGGGTATTATCTCAATTTGAAAAAGATTACAACTTTAATATTGTTGGCGGTTATACCGGCAGCGGAAAAACTTTATTGCTGCACGAACTGGCAAACCGTGGCAATACAATTATTGACCTGGAAGGCCTTGCTAACCATAAAGGCTCTGCCTTTGGTGCATTAGAAAATATACCCCAGCCCGGGCAGGAAATGTTTGAGAATATGCTGGCTGAAAAATTATTTACTGCAAGTGATGGTTTGAAAAATAAAACCGGTATTGCTAATAATAAACCGCTGCCTGTTATTTTTATTGAAGATGAGAGTCAGCGGATAGGAAACCTTCAAATACCCATGCAGCTTTGGTATAAAATGCGTAAGGCACCTGTATTTTTTATTGATATACCATTTGAACAGCGGTTAAATTATATAACCGATGAGTATGGTAAACTAAAAAAAGAAAAACTTCAGGAAGCCATCCTGCGTATTCAAAAACGATTGGGCGGGCTTGAAACAAAAAACGCAATTAAGTTTTTAGAAGAAGATAATATAAAGGAATGTTTCCGTATTTTATTAAGCTATTACGATAGATGGTATAATAAAGGGTTACAAAATCGTGAAAATCTTTCGTTGCTTTTAAATAAAATACCCTGTGCAGGCGTTGATACTGCAATCAATACACAAAAACTATTATCATGCAATACGGTAAGCGCCTGATTGTTTTTTTTCTAATATCTGTTTGTTATACACAGGTAATGGCGCAATCGCCTGCTTATGCCGATATTACAGGCCTTTGGAAAGGTACCATGTACAACGATACCACCAAGCTTAATTACCGTTACGAAATTGCCATCAGCGAAAATAAAGGAAAGCTCTCCGGATATTCTCATACTTATTTTATAATTAATAATAAAGAATACCATGGGGTTAAAAAAATTAAAATACGCAGGGAAGGTAATGAAGTAGTGGTGCAGGATGTGGAACTAATTGCAAACAATTATCCCATTAAACCACCCAAAGGTGTACACATGATAAATGTTTTACGACTTGATATTAAGGATAACAAAATGACCCTTAGCGGAAAGTTTGAAACCAACCGAACCAAAGAATATGCACCGGCTACCGGCTTTATAACTATAGAACGAAAAAATAATTTTAGCCAGTCTGCATTAATACCACACCTGCAAGAACTTGACCTTGCAAAAGATTTATCATTTATAAAAAATGCAAAAGAAGAAGAAACTGTTGCTGTTGCCAATACTGCATCGGCTACAGAGAAAAAAGAAAATGAAATTACTGCTGAACCTGTAAAAGCAGAAACAGCAACATCTGCACCTGCAAAAGCCGAACCGGCGCCTGTTGTAGCGCCACCTGTAAAAAAAGAAGAACCGGTTGTAAAAGCGGCGCCACCGGTTGCTACAAAAGCTGCTCCAATAAAAAAAGAACCGGCGCCTGTTGTTAAAAAAACACAGCCTGTAATAGCAAAGCAACAACCAGCTGAAGTAGTAAAAACACAACCTGCAAAACCGGCACCTGTAGAAGAGAAAAAAATACCGGCACCACAAACTGTAAAAAACGAGCCAGCCAAAGAAAAACAACCTGATATAGTTAAACCCAAACCGGTTATCGTTGCCAATGCGGCAACAGATATCAACAACCGAAAAGTAGAAACCATAGAGTCTGTTTATTATAAAAGCGACAGCCTTGAACTTACGCTATATGATAACGGCGAAGTGGATGGCGATACTGTAAGTGTTATTATGAATGGCGAAGTGATTATGCCACGGGTGGGATTAAGCACCAATGCGGTGCGTAAAAAAATAAGTACGGTAAATACCGGCGATAGCATTCAAATAATTATGTATGCCGAAAACCTGGGAAAACTTCCTCCCAACACCGGCCTGCTGATAGTGAATGATGGAAACGACCGGTATGAAATTAGATTTAGTGGTGATTATAAAAAAAATGCAGCTATTGTTTTTAGAAAAAAAGAAGAATAATATCATTTCATATTCTACATTATAACACCGGTGGTAAAAATTAAAATTCTGATGCCCTGGCTGATGATTAAAATATTTTGATAAAAAAATAAATCACACCTATCCCTAACTTTGGGGCATGGATGAAATTAAACTCACACAGTTTTCAAAAGGCGCCGGTTGTGGTTGTAAAATAGCTCCCAAAGCGCTTGATGAAATTTTGCAGACAAATATTTCTGTTAAACCCGATAAAAATTTATTGGTTGGCAACAGCAGCAAAGACGATGCGGCTGCTTATGATTTGGGCAATGGTACCGCTTTAATTTCTACCACTGATTTTTTTATGCCCATTGTAGATGATGCTTTTGATTTTGGCCGTATTGCAAGCGCCAATGCCATCAGTGATGTGTATGCCATGGGAGGCAGGCCGGTAATGGCTATTGCTATTTTAGGCTGGCCGGTAGAAAAATTGCCGGTAACACTTGCACAAAAAGTTTTGGATGGCAGCCGTAGCATTTGCCAACAAGTGGGCATTCCTTTGGCAGGCGGGCATAGCATAGATTCGGCCGAGCCTATTTTTGGACTGGCAGTAAGCGGCCTGGTTGATATAAGCAACCTTAAAAGAAATGATACGGCAAAACCGGGCAATTATATTTTTATTACCAAACCACTTGGAGTAGGCATTTTATCTACTGCACAAAAAAGGGCTGTTATAAAAGATGAACATGTTGCTGTGATGATAAATCAAATGACGCAACTGAATACAATTGGTGAGGCGCTTGGTAAAATTAATGGAGTAACTGCCATGACTGATATAACCGGCTTTGGGTTACTTGGCCATCTTGTTGAAATGGCAGAAGGAAGTAATTGTGGGGCAGCAATAAATTATTCAATGCTGCCTGTGGCAAATGGTGTAAAAGAATACCTGGCACAAAGGATAATACCCGATGCCACTTACCGAAACTGGAACAGCTATAATGCCAAAACTACTTTTGAAAAAGGCGTAAATGTAATGGAAGCCTTTAACCTGTTACCCGATCCGCAAACCAATGGCGGTTTGTTAATTGCTGTAGATGAAAGCGCCGTGGATGAAGTAAAAAAATTATTTATTGAAAACGGGTTAGCAGATTTTGCTGCGCCCATTGGCCGTTTTACTGATGCTGCAGAAAAATTGATTAACATAAAAATATAGCTATGCATTTACCGCTTAGCGATTGGATTGGCTTTATAGGCGTAGCCATCCTGCTTATTGCTTTTTTATTGAACCTCTTTAATAAGATGGATAAAGGCAGCCTTGTTTATATATTGATGAATGTAATTGGCGCCGGCATGGCTTGCCTTGCATCGTGGATGATTGATTATATCCCTTTTATTATTTTAGAAGCAACCTGGACGCTTGTTTCGGTGGTAGCATTGTTTGCATATTTCACAAAAAAATAATTGCACCGCAATTTTATTTTAACAGCGAATCAATTTTTTGTGCAAGCTTGTGATCTTTGTCGGTTACCACATCGCCTGCATCATGTGTGCTTAACCATATCTCCACTTTATTATACACATTTGTCCATAGCGGGTGATGGTCCATCTTTTCTGCTTCAATAGCCACCCTTGCCATAAATGCAAAGGCTTCCGAAAAATTTTTAAACTCAAAATTTTTATACAGTTTATTATTTTGTTCTTTCCACATCTTGTATAAAATTTATTAAAAAATAAGATGTTGTTTATTCTTTATTTTCTCATTAGTCATTTCGGTTACAAGTTGCACGCCCGGCAGTGAGCGTATAGCCTGTATTAAAATATTTAAGTCTTCGTTGGCAATCAACTCGCCTTTTATCAGCCATAAAAAATCAAGGTGTTTAAATTCGGGTAACAGGTATTCGCCGTCATACTGGTTGTTGTATAAATAATGTATGAGCGATGTGGTTGGCAAAGCATATTCGTAAATACTAAAAAAATATTTACGTTTTTTTTTGGTAAGCTGTATCTCTATATCGTTGTTAACTCTAAAATTAAGCCCAAGCATTTGGTTAAGTTGCCAGCTAAACTGGTAATCTTTTACAGGCGCCACTATGCCAAGTAGTATAGAGTCTTCAAAAAACTCCTGTGCCAGCGCTTCGTTATCAATAATAAGTTTTGAAGATGTTGCCATTTTTATTTGCTTTTATTTTAAAACACAATATTAAAGTGTAGCTCTTCATCTCCTCTTTTAACCGTAACAGTTGTCGCATCGCCTTTTTTAAATTTACCCAATGCCTTCATATATTCCTGTACATCGTTTGTTTTATGATCACCAATTTTCAATATCACATCACCTGCTTTTATACCTGCTTTTTCAGCCACTTTGCCTTCGCTTACGCCATCGGCTTTTACTCCAATGCCACTAAAAGTGTAATCGGGCATTATGCCCAGGCTTACGCTAAAGCTTCTGCGGCCCTGTGGCTGTGCTTCCCTGGTTTTGGTAAAAGCAAGCTTGCCTTTATTGTTATTTTTTTCTACCAGGTTGTAAATATATCTTATCAAATACAGTTCGCCATTATAGTTAATCTTATCGGCATCATCAGATGGTTTGTGGTAATCGCTGTGTGCACCTGTAAAGAAAAACAATACAGGTATATCTTTCCTGTAAAATGATGTGTGGTCGCTGGGGCCTGTACCACTACTGTCAATATTTATCTTCAGGTATTTATCATGTATATCAATTTCCTGCCCCCAAACAGGCGATGTGCCAAAACCGCCAATGGTTAATCCATGTGTACTATCATTAAGCCTGCCAACCATATCCATATTTATCATGTAGTTGGCTTTAGAAAAATCAATGGTAGGGTGTTCGGTATAATATTTACTTCCATACAAACCCAACTCTTCACCCGAGAAAGCGATGAACAGGTAATTGTTTTTTTTAAGTTTAGATTTTTTTAAAAGCTTACCCAACTCAATTAATGCTGCAGTACCGCTTGCATTATCATCGGCGCCGTTATGTATTTGTGGCTGGCTACCGGTATACAGCGAATTATGGTCTTCGCCATAACCAAGATGATCGTAATGTGCGCCTAAAATTACCGTATTAGCAGCGCCATTATCAATATAACCCACCACGTTGTGGCCGGTTCTTTTTTTATCGCTGATGCTGATGTTTATTTTAATATCAGCTGGTACGGTTTCATTTTTAAAAAACTTTTGTTTTGTTTCTTTACTGATGTAGAGTACGGGAATTTTTACAAATTCTTTTTTTGATTTTGGTTCAAATTTTAATTCATCATCAATATTACTGCTGTTATAAACAAGTAATGCACTGGCGCCATGGCCAGATACTTTGTTGGCATGCCTAACGATGGCATCTTTCAGGTCGAAGTGTGGATTGTTTTTATTTTCTTCCAATAATTCTTTCACATCTAAAAACCAGGCAGCATCTCCTTCAGGCAATGCAATGGCACCCGATGTTTCTTTTTCAGCATTAGCACTAAATGCAAACGGAAAAAAATCTTTATCAGGCACAAGGGCTGTGTTGTTGATGATTAAACTGGTACCGGGCCCTGTTTGCCTGCCGTCATTTACTTCAAATGCCTGAATATAGCTACCATTATCGGCTTTGGCTTTTAGTCCTGCCAGTTCAAACTGCTTAGTGATATATTCATACGCAAGTTTTTCGCCTTCGGTACCGGTTCTTCTTCCTTCCAGTTTATCATCGGCCAGGTATGCAATATGATTATGTAAAGATGCCAATACAATATTATCGGCTTTAATTTGTGATTTTTTACGTTTTTGAGCTGTACTAACTGTAGAAATCAATAATAAAAACCAAAGGAAATGTTTCATGTATTTGTATTTGGTGTGGAAAAGCAAAGATAACTTACAGTACTGCTATTTGTGTAAATGGATTGTAAAAATTAGTATGTGTGTATCTGTTTCAATTTTTCACTTAGCAAAGGGCATCTTTCTTAAATCGTAACCTTTTAAAGAGGTTTACAGTTATTTTTGCAGTCAATTTTGACAAAGCATATAAACATAGCATTGGTAGGTAATCCAAACAGCGGCAAAAGTTCGCTGTTTAATTATTTAACCGGGTTAAACCAACGGGTAGGAAATTTTCCGGGGGTAACAGTTGATAAAAAAATGGGCCAAAGTAAAATTTCGGAAAACCTACAGGCTACAATTATTGACTTACCCGGTTCTTATAGCCTTTATCCAAAACGTAGCGATGAGTGGGTGGCATACAAAGTTTTACTTAACCAGGATGCTAATATAAAACCCAATATGATTTTGCTGGTAGCCGATGCAAGCAATCTTAAACGCAACCTTTTATTTTGTTCGCAAATTATTGACCTGGGCATACCGGTGGTAATAGCATTTACCATGATGGATATTGCAAAAAGAAAAGGAACACAAATTGATATACCCGGGCTTGAAAGAGAATTAGGTGTACCCATTGTACAGGTAAACCCACGAAAAAGTAAAGGGCTTGAGCAATTAAAAAAAGTGATTGAGCAATCGGCCGAAAATTTATACCATCCACCGGCACGTGGTTTTATTGATAACCATGCATTGGCTGCAGATGCCATTAACGGTGTTAAAAACCATTATCCCGAAATAAGCAATTATAAGGCTATTCATTACCTGATAAACCACGAGCAGTTTTTGCTTGATGAAGGTATGCAGGATACTATTGAACAAATAGAAATTGAAAATAAATTTAACCCAACCAAAACGCAAGCCGAAGAAATTATGCAGCGTTATGGCCGTATTAAGCATATTATGCAACAAACAGTGGTGGAAGCCGACCCATTACAAAAGGCCATGTTTAACGAGCGGCTCGATGATATACTGATGCACCGGGTATGGGGATATGTAATTTTAATAACCGTATTATTCCTGCTTTTTCAAAGTGTTTTTTGGGTGGCCAAATATCCTATGGATGGTATTGAATGGTTGTTTGGCGAGTTTGGTGGTTTACTAAGTAACATGTTGCCGGTTAGCTGGTGGAGCGATTTGCTAATTAATGGTGTAATTGCCGGGCTAAGCGGTATTATCATATTTATACCGCAGATAATGATATTGTTTGGTTTGATAACGATACTGGAAGATACCGGTTACATGGCCCGTATAAGTTTTCTTACAGATAAGCTGATGAGAAAGGTGGGGCTTAATGGTAAAAGTGTAATGCCTATGATAAGTGGTTTTGCATGCGCCGTGCCGGCCATCATGAGTGCCCGCAATATCGAAAACAAAAAAGAAAGGCTACTCACCATTATGATAACGCCACTTATGAGTTGCAGTGCAAGGCTGCCGGTGTACACTATTTTAATAGCATTAGTCATCCCCTCAAAATTATATTTTGGATTTTTAAGTTTACAAGGCCTTGTAATGATGGGGCTTTATTTAATGGGTACAGTAATGGCGTTAATTGTAGCCTGGGTGATGAAATGGTTTATTAAAAGCGCCGAACGCAGCTTTTTTATTTTGGAATTACCTTCTTACCGCTCACCAAGGTGGAAGAATGCAATTACTACCATGATAGAGAAAGCAAAAATATTTGTATTTGATGCCGGTAAAATTATAATGATTATAAGCTTGCTGTTATGGGTTTTAAGTACCTATGGCCCGGCAAAAAAAATGGCAGCAGTTACTGCTAAATACGAGCAACTGGTAAAACAAAATCCTCAACAGGCTAATGAATTGAATAAAGAACGAAGGACCGAATTGCTGCAAAGCTCCTTTGCCGGGTCATTAGGAAAGGCTATAGAACCTGTTATAAGGCCATTGGGATACGACTGGAAAATTGGTATTGCACTAATTACTTCATTTGCCGCCAGGGAAGTTTTTGTGGGTACTATGGCAACCTTGTACAGTGTGGGCGATGATGCAGACAATAACAATACTACACTTAGACAAAAAATGGCAGCTGCCGTAAGAGAAGATGGTACAAAAGTGTACAACCTGGCAACGGGTTTATCATTACTGGTGTTTTATGTATTGGCTATGCAATGTATGAGTACATTGGCTGTGGTTAAAAGAGAAACCCGTAGCTGGAAATGGCCAATGATTCAATTGGTTTACATGACCGGCCTTGCTTATGTGATGAGCTGGATTGTGTACACAATTTTCAAATAAAAAAATCTAAACAGATTATTGGTTTTATTATGCAAACTTTTTTTGCATCTATAATTTTATTATTCAATTTAAATTATTTTTTATGAGCAACCTTGTTACAGCATTCAACGATTATCGTTCCAGGATGAACAATGTGATTTTAAGTAAAGACAATCTTGTTATTAAACGATTATGGAATTTAGATACCAACACTTACGCAGCCGGCGCATTAGATGTAAAAACCAAAGAAATGTTAGGCCTTGTTGCCAGTATGGTTTTACGATGCGATGATTGTATTAAATATCATTTAGGCAAAACGCACGAGTTGGGTATTACCACCGAGCAGGTGTATGAAGTGTTTGCCGTAGCAAATATTGTTGGCGGAACCATTGTGGTGCCACACACCAGGAGGGCAGCCGAGTATTGGGAAGAGTTGCAAAAAAAGGAAGGTTAATGGCTGGTTATGGTACCGGTAAAATTTTAAAATTCATTTTAATTGTAGTACCATTGTTTGTGTTTCAATATTCAATAACTTTATAACTCAATTATTATTAGTATGAGTGATACTATATCTGCCCTACCTCCCTTAACCGCAAAAGATTTTGTTACCGACCAGGAAGTTCGCTGGTGCCCGGGTTGTGGTGATTATTCCATTCTTGCACAGGTGCAAAAAGTGATGCCAACCCTTGGTATTCCAAAAGAAAATATTGTTGTAATAAGTGGCATCGGCTGCAGCAGCCGTTTTCCTTATTATATGAACACCTATGGTATGCACAGCATACATGGCAGGGCTACCGCTATTGCCAGCGGCTTAAAAGCGGCACGCCCCGAACTGAGTGTGTGGATAGTTACCGGCGATGGCGACGGGTTAAGCATTGGCGGCAACCATACCATTCATTTACTGCGCCGCAATTTTGATGTAAATATTATGTTGTTCAATAACCAGATTTATGGTTTAACAAAAGGGCAATATTCACCAACATCCGAAGAGCATAAGATAACCAAGTCAACACCGTTTGGCAGTATCGATCATCCTTTTAATCCCTTAGCGCTGGCCATGGGTGCCGATGCAAGTTTTATTGCCCGTACTATGGACAGGGATCCTAAACATTTACAGGCAATGCTTTTAAGATCGCAGGCACATAAAGGAGCTTCGTTTTTAGAGATATACCAAAACTGCAATATTTTTAATGATGGTGCTTTTGAAATATTTACCGAAAAGAAAACCAAGCCGGATGAAGTGTTGTTTTTAGAGCAAGGCAAACCATTGATTTTTGGTGCCACTCAAAACAAAGGAATAAAGCTGGATGGTTTTAAACCTGTAATTGCCGACCTGGAAGCCGGTGCATCTGCCGATGATTTATGGATACATGATGAACGGGATTTTTATAAAGCACAAATATTGATACGGATGTTTGATGACCCTAAACTGGAAGGGCACCTGCCAAGGCCATTTGGTGTTTTTTATGAAACCGACAGGGCTTGTTATGAAGATAGTTTAACAATGCAGATTGAAGAAGTAATAGCCAGGAAAGGAAAAGGCGATTTAGATAAACTACTTAGGGGAAATGAAACTTGGGAAATTTCTGCCACTGCATAAATAATTGAACAAATATTTTAAGATTGCTGTTAATACAATCAAACTAAATGACAAAGGAGCAAAGTTTTAATCTTTGCTCCTTTGTATTGATATATCCAATTTATAAGCATTGAATTTTTATTTTTTACAGCATCCCCTTTTCTTTAAGATACTCTGCTATTTGCACTGCATTAGTGGCAGCGCCTTTACGAAGGTTATCACTCACTATCCAGCAGTTTAAAGTTTTGGGTTGTGTTTCATCCCTTCTTATCCTGCCTACAAATGTATCATCCTTATCAAAAGCCGTTAATGGCATGGGGTAAATATTATTGGTAACATCATCTTTTAAAACAACTCCCGGTGCTTTGCTGAGGATAGATTTCACTTCTGCAAGGTCAAAATCATTTTCAAATTCAATGTTCACACTTTCACTGTGGCCGCCCATGGTAGGTATTCGTACGCAGGTGGCGGTAACTTTTATGTTATCATCACCAATAATTTTATTTGTTTCCTTCACCATTTTCATTTCTTCTTTGGTGTAACCGTTTTCAAGAAAAACATCAATATGCGGTATGGCGTTTAAATCAATAGGGTATTTATAAGCCATATCACCCTCTACGCCTTTACGCTCGTTCATCAGTTGTGTTACTGCTTTTACGCCGGTGCCGGTAACGCTTTGGTAAGTACTTACCACCACCCTTTTTATCTTGTATTTATCATGCAAAGGTTTTAATACCACTACCATTTGTATAGTAGAGCAGTTAGGGTTGGCAATTATTTTATCTTCTTTTGTTAATACAGTTGCATTCACTTCGGGCACCACTAATTTTTTTGTGGGGTCCATGCGCCAGGCACTTGAGTTGTCAATAACAGTTATGCCTGCAGCTGCAAATTTTGGCGCCCACTCAAGCGATGTGCTGCCGCCGGCAGAAAAAATTGCCACATCGGGTTTAGCTGCAATGGCATCGGCAGCACTTACAATTTTATATACTTTACCTTTAAAACTTATTTCTTTACCTATACTTTTTTCTGAGGCCACAGGAATTAGTTCCGTAACCGGGAAATTCCTTTCTTGCAATACCTGTAACATTTTACTGCCTACTAAACCGGTAGCGCCTACAACTGCAACTTTCATTTTACTTTTTGTTTTATTAATTATAAAAAAAGCCTCCCGTTTTTGGGAAGGCCAGTTATTTTGATACATACATCATTACACTTATGCTTTCCCTTAATGGTTGGGCTTTTTAGTAAAACAAGTATGTTTATATTTTATCATTGCGCTTCGAAATTAAACACAAAACCCAATTCAGCCAAAATAAAAAACGGGTGTTGAATTATAACCTGTTGATTAAAAAGCACTGTTTTATTATTTGCTTTTTAACCTAATTAAACCCGTTAAAAAAGTTATCTTTATTACATAACCCAACTATTTATGAGATTAAAACAACTTATCATCACCGGTTTTTTCTTTTTGTTTATTACAAAAGGATATAGCCAGTTTACTGATAATTTTGCCGACGGTGATTTTACCTCTAACCCCACATGGGTAGGCAATACAGCCGATTGGGTTGTTAACCCTTCATTACAGCTGCAAAGCAACAATACTGTTGCCAACAGTACTTTTTATTTAAGTACTGCCAGTACAATGGCTACAACAGCCCAATGGGAGTTTTATACACAAATTACATTCAATCCTTCATCGGCCAATTATATTGACGTGTATTTAACCGCATCTGCCAGCGATATCAGCCTCAACTCTACCACCGGTTATTTTGTACGTATTGGTAATACCGATGACGAAATATCGCTGTACAGGAAAGATGCAGGCGGCGCCATTGTAAAAATTATTGATGGGGTTAACGGTGTATTAAACACAAGCAATAATGTGATGAAGATTAAAGTTTTTAGGAATGCTGCCAATCAATGGAATTTATCAAGAGATTTAAGCGGTACCGGCAACAGTTATTTTAATGAAGGCGTGGTTACCGATGCAACTTATCTTACATCAGCCTATTTTGGCATCCTGGTAAAACAAAGCACTGCCAGTTTTTTTCAACGGCATTTTTTTGACGATATAGAAGTGAAAGCTTACGTGCCGGATGTTACACCGCCTTCTATCATTTCATCAACAGCTATATCATCCACAGCAGTAGATGTATTGTTTAACGAACCGGTTGAACTTGCCAGCAGCCAAATATCATCAAACTATATGGCCAACAACGGCATTGGTATGCCGGTATCTGCAGTAAGAGATAATGTTAACTCGGCATTAGTGCATTTAGTATTTGCAAGCGCTTTTGCTAACGGAACCATTTACCAGCTTACTGTAAATGCTGTTACCGATCTTTCGGGTAATGCAATCAGCAACGGCACTTCTAATTTTAGTTTTTACACGCCAAAACTTTATGATATAGTTATTGATGAAATAATGGCCGACCCATCGCCACCTGTGGCCCTGCCTAATAATGAATGGATAGAATTGAAAAATACCACTGCTTTCCCTATTAATTTATTGGGCTGGCGTATTGGCGATATTACCGGTCAAAGCGGGGCTATGCCTGCTTTTGTTTTGCAGCCCGATAGTTTTGTGATAGTATGTACCGGTAGCGCCGTTGCTGCCATGATGGCTTATGGAAATGTTATTGCGGTAACCAGTTTTCCGTCGCTTGATAATGGAGGCGATCAGTTATCGTTATACGATGCATCCGGCGCCATCATACATTCGGTTAATTATACCGATAAATGGTTTCAAAACGAATTGAAAAAAGACGGTGGATGGTCATTGGAAATGATTGATACAAAAAATCCCTGCAATGGGTTTAGCAACTGGATAGCAAGCAATGATGTAAAGGGTGGAACACCTGGTCAAAAAAATTCGGTAGATGGCGTTAATGCAGATAACACATCGCCCCGATTGCTTAGGGCTTATGCAACTGATAGCGTACATGTGGTATTGGTATTTGATGAACCGGTTGATGTGGTAAAAGCTGCTGTGGCGGCTAATTACAACATCAGCGATGGTGTTGGTACGCCACAAACGGCCAATGCCATAGCGCCGGGTTTTAGCAAAGTGGCGCTACAACTAAATGTACCATTGGTGCGTAATAAAGTATATACAGTTACAGCATCGGCGCTTACCGATTGCGTGGGCAATGCCATTGGTACAAACAATACCGTAAAGCTGGGGCTTGCATCTGCCACCGATAGTTTTGATGTGGTGATAAATGAAATATTATTTAACCCCATACCTACGGGTGTAGATTACGTGGAACTGTATAACCGAACAAGTAAAGTGATTGATTTAAAAAACCTGTATATAGCCAACAGGAATTCGGCAGGCACGGTAAGCAGTATTGCGCAACTTAGCACCGAAACCAATTTATTGTATCCGCAGGATTTTATCGTGGTAACATCCGATGCATCTGTTGTAAAAAGAGATTTTATAACCATGAACCCCGATGCATTTGTAGAAGTAAGCATGCCATCGTACAATGATGATAAAAGCAATGTGGTAATATTAAACGAACAGGGAAAAATAACCGACGAACTATTGTACAGCGATAAATGGCATTTTAAACTTTTAGATAATAAAGAAGGAGTGGCACTGGAAAGGATAGACTATGATGCAGCCACACAAAACGAGGATAACTGGCATTCGGCTGCAAGCAGCGTAGGATACGGAACACCAACGTATAAAAATTCGCAGTACCGTATTGATATGCAGGTACAGGGCGATATTGCAGTTTCGCCCGAAATTGTTTCACCCGATAATGATGGCATGGATGATTTTGCAACGATTGATTACAGTTTTCCATCGCCGGGCTATGTAGCTAACATCACCATATTTGATGCCAATGGCCGTGCGGTAAGGTATTTACAACGCAATGCTTTATGCGGTACCAAAGGAAGTTTTAGATGGGATGGGCTGGGCGAAAAATTTCAGAAACTGGCCGTAGGTATTTACATCATCTACACCGAAGTATTTAACCTGGATGGTAAGAAAAAACAGTTTAAGAATACGATAGTGCTGGCAAGAAGAAATTAATTCATCCTGGTAGTTAAAACAGCAATATAGCTAAGTTATCGGTTTTCCCAATCACCAAAACCGTCTAAAGTACTGTCATTGGGCTTTTTTTCAAGTATATACCTAATAAGTAAATAACCACCAAAAGCGCTTGCAAGCCCAATGGCCATCAGGCCAATTAAGTTGCCTGTTCCAAAAAAACTTATACCTAAAAACATACCTGTAAATTCAAAAAGTATCCAGTTAGCAATCATTGTTATTTTCCACTTAAGCGGCGGCAGCCCTTTTTTAATGGCCAGGTTGCCTATGTTTTTGGCAAGAAAATAAAGAAGTACAATTTCGAGCATTATTATAAAATTGATTGTAATTATAAATTCTAAAACAGTACTCGGTTAAAATTGTTTTTAAAAATTATATAGGTAAAGTGGCAAAGCAATAAAGTATATATTAAACCAGGTCAATATCGAAATTTACTAATTGCACAAATTCAGCAAGGCGTGCATCTATATCTTCTTTGTTTATCTCTTTCAACCTGTCGGGTCCAAATTTTTCAACACAAAAACTTGCCATGGCGCTTCCAACAATAATGGCAGTTTTCATGTTTTCGTAACTAATGTCTCCTGTTTTTGCAAGATGGCCAATAAAGCCCCCGGCAAAAGTATCGCCTGCGCCGGTGGGGTCAAATACTTCTTCAAGCGGTAAAGCTGGTGCAAAAAACACATGGTCTTTATGAAACAACAGGGCGCCATGTTCGCCCTTTTTTATAATCAGGAATTGAGGCCCCATGTTAATAATTTCCCGGGCTGCTTTTACCAGCGAAAGTTCTCCGCTTAATTGACGGGCTTCGGCATCATTCACCAATAACACATCTACTTTTTTTAAAACAGCTTTTAAATCATCCATAGCAACATCCATCCAAAAATTCATGGTATCCATCACTATCAGCTTGGGCCTAACCTTTAACTGGTCAATAACGCTCATTTGCAATTTGGGCATAAGGTTGCCAAGCATTAAAAAACTTGCACCCTGGTAAGAGTCTGGCACCACCGGGTTAAAATCTTCCAATACATTTAAATCTGTAACCAATGTATCCCGGCTGTTCATATCTAAATGATATTTACCGCTCCAAAAAAAAGATTTTTTGTCTTTTACAATTTCAACACCTTCAAGTTGCACGCCACGTTTTTTTAGTTCGTTCATTTCTTCTTCCGGAAAATCGTAACCTACAATAGATATTTGCTGTACCGGCGTTAAAAAATTACTGGCAGCATACGCAACATAAGTGCCCGAGCCGCCTATTATTTTGTCTGTTTTACCAAAAGGAGTTTCAATGGCATCAAAAGCCATGGTACCAACACATATTACTGACATAAGGTTATTTTTAAATTTGGGGCAAAAGTAAATGATTAAAATGATTTTTAGGTTGTGATAGACTGATAAAAAGAAAGGTTTAGATTATGGTGAACCATTACATTTGCAGGTAACAGTTTAACATTATCATTGTGCTCATCAGCATTCATCCTCAAGATCCACAACAAAGGCTTATAAGGCAGGTGGCCGAATGCCTGAAGGATGGCGGTGTTATCATTTACCCTACCGATACTATTTATGGTTTGGGTTGCGATATTAATCAGCATAAGGCAATAACTCAAATTTGTAAAATAAAAAATGTAGATCCTCAAAAAGCACAGCTATCTTTTATTTGCAGAGACCTAAGCCATTTAAGCGATTACACAAAAAGTATTGATACGCCACTGTACCGTATGTTAAAAAGTTATTTGCCCGGCCCATACACTTTTATTTTACCTGCCAGCAAACAAGTGCCAAAAATTTTGCAAAGCAAAAAATCAACGGTGGGCATTAGGGTGCCCGATAATAATATTTGCCGCCATATTTTAGAAGAACTGGGCAACCCAATACTGAGTGCATCGCTGCCCGGCGATTTGGTAGAAGAGTACACCGACCCCGAAGTGATTTATGAAAACTTTGGCGATAAGGTTGATTTTGTAATTGACGGTGGCATTGGTAGCATGGTGCCTTCAACAGTGGTTGATTGTACAACAAGCGACTGGCAAATCATTAGGCAGGGACAGGGTTTGTGGGAAGAGTGATGACTTTTATAATAAGAAACGCCAGTTATATGTTATAACTTTTACGATGGTACATACATAGGCCAAACCGACTAATTGCCTTGCGATGGTAAGCCGTGCCGTAACCTTTATTTTTATCCCAACCATAATGGCTGTATTCTTTGTGTATTGTTTGCATAAACTCATCCCGGTATGTTTTTGCAAGAATGCTGGCAGCAGCAATTGATGCAAATTTTCCATCGCCCTTTACAATACATTGGTGTGGTAATTTTTTATATGGTTTAAAACGGTTACCATCAATCAATAAAAATTCGGGATAAGTTTTTAGTTTGTCTATAGCAAGATGCATGGCTAAATAACTGGCCTGTAAAATATTTATTGCATCAATAGTTTCGTTGTTAACTGATGCAACTCCAAATGCAATACTTTCTTTTTCTATCACCGGCCTTAACAGGTTACGCTGCTTTTCATTTAATTGCTTGCTATCGTTTAACAATGGATGATGAAAATCTTTTGGTAAAATTACCGCTGCTGCAAAAACTGGCCCTGCATAACAACCACGGCCGGCTTCATCTACACCGGCTTCAATAAAATTTGTATGTAAATAAGATGCTAACATCTGCATTAACAAATATCAACCAAAACAATAATAAAACAATTCATTTTTAATAAAGCAACTATGCTTATGTACATTTGCGGCTGCAATGGATAATTTACAACAACAGCAAGCGCAGCGGCAAGTTGCCACCTGGTTATTGATTGGTGTGGGCATGATAATTATACAAGTTTTGCTGGGCGGTATTACCAGGCTAACCGAATCGGGCCTTTCAATAACAGAATGGAAACCCATTACCGGCGCCTTGCCACCACTTAACCATACAGCCTGGCAGGCTGAGTTTGATAAATATAAAGGCACCGATCAGTTCAAATATGTTCATAAATATTTTTCCCTGTCTGAGTTTAAATTTATTTTTTTCTGGGAATGGTTTCACCGTACATGGGCACGATTGATGGGGCTGGTATTTTTAGTTGGCTTCATATATTTTGTGGCAACTAAAAAATTTAATAAAGGGATGGTTAAGCCAATGATCATCCTTTTTATACTAGGTGGCTTGCAGGGTTTTATAGGTTGGTTTATGGTTAAAAGCGGGCTGGTACCCCAAAAATATTTTGTTGGCCATGTAGAGCTTACCACTCATTTTATTGCAGCGCTTGGATTACTTTGTTATACTTTATGGTTTGCATTAAGCATGCTAATTAAAAAACATCAGCTTGTTGTACATTCAAAACTTAAAAACTTTTTATTGGGCATACTGGTTGTAATGTTTTTACAATTGATATACGGTGGTTTTATGGCAGGTTTACGTGCCGCTGTTATAGCGCCTACCTGGCCCGATATCAATGGTAGCATGGCGCCTGCCGGCATGTGGGAGCTATCGCCTACTACGGTCAACCTGGTTAATAATCCGCTTACCGTTCATTTTATTCATCGTGGCCTTGCATATTTATTACTGATATTGATTGCCGCCTGGTGGTTCAAATCAAAAAATATTACAGGCAATAAATTATTCAACAGGCTTAAGTTGGCTGTTTTTTTATTAGTGTTAACACAGGTTACGCTTGGCATATTAACAGTGCTTAACGCCGTACATGCTAACCGGCTTGTAGTACTTGGTGTGCTGCATCAGTTTACAGCTATGATGCTTTTGACGGTTATTGTATCGCTGATTTTTGTTGTAAGAAGAAAAGCAGTATGATTGATTTATGTAGTTATTATATGTAAATACAAGGTTTGCTGAATGTGTTTTTTATAAGTAATTTTAAAAAACGCTGTTTGTTCATGAAGCAACTTCTGAAAGATATTTATTATTCGTTCCCTGTTCAACTATTCATTTTACATTTCAGGAAATTCCAGGTGTTGCTGGTGTTTTGGTATATACTTGGCAGTACTATCAACAGCGTTTTTATGAAAGACTACGGTGCTGATGCATTATTTTTTACTCCTGAATACCTGGGCAGCGTAGACGCTTTAAGTGCATCAATTGTTGGCATGGCTATTGGGGTTTTTATAATGAGCTGGAATATCACCACCTTTATATTGCATAGCAAGCGATGCAGGTTTTTGGCAACAACGGCTAAACCATTTTTAAAATATTGCATCAATAACGCAGTGCTGCCGCTGCTTTTCCTGTTGTTTTATTTTGTTAAACTGGCTTCGTTTGACAGGCAGAAAGAACTGATGAGTGTTGGTGAAACTGCCATTATTGTATTAGGAATTTTGGGCGGATTAATTTTTATTCTGGCAATTTCTTTCGCATATTTTTTTGGCGCTGAAAAAACTATACAACGCACCATTACACCTATCATAGAAATGGACCGCCATTTTAACCAACACTATTCGCAACAGCAGGAAGATCATGAAAATTTTGGCATGAAAGTGAGTTATTACCTGGGCAAAGGATTCCGTTTTCGTAAAGTAAGAAACGTGGCGCACTATAACAGGGAGTATTTAAACCTGGTGTTTACAAGGCATCATTTTGCTGCCATCATCAGCATTGTATTGGCATTTGTGTTTTTAATTGTGATTGGTTTTTTTATGGATAAGCCTGTTTTCCAGGTGCCGGCAGCAGCCAGCATACTTATATTTTTTGCCGCAATGACTGCTGTTATTGGCGCCTTATCGTATTTTTTACAAAGCTGGAGCCTGGCATTTTTTATTGGACTGCTTTTTATTGTTGATATACTTTACAAAAACGAAATCATCGACACCCGTAACAAAGCTTATGGCCTTAATTATATCAGCAAACTAAGCAGGCCCGATTATGATAAGGTATCGTTACAAAAACTTTGTTCGCCTGCAAATATTGAATCAGACAAGGCCAATATGATTGCTATCCTCAACAACTGGAAAAAAAAGCAAAGCGAAGAAAAGCCCGTGATGTTTTTTATAAATGTTAGCGGTGGCGGTTTACGCAGCGGCACTTTTGTGATGAATACGCTTCAAAAACTAGACAGTGTAACCAACGGTAAATTTTTTAACCATACTATGATGATTAACGGCGCCAGTGGTGGCATGTTGGCGGCCACGTATTACCGTGAGTTGTACAGGCTGCAACAGAAAGACAGTACTGTTAATATGAACGATCCTGCATACACCAACCGTATAGCAAGAGACCTTTTAAACCCTTTGTTCTCTTCTATGGTATCGAGGGATATTTTTTCGCCGGCACAAAAATTTACCGTGGGCGATTATAAATATGTGAAAGACCGGGGCTATGCTTTTGAAGAAAAACTTAACAGCAACACTAAGGGCATACTTAATAAACAATTGGGCGATTATATAGCCGATGAAAAAAATGCTGCCATTCCATTAATGATTTTTAACTCAACCATTACCCGTGATGGAAGGCGGATGATGATATGCACACAACCTATCAGTTTTTTGATGAAACCCCAGCAATTGGTTTATGACAATACTGTAAGCCCCGATGCGGTTGACTTTACAGCCATGTTTGCCAAACAAAACCCAATGAATGTACGTCTGCTTACAGCACTGCGTTTGAATGCAACATTCCCTTACGTATTGCCAAGCGTATGGTTACCCAGCAACCCTGTTATTGATGTGATGGATGCCGGCCTGCGGGATAATTTTGGATTAGAAACAACACTCCGCTTTATTGAAAACTTTAAAGACTGGCTTAAAGAAAATACAAGCCACGTGGTGATTGTGCAACTTAGAGACCGTATGCTCGACAACTGGCAAGAGCCTTATGAAACAGGGTCGGTAACCGATTTCATCATAAAGCCGGGTACCATGCTGCAGCATAACTGGCAAAAGCAACAAGATTATTCTGAGACTGACCAATACAGTTACCTGCAGGATGACAGTACGCTTAACCTGCAACGCACCATTTTTATGTACCAGCCGCAGGCCAATGATAAAGGCGCCGCACTCAACTTTCATTTAACGGCAACCGAAAAAAGAGATATAAAAGAATCTTTCAACAATGCATTTAACCAGGCATCGCTGCAGCGGATATTACATTTACTTGGCCGCTAATGCAGGCATAAGCAGTGTAAATGCTTTTTCAATGATTTCAATATCGAAGTTGGCGGCGGTGGCGGCAGGGTCGCCATCAATATGCAATGGAGCAAGCGCCGGGTTTTTTATGTTCAGCCTTTTTGTTTGAAAATAATGAATATCGTTGCGATGGTATTTTTTGTCTTCGTACATGCGTACCTGCCCATTACGTATTTGTTTTAGTACCGTCCATATCATCCGCATCTTGCTCATCTTGTTCACTACCACAATATCAAGCAAGCCATCGTGCAAACTTGCTCTTGGGGCAATGGTAAAATTATTGCCAAACTGGTTGCTGTTGGCAATGCTGATAAAGAAAGCTTCGGTGTCAAAAATTTTTCCATCAATGTTTAATTCAAACGGGTATGGTTTTGCACGAAAAAAATTTTTGGCCGATTGTTGTACATAAGTTGCCAGCCCTCTTTTTTGTTGTTGGGCAAAATCATGCGCCACCTGTGCATCAAAACCCAGTCCGCATAACATGCAACTGAATTTTTTATTGATATAAAAACCATCAACCGCAATGGCATTTCCATTAAAGATCACCTGCAGGGCTTTATTTACCTGTTTGGGAATTTTTGCAGCAAAGGCAAGCCCGTTGCCGCTTCCCGAAGGAACGATGCCGATGTTAACCGGTATTCCCTGTACCGAATTGGCAATTTGGTTTACGGTGCCATCGCCACCGCATACGATAACATCAGTTATTTTTTCTGATGTGATTTTATTTTTCAGGTAGGCATAATCGCCGGCGGCATTGGTATCTATAATTTCAAATGGGATGTTTTGTTTTTTTGTTTCACTGCTGATGCATTCCCGTACAAATGTTTTTTTACCGGTACCCGAAATAGGATTTATGAAATAAATGAATCTTCTGGTCATAGTTGGTTTGGTTGGCCGGTAAATTAAAAAAACTTTTTGCGATAAAAATTAAATTGTGAAAGCGGGTTAACAAATTTGTGAAAGTACTTATAAAAGAACTTCAACAGCGCTTTTAATGCATGCATAAAGGTAATTTTAATACTGCATCCATAAACCTCATAAAGTATGAAAATAAAATTTTTTAACGGGTTACAACCGGGCATTCAACTGCATTTTAACGAAACACATTTTGCAGACATAAAACGAACATTTGTTACCATTCTGGTACAGACTACATTCAGCTATATTCTTTTTCCTGTAAAAAATAATGCAATGGGTGTTTCAGTTGCCGCCGGAGCTGTATTTTATAAGATAAACGACTATATATATAAAATTAAGAATGGCTTTATTTTTAATGGTGAACTATTTTATGAAATAAGTAAACGGCACAAAATTAGGTTTGGATTAGAAAAGCAAGTGGATAATGCTTCATTTTACTATGAAAATAATCCGCCTTCTCCTGCAACCAAATTCAACTTTTCATTAAACAGGCTTTCAATGTTTGTAGGGTGTGGTTTTAAAATAAGATAAAAAATTTACGCCTTGTTTTTTCAATTTTTGCCGGGAAATTTTTAAGGCACACAAATGACCGTGTTGAATTGCAAACAGCATTTCAGTTATATACTATCAGCTTATTTCAACCATGTTAAATAATTATCCGTATTAATAGTTTGGAAAGTGGCGTGAGGGTAAGCATTATTAAATGCAGGAGGAACCTTTATTTTTTTTTCGGTCCATTTTATTTCAAATGCAGATAGTTGATTGTTTATTTTTTCAACATAATCAATTTTCTGGCCATCATAAGTGCGCCAAAAAAAAGGCTGGGCATGGTGCATTCTGTACTGATTGATTTTTTGCCTGTCGGCTATAAAATAATTTTCCCATAAAGCCCCTTTATCCCTTCGTAAAGCCAATGGTGTAAAATCGTTGATGAGTGTATTGCGTATACCGGTATCAAAAAAGTACCATTTTTTTGTTTTTGATATTTCGTTACGCAGGTTTTTATTATATGCACTTAAAGGAAATAAGATGAATACTTTTTGCAACAGGTCAAGATACCTGCTCACTGTATTTTTGCTTATTCCAAGCATTTTGCCCAACTCAGTTTCTGATACCTCATTGCCTGTTTGCCAGGCAAGCAATTCCAACAACTTTCGCAACAACGCAGGGCTTTTTATATTTTCAAATTCCAGGATATCTTTAAGCAGGTAGGTGTTTACTAATTCTTTTAAATAATTTTGTTTTTCTTTATTCAGGTTGTACTGTAATAGCTCCGGGTAAGTTCCAAATAATATCCTGTTTTCTAATTGCTGTTTTGTTTCTAAAATATTTTCAATGCTGCTTAGTTCAGCCTGGCATAAAGGATACAATTGAAAACTGATACTTCGCCCAACTAAAGGATAACCTTTTTGGGTAAGTTCAAATGCTGAAGAGCCTGTTAAAACAATGTGCAGCGGCTCCAATTCATCTATCATTAGTTTAGCAACAGCGGCAATATCCTGTATATGTTGTGCTACATCTATTACAAGTAATTTGCAATCCTGTAGCAGGTTCCTATAGTTTGCTACTGAACGGTTTTCAAGAATTTTTTTTACATCATTGTCTTCACCGTTCAGCCAAAGTTTCTTACCTGTATAATCTGAAAATATTTTTTTCAGTAAGCTGGTCTTGCCTGTTCTGCGAGAACCGGTTAAAATGGTTACTTTTTGCCTGTCAAAATTATTAACTATCTGATTTTCAATAATTCTGTCTATCATTTTAGTCAGTTTACTGACCAAATTTACATTAATTTAGTCAGTAAGATGACAACTTTAAAAATATTTCAGTTGAAATAGTTGTGAGGGGGAATGGTTGGGGGGGTGAGAACAGCCTATTAATCTTTTTTGGTTTCTTAGGAACTTAGATAAAATAAAACCTTTTCAAAACCACTAATTTTTATTGGTTTTTGAATTTAAAAATAATTCATTCAATAGTATCAGGATTTATCCCAGGCTAAAATTGTGAGAATTCACCAGCCAGTTTTCAAATTGCTTAATACTTTCTTTCACTACTTCAATTTTTGCCGGAAAACTTTTAAGGCGCACAAATGGCCTTTCATAAACTGCAATAAATTTTTTACAGATAAGGTGCCCTCTTGTTTTTGTAACAAAATAATCTATGGCAAACCGGTTAAGCAACTCATAACATTTTTGCCATTGCAGCGCTACATTTATTTCCTTATAGTCATCTTGAAAAAAGAAAATACGTTGTCTTGCCTCAGTGGGATGCTGGCAAATACAAATTAATTTATCAAGATCAACCAATATTTTTTTTCCCGAACTCTCATCTAACCAAATTTTTTTTGTATCGTTTTGTTGTAAAGCCGCCTTCTCTTCAGCTTCCAACAGATATTGACTCAAATGTTGATTTAGAGTTTCCCAAATCGGTTTTATCAGGTATTTATCCACCTGGTAATGATTAATTATTTCCTGGGGAATTTCGGGATTGTCTTTTTGAAAACCGGTATTGAAAATTATATAAGGATTGTAGTTATCCATGTTTTGAATGTTTTGCATTATTTCAAAGGCGCTGCCTCCGCTTAAACCCCAGTCTAAAAAAAGTAAATTCGGACGATGTTCAAATATTTTGCTTAAAGCATCTTTTACACTTACGCTGTAGCCTAAAGATTGCCATTGGGTGTGAGGTGCCATTCTTCTGATAATGCCATCGCAAACATCAGGAGCGTTTTCAACAACTAAAAAAGTTAACTCAGCTTTCATAAGCAATTGTTTTAGGAATTGTAATCAGAATACGGGTTCCAAACTTTTCATCATTAGCTTGAAAAATATCATCCTCATAGGCAACCCTTATTTTATTTTCATTTACTGCATTAATAATCTCTATAATTTCATTAAGATTTCGGGTGCCGGTTCCATGCTTACTGAAATTGCTTAAGCCGGCTGCTTTTTTTCTGCCCACACCATTATCAGTAATAGCTAAAAGAATATTTTCACCAATATCTTTTAATTCTATTTGAAGTTTAAATAGTCCGCTATCTTTATTACCTAGCCCGTGTAATAATGCATTTTCAACAGGAATTTGCAGAAGCCCCATAGGTACTTGCAGGTCATTCCAATTTTCAATTTCAGATTGTTCGGGGAGTGTTGTTTCTAAGGTTTTTAAATACATCAACCTGTGAATATGGATAATATTGGCAACAAGTTTCCATTCATTTTGAAATGAATGAAGGGTTTTCTGTGCTTTTGCATGGTTAAAAATTAGGTTTACACTTTCACCCAATCGGCTTAATATTCCGAAACGATTATTACAGATTTATCAAACGTTGATGAAAATATTTCTACAACTGGATTACCACAGGGCACACATACGCTTTACACCCGGTTCCAAAAGGCTAATGGATATTGGAGTAGTGTTATAGCATCCATATTTCAAAAAACGGAATCATCCTCAAATGGCTGGCAATATCAATACTGGGTTGACTCCACAATGAGCTTTGCTCAAACAGTTTCTATAAGCGATGCTGCCGCTATTGACTTCAACGCCAATGTGAGTATGTCTGATACCGGTTGGCATATACTTTACTCCAGGTTTAGGAGAAATATGGGCACCTGGAGTAGTATAACAGCAGATAGCTTTTACAAAACCACGCCAGCTATTTATTGTACAGTTAATAATGCACCAACAGGTGATTCACTTCAGGCTACGCAGTTCCTTTGCATGCACCAGATAGTTGATAATCCACAGGATGGAAATTATAATAACAACAAAATGATGAGGAAGGATTTGGCAAAAATCACCTACCGGGCATTACTTGGAATTGATGAGCCTTCAACTATTGCCGATTTTCTTCCTTCGTTATTTGGAGATTTACAAACTGAAACACCGGCAAACAGTTATTATTTCAAAGCATCAAAAGTGCTAAGTTATCTGAGCTTTGGTGATGGTATTCCACCCTTTAATCCCAGCAGGTTAAACTTTCATCCAAACGATACTATAGTAAGAGGATATGCTTTAAAAGTATTGTTAGAAGCATGGAATATAAAGCCCGATGCCAGTCTTCCCAATCCATACGCTGATGTTGTATCGGGTACAGAAGTGTATGGGTACATTACGAAAGCGGCACAAATGGGATTAATTAAAAGACCGGATATACATGGACCCAATTTTACCAACTTCAGGCCTTACGAAGCAGTAACCAGAATTGAAGCTTTCTTAATGCTCTACCGGTTAATGCAAATAAACAGCAGGCCCGAAATTACCGATGGTGATTTCCAAATTCCATTCAACAGAAATGAGTGGGTTGGCGCCAATCCTTCAATTGGCGAAGGAAACTTTAGTAGCTATGGCGAAACGCCGTTCACAATTAAGGGTGTACCCTCACTTAGCTTTTCATTCAATTACAATGCTGCAAGTACTGAACTACCTGATGAAGCCGTACGAGGAAGAAATGCAGACGGAGACTGGATTTATAATCAACAAAACCTGGGTGTGGGATGGAACCACAACTACAATAATTATATTCTGCTTGATACAGGAATTGCTTCCGGAACTGCCGATGACCGGCTTATGCTGATGTGGTCGGGCGGAAATGTACAGGTTTATAATCCTAATACAAACACTTACGTTACCAAGGGGGTATATGACATCTTAACAAAAGACGGCCTGAACCCCACCTGGATTACAATAAAAAACAAAAGCCAGGTTGTTTATCGGTTTGAAAAACTGCCCGGGGTTACAGCAAATATTTTGCACCTGGTATCCATAAAAGACAGGCATAATAATACCATTACTCTTAGTTATGAAAATGGATACAGTTCCAATGCCGGTATCTATATTAAACGATTGAAAGAAGTGGACGATTCTCATAACCGGAAAATTGTATTTACCTACCTCACCAACAGTAATCTTATTGACTCAGTAAGTGCCAATGCCGGCAGTTTGCATAAAGCGGTTAGCTTTGACTATGTAGCAAATCGTTTATCAAAATATACTAACCCCAAAAAGGACTTTAGTATTTATCAATACAGCAGCCTTCCGGGCCAACAATACCTGATTACAAAAATTGTGATGCCCCGGGGCAATATCATTACTAACAGTTATAATGGAAACGGAAAGCTCACAAGTACGGCTTCTCAAAACGGCCTTCAAACGCTTATTACAACCAATGCCACACATACAGCAAATAGCAATTTCACCAATATTAAAATAAAGACAAACTCCGGTGGCACCTGGCAAGAACAGAATATAAGGAATAACGAATACAGTATGCCTGTATCTGCAAAAGGTGTAAACTTTAATACTGGCATGGAGTATAGTGATATTTCAAATCCACTGCTACCCACCAAAGTAAAAGATAGCCTTACAAATGTGGAAGTGATGCCTGTTTACAGTAGTAATGGTAATTTGCTCAGTATTACAAAAACCGCTGGAGCCATCTCCATAAAAGACAGCATGGAGTACAACAGCTATAATGATATTACAAAACGTATAGACGGCAATGGGAATGCTACTATATATGAATACAATATGCCACAGGGGCAATTAATAAGTGTATATGAGCCCAACAATGTAACAACCAGAATTTTCCCGAATCCCAATGGCACCGTTGATAGCATAAGCAATCCATCGGGCATTGGAACCAAACTCCTCTATGATTCTTATGGAAACCAATCGGAGACCAGAATGCCACTTGGCATTGTGAGCAAAACAATCTATGATGATTTTGGCCGCTTAATAAAAAGTATCAATCCCAATAATGTAGGAACACATTATTTGTATGATGAAAATGACAATATGCTAAAGGAGTCATTTGATACTACCGGATTAAACATTATTACTCATTTTCGTTTTGATAAAAACAATAACCTCATTGAGGTGGAGAATGCAAAAGGCAATATTACCTACCTTACATACAATAATAACGATCAGTTAATTAAAGAACAATTTCAAAATGCAGCAAAACATTACGAGTATGGCGCAGATGGACGTTTGAGTAAATTCATCAGCCCCAATGGAACACAATTTGTAAATCAGTATAACGAAAAGGATTTACTCGTAAGCGATGGGTATGCAACCTACACTTATAATACCGATAATAGCTTAAACAGTATAAGCAGAAATGGCAAATCCATCACCTACACATACGACGCTTTTAAACGGATTACTGCAACAAACTATAACGATTTTGCGGGAAACACTGTACAATATAAATACGACAACAATAATAATATCACTGAAATTACATATCCCGGCAACTTTGTAGTGAAGTATGTATATAATGAAAATAACCGGCTATGGAAAGTAACCGACAATAACAACACACCCTGGTGTGAGTACAACTATCTTGCTGATGGCCGCATTAATACTCAAAGCAATCGCAATGGCACTTTGGTTAAGTATTTTTATGATGCAGCCGGCCGAATGGACAGTATGGTTTCCTTAATGAGTGATGGCAGCATCATTGCAGCTTATGGCTTTGATTTGGATGTAATGGGCAATCACTCAAAAGAAATATTTAATCAGCCGTTTATGCAACCGGCACCGGAGCTTAATGATAGTATTGCCTATACTTATAATGCTGCAAACCGTCTTCTTTCAAATGGTACCGGCAACTATAGCTACGATAATAATGGAAATGTATTAAGCATTGCCGGGCAAAATAGTAATACCAATTTTCAATACGACAGTAAAAATAATCTGACGCAGTATAGTGCTGATGGCAATACTATCTTGTACGAGTATGACGGATTGGGCCAGCGCCGTAAAAGGAATACAACACGCTATGTGCTGGACAATGCCTACAATGTACTTGCAGAAACCGATGCCAATGGCAATGTGCAGTACTATTATATACATGGCCTGGGATTGATAGCCAGGGTAAAAGCAGCAACAAATCAACCCTATTATTATCATTACGATTTTAGAGGCAGTACCGTAGCCATTACAAACAGTAATGAAATAATTACCCATAAATACCAATATGGCGCATTTGGTGAAACGGAACAGGTGCAGGAAGAAGATTTTAATGCCTACCGTTATGTAGGAAAATACGGGGTGGCTTATGAAGCCAGGGATTTAACCTTTATGCGGGCAAGATACTACCAGCCTTCTGTGGGTAGATTTAATAGCGAGGACCCGGTGTGGGCAACTAATTTGTATCCGTATGGGGGAAATAATCCTTTAATCAATATTGATCCAAATGGATTAAAAGAAAGTTATGTTGGAGATAATAATTTAAGTGCAGAAGATGTTTATCTTAAATTAACAGAAAAGAGAAAGAAGTTACAAAGTTATAAAAGCAGATATGATTACTATAGTATAAACAATCCTAACAGTAAAAGCCTAATTAGTTATAAAGATGTAATTTCAAAATTAGAAATGCAGATTAGGTTATTAGAAAAAGATTACAAAGCCTTGGTTGCTACAAAAATTGAGAACCAACTTAATTCAGATTTACAGTCAGGCGTCATTTCAAATTTTAAATCTGTAAATGAAACTAATAATTATTTCAATATTTTTTTAAATGGAATTGAAACCGAATTTAATAAGGCCTTTCAAGGGGTTGAAAACTCATGGAATAACTTAATTATTTGGTGTGGAAACAAAATTCTTGAATATACAAGTTGGCCACTTAAACATGTAAACGGGCTGGACTACATGACTTATGGCCATAGATAAAACATAAATTACTTCGTTAACCTTGGTTCTATGTATAGGAGCCGGCTCAAAAAATTAAAAATGAATAAATTACTGGCCATATTGTTTTTAACAAGCGCAACTAACTGTTCTGCCCAAACCTTCACCTACGACACCCAAAGCAAACTCACCAGCATAGACTATGCCGATGGTAAGCGTATTGAATACGGCTATGATAAACTGGGCAACCGAATCAGTAAAAAAATAATTTCGCCTTATTGCGATATCCGGTTTACTGGTTTTAGTTCTGCCGGAGCAATAGGTATAAATTATCAATGGCAGGTAGATTCGGGCACCGGGTTTAACAATCTTGTAGATGGGCCCTACTATTTTGGTACTGCTCAGGATTCCTTAATTATTAAAAACCCGCCAACCAATTACGCTTTTAATAAATATCGCTGCGTGGTAAACACAAATAGCGGGATAATTTTTAGCGATACCTATCAATTAAGAATAAAAGCAATTTGGCAGGGTAATGCCGATACTTCCTGGAGAAATTCTTCAAACTGGGAATGCAGTCTGGTGCCAGACGAATTTGTAGATGTTGTCATCCCACCAGGAAAACTAAATTACCCAACTATAAATAATACAGCAACTGTAAACAGTATAAATCTTCAATCCGGAAGTGCACTAATAATTAAACCTACTGTTGTACTTGATATTAAAAGCCGCCAACAATAACCCCATGCAACTCAAAGTCTCCGTTTCCGAAGGAATTTTTTATATCAATCCTCAGGATATTATTTGCCTGGAAGCAAACAGCAATTATACCAAACTGTACTTAACCGGTAAGCGCAACCTGTTTTCGGCTAAAACATTAAAGGCATATCAAAGCCTGCTACCGCCCAATGCTTTTTTAAGAGTGCACAGTGCTTTTTTAATTAATAAAATGCACATCAGTTATATCTGTGGCAGAGAAATTGTAGTGCTTACTCAAGATATACAAGTGCCTTTAGCACGGAGAAGGAAGAGTGCTTTTTTTCAACAACTACAACAGGACTTGCATACTCAAGATATTGAAAATGAAATCTACAATATTCAACTTAACAAAGTAGGATAAGTGTTTTTTTTCAACAACTGCAAGATTGTAATATTATTTTAATACTTTATTCAGGCACCCCATGCCTTTATTAATATAACCTGTTTTTTATTTCCCGGCTTTAAAAAATATCACCACCTTATTAAAGCGCCGGCCCAGGTAAAGCCGCTGCCAAAGGCGGCAAGGCAAACAAGGTTGCCATCTTTTATTTTACCGGTTTCCCATGCTTCGCAAAGTGCAATGGGTACCGATGCTGCTGTGGTGTTGCCAAATTTTTGAATGTTATTAAAAACCTGTTCATCTTTTAATCTTAATTTTTGCTGTACAAACTGTGCTATACGCAGGTTGGCCTGGTGTGGTATCAGCATATCAATATCTGCTGCTGTTAAATTATTTGCAAGCAATGCTTCTTCTACTACTTCGGGCATTTTAATAATGGCTTTTTTAAAAACTGCCGGGCCATCCATGTAAGGAAAATTCTGTGCTTCATTTACCATGGCATTGCTCATAAACATCTGCCCTATTTCTGCATCATCAAAATTTGCAAGCGGTGTTTGTACCCAATGGTTGGCATGTGTGCCGGGGTTGTACATGGCAAGTATTTCGGCGCTTTCGCCATCGCTATGCAAATGAGTGCTTAAGATACCCTGGTTGGGGTTAGTGGTTGGTTGCAAAACCACGGCGCCGGCGCCATCGCCAAAAATTACACTTACACTGCGGCCTCGGGTGCTAAAATCTAAACCAAAAGAATGTTTTTCGCTGCCTACCACCAATATGTTTTTATACATGCCGGTTTTTATAAACTGGTCGGCAACCGACAGTGCATAAACAAAACCACTGCATTGGTTGCGTATATCCAATGCCCCAATCTCTTTCATCTTCATGGCCCTTTGCAATAACACACCGCAGCCCGGGAAATAATAATCGGGGCTTAGGGTAGCAAAGATTATAAAGTCAATATCCTGTGGGGTGATGCCTGCCCTTTCAATAGCAATTGTAGCGGCTTGTACACCCATAGTGGTAGTGGTTTCGCCGGTACGTTGTGCATAACGCCGTTCTTTTATCCCTGTTCTTTCCTGGATCCATTCATCAGATGTATCCATGTATTTTTTTAAATCGTTGTTGGTAATTACATTTTCAGGAACATAGTATCCAATGCCAGCAATCTTAGCTTTAAGCATACTTTGATTTATTTTGTAGAGCAGCAATTTACAAAATGTAAACGATTTGTAACTGTTACAATTGCAACCAATGCAACTACATATTAAACAATGTTTATGTAATCAATCAAGCTTAACCATATTACGTAAGCAGAAGTCATCATCAAGCACAGGGTGCACACGGGTTTTGTAATGGAAACTTACAGAGTTGCGAAGGTCCTGACTGTTAAAGATCATCTTATTAGTGAAATGCTCGGCCAGTGGTAATAAAGAAAGATTATCATTTTTAAAAACAAGCTGTGCAATATAAACCCTTGAATTTATTTTTATGTTGAGGAACTGCATACCATCTACTGTTGACATGAATGCGGTACCACTGAGTGAGTCGCCTGTAATTTTATTATATTGTTTTATTGCATCCAGGTAACCGGTAAATGAAATATCGTATTCTGTATCCGATCTTTTTCGCAGCGACATAGTGATACTTTCCTGCCTGGATGTACCCTGTGGCTGAATATATGCAAGCCAGTCTCCTATCAAAGCATCTTCTACATAAATGTTGGGTTCTTCATCAATATTATAGGCACTGCTATATGGGCAGGCATAAAGTATTATACACAAGGTACCGAAGAGTAATATTTGTAAAATTTTTTTCAATTTTTTACAGCATTAAAAGTAAGCACGAATTTGTTTAATTGCAATAGCTGTATTTGTATGTTAGAATTTTTATTATACAGATGAACAGTTGTTACGGTTTTGCAGTACTGTTTTAAAACATATTGCTGATCCAACTCCCAGCTTCCATCATCCAGGCAATGCCTAAATGAACAATGAGGCCTCCCCAAATACTTTTTGTATGGTAACTGATAATGCCCAAAAAGATACCTCCCCAAAAACTACTGATAGCTTCGCCAAGCGGTTTTCCAAAATGAATGGCACAATAAAAACATGTCACAGGTATGATACATTGGGGGCCGCAAATTTTATATAAGGAAAGGATTAAAAATCCCCGGAAAAAAAATTCAATGCTTACAAAGTCGAAACCATAGCAAAGTTCATAAATGAAATAGTATATTTTTTTTGATGAAAGAGAAAGCTGCTGAATAAATTTTGAATCGGGATAGGTTTGTAAAAAATCGCTACGGGTGCAGGCAAGAGCAACAAAGGGCGCCATCATCAGCAACATCAGCAGGTATGGTTTTATATCTTTTATTGCAGTGGTACCATAAAAAAGTTGGTTGCCCTTATCTTTTATATACCAAACAATAAACACCGGTATCAGCAAAATAAAAACCTTTACAATACGGTTAATGCTACTGTTCCAAAATACCAATTCATCGCCGCTCCAAAAATGTTTTAATAAAGGTTGATGAAAATAAAAGTTTACCCTGAATGAAAAAAAAGCCGGCGCTAAAAAAAGTATTATCCAAAACCAATAGCTTTTATGCCAGGTTATATTTTTAATAAAAAAGAACTGCAGTAAAAAAGCGGCTGCAAAGGGTACAAAATATAAAAGCCAATATCCTGCAAAACTGCGCCACAGGTTACTTCCGTCTCCAACTATATTGCTTTGTAAGTGGTGCCAGTAATTAAAATAGATGATAATGCCCATCAGGGCTATAACAGGTATAAAATAAAAAATCCTGAAATCTTTTATATAAAACTGCCGCAGGTATTGTAAGATGGTACCCAAGGCCGGTTAAACTTTATTGGCTGTGCTTAATGTATTCCACAACAGGTCTTTTAATTCCTGTAAATGATAGCCGGTTACTGATGAAATAAATATATGCGGAATATTTTTTGGCAACTCTTTCTCTATGGCTGCTTTTAATTCATCATCAAGCATATCGCTTTTGCTGATGGCGATAACAAAATCTTTATGTAACATTTCGGGATTATACTGTTCAAGTTCGTTTTTAAGAATTTCAAATTCTTTTTTATGATTGGCGCTATCGGCAGGTATTAAAAAAAGCAGGATGGAGTTGCGTTCAATATGACGTAAAAAACGATGGCCTAACCCTTTCCCTTCGGCAGCACCTTCTATGATACCGGGCAAATCGGCAATACAAAAACTTTTGGCGTCCCTGTATTCAACCATGCCAAGTTGTGGCGTTAAAGTGGTGAATGCATAATCGGCAATTTTTGGTTTAGCCGCTGTAATGCTGCTTAGCAAAGTTGATTTGCCCGCATTGGGAAAACCAACCAACCCTACATCGGCCAAAACTTTTAGCTCTAATATTTTTATTCCTTCCGAACCGGGCTCGCCGGGTTGTGCATATTGCGGCGCCTGGTTGGTAGCTGTTTTAAAATTACTGTTGCCCAATCCGCCACGTCCGCCACGCACTAAAATTTCTTCCTGCCCGTGTTCCAGTATCTCAACTTCTTTTTCGCCGCTTTCTTCATCACGTGCAATGGTGCCAAGCGGCACTTCAATGATGATATCTTTTCCAAACCTGCCGGTTGAATTGTTCTTACTTCCGTTTTCGCCGTTTTCGGCCAAAATATTTTTATAGTAGCGCAGGTGCAGCAGGGTCCATAATTGTGCATTGCCTTTTAGTATGATGTGGGCGCCACGGCCACCATCACCGCCATCGGGGCCACCCATGGCAGTGAGTTTATTACGCATAAAATGCTTGCTGCCGGCGCCGCCATGCCCACTGCGGCAAAAAATCTTTATCTGGTCTACAAAATTTGATTTTTCCATTGTTGCCGCAAAGGTCTGTAAATTTTATGCATGTGTGGAATTTTACTTTTAAATCATCTTACATTTATACTTTAAAATTTAAAATACCTGATGATGTTTAAATTAGTTTTGATACCGGCATTTATCATACTTAGCTGTGGCTCTGCCAAACAAAGCAATAAAGCAAATAATGCCGATTCGGTTACCACAACCGTATCTACCCCAAAAAATACTGCGGACACTTTAAAAAGCACAGAAGCCGATATAGCGGCTTTGCCTAAGTGTATAAAAAACAAGATTGATTCTTTTAAACTGAAAGAGGCGCATGAGCGTCCACAAAAAGTAACCGAATTTACTTACAACGGTAAAAAGGTTTATTACATAACCATGCCCTGCTGCGATTTTTATAATGAAGTGTACGACGAAAACTGTAATTATCTGGGCGCACCCGATGGCGGTTTTACGGGTAAAGGTGATGGTAAGTTGCCCGACTTTGCAAAACTGGCCACCAATGAAAAGTTGATATGGCAACCTTCAAAATAGTTATTTGTTTTGGTTCCATGTTTTATAAATAGTTGATTGTGCCGGCCTGTTGGCCGGCATTTCAATAAGCGGCTCACAAGGCCTGCAACTTTCAATCATTTGTTTTGGTAACTGCTGGTAAAGTTTTGTGCCCTCTGTTTTCCAATGTATCATTTCATCGGTTACTTCTTTTATTTTTTTTGCAGGGTTGCCAACTATCAAACTTCGTTTTTCAAAAACTTCATCGGCTTTAATAAAACTTAAGGCGCCTACAATACACTCATCACCTACAATCACATTATCCATTATCACTGCGTTCATGCCTACCAGGCAGTTTTTGCCGATGGTAGCGCCATGTATGATGGCGCCATGACCAATATGTGCGCCAGCTTTTAATACAACAGTTACACCGGGAAACATGTGTATGGTACAATTTTCCTGCACATTGCATCCGTCTTCAATTATTATTTGCCCCCAATCGCCACGCAGTGCGGCACCCGGGCCAATGTAACAATTGCTGCCAATAATTACATTGCCTGTTACGGCGGCCTGCTGATGAATGTATGAAGACGGATGAATAACCGGCTTATATCCCTGGAACTCGTATATCATAATTGCAATTTAAAATAAAGTTAAGCCTGCGGCTTTTATAAATCAACCTTTGCTTTTGGATATATTGATAGCCTAATTTTTCCTTAATCTGTAAATGCATTTCCCGATTTTGAAAGTGGACTGTTGGCTGTGGGGATAGTTTTGTGTCACAAAAAAGTAAAAATTATGCAGAAGAATTTTGTAGCAGTGAATTATATAAACTGTAGTGCTGAGTACAGGGAGCGTTTTGAAGAACTGTTTTCAAGCAGGGCACACGCCATTGATACCATGCCGGGCTTTGTTGACATGCAGGTATTGCGCCCGGTAAAAGAAGGCGATGCTTACCTTATTGTAAGTTTTTGGGAAAATGAAAGCGCTTTTAAAACATGGACCACCTCACCTGCTTTTATTGAAGGGCACAAACGTGGTTTTGCAGATTTGGCAAAAGCTAAAGCCGAAGGAAGGCCTGCACCTATGACAAGTGATTTTAAAACCTATAAGGTAATTTCTAACTAAATAATTTTAATAAATATGATGACAGCCGAAAACAATAAAAAAACTTCTGCATTATTGATGTGGATTAAAAGAGTTGGCTTTTGGGGCTTTCTTTTCTTTTTAGTGAAGGGCTTGTTGTGGCTGGTTGTTACTTACTGGATATTAAAATGATTTTTGGTTTATACCAACGGTTTATTTGTTCTAAAACAAGTGCCTTTAAAAAGTGCCACCACATGACCGTGCTGGTTTGTTACACTTATATGATACAGCCCTGTTGATTTTCCATTGTGCAGTTCAATCGCTTCGGCAGTCAGTTCATCGCCAACATGTACCGGTTTTGTAAAGTTGATAGATGTATCTAATGCCACCGACAACACATTTCGGTTGTTACAGGCAAAGGCAAAAGCGCTGTCGCTTAAGGCAAAGGCAATGCCGCCATGCACAATGCCAAAACCGTTTACCATTTCTTTACGTACCGTCATCTTTATCTTACTGTAACCATCTTTTATTTCTACAACTTCAATACCCAGCCATTGGCTAAAGAGGTCGTGCTTCATCATGTGTGCTACCACTTGTTGCGATGTTGGCATAATTGTAATTTAAGGTTCTATCAAATTTGTTTTTTGCATTATTGATTTTAGTGCGTCAAAAAGTTTATCAAGGTCTTGCTGCTTGTTAAATGCATTGATGGAATAGCGCAGGTACACTTTATCGCCATGCGGCATTACAGGTATTTCAATGGCATATTCATTAAACAAAACCGACTTTAATTTTTCGGGCTCTTTAGTTTTTATTTCGGTGCTGTACAGTTGTGCAATAAAATCATCTGTTATGGGTGCCAGTGCTGTTGCATTCAGTAATGTGCAAATTGTATTTGCATTTTGCTGTGTTAATTGGCGGCAAGCCGCTGCCACTGCCTGCCAGTTATTTTGCTGCATAAATTGTATGGCATTGGGGATGGTTAAAAAAGCAGAAAAATCACGGGTGCCCTGCATTTGGTGGTAATCTAAAAATTTAGATGATGATGGAAACATAGCATTGTATCCCCAACTTACCACCAGCGGATCAAATAAATGCTGCAACTCTTTTTTTACATACAGAAACGAACTGCCTTTAGGTGTTAGCATCCATTTATGGCAGGCTCCGGTGTAAATATCGGCTTGCATGGTTTGCAGGTTCACTTGCACCTGCCCCGGCCCATGGGCGCCATCAACAAAAGTCATTAATCCTTTTTGTTTTGCAATGGCGCAAATTTCTTCTACGGGTAAACGCAGGCCGGTACTGCTTGTTAAGTGGCTGATGAAAACCAATTTTGTGTTTGTGGTAAGACCGCTGAAAAATTGTTTAATAAAATCTTCTTTGCTTTCTAATGGAAAACGTATGGGTTGTTTTTTATAAACAGCGCCGGTTTTATTGCAATAAAATTCCCATGTTTTATCGCATGCACCATACTCAATGTTAGTGGTAAGTATTTCATCGCCGGGTTGCAGCGCCAGGCTTTTGGCAATTATGTTTACTGCATAGGATGGGTTGGTAACATATACCAGGTCATCGTGATGACAATTTACATATTTACCAAGCGCTATCCTTGATTGCTCCAGGTATTTAGGCCCATTGGTAACAATAAATTCAACAGGTTCCTGTTCCAGTTCAAGTTGGTATTGCTGATAACGTTCAAATACAGGCCGTGGGCATGCGCCAAACGATCCAAAATTTAAAAAAGTTATATCCTTTCTTAATAAAAACAGCGAAGAGAGATCTTGCATAAAATAATTTTAATAAAACTACCTGCCTTTAAAAACAGGTTTTCTTTTTTCTAAAAATGCATTGATGCCTTCGGCATAGTCTTCGGTACTGGCAGCTTTTTGCTGGTAATGATCTTCAAAAGAAAGTTGTTGCTCCCAATGATTAAAGAACGATTGGTTTAATGCATGCTTTGTGTAAGCAAGCCCTTTGGTTGGCATTTGCGAAAGTGTTGTTGCAATCTTTTTACTTTCTTCTTCAAAAATATCATCGGCAAAAACTTTGTAAATCATGCCCATATTATCTGCTTCTGTTGCCGATACTTTATCGCCGGTCATCATTAGGGCGCTTGCTTTTTGCCAGCCAACAAGCCTGGGCAAAGTAAAGGTGCCGCCACTATCGGGTATCAATCCAATTTTACTAAATGCCTGTATAAATGAAGCAGATGCTGCCGCTACCACCACATCGCAACACAAAGCCATGTTGGCGCCGGCGCCTGCCGCCACACCGTTAACAGCAGCTACAACAGGCTTTTCAATTTTTCTTATCCTTTCCACTATGGGGTTAAAATGTTCAGACAGAATCTGTTTAATCTCTAACTTTTCTTCGCCAACCAATTCTCCAATATCCTGCCCGGCACAAAAAGCTTTGCCTGCGCCTGTGATATAAATGGCACGAACTTCTTTTGAGGCTGCGGCTTCATCAAGTTTTTCCTGCATTAATAAAGCCATTTCACGGTTAAATGAATTGAATTTATCGGGCCTGTTTAAAGTGATGTATGCAACAGTATCTTTTATTTGGAATAATATGGAAGACATGATTCTGCTTGTTTTAATTATTAGAACTCAAAACTTTTCACTTCTTTATGATGCAATAAATAATTGTTTACAATATCATAATTCCTGTCAGGCGAGCTGATGCGGTATAAATAAACAGCATCTTTATTTTCTTTAACTATTTTCATGCACCTGTATGTCATGCTGTTGGTAGCAAAAAAAACTTCAATTTCTTTTTTAAAAATATCGCCAGTAGATACCGTTCGTATTCTATAATCTTTCACTTTATGAAACCTGTTTATGAATCGTTGTACAGGTTCCAGTACAAACAAAGCTATTACAACCATTACCGATACAACAATGGCTAAAGGATAATTGTGATAACCAATGGCCATTCCTAAAGCAGCTGTAACCCAAATGATGGCAGCTGTTGTTAAACCATTTACGGTAATACCTTCTTTAAAAATTACACCTGCGCCAATAAAGCCTATACCGGTTACAATGTTACTGGCAATGCGGTCGCCGCTTGCATTATCAGCTTCTTTAGATAAGATGGTATATAAGCACGAGCCCACACAAATGAGAATCATTGTTCTAAAGCCCGCAGGTTTGCTCCTGAATTCACGCTCAAGGCCAATTACGGCTCCGATGATGAAGGCAACAGAAACCTGTGCGGCTTCTTCAAAATAAATGCTTAAGTCCATAGTTATAAATGTACAGAATTGTATTGTAAAATTAATGGCACTTAAAATAGTCAAAAGGCTCCCTGCAGTTGTTACATTGATACAATGCCTTGCAGGCTGTGCTGCCAAATTCACTTAAAAGTTTTGTATTGGTTGAATGGCATTGCGGGCATTCAACACCATCGGTTGCTATGTTAAAATTTTTATCGGGTGCAGCAATACCGTATTCTTTTAATTTTCTTTTTCCGTCTTCACTCATCCAATCGGTTGTCCAGGCGGGGGCAAGTGCTGTTGTTATTTTTATTTTTGAAAAACCGTTTTCCATCATTGCTAACCTTATATTCATGGCAATCATATCCATGGCGGGGCAGCCGGAGTAGGTGGCTGTGATGATGATTTCAACTTCATCGTTATTAATAATTACATCTCTCACAATGCCCAGGTCGATGATGGACAGAACGGGTATTTCGGGGTCGGTAACTGCAGATAAAACCTGCATTACATTTTCTGTTGTTGCTTTTAATTTATTTGTTTGTACTAACATATGACCAAGCAATCTATTTATATTATTACATAGTTTGCAACATTGTGCAAAAGCTTTAATAAAACTGCAAAGGCATTAATTGATTTTAATACCAGAAAATACACTTAGGTTGCCTGTGGTAACTGCTGTTGCAGATCCCAAATTGATCATTACAACAGATACTTCATCCCCGGCTTTTAATTTAAATAATGCATTTGTTTGTGCAGTTATTACATTATCGTATGCTGCTGGTATATTTATTAATTGAGTACTACTTTGCGAATTTGATTTTATCTGCAACATTACCTGACTGATGGAACTACTGGTGTTTTTTGCTTTTAAACCTAACTGCATTGTAAATTGGTAAATACCAGATGAAGGTGCTTTAAAAGAAACAGCATTAAATGCATTTGCATCATCATAATTTTCTTTATCAAATACAACCACACTTTCTTTTGAATATTGTGCTACTATAGGTAGCTCAGATGAATTATATACACTGAATGCATTGCTGCCGGTAGAAGAAGCAACAGGCTGTGGTATTTTTCTAACTGCTATTTTTTGTGCAATTGAAAAATTAAAAATAAATAAGGTTAGGATGACCGAAAATATTGCTTTCATTTTATTATAGTTTAGATATTAATTTTAGTGTTAATTGTTACCATTCTGCACCGGGATATGCTCTTTGTAAATATTGTAATTCGGTAAGTATATATCCTAAATGTTCGGTATGAACTCCGGTTTTACCACCGGTTTGCATAAATATTTTTTCGGGTATAGGCAATGTTGCTTCTTCAAATACCGATGTAACTTTTTGCATCCATTCATCTTTTAATGCTGTTACATTTACTCCAAATGAATTTTCATAATCGGCAGGGATAAACATTTCGCCGGTATATCTCCACAACTCATCAATTGCATGTAACATACGCTGATGACTTTCTACTGTTCCATCGCCCAGGCGTATAACCCATTCGCTGCTCCAGCGAACATGGTAGGCAATTTCTTTTAAGGCTTTAGCGGCAATAGCGGCCAATTGTTCATCAGTATTTTTTTGTAATTGCTGGTAAAGTAATTGCTGAAAAGTGCTGTATAAAAATTGCCTTAACACCGTTTGTCCCCAATCGCCATTGGGTTGCTCTACCAGTAAACAATTTTTAAACTCACGCTCTGTTCGCAAATAAGCCAACGTATCTTCTGTAGCACCATTACCCATTAAAGTTGCGGCATATTGGTACATGTTCCTCGACTGCCCTAACAGGTCTAATGAAATATTGGTGATGGCTATATCCTGTTCCAGTATAGGCCCGTGGCCGCACCACTCTGCATTTCGCTGTGCAAGAATTAAATTGCTATCGGCCAGGTGCAGCGTATAATCTATTAAAAAACTCATAAAATAAAATTCAAAATGTAATAGTAAAAGCCTTCTTATTTTTTTGACTTTTGACTTTTTAATTTCTACATGTGTCCCACTTCATCTGGCAAATCGTAAAAAGTAGGGTGGCGATAAATTTTATCTGCAGCAGGCTCATATAATTCACCGGCTTCATCGGGGTTTGATGCGGTGATATGTTTACTCTCCACCACCCAAATGCTTACCCCTTCCTGCCGGCGGGTGTACACATCCCTTGCATTTTCAATAGCCATAGTGGCATCTGCTGCGTGCAGGCTGCCCACATGCTTATGGTCTAAACCTTGTTTGCTGCGGATGAACACTTCCCAAAGAGGCCAGCTGTTTGCACTAACATTACTTGCAGGTTGGTTACTGCTGCCGCTATTATCTTCGGGTATATCGCCGTAATAGAATTTTTTAATTGTACAATTCATAGTTGTATATTTTTTTTGCCGCATTAATAAAATTCTCTCTTATATTTTTAGTGACAGGGTTGGTATCAAGATTGAATTTAAACATTCTTTCAGGATGCCATTGTACACCAATAAAAAAGGCTTTAGCCGATTTGTCAGCCCATTCTATTCCTTCTATAGTGCCATCATCTGCCCTACAGCTAATCATCAAACCATCGCCTAATTTATCAATAGCCTGGTGGTGAGCACTGTTAACAAGGGATTTTTTTTCACCAACAATTGTATATAATAAACTGTTTTCTTCAATATTTATTCCATGTATTTTATCATCTTTTTCAGGTTTATGTATTTTATTCAGCGATTCTCCTAAATCTTGAACCAGGGTTCCATTTAATGAACAATTCACTAATTGTAAACCCCTGCATATTGCCAGTACAGGTATGTTTTGTTTAAAAGCCTGCTGTAAAATTTCTATTTCAAATTCATCTCTTTCTTTTTGAAAGCCTTTAACAGGCGCATTGCAATAGTTTAAGGAACTGCTATTATAGTATTGTGGATGTATATCTATGCCTCCCGTTAAAATTAAACCGCTGCATTCTTCAATCCTTTTTGAATTTGATTCAGATACTTTGAAAGTGATTATTTCATCCAGCCCCGGCAAATTCAACCATTTTACATAATTATTATGCTTTGTTTCATCATGAAGGCCGGGGCTAATGGTGTATGTTAAACCAATTTTCATTTTACTAATAATTAAACAGTATTACCTGATGTGGTAAATTATAAATTACAGGTCTTTATAATCAAGCTGCATTTCTTTTTTTCTCTTTCTTAGCTTGGTATGCCATTGCTGCTTCCCTAACCCAGGCGCCATCATCATGCGCTTTGTTCCTGGCGGCAAGCCTTTGTTTATTGCATGGGCCGTTTCCTTTTACTACATTCCAAAACTCCTCCCAGTTTATTTCTCCAAAATCATAATGCTTCCTTTCTTCGTTCCATTTTAAATCGGGGTCGGGCAATGTCATGCCCAGTACTTTCACCTGCATGGCAGCCATATCAACAAACTGCTGCCTAAGTTCATCATTTGTTTTTCTTTTTATTTTCCATTTCATACTTTGGTCGCTGTTGGTGCTTTCGCTGTCTTTGGGCCCAAACATCATCAGGCTTGGCCACCACCAACGGTTTATTGCATCCTGGCACATGGCTTTTTGCTCTGTTGTTCCTTTTGATAAAACCAATAACGATTCAAAGCCCTGGCGCTGATGAAAACTTTCTTCTTTACAAATCCTAACCATCGCCCTTGCATAAGGCCCGTACGATGTACGGCATAGCATCACCTGGTTTAAAATGGCAGCCCCATCAACCAACCATCCTATGGCACCCATATCGGCCCATGTTAAAGTAGGATAATTAAAGATGGAAGAATATTTTGCTTTACCGCTCAGCAGGTCGGCAATCATTTCATCACGGCTGCTGCCTAGGGTTTCGGCGGCTGAATAAAGATATAATCCATGCCCGGCTTCGTCCTGCACCTTTGCAATTAATATAGCTTTACGTTTTAAAGATGGCGCCCTGCTTATCCAGTTACCTTCGGGCAGCATACCTACCACTTCGCTGTGAGCATGCTGGCTTATTTGCCTAATATTTGTTTTCCTGTATGCTTCCGGCATCCAGTCTTTAGGCTCAATCTTTATTTCAGCATCAATCTTATCCTGGAATATTTTTTCAAGATCCTGTACCTGCATAATTGTTTTTTTTATTGCAGTAAAGATACTGAAATTACTAACAGCCGTTAGTGTTTGGTCGATGGTTAAAAAGGCGTGAGTGCCGGTTTTACATCCAGTTGTTTTTATGTGCCAGGCTTATTACCTGTGCCTTGCTGCTTACATGCAGCTTTTGATAAATGTTGGCAATATGCTTGCGTATGGTGAGTACACTTAAATCGAGGATAGAGGCGATGCGTTTGGCATCGTAACCGGTGATGGTATGTTGCAGTATCTCTTTTTCACGTTGGGTAAGCAGTTCGCTGATAACATCTGTTGCAGTTTGCGGCGATGTGTTTTGTAAGGCGGCATTGCTTAGCAGCGATAGGGCTTTGCGGGCAATAGCGGGGCTCATGGGGGCGCCCCCGTTTTCCACTACATTGGTAATGGCATTGTGCAGGCCAATGGCGCTTTCATCTTTAAGCATATATCCATGTGCACCAACTTTTATGGCTTCAAAAATTTTATCATCATCATCAAAAACAGTTAGTACAATAAAAAAAATTTGTGGGTACAGCACCCTTGCAATGCTGATGGTTTGCACGCCATCCATTTCGGGCATCTCCAGGTCCATAAAAATAACCTGCGGCAGTTTTTCGTGTGGCAGGCCTTTCAACTGTTCCAGGCAGTCGCTGCCGTTAGTGGCAATAAAACAGAAATCAAGGTCTTCAAACTGTTTTATTTTTTCTGATACGCTGCTGCGGTTAACAGCCTTATCATCTACCAATCCTATTTTTATCGTTTTGCCCATGCGGTTAATTTCTGTTTGCAAAATCAATCATTTTATTTTAAAATGCCATACTTAATTTGTAGTACTTGTTAATACCAGGCTTGTGCCTTTGTTGTTTGGCGATAATATTTCCAGTTGCATACCGGCATCTTTTGCCCTTGCCTTCATGTTAAGGAGGCCGTTGCCGGTAGCATTGCCTGTGATGTTTTCAATACCTTTTCCATCATCAGCAATTGTAAACCTTATGTTAGCTGCACTGTGTATTTCAATTTTTAAGTTTGATGCGTTGCTGTGCTTTAGCGCATTGTGTATGGCTTCCTGCACAATCCTGAAAATAGCAAGCGCATGTTTTGAACTGAGCCGGGCATCGTTACTGATGTCTTCATCAACCTGGAATATGATATGACTGTATGTGGGTTGCAGTTTGTTGATGTAATTTTTAATGCGGTCGCCAATGCCGGTGATGGTGATGTGTTCCTTGTTTAATACCCAAATGGTATCTCTTAAGGAGTTGATGATTTCCTGCGAATGCTGCTGCAGGTTTTGCAGGGAGTCATGATTTTTTTCAAAACCATTATCCGTAATTTTTTCCACATCGGCTCTTATGGCCGATGCATAAGCGCCAATATTATCGTGTAAGTCGGCAGCAATGCGTTTGCGTTCCTGTTCCTCGGCATCAACCACCGATTGGGCGGCAATCCTTTTTTCTTCCTGCAGCGCCAGTTGCATTTTTACATCCTGTTTGCGACGGTAATTTTTAAATCCAAGCCATACAATTATTATCATCATGGCAGCAAATAATGCCGAGCCGTACAGCCAATAATTTTTTACGGTAAGGTTTAGCTTTTGCTGTATGATTGTCTTTTCTTTTTTTTGCAGTTCGTATTTAGTTTGCAGCTCTGCAATAGCCTGTGCCGAATTGGCTTCATAAAATGCATCTTTGGCTCCAATTATTTTTTCAAGAGTTGATGTATAGTTTTTGGTATCGCCTTTTTGATGATAACATTTGGCAAGTGTGCTGTAATACGAAATAATGAGTGCATCCGCTTTGGTTTCATCCTTGTCTTCGGCAAGCGCCCTGTTAAGCATGGCAATCGCCTTATCGTACAAACCTGCATTCATATATATATTGGCAAGGGCAATTTGCTCGTTAGAAAAACGCAGTTTGCCTTCAAGCTTTTCTTTAATGGCAATACTGGCAAGCATGGTTTCTTCGGCTTTAGCATAATCTTTTTGTTGTTTATAAATACTTGCTTTCACCCTGATAGCATTTCCAAGGAAAAATAAATTTTGACTTTGTGTACAAAGCGGAATGGCCTTATCAATAAAATAAGTTGCCGAATCTGTTTTTCCAACCCATCGGTATGTTTCGGCAAGATTGATATACAATGCGCCGGTAACCGCTGCAAAACCCGGCGTTGGCGAAGTGTATGACAGGCCTTTGAAATACCAATTGAAAGCTTCGGGTACATGATCGAGGTTATACTGTATTACGCCAATGGTATTTATGTTTTTTGCCAAAACAATCGGGTCGTTATAAGTTTCTGCTTCGCTGATAATCTTATACAATTGTGCAAGGGCATCAGTATAATTGGCTGCATCGCCAAAGCAATCTGCTTTTATAGCAGACAGTGTAAAATAAAAAGGCCTTGTGGCAGGATTGGCTACAGTATTGGTTGTAAGGTTAGTTTCTGCAATGGAAAGTGCACTATCTGTTTTTCCCATACGCAGGTATGCATTGGCAAGAATGATTGCCGCCGCCGTGCTGTTTGTTTTGGTTTTGGCTGAAAGCGAATTGGCCATTAATGCATACGCATACAATGAATCTTTGTTGATGCTTTGATGGTAATTGCATAGACTTACCAGGGCTGCCAGTTTTTTTGCATCATCGGTTTGTTGGGTAAATTCTTTTTTTAAACTATCAATGGCGGCAGTTTGTGCCACACTAAACGATGAGGCCAGGGTGATAAAACAGATCAACCATACAACTGCGTACTTATTCATCTGCAGTATAGTTTTTACTAAAAATATTCAATTAATGAATACCAAACAAGCAGGTACTACAAATTGAGTATGCTAACTGGCGAACAGTTTTAAAACAACCATTACTTATAATTCCTACTACAAATTAAGTATTGCATACGCAGGCATGCTTTGTCATTTTTGTATTGCCTGTTTCAATATGCTTTGCATTACCAAAAACCGGTACTGCTGTAATAGCCAATACTATTTAAAAAATTTAAATACTACAACAATGAAAAAGTTTTACATGATTATCTGTTTGGTGCTGGCTGCGGTTGCAACAAATGCACAAGGCGTATCCCGTATGTTTGGCCTGGTGGCCGGTTATCCGCAAAGCGATAATTCGTCTAACGGGTATTTGTTTAGTACCGACAGCAGTGGCCAAAATTTTCAGTTGCAATATTCTTTTCCGGTAGCAGTGTCGGGTGCCAACCCTCAAAATGTGGAGATGGCTGCTTACAATGGTAAGTTATACGGCACTACGGTAGCTGGAGGTGTTGGTAATTTGGGTGCCATATTTGAATATGATCCTTCTACTAACATTTACAACAAAAAATTTGATTTTGGCACCAACTCTACGCAGTATGGCTGTAATCCAAGAGCAGGCCTTTTGCTATACAATTCAAAATTTTATGGAGTTACATCCAGTTGTGGAGCTTCAGGAAATGGCACAATCTATGAATGGGATCCTGCTACCAATATAGTTACCAAAAAATACGATTTGGCTTTAGCTACCGGCAATAATGTACAAACAGCATTGCGATTAATGAACAATAAAATGTATGGCACATCGGTTAGTGGTGGCGCCAATGGCTTTGGGGTGGTTTTTGAATGGGATCCCGCCACCAATGTACTTACCGACCTGTTTGATTTAACCGGACCCGGCGCAGGCAATGGCTGGAACTTTTTTGGCAATGTAACACCCTACAACAATAAATTATATTGCACAAGCTGGCAAGGCGCTGCTAATGGCGGCGGTGCACTGTACATGATTGATCCAACATTGCCCAACGGATCAAATACCACAATTGTAAAAGTTTTTGATGCAGCAAGTGGTACCAACGGAAACAGTAATGAAATGATGGTGTACAATAATAAATTGTATGGCACACTTTATTACAATGGCTCAGGCTCGTATGGCACTTTGTTTGAACTTGACCCCGCTACCAATGTGTTTACTAAACTGGTTGATTTTAATTATTCAACAACCGGCGGCAACCCCATTGGAAAACTGGTGATGAACGGCTCAAAATTTTTAGGTATGTGTACTACCGGAGGCGCCAATAACAAGGGAACAATTTATGAATGGGATCCTGCCAGCCCAAATACGGTTGTAAAAAAATATGATTTTGGTGTTAGTAATTATGATAATCCCATCAACCCTGGTGCGTCATTTGCTTTTATAAATTCTAAATTCTACTCCACTACATACAATGGAGGGTTTAATGATCAGGGTACGCTGTTTGAATATGATTATGCTGCTAATACATTTACAAAAAAACTAAACTTTAATACCGCAGAAACAGGGCGCATTCCTTATGGAAGGCCTACGTTGCTGAATGGAAAAATTTATGGCACCTGTTATACTGCACCGCAACCCGATGGAGGATGTATTTGGGAATACGATCCATCAACTAACATCTATTCCCGAAAATTTAATTTTGATTATAACACCAGTTCTGGCGTTGGCAACCATTCCGTTTCATCACCCATTGCCTACAATGGAAAATTATACGGTACTACCAATGGTGGTGGTTTAAATAACTATGGAGTGTTTTATGAATTTGATCCGGCAACAAACGCTTATTCAAAAAAAGATTTTTATACTATAGGTGGATTTAATGTAATTGGCGAACCCACTTTTTATAATGGAAATTTTTATGGAATGACGAATGCCGGAGGTACAGGAAACAATGGTATTATATACCGATACGACCCAGCCACAAGTACGCTTACTAAATTATATGATGTGCAAACTGCAGGCAGTAATACACCAAGCGGCGGCTTTACTGTTTACAACAATAAACTGTATGGCGCCACTTCAAGCGGCGGTACTGGTAACTTTGGAGGTATTATAATGTATGATCCTGCTACTAACACAGCCAGCACCGTTTATAGTTTGCCCAGCAATGGCTTAAATGGGGTAGCCATTCAAAACGTAATGACGGAGTATAATAATAGATTGTATGGCAATACTGCAAGTGGCGGCACTAGCAGCTATGGCGTTATATTTCAATTTGATCCTGCCACCAATAATTATACGGTTGTGCATAATTACAGCACCGTTTCCGGCAATGGCGGCTATTCCCCTACCGGAATTTTAACGCTAAATGGAAATAAGTTTTATACTATTACCCGTTATTTTTCCGATGTAATAGTGGCTCAGTTTGACCCCGCCACTAATACCTTAACACAGCGATCCACATATACTCCTGCAAGCAGTTACAATATTCCAGGCTCTCATAATGCACTTACGGTAGTGCCTGCATTTATTGCCAATGGTACACCAAATAGTTGCGAAAATTATCCCACCGTGGTTATTGATGGCACTAATAATAATAAATGGGTTCCCATATTAAACAGCAATGGGGATGTAGTAGCGGAAATTGATGCCAATGGAAATACATTGGGCAATGTAAATTTTTCAGTGTATATAAACAGCGGCCCAGTTCGTGAATATGCTTATATGAAGCAGTTGTATCTTGATAGGAATTTTTCCATCTCGGTACAAAACCAGCCATCTTCTGCCATTGATGTAAGGCTGTATATTAAATCAAACGAGTTTCTTGCATTAAAAAATGCATTGAACTCTAATGGCGACCCCTCGGGCATTAACAACATTAACGATATTGCTATTTTACAAAACATTGATAACTGCCCATCGGTTCTAACAACCACACCACAACGGCAAACAACTACCAACGAAAATTATGAATATGGATATGTGTTAAAAGCATCGGTTAATCTTAATAATGTTTCGCCATACTATAATAGTTTTTTTATGGGTAAAAAAACATTTAGCGTGGTGCCGGTAACCCTGCTTGATTTTACTGCAACAAAAGAAGGCGGCAAAGTGAAATTAGATTGGAAAGTGGAGAATGAAATAGCATTTAAAGGTTACGAAGTGCAAAAATCTTTTAACAACACAAATTGGATGGCTTTGGGAAATATTGATGCAACCTCTGCCGCAGGCTCAAAAAATTATGAGATGTATGATGTAAATCCTTTTGCAGGCACAAACTTTTACCGTTTAAAGTTGAATGATATGGACGGGCATTTTTCATTTAGCAATATTGCAAAAGTAAATTTCAACATGCCGGTTGTAATTAGTATAAAACCAAACCCGGCAAGCAATTTCATAACCATCAGCGGAATAAAAGCGTACCAGCAGGTGCAGGTTTTTGATTTAACCGGAAGGTTGATGATGAACAGGGATATTATGAATAATGATGAACAACTGGATATATCTAAACTTAGCAGCGGGCAGTATATGATTAAACTCATAAACCAAAATGGGCAAGTAAGTCTTAAACTAATTAAACAATGATAAATCCTGTTAGTGGGAAAACAATTGTTGTTTTGCCTGCTTGTATGCAGGAGGGTTCATTAATAAAATAATTTATTCAAAAGTTTATTTAAAAGAATAGATGAAGACAATAAAAATCATTGTTTTTGGGGAGGGATTAAAGCTTATGCAATCATTAAGTTTGGCATTTAATAGTTGAAATATCAAACAGATAAGCCCATAAATGCAAGCACATGGAAAAAAAGATATCTTCTTTATAATAGTTATACTGATAGCCATCATCTTTTTCTCCTGATATAAAGTTCAATCTGTACCTAACCGGAACAGAAAAGGTTCCTGTTTATATTAACCTTAATTAATACCGGTTATCAACCTTATAAATAATGGCTGTAAATCATAGGGTTTTTTAAAAAAAGAGTTATATTTAAAGTCCAAAACGAGTGCAGTATAAACATATCAAAACCTGTTGCCATACAGATTTATTCCTAATTTGTTTTTTGTTTGGGTGTACTCTTCCAAATTATCCTTTTCAATAAAACCTTTAATCATTTTTCCATACCTGTTTAAACAGCAGCAATATTATCATTAATTAATAAAACCAAAACAACATGAGTACAACTATTGAAAGGTATGTCATCAGGCATATATCCGGTACAAAAGCTAACCAGGTTGAAGAATTTGATTTCGGAAAACCGGATCTTACTATAGGCCGGGCAACAGGAAGCGATATTGCATATGATCCCGACAATGAAGTGATTGTTAGCAGGGAGCATGGTAAAATTGTAAAATTAAGTGACGACCCACCAAAATTTGAAATAAGGGACAACAACAGCCGCAATGGCATATTTGTAAATAAGAACCGGGTAAAAGGCTCTGTGCCATTACAAGTAGGCGACGAAGTTCAATTAGGAATGAACGGGCCTGTATTTACTTTTGATATTAATCCAAGGCCACAAGATTTAATGGCAGCTACAAGAATGGTAGAAATACCTACCTCTATAAAAGCCACTACAGAATCTGCATTAGAACCTATAGCGCCGGCCGAAGTTGCCAAAGTGGGCCTTGGCAAGCAAACAGTAGAACGTATGCTGGTTGCAGAAAGAAAAAAATCATCAAACAAGATGGCAATTGTGCTGATTGGTATATTGGTAGCGATTGGTGCATTGGTGTATGCTTTTAAAGATAAAATATTTAAAGGAAATACTACTATTGTAAATGTTCAGGACTCTACAAATAAGGATAAGAAGTCTCCTGAAATGATTTCGAAAGAAAACGAAGACAGGGTAGTGCAAATTGAATTTGGTTGGCAGATATTTGATGCCAACACAAGCGATGAATTATGGCATGTATATTTAGTAGAAAAGGGACCAGATGGAAATCCCGTTTACAAGGCTTGTTACACTGAAACCGCAGATGGAAAAGGCGTAGAGCCTTATTTAGATATAAAACGTAATGTACAAGCGGGTGTACCAATTGGTATAGCAGGTGCAAGTGGATCTGGTTTTGTTGTATCTGAAGATGGCTTCATACTTACCAACCGTCATGTTGGGGCATGTTGGAATACGAGGTATGATTTTCAACCATATGCATTTCCGGGAGTATTGATAAGGAATGGTAAAAAAGTTCCAGATGTTTCTATTATGCCGCAAATGGTAGCCGATTATGTACCCGCTAATGCAACTATGATTGGGGGACGTCCTGCAGGACAAGGCGCTGTAAAAGGAAGGAACACTTATATGAATGTAGTGTTTGCAAATACAGTTCTACGTAGGCCAGCCGTTTCTGTTACTCCAAGCGATGAACATGATGTGGCGATGCTAAAAATAGATATTCCCGAATCATTATCAAAAGTAACTATGAAAGACCGCTATGATGATATAAAACCCGGTCAGACAGTTACTGTGATGGGTTACCCGGGTGTGGCGCCTCAGGAATATGTAGTTCGCAAATCAAACGATCCGTTTAATCCCAAACCACAAGAAACCACCATGCCAACCCCCACCGTTACTACAGGTAATATAGGCAGGATAATACCGGGATCATCCGAAAAAAACAGTAGATACAGCGGATTTGGCGATTCGTACCAGTTAACTATTAATGCCACCGGCGCTGGCAACAGCGGCGGACCCATGTTTGATGATGAGGGAAATGTAGTGGGTATTTATTATGCAGGAGCATCTGGCGGGGGGGCAAACATATCTTTTGCAGTGCCCATTAAATACGGACTTGAACTGATGGGTTTAAAAAAGTTGCCTAGTAAATAATTAGGGTTATTCTGATTTTAATTTTGATAAAAAGGGTTTAATAAATGGGATATGCTAATGAGGAGATTACAGAAGTTGCCGGATACCGCCTGACCAAAAAAATAGGGTCGGGCGGTATGGGCAATGTGTATAAAGCCTATAACGCTTCATTGAACAGAACGGCTGCCGTAAAAATTTTGCATGAAGAATCTTTTGCCGAAAGATTTAAGAATGAAGCCTACATCCAGTCTTCTATAAATCATCCTAACATTACTATGTTGTACGAGTATGCAAAATGCAACAACAAGCTATGCATAGTGATGGAATATGTAGAAGGAGAAACCTTAAGCGATATACTGTACCGAAAAGGAAAACTTTCAAACAGCGAAACTGAAAATATTCTCCGCCAAATTGTTTCGGCGCTTGCCTATTTGCATAAAAAAGAAATCATTCATCGTGATATTAAACCACAAAATTTTAAAATTACTGCAGATGGCACAGTAAAAATGCTTGATTTTGGTATTGCAAAACATAAATATTCGCCTAAGCTTACACAGCTTGGCTTTGTGGTTGGCACTATAGAATACCTGGCTCCCGAGCAGTTTGAACAAAAAGAAGAATTAAAATCGGATATCTGGAGTTTATCAGTAATGCTATACGAATTGCTAACAGGGTTTATGCCTTTTGATGCAACCAACCCTGTGGTGATGAGAGCAAAAATTGTTAAAGGAAGTTTTACCAATCCCCAATTGCTGGTGCCTGTTATTTCAAATAAGATGGCAACAATAATTGAGCGTGGATTAAAAGTAAATCCAGCAAGCCGTATTTCGGCAGCAGAAATTGAAAAAATCCTTAATGATAATCGTTTTAACGGAGGCGAAACAAAATTAAACAAGTTGCCATTTAAGCTGCCATCAAATAAAAACATGGCTATTATTGCATCGGCAATTGTTGTGTTATTGCTAATTATATTTTTGAAAGAAAAAACTCCCGATATACCCATTAATAAACCACAAACCGAAACACAAACTGAAACAACCACATCAGGCATTAATCAGGATAAAGTTAGCATTAATGTACCCGGTATCACCAATGCTGTGCTTATTACACCAGATAATAAAGTACTCACCTTGCCTTATACCATCAAAGGTAAAGAAGGCGATAAGTTTAAGTTTACTATTAAGGCAGATGGTTATGAAGAAAAGAAAATAGAAGTTGAAATATCGCCCAGGCGAAATTCTTACGATTACAATCTTGATAAAATAAAAAATTAAAGAAATGTTCTGGTGGAAAAAAAAGAAAAAAGCAACTGAACAGCAACCTGCAGAACCGTTACCTGTAACACAGGATAACTGTGTTTTAAAAGTTGTGGTAAAAACTGATGTGGGTAATGTGCGAAAAAATAATGAAGACTCAGGCACTTTTGTAAAAATTGCCGACGAAGGTGTTAACTCATCAAAAGGCTGTATGTTACTGGTGGCCGATGGCATGGGCGGGCATAATGCCGGAGAGGTTGCCAGTAAAATTGCAATGGAAACCATCAGCGAAGAGTATTTTAAAAAAAATAGCGACACTGATATAGAAAAAGCATTGGCCAATTCGTTTGTTACAGCTAATAAAAGAATATTCAGTATGTCGCAAACAGATGCCAGCTTTAAAGGAATGGGCACTACCTGCACAGTGTTGGTGGTAACAGGGTCGCAAGTTTATTTTGCACATGCAGGCGACACAAGGGCCTATTTTTTAAAAGATAATCAAATAAAACAAATTACCGAAGATCATACCTATGTACAACAACTGGTAAATAATGGAGATATTACAGCCGCAGAGGCGGATGTACATCCGCAAAGGAATGTGCTTATTAATGCTATGGGTACAAAACCAACTTTAAGGGTAGATACAGGGAAGTCAGAATTAACTTTTAATGAAAATGATAAGTTGTTACTTTGCTCGGATGGATTGCACGATTATTTAAGTGATGACGAACTGGCCGAAGCCATGCAAAAAAAATCTTTACAAGAAATTGCAGATTATTTAATTGATGAGGCAAAAAGGAGAGGCGGTAAAGACAATATCACTGTGGCGCTTGCACAAAAGATAAGTACAGCGCCGCAAACAGAAACAAAACTTACCAGGGATATTGAATTACCCGGTAATAATAATGACACATCGGCAATGAAATTAACAAGAGATGTAAACCTGCCGAATGGTATTTAATTTAAACGTATCATGATAGGGAAAAAGATTTTTAACTATGAAATAACCGCCTTGTTAGGAAAAGGAGGTATGGGTACTGTATATAAAGCAACAGACACAATGCTTGGCAGGGAAGTGGCTTTAAAGATGCTGCACCCCGAACTTACCGTGCAGCCTCAGTTTTTAGACAGGTTTAAGAAAGAAGCAAGGGTGCTGGCACAACTTTTACATGTAAACATTGCCGTTATATATAATTTCCTGGAGCAGGAAAACAACCATTTTATGGTGATGGAATTTGTAGAAGGCACCAACCTGGAAGACCTTCGAAAAAAATACCAAACACTTCCGCCGCAATTTGTGGTGCCGGTTTTTATACAGGCGTTGGAAGGCCTTAACCATGCCCATAAAAAAAATATTTTTCACAGGGATATAAAACCTGCTAACCTGATGCTAACCCCCGAGGGCACGGTAAAGCTTATGGATTTTGGTATTGCCAAAATTGCCGGTGAGCAAAAGATGACACAGGTAAATAAGATTATCGGCACCATCGAGTATATGGCACCTGAGCTTATTCAAGGCAAAGATGCATCGGCAGCATCAGATATTTATGCCATGGGGCTTACTTTATATGAAGTGCTTACAGGACAACTACCTTTTGAAAACGATACTGACTATAATATGATGCAGGCCATACTTAATAAAAAAGTAACAGCGCCTAACAAAGTAGCATTATCAACAGCAAACCCGGCCATACCACAAGCGCTTAGTGATATTGTAATGAAGGCAATTGAAAAGAAACCTGAAAACCGGTTTGCAGATGCAAGGTCTTTTCAGCAGGCGCTTATAAATGCATTTCCTCAATACAGGGATATTAATATTGCATCGTTAACTGCTGCAGCAAATAAATCAACCGTTGCCGCAACAAGGCTCGAAGACAGTTTTGCGGCTATGCAAACAAGGGAAGAGGCTGTAGCAACAAAAACTTCAGCAGTTGAATCGCTTAAGCAAGGATATAAGGATAATAAGAAATTATATCTAACTATTGCTTTACTGTTACTTTTTCTTATTATCTCATTAGCTATATTTAAAAACAGGTCAAACACTAACATTGCACAAACCAATACCGATAGTCTTCAAAAAGAAGATAATAAACCCATTGATGTATCGGGCAACTCATCTACCGAATATATAAACCCACCAACAAAAACAGGTAATACCACGCCACCTGTAAATGACGGAGGTGGCCAAATAACTTTGCCAGGTGATGGTAACGGTGGTAATGGCGAAAAAGAAAGTTCAAAAGAAAAAAAACCAATAAAGAAAGAGCCGGTGAAAGTAAAAGAAGAAAAGAAAAAAGTGGCGCCGGTTGTTGTGGAGCAGGAAGAAGAGAAAAAAACACAGCCTAAAGACATTTATATAAGTTCAAAAGTAGAAGTAGATCTTTATTTGCAGGATAACCTTGCCAACTCACCCGAACGTACTGATATACCTGTAACATTTACAGTACGAAGCCCGGTAGTTTATAATGGTGTTACTATAATTAACCGTGGCACCATTGCAAGAGGTGTAATTAAACTTGGCCGTGTACAAACTGATATTGATATTAATTCTACTACAGCCACCAATGGCCAGCAAATTAGGTTAAAGGCACAGCGTGGGCATGGCAGGCGTAATGAAATTACAACGAACAGGAATTATACAGCTATTATATTGCCAGGAGTACGGTTAAAGTATTGATGGCGCTTTGTTATTTTATATCAAAATCAACAATCACTTTTTCGGTTTTAGGGTGCGATTGACAAGTGAGGATAAATCCCTGCTCCAGTTCTTCATGCTCAAGTCCCCAATTTACATCCATCTCCACCTCACCTTCCAGCAGCTTTGCTTTGCAGGTACAACATACACCACCTTTGCAGGCAAAGGGGAGGTCGGCGCCTTGCTGTAGGGCTGCATCTAAAATACTATCGCTGTCAAATCCTAAAGTAAAATCAAAACTTCTGCCATCGAGTATTACAGTAATCTTACTTGAAGGGCCGGCAGATTCAGTTGTTGCTTTACGGGCAACAATATTTTTTTGCCCGGGCGTGGTAAACAATTCAAAATGGATTTTCTTTTTATTGATACCGGCATTTTCTAAAAAATTTTTTACTGAAAAAATCATGTCTTCGGGACCACAAATAAAAAATTCATCAGTGTTTTTATAATCAATCAGTTTATCAAGCTGTGTTAATTTTTCAGTATTTATCCTGCCAGCATTTACAGGCGCTTCTGTTTTTTCACGACTTAATATGTTTATAAAATTAAACCGTTGCAGGTATTTGTTTTTTAATGCTTCCAGTTCTTCAAAAAATATGATTGAATGGCGGCCACGGTTTCCAAACACCAATGTAAAACTGCTTGCAGGCTCGGTTTGCAGTGTTGTTTTAATTATTGAAATAATGGGAGTGATACCGCTGCCGGCTGCAAATGCCAGGTATTGTTTTGTGTTTTTTGCATCCAGTTTTGTATTGAATTTACCGGTGGGAGGTAGTATATCAAGTGTATCGCCGGTTTTTAAATTTTCATTGGCAAATTCCGAAAATTTTCCTCCTTCTACTTTCTTAACAGCTACCCTTAGTTCATTTTCAAAAGGAGCCGAGCAAATGGAATAAGAGCGGCGTAATTCTTCGCCATCTATCACTTTTTTTATTGTAATGTTTTGCCCTGCTTCAAAAGCAAACTGCTGTAATATTTCTTCTGGGATATCAAATGCTATTGAAACACAATCAGGGGTTTCTCTCCTCACTTCTTTTACTTGTAATGTATGAAAATGTACAGCCATAATTTATTTGATTATTCCTTTTAATAAATGGTTTACCATATTGTTTTCCAGTTCGGCATTGCTGATATCTTTTTTCCGGGCAGGTAAAAATTCAAGTCCACGTACTGCCGATAAAATGGTTAATACCGATATGTATGCATTGGTTTTCTTTAATTCACCTGCCTGCATACCGGCCTCCATTATTTCCATCAGCCTTTTTTCGTAAGCCCTTCGTTGCATCAGGAAATTACTAAGATAAGGTTCTTTCAGGTGTTTCCATTCGTGGTTAGCTACATATACTTCATTAAAACTGGTGAGCATCATTTTAATATGAAAACGGATGATAGATTCCAGCAATGTTGTACACTTTGCATATTTAATATCAATACTATCCAGGTAAAATGTAAAAGCATTGGCCACTTTAAAACAGATAGCTTGTAATATCTCACTTTTTGAACCGATATGGTTGTACAGGCTGGGCGCTTCTACACCCACCTCTTCGGCCAGGTGCCTCATAGAGGCAGATGAGTATCCTTTTAGCCTGAACAAGGCTGCTGCTTTTTGGGTAATCAGGTCTTTTTTAGTGCCATTTTTATGGGGCTTTATCCGGGCCATCAGATCTTTTTGAACAAAACTAACAATTATTAGTTTTAATGCCGTTAGTGTTAATGATGTAAATAGCTTAAAAACCGGGTGAATCCTTTACCATACAGGGTTACATCGTTTATAGCTGTTTTTTATCAAATTTTTTTTAAAGTTGGGCAAAATAAATTTTTGGAATATTAAAAAAAGACTAATTTTACAGCCTGCTTGGTTTTCTACATACTCCTCCAATATTATTTAAAATCACCCCCAATATCGAACAATACTGTTCAGGAATATCTATAATTATTATTTAAACTAATAAGCTATAACCTTATTTATATTTTTCTTGTGGTTTCAGAGGTAAGCAAGGCCGGAGATTTTTATCTCTGGCCATTTTTTTTGAAACAGGTTTGCGCTACATTTAATCAATAGCTGTATTTAAATAATCTACCAATGGCTTCATAGCAGCGAAAGTTGCTGTTATATCTTTTACAAAATTATTGCTTAGTACCCGGGCATCGGTAAAAGGATGGCTTACAATAAAACTTTTCATTTTCAAAAATTCAATGGCAGGGTTTTGTTCATCATATCCTTTTGGCGGCCTTATTAAACTTTCTTCGCTTTGCACACCGCCTGCAAATGTTTTTTTAAATCGGCTGTTGCCAATTATCTTTTTAAAATTTTTAAAATTATAATCCAATTCCTGCCTTATATTGGCAAGTACTTGCGGCTCGGGCATCCAAATACCACCGCCGGCAAAACTTTTGCCCGGCTCAATATGAAGATAATAACCGGCACCGTTGCTTTTTTTGCCAGCTTTATTAAAGTAACAGGAAAAATGAGATTTGTAAGGGCTCTTGTCTTTGCTAAAACGTACATCCCTGTTTATGCGAAAAACACAACCCTTTGCGGCCTGTGTGCCTATTGCCGGTTCAAATTTGGCAATATGCTTTATTATATCGGAAACCATTTCAATAAAGCCAGCCCTAACAACATCGTATTGTTTACGGTTTTCATCAAACCAGGGTTTATTATTATTTTTTTTAAGGCTGTTGAGAAATTTTAAAGTAGCAGGATGAAGCATACTGGTTTTTAATTTGATATTGTTTGAATATGGGTAAATGAAACCGGGAGTGTATTATTTAATACGTCCCCAGTTTTCGCCGCTTTTAATACGAAATAATGTCATTTCGCTAACCTTGTATTTGGCTGCAAGCTGTTTGTATGTAATTCTTCGCTTTGGGTTATTAATAATGTTTTTAATTGTTTTAACCTGTGCCGCAGTTAGCTTTAATCCTACTGTGCGGTTGGCCTGTTTTTTCTTATACGCTATTTTTTCGGGGCTGCTTTGCTGATGTGTACTTACCATATCTGCAGTTGCCCATTTTAAATTTGAATAAAGATTGTCAGTTTTTTTATGGTTAATATGAATAACATATTCATATTTTGAAGAAGGTTTTTTGCAAAACAGTTTTGCCACCTGCCGGTGAATATAAATAGTGCCGTTGCTGTTATCTATATGAAGGTTTAGCGTTCGGTAGCCCGATGTTACAGAACCCTTTAACAGTTTGCCATCTTTAAGTACATCGGTACTGTAACTGGCTGCCCTGCCATGCGATGATATTGCATATTTGTTGCGAAGCTGTTTGCTGCCATTGAAGTTTATCTGTTTCCAAACTTCACCATTGTTTTTTTTAATCATTGTGTATGGTTTAGAAAATGAATAAAATCATAAGCTGCGGATTGGATGTAGGCCGACTATAAATATACTGTTTTTAAAAACTAAGCAGGTAGCATTTTTAAAAAATCTTCTTCGGAAATTATTTTTACCGAAGGTATTTTTTTTGCCTTTTCCAGTTTGCTGCCTGCTTTTTCGCCTGCCACCAGGTAATTAAGGTTACTGCTTACGGCGCTCAACAGCTTACCCCCGTTTTTTTCAACCAGCGCCTCGGCATCGTTGCGTTTTAATTGTACAAGTGTGCCGGTAAATAAAAAAGTTTGACCTGTAAGGTTGCCGCCTGTTACCAGGTTCTTATTGCTGTTATTAAACTGAAGCCCCAGTTGTTCCAATTGTGAAAGTAACCTGATATTGTCTTCGTTATGAAAAAATTCATACACGGTTTTTGCAACTTTTACTCCTATATCTTCCAGTTGTTTTAATTGCTCTTCGCTATAATCGGCAAGTTGTAATAAATGGTCAACAGCACGGGCCAGGGTTTTGGCTGTGGTTTCGCCTACATAGCGTATGCCTAAGGCATAAATAAGGCGGTTAAGTGGCTGCTTTTTTGAATCTTCAATTGCCTGTTGCAATTTGCCGATAGATTTTTCGCCAAAACCATCAAGCTGTGCAATTTTTTCAAATGGCAAGTTGTAAATATCAGGGATGTTTTTAATAAAACCAAGCTCATAAAATTTTCGCACATTAGCTTCGCCAAAACTTTTTATATCCATTGCATCTTTACTTACAAAATGTATGATGCCTTCTACAATATGTGCAGCACAGTTAAGGTTTATGCATCGCCATACTGCGTCTTCTTCCGGTTTAAATAAAGCATGCCCGCAAACCGGGCAATGTGTTGGAAATTGTATCTTTTTCTCTTTGCCGTTTCTAAGTTCCGGAAAAGATTTTACTATCTGAGGTATCACATCGCCGCTGCGTTCAATCAGGATGGTATCGCCCAGCATCAGGTTTTTTTCTTTTATGTAATCTTCGTTGTGTATCGAAATACTGCTTACTGTAACTCCGCCTACCTGTACCGGTTCAATTTTAGCAACCGGGGTAACGGCGCCGGTACGGCCCACCTGGAAATCAACAGCAATTAGTTTGCTGGTACCCTGCCTTGCTTTAAATTTAAAAGCGATAGCCCACCTTGGATGGTGCGATGTCATGCCTAGTTCGTCCTGCAAATGCAGGTCATTCACTTTTATCACCATGCCATCAATTTCATACCCCAGGGCATCTCTTTCTTTTTCAAAATCGTGCACATGTTTTATAACATCCTCAATACCGTTAAAAATTTTCATTTCATTTTTAGGGCTCCTGAAACCGAGGTTCCATAACATTTCAAGCATACCTGCATGTGTAGTTGGTTGCTTTGTATCTTTTGCCTGCTGGTTGCTATTGCTAATAAAACTTACATGGTATAAAAAAGCTTCCAGGTTGCGGCGGCTCACTTCTGCAGTGTCTTTAATTCTTAATGAACCGGCAGCGGCATTGCGTGGGTTGGCCAAAGGCGGAATGCCTTCTTCAATCAATGCATCATTATACGCTTTAAAATTGTTTTTGTTCATCAATACTTCGCCACGTATCTCCACCTGCCCAATTCCATATTCGCTAAACTTTGCCGATAAGGGAACTGATTTTATCTGCATAATATTTAAAGTGATTTCATCACCCACTTCGCCATCGCCTCTTGTAACGCCACGTAGTAACATATTGTTTTCATAAACAAGCGAAATACTGGCCCCGTCAAATTTTGGTTCTACACAATATTCAATTTGGGCAAGGCCCGATAACTCTTTTGCCTTGCGGTCAAAATCAATAAGGTCGTCGGCATTATACGAATTCTCCAGTGAAAGCATGGGAACAAGGTGTGCTGTTTTTGGAAAATCCTTTATCAGGCCTTTGCCCACACGCTGTGTGGGAGAATCTTTTGTAATTGTGCCCGGGTTATCCTGTTCAAACTTTTCTAAGGCTTTATAAAGTGTATCATATTCGAAATCGCTGATGAGCGGATTGTTTTGTACATAATACCTGTACTCGTGAAATCGGAGAATGTTGCGTAAGCCTTCAATGTCTTTTGAAATAAAATCGGATATGTTTTTTGCTTTTACATTTGCCAGCCAGGTTTTAGTGCTGTTTTGTAAAGCGGTAGTTTGTGTTGAATTATACATGAATGAGAAATGGCAATAAAGATAAAAATTAAAAGCAAAAAGATTAATATGCTTTTAAGGAAATATTTGTTGCAGGTGTTCCTGTAAAACCAATTTTAATTGCCTTTTTACAATGGTGCCCATGGTGCTGCATTTAGAAAAATACTTTGTATTGAAATGTTCATCCAGTTCTTCACGCAGCATCTTTATCTTATGAAACTCCGATAACTCATCCTTTACCATAATACTTAACAGTTCAAACAATTGCTTGCGCCCGGCAATGGCCCTGTATGCCATGGCTGTTTGTTCTTCTACCTGGTATTGTGCAATTACTTCGGGGCTAAGTGTTTTTAAAACCAAATCAACAAAATCAAAATTCTCCCGGTAAAACTGTGGCAGGTAAAGGTTTTTCCTTCCTTCGTAACTTTGCTGGTCAAAATCAATGGCACGCAACCGGTATTGAAAATCTTCAATATCAGGAGTAATATCTACCACAAAATTATAACTACGCATATCGCCCAGTAATCTTGCAAAACATCGTTCATTAAATTTTACAAACTCTTTGGCAATACGAATTTTATTGGTTTCGGGCAGGTGCAGGTAATCTTCCAGGAAAACATCTCCGGGTATGCCGGGTATATGTTCTTCTACCAAAGTATTTTTAAATGTTAAGAAAGTAATACGGTTGGGTGTAAGCAGATCTTCAAGTTCAAGCCCGTAAATTCGTGAAGCATCTGCAGCTTTAATATAAAAATGATCGTAGTTATCGTTTATGCGGTTGATGATGCGTATGCGAAAGGGCATGCTGTTTCCAAATTCACAAAAATCAATTCGCTCTACATCTAAATGTTTTACAAAACTAAGGTTGCCTTCTGTTTTTAATGCTGCGTATGTGTTTACAAGTCCTTCCTTTAAGAATTCCATTTCTTTAAGGTCGTACACGGCGGTTTCCCAGTGTGTAACCTTGCCCTTCTTATTTATAACAGGATTTGAATAGCGGTAATTAAGCAGGTCACGGTAAGTTACAGGCAGTTTTTTTTCACGGCCATATTGCTGCAGATATTTTTCTAAACGGGGGCTGATGGGAAAAATATCTTTCCGCATTATCGGCTTATCAGTTTCGTTTTTTACTCTGGCATTTATGATTTGGCTAAACTGCATAGCGTAAAGATAAGGCGATTGAAGATTGTATGTTTTTCATTTGTGGGTTCACCACCCATTTACCGTACTTTTGAAAAATAATTGATTGCTATGATAAAAAAAATACCGGTTACTTTTTTATTAACCATCACATGCCTGGTATGCACACTTGCAGCCTGTAAGTTTAGGCAAAAAGTTGCATTGATTGTTCATCATGCAAAAATTTATACGGTTGATGAAAAATTTTCTGTTGCCGAAGCCATGGCTGTAAACGAAGGAAAAATTATTGCCATCGGTAAAAATGATGATATACTTAAGCAGTATGAATCTGATTCGATGGTTGATGCCGGTGGTAAAACTATCTTTCCCGGATTTAATGATGCTCATGCTCATTTTGTAGGATATGCATACAGCTTAAAAGAAGTAAACCTGGTAGATACTAAAAGCTGGGATGAAGTACTTGCTCGCTGCAGCGATTTTGAAAAAAAATTACCTGCAGGTGCCTGGTTAACCGGCCGTGGATGGGATCAGAATGATTGGGAAGTAAAACAATTTCCGGATAACACTAAGCTTAATGAACTGTTTCCGAACAGGCCTGTAATTATTGAGAGAATTGACGGGCATGCTGCCATTGCCAATACAAAAGCCTTGAAACTTGCTGGCATTAAACCGGGCGATAAGTTAACCGGCGGAGAGATTGAAACAAGAAACGGAAAGCTTACCGGTATATTGGTTGATAATGCCGAAGTGTTGGTTTATTCAAAAATACCTGCAGCAGGAAAAGAAGAAAATAAAGATGCTTTATTACAGGCGCAACAAAATTGTTTTGCCGTGGGACTAACTTCGGTAAATGATTGTGGGCTTGATTATAAAACACTTGAATTTTTAGAATCGCTGCAAAAAGACGGTGTGCTTAAAATGCGTATGAACATTATGCTGAGCGATGCCAAAGAAAATTATGATTATGCATTTAAAAGAGGGAAAATAAAAACCGATTATTTGAATGTAAGCTCTTTTAAAGTGTATGCCGATGGGGCCCTTGGTTCAAGAGGTGCATGTTTGCTGCAACCATACAGCGATAAGCCCGGCTGGACAGGCTTTTTATTAAGCCCTCCAGCTCATTTTGACTCGGTTGCTGCATTGATTGCACAACACGGATGGCAAATGTGTACCCATGCTATTGGCGATAGTGGTAACCGCACCATCTTACATACCTATGCTAAATACCTGGCAGGGAAAAGCGATTTGCGCTGGCGCATTGAGCATGCGCAGGTAATTAACCAAAACGATTTTCATTTGTTTGGCGATAATAATATTGTACCATCGGTACAGCCAACACATGCCACTAGTGATATGTATTGGGCTGCCGACAGGCTGGGCCCTGTAAGGGTTAAAGGCGCTTATGCTTTTAAACAGTTGTTAGATGAAAACGGGTGGATACCATTAGGCACCGATTTTCCGGTGGAAGACATCAGCCCGTTTAAAACATTTTTTGCGGCCGTGGTAAGGCAGGATGCAAAAGGGTTTCCGCCCGGAGGTTTTCAGATGGAAAATGCTTTATCACGGGAGCAAGCCATCAGGGGTATGACGATATGGGCAGCCAAAGCATCTTTTGATGAAAAAAGAAAGGGCAGTTTAGAAAACGGAAAACTTGCCGACTTTATCATATTAGATAACGATTTGATGACCTGCGAACCTTCAGCCATTTTAAAATCAAAAGTTCTGGCTACTTATAGCGGGGGTAAAAAAGTGTATGGTAAATAATTCACCTTCATCATGCATTAAAAAATTACTGCACTATCAATATGAAAGAGTAATGATGAAAAGAATTACACAGTTACTATACCATTTTTAATGGCATACATTACCAGGCCCACCCTTGTTTTTACATGTAATTTTTCAAACAATGCATCCCGGTAACCATCAATGGTACGTGGGCTTACAAACATCTTGTCGGCAATTTCCTTATAGGTAAGCTCGGTGCAGGTATATTTTAAAAATTCAGTTTCACGGTCGTTAAGCGGCACCAGGTTTTGTAAACCATCTCCTTCATCCTCTAAATTATTGATGGCGTGTATCAGTTTACCGCTTACCAGTTCGCTGTAATAAAAACCTTTTTCCATCAGTGAGTGAATGGCTTTTTTCAGTTCAATAGGCTCGCTGTCTTTAAGTATGTAACCTCTTGCACCGTATTTAAGCATGCGTATGATGGCTGTTTCATTGTCGTACATACTTAAGGCAAGTATTTTTATACCGGGGTGATTTGCTTTAAGCCATTGCGCTGTTTTGTAGCCATCCATTTCGGGCATGTTAATGTCGAGCAAAATAATATCGGGTAATAACAATGGGTTGAGTTTAGCAATAAGTTCTTTGCCATTATTTGCTTCAAATAAAACTGTATGCCCCAGGCTTTTTACCAGTTCGGCAAGCCCGTTGCGGAGCAATACATGATCGTCGGCTAAAACAATGTTAGGCATTTGCTGTGTTTAATAGGTTTATTGCAGGTAATTCTATTGTTATGATGGTTCCGTTATTGATGGATGATTGCAGCGTACAGGTAGCCCCAATAAGATTTGCACGGTTTTGCATACTTTTTAAACCGATGCCATTTTTGTTTTGCATAGCAACGATATCAAACCCGGCGCCATCATCTTGTACTGTTAAAGTAAATAAATTTGGCTGATAATTTATATGCAGGCGTATGTTTTTTGCTTTGGCATGTTTGATGGCATTGTTCAGCGCCTCCTGCACAATGCGGAAGATTACCATTTCTTTTTGAGGCGGTAGTTTATAAGAATCGCCGGTTATATTAAAATGTGTTTCAAACTCACCACTGTTATGCAGTATTTGCAATTCATCGGTAAGCGATTGCTGCAGGCCAAGCTCGGCAATGCGGTCGCCGTGCATGCTTCGGCTAAGATCTCTTAAATCGTTAATAGCTTTGCTGATAAGCTCTTTAGTATCGTCTAATTTTTTTTGTGTATTATTTTCAAATGTATTTAGGTTAAGTTTAGCCAGGCTAAGTACCTGCCCCACATTATCATGAATTTCTTCGCTGATGGTTTTTAAGGTTTGTTCCTGTATTTCCAGTTGGGTTTGAAGCAGCTCCTGTTGGAATTGGGTTTTCATGAGTTGTTTTTCAATAATACTTTCCTTGATGTTTTTGATATTCCTATTATATAAATAGAGCCCGAAAAATGAAAATGAAACAAAAAGGACAATGCAGGAGAAAATTATAAAGTATATTTCTAATTCAGACAGCTGCATTAACGTTTTTGTTTTTTGAATAAGTGAATAATAACAGTGCAATCGATGAATAAAAAAGGATGTTTGTAAAATAAGCTACATCATTTATTATTTTTGAATTTAAGTTATTCCTTATTAAATAACTATAAAAACCCCAATTAAAAAGCTGTATGGTAAAATATATCAGGATAGAGGTGTTAAGCCACATTATGCTTTGACGATTGAAAACCATTTTTTTGTCTAATAGATATATAAATAAAGTTAGTGAGTACAAGATAATGATTACGCTGGCTACCATGATGCTTAATGAAGGAAAAGAGTATAAAGGTTGTAAAAAAATTGAATTTAGTGATGATAGAATTAAAAATGAAAAGCAGGTGATTACGATAAAAGTCCTGACTGCTTTTTGTGGTATTTGCAGGAAATAAAATATTGACAAAAAAAGAACCAGCAATAAAACATAAAAATGATAAACAGGAGAATTGTTATGTATTTTAAAAGCTAAAACTTTACTAAACACTTCGCTAATAAATGTTACAAAAAGAAAGGCTCCAAATATTTTAAATGGTGCAGTAAGTTTTTTAAAGCTTACTGCACTAGCAATAACGCTTAATAAAAGTATTAGCAAGTAGAAAAAAAAACGTAAATGCATATATTAATTTTGCGTTGTATCGGGGCAATTAACTGGGCAAGGGTCGCAAAAATCAATCAGCTCCGAGTTGGCAGGGTCGCTCCTGTTTCCTGAAGCATTCCTATATTTTTTAACCCTGTACACTTTTTTTGATAAATCAAAATATACAGGGGCGGTAACAATTGTGAAAGTTTGTTGAGACCCCGGCTTTGATAAATCACTTTTATTAACAGCAAAATAAAGTTCAACTTTCCTTATTGTTTGATCTGAAAGCATAGCCCTTAAATGATCGGCATCCAGTTGCAACCCTTCCAGCACTTTAGTGCTGCCACCGGGGAGCCTTGTAGTTAAGGCATTTGAATTTGCATTGTATGCTTTAATCATGGGGACTACATCATCCCAGCTTATATAATCAGAAGTAAGTAATACAAGCCTCTTTGCAGAATCATCTACAGGGTGGCTTTTAAAATTGAATACTGAAGACGATTGTTTACAAGCGTTAAACATAAAAAGGCTTAAAAGCCCAGCAACTAAAACTAAGATGAGTGGACGCATAGCGGTAATTTTTTTTGATTTAACAATTTTATTAGCCCACTAAAGTCAGTATTCCTTTTCAAAAATGCAATAGCTTTTTCACATTTTATTTCGGGTGATTTCACCCTTCGTAAAAAGGCGATAATCACATTTGAACCAGGAATTAGTTTTTACAAATTTGTAAAACAAACTTACTTTTTATGAAAAAGATAATTATTTCATTTATCGCAATACTATTTTGTTTACATGGAGTAAGCCAGCAAAATATTCCATCAAATAAAACCGTGTCAAAAACCATCAAAGTAATCAATGTACAGCAAAAACAATTTAAAGTTAGCAACTTGCAAAACAATGGCACTTTCATTGATACCAAATTAAACGAATTAGGAAAAATTCCCGAATCAATCAATGTTTTTAAACTTGATACTGTGTATGAAATGAGAAGAGTGAAAAGAAACACTTTTGGCGTATTTGGAGTTGGTAATTTAAATAAAGAGCAACTTGAAAAATTTAATGCATCAGGCAAATTTTCCTGTTATATAAAACCTTTTATGAGTGATATGTCCGAATTAACATTTTATCTGTCTTTTAATAAGAATGCCAGTAATTCAGATAGCCTACTTGCACCAACTTTGATTTTCCCTGAAGTGGGTAATAATTCTTTTTTAGGAACTATGGAATATGCATTTAGTTTAAAACAACAGGCAGATATAAATTCTTACAAGGAACATTGCTTAGTGCCGTTTTTTGAATTTTCAAATAAATCCATAAAAGCATCCCGGGATACTGGAAATGCAAAATTGGCATCTTATCATTTTTCAACATTAAATTATACCACCGGTTTAAAATACCTTTTCAGATTTAGTAAAACTGTAGATAGTACCGAACATAATGTTGATTTTACTTTAACTGGCTACCTTTCTTATTTAAATATACCTAATCAGGATACGGCAGATTACCGGATATTGCTTAAAAGTAAAACGGTAAGCGACAATATTTGGGCAATGGGTATTAAAATCGGTATCCAATATAATAACTTCTCAATTTTTGCCGATTTAAGACATGTGCTTGGTTCCGATAAAAGGATTCCGATAAGGGAGCTAAGAGGGTTTAATTCAAATATCGGGGTGTTGTTTAATGCAGATATCTTAAGGTTTTAGCCTTAATTTATTTTTGGACAACATCTACATCAATCAACCATTGTTTTGTTTCCATAAAAAATTAAGTATTGGTGGGTATTCTACAATAATATTATAACCGCTACATTTATTTTCAGTATTTCTTCTAATAAACCTAACCCAAACTAATATGAGAAAAGTATCCTTATTGCTGCTACTTACTTTTTGTTCGGCATCATTGTTTGCTCAAAACGAAAATGAAAAAGAACAACCTTCAATGGCTGTTTCAAAAAATGTAGTTAAGCTAAACCTGTTTGCATTGGCGCTTAAAAATTTCAGCATCCAATATGAAAGGGCTGTTGCAAGAAAAATTTCTGTGGCAGCTACATTCCGTTATATGCCCACCGGAAGCATACCGTTTAAAAGTACATTTAAAGACCTGGCCGACGACCCTGATACCGAAAAACAAATTGATGATTTGCGGATAGGCAATTTTGCAATCATGCCCGAAGCAAGGTTTTACCTTGGTAAAAAAGGTGCTTTAAACGGCTTTTATCTTGGGCTGTACGCCAATATTGCCATGTATAATACAAGCCTGCCTTTTCAATATGACGACAACGGCACTACTAAAACGATTCCAATGAGCGGTAACCTCACAGCAATTACGGGCGGGATAATGATTGGTGCACAATTTAAACTGGGCGGCCCGGTGTATTTAGACTGGTGGATACTTGGCCCTGGTTATGGAACATCAAATGGTAAATTAACCGGCAGCAAATCCATGACGCCATCTGAACAACAAGACCTGAGGGATGAGTTTGCAGATACGGATATACCACTTACAAAATTTACTTATACAGTTAACAGCACCGGCGCCACCATGGATTTTAAAGGGCCGTGGGCAGGCATAAGGTCGGGCCTGGCGATTGGGATAAGGTTCTAAAGTTTTAATTTATTTAAAGTAAGCAGAAGTTAGATTTAAACGGGGCTTTCTGTTTTTCTTAAAGTCATGAGAGGGAGCTATCCCTTTCATGGCTTTTCTTTTTACAACCATCATTTATCTTTTAAAAATAAATACTCGGCCTTGGTTATCCACGATATACCAAAACTCACCAGCGCCAGCGACTCAAACCAAAATACAAGATGATAATCTTGTGCAGCAGGTTTAAATACAAGCATAACCAATGCAATTCCAATTATACTGGCAATCATTAAAATACCACAAACCAGGTAAACCTTATTACGTTTATCTTTTTGTTTAGTACACTTACCAGGCCCTGTTTTACGAAAAAGGTATATCGAAAAGAATATGAAAACAGAAAAAAGCAACAGTGCAAATACAAAATGCAGTTTATGTATAAAAGGGTTATCGCTTGTGGTAGGGCATAAGGCCACACCTAAAGCAAACACACAACCAAGGTTGGCTGCCCGGCTATCGGTTTTATCGTAGCCTTTATAAGTCATTAAAAAAAAGCCAAGCACAAATAAGATGCCTACTAAAATATCGCCGGCGGTTCCGTTATCATAATAATCGCTTACCGAATATTCAATTTTAAAAGAGTTGTTGGCAAACAAGTTGCCAATGATAAGCAATATAGGTAATAACACACCTGTGGCACCAATCAAAATCCTAAGTGCATAATAAGAAATTACCTGGTCGTTTTTTTCGGGGGTTTTTATTCCCGGCAGGATATCATTGTTCATAAAAAAGTTTTAGCATGAGATATTAATAAGTGCAGGATAAAAATACTCAAAATAAAAAGCAGCGGTTAACCTTATTTGCAGCTATCATTTTAACAATAACAAGACATATATATAACTGTAAGTAAAACCAATGCCTGTATCCTTATCGCTTGCCTTTATTTGATTTCATCCAGGGCAATATTCACTTTAATAAAAACGCAATAATTAAACAATCATTATACAGCAGCTTAATATATGTTGTATTTTGCTGTAGAAAAAATCGTAATTAGCCCACTATTATTTTTTCTTGTCAAAATTTTTACTGAAAATCAGTTAGTTATAAAAGTTCGGTTAAAAATACTTTCTATATTCTTTGGAAGTTTGCGCCAACAGCCCTTACCTTCGCCGTCCAATAAAAAAAAGCTACCGGGATGGCGGTGGCATCACACAAAATAAAAGAATAAAAAATGAGCAAATTACATTTCACTACAAAACATGCAAACGAGGCTACCGTTACGCACAACTGGTATGTTGTGGATGGTACTAATCAAACCGTAGGGCGCATGTGTTCAAGAATTGCAGCGATACTTCGTGGCAAAAACAAAGCTTATTACACACCTCATGTTGATTGTGGCGACTATATTATAGTTACAAATTGCGAAAAGGTAAAATTCACAGGTAATAAGATGGAAGATAAGTTGTACGACACTTTTAGCGGATACCCCGGTGGCCGTAAAGAAGAGCCTGCAAAAAATTTATTAAAGCGCAGGCCCGAAGTAATTATTGAAAGGGCAATTAAAGGTATGTTGCCAAAAAACCGTTTGGGACGCCAAATGTTTAAAAAACTATTTGTTTACCAGGGTGCCAATCATCCGCACACTGCACAGCAACCAAAAGAACTTAAATTTTAATAATCAGCTAAAAGCTAAAAAATAAATGGAAAAGCAAACAATAACAGTCGGCCGCAGAAAGGAAGCTGTAACACGTATTTTTCTTTCAAAAGGAGAAGGTAAGATAACAGTAAACGGTAAAGACTATAAAACTTATTTCCCACTGGTTTATTTACAAAACCAGGTAGAAGCACCTTTAAAAACTGTTGAGTCGGCAGATAAATTTGATGTAGTAGTAAATGCAACAGGCGGTGGAGTAAAAGGACAGGCAGAAGCAGCCAAACTGGGCATTGCCCGTGCATTGGTAGAAGTAAGCGCCGAATATCGCCCGGCTTTAAAGGCTGCAGGTTTATTAAGAAGAGACCCTCGTGCTGTAGAACGTAAAAAACCGGGACGTAAAAAAGCAAGAAGAAGCTTCCAGTTCAGCAAGCGTTAATACAGTTTGTTACAAGTATAACGTTACGGGTAACATGATAAATGTAATGCCCGTGTTAATACTAATATCTTGATACTATTAAAAATTTAATAATAAACAATGGAAAATACTTCCTTACAACAACAACTATTAGAAGCAGGTGTTCACTTTGGCCATTTAAAGAAAAAGTGGAACCCCAAGATGCTGCCTTACATCTTTGCTGAAAAAAAAGGTATTCATATTATCGACTTAAATAAAACCGTAGAAGGGTTACAGGAGTCGGCTGCCGCATTAAAATCAATTGCACGCAGCGGTAAAAAAATAATGTTTGTAGCTACCAAAAAACAGGCAAAAGAAATTGTTAGCGATTGCGCCAGGCGTGTAAACATGCCATACGTTACCGAGCGTTGGTTGGGAGGTATGTTAACCAACTTCAACACCGTTCGCAAAAGCGTTAAAAAAATGCAGAGCATCGAAAAAATGCTGAACGATGGTAGCGCCGAAAGCCTTACAAAAAAAGAACGCCTAACCCTTACCCGTGATAAAGAAAAAATGGAAAAAGTATTAGGTGGTATTGCACAAATAAGCCGTATACCTGCAGCCGTTTTAATGGTTGATATTGGCCACGAGCATATTGCATTAGCCGAATCAAGAAAACTGGGCATTAGCACTTTTGGTATGGTAGATACCAACTGCGACCCTAATAAAATTGATTTTGCAATACCGGCAAATGATGATGCAACAAAGTCAATTGCCATTATTATTAATTATTTAACAGCAGCCATTGCAGAAGGATTACAGGAGCGCCAGGCTAGCAAAGATGAAGAAGAACACAACGAAACAGAAGAAACAGCCGAAGCCAAAGCTGCTCGTTTTGAGTCAAGGGCAGATGGTGGAGAAGAAAGAGGTAAACGTGGTGGCAGGGGAGCATCTGGCCAGCCAAAACGCAGGGTAGCAGGCCCGGGCCAGGGTGGCAGAAGGCCGGCAGCAGGTGGAGCCAGATAATAAACAAGCATCGCCAACCGGTAACGGTTACACGATAAAGAGTGATACTAAAATTGAGGTGTAGTTTTTTATGAACCCGACGTTTGTACTACTATTAAACTTCATTGGCGTCGCACTCTTGTACAAAGGTTCTTTATTCAGCAATTATTAATTACTGCATTAGTGCAGATAAAAATATCATAAACATGAGTACAACAATAACAGCAGCAGACATAAATAAATTGCGCCAAACAACCGGCGCCGGTATGTTAGATTGCCGCAAAGCATTAACAGAAAGTAATGGCGATTTTGAAGCAGCTATTGACTGGTTGCGTAAGCAAGGCCAAAAGGTAGCCGCCAAACGCAGCGACCGTGAAGCTAAAGAAGGTGTGGTAATTGCACAAACAACTGCCGATGGCAAAAGCGGCATCGTACTTTGCATAAGCTGCGAAACAGATTTCGTTAGCAAAAATGCCGAGTTTGTTGCCTTTGCACAATCAATAGCAGATGCAGCCATTGCCAACAATGTAAAAACAGCAGAAGAATTGAATGCAGTAACTATCAACGGATCTACAGTTGAGCAAATGATAAACGATAAGCTGGCAGCCATTGGAGAAAAAATAGCCATCACAAAATTTGAAAGGGTTGATGCAGCTTATGTGGCTTCGTATATACATGGCGCCAACCGTATGGGTGTATTAGTGGCTATGACAAAAGCTGCCCCCGAAGCCGGTAAAGATGTAGCTATGCAAATTGCAGCAATGAATCCATTGGCCGTTGATGAAACATCCATCTCGCAGGAAATAAAAGACAGGGAAAAAGCTATTGCCATTGAAATGATAAAAGCAGAAGGCAAACCGGCTGAAATGGCCGAAAAAATAGCTGATGGCAAGATGAACAAATTTTTTAAAGAAAATACATTAATGGCACAGGCTTTTGTAAAAGATAACAGCAAATCTGTAGCCGATTATTTAAAAAGCATTGATGCCGAATTAAAAGTTACCGATTTTAAAAGAGTGGCTTTGGGATAATTTTAAAATATTTCATCATGGCCCCGGCAATGTCCGGGGCATTTTTTTTATTGGTAGCTAATGAATGTGTATTTTCAACCATCGGCCTAAAATCTACAAATAACATTACACATGATATGCCGTTTATTTAAGTTTCTTGTTTTACTATTAGTTACAAGTTTCTCTCTTGCACAAGGCAAAGATCTCACGCTTTTGACTGAGAAACTTGAAAACAATAACAATCATCAGGCTGTTATAAAGCAAGTGAAGGATTTGTTGAGCAATGGAAAATTAAACACCGATGAAAAGCTTGCCCTGCAAATAGTTTTGGTACATAAGTACCAGGAGTTGCAACTTTGGGATAGCTGCCTCATTTATTGCCAGCAACAGGTAGCCGAAGCACAGCGCCAAAACAATACATTGGCCGAAGCCAATTTTTATAAACTTATAGGCAATACCTATTATCATATTCCCGATAAAGACAAGGCAGTTGAATACTGGAAGAAATGTATCAGCATCAGCGAGCAATCGGATTTTAAAATTCAGCTTGAACAATGCTATCACAATATTGCCTCTGTTTATCTTGATAAAAATGTGCAGCTTGACCTGTCGGAAAATTATTTCAAAAAAGCTATTGCCCTCAGTATTGAGAACAAAACATCCGAAACTGAAACGGGTCGGTTACATACCCGTTTACTGGCAACCTTATACGAACGTACCTATCGCTTTAATGAAGCAGCCCGACTGTACGATGATGTGATAAACAAAAGCCGGGCATTAAATGACAGTGCCAACCTTGCAGAAGCATTGATGTTTTCATCAGAATTGTATTTACATCAAAAAAAATACGACAAGGCGTTGCAATTGAGTAGTGAAGCGCTGGCCATTTCCCGTGCTATTAATAAGTTGGATATGGTAAGCACGGCACTGGAATTTCACACAGCAAATCTTTACGCAGCGGGTAATTACAAAGAAGCTTTTCTTTTAAAGGAAGAAGTGGGGCACATTATTGAGCAGCGATATAACAACGACCTCAATACAAAATTGTCTGAAGCTGAGGCAAAATTTAAAACTAAAGAATCTGAAAATGAAAAACGAATTGCTTTAATTGAGGCACAAAAGGAAAAGCAACTTTACTTATTGATTTTTGGAGGCTTGCTTGTATTGCTGTCAGCGCTGTTCTATTCTCTTTACCAGAAAAAAATATCCCGTCAAAAACTAATCGTGCAACAGCAGATGCAGGATGAAAAAGAAAGGCTAAGCCGGGATCTGCACGACAACCTGGGCTCTCAAATGGCATTATTATCCAATAATATTGAAAGCCTGGATATCAATTTCAGAAAGCAGCAACCTATTGATGCAAATATTGAAAGAATAAAAGGTAGCTCTCGCCAACTATTGCAAACATTGCGGGAAACCATTTGGATACTAAACCAGGAGCAGCTTACTGCAGAAGATTTCTTTGATAAACTGGTGGATTATACACATCGCTACCTGCAAGGGTACCCACACATTCAATTGAAAGTAGAAGAACAATTTTCGGATGCTTATTTTTTGAATTCTGAAAATGCACTTCAGTTGTTTCGTATTTGCCAGGAGGCGGTAACCAATGCCTGCAAGTATTCTGAAAGCGAAAGCATTGTATTGAGGGGCGAATCTTCACAAAATCGGTTCCAGGTATGGGTGCAGGATTTTGGCAAAGGGTTTAATCAAAGTAGTTTAAATGGTGAAGGCCATTATGGGTTGAAAAACATGCAGCAAAGGGCAGCTTCCATCAAGGCAACACTGATAATTGATGCAGTGCCCGGGAAAGGTGTGGCCATATCGGTTTTACTTTAAAATATAAATGCCTCACAGAGGGTATTGAGGGAGCTTATAAGGAAATTTAATTTTGCAATATGCTGATAGGAATAGTTGACGATAAAGCTTATCTGCGCCAATCGCTAAAGGAAAAGCTGGCTTCTGTGGAAAATGACATTCAGGTGATACTTGAAGCCAATGATGGAACAGAATTTATGAAGCTGATGAAAACCGCATCGCCCAAACCCGATGTGGTGTTGATGGATATTGAGATGACTGAATTAAACGGTATTGAAACCGTACAGCGGGCTGCTCCTTTATACCCTTCGGTTAAATACATCATGCTTACGGTGTTTGATGATGATGAAAGAATTTTTAATGCCATAAAAGCCGGGGCACATGGCTACCTGCTAAAAGAAGAAACAGCGCAGCATATTATTGATGCCATTTACCAGGTCTACGAGGATGCAGGAGCGCCCATGAGTCCGGGCATTGCACGCAAAGCATGGAAGTGGCTTACCGGTATGGCCGAAAAACCGGTTGCTTCGGTTGTAGATAAAACTTCGGTGTTTGAGCCGTTGTCCGAAAGAGAAAAGGAAATTTTAAAATGCAGCATGGAAGGAAAGGAATATGCACAGATTGCGGAGCACCTTTTTTTAAGCAAACACACAGTGCGCCAGCACATGAAAAATATCTACAGCAAACTGCATGTAAGCAGTAAGGTAGAGGCTCTGCAAATTAGTTTGAAGAACAAATGGATTTGATGTCTCCCTTTTAAAATGCCGCACAGAGGGTATTGCCCAGCCGGTAGCGGATGGTCATTTTTGTAATGTAGCAAATACTACAAAAATGAAAAAATATTTTACCCTCCTCGTTTGTTTATTCGTTGCGGCATCCGGCTTTTGCCAGTTTCCGCAAAACAATAAAGCAGTGCATTTTAGTAGTGCAACTGATGAAGGAATTTCCATCCCTGCCAATAACTTAATGGACTTCACCAGCACACAAAGCTTTACGATTGAGGCATGGATAAGAACGAATGATGCAGTAAGCTGCATGATGATATTTGCCGAGCAGTATTGCCCGGGCCCCTCAACCGGAGTATTGTTTTATATTTCAGGCGGTAAGGTGAGTTTGGGGCTGGATGCCATTGATTATTCCTATACCACGGTTTCCAGTAATTGCTCCGTTGCCGACGGTAATTGGCACCATGTTGCTGCTGTGCGGAATGTAACAACAGATAGTGTATATATTTATATTGACGGGGTAGAAAATGGAAGGGGATTAGACATTACCACCGGTACACTTACCAGTCCCGACGGTACTTATTGGGTAGGCAGGAGAACATTGTGCGGATCGGTTTGTAATTTTTACGGCGATATTGATGAAGTAAGGGTATGGCATAAAGCAAAAACGAAAACAGAGATAATTACAGAAAAGGACAAGCAACTGTCGGGCAATGAAGCCTCTTTAAAACTTTATTATGATTTCAACACTGCGGCAAATGGAAACGGGCAGCAGGTAATCAATAATTGCAGTAATACGGGCAGTGCATTAGACGGCACTACGGTGGGAACTGCATCGGAACCGGATTTCAACAATGCACAACTACAGGGTGTGTTTGTTCCATGCGACCCGGTATTATGGCTGAAGGCCGATGCAGAAGTGTTTACCGATGCAGGCATTACCCCGGCTGCTAACGGACAAGCCGTACAACAATGGAACGACCAAAGTGGTAATGGCAATCATGTAACACAAACCGTTACGGTTAACAAACCCGAATTCAGGGTTGCTGATGGCATACCCCAACCCGGAATTTATTTTGATGGAACCAATCGTAAAGTATTTTTAAACAATACGCTTACAAACTTAGTAACTGCAGGTACTGCACGTACCGTATTTGTGGTAGCAAGAAGAGATTGCAATGTACACAGTGGCGGCGTGTTAGGCGGCACCTTATTTACATTCAGAAGAGGAGGATTGATAAACACACTTAGTTATGGCGCTAATGCTTACGGTACCCCAATATATATTTACTCCGATAACAATGGTATAGGTAATAATAACGCATCTATTACCGGCAGCGCAATTGACAGTGCCTTTAGCCCAACAGTAGTTACTTACAAAGTTCCTGACGCAGGTGGACAAATACAATGCAACCTCAATGCTGTGGCTCAAACGGTAGACCAGGGATCAGGTTCGGTAACAACCGAAACCGGTACAACCGGGTTTACCGTTGGCGACCGTGAAGACCAGGCAGACCTTGACTGGAGTGGATGGATATACGAAGTAATTGTATACGGCCGCAGTTTAACTGCTGAAGAAATCAGCAGTGTGGAAAGATATTTGTACAACAAGTATAACACAGGCTCATCGGCACCATTTAACGGCCTTCCTGCTGTGCAAACTAATAGCAACAGCCTTTTAGATGACGGCCTTTGGAAACATAGTTACAACAGTAGCGATAATACAAAAGTGATAGCATCTGTAAAAGATTATTGCTTTGACCTGGGAACAAGAAATGATGTGGTGTATGTGGACGCCACTGCAGGCTTGTATAACGGGCAGCGGTATATGCGCAGGCATTATGTAATAAAACCGGCACTAAATCCTGTAAGCCCCAAAAGAGTAAGGTTATATTATACCGATGCTGACTTTGCCGATCTGCAAACTTATATTCCATCATTAACATCGGCCAGCCAGTTGGTAGTAACCAAATATACCGGTGCCAATGAAGATGGGGTGTAAGATCCTTCCGGAGGTACATCGGTTTTAATTCCTTCTTCTCAAATTACCACCGGTTCATTATATGGAAATAACTACCTGGAGTTTGATGTTACCGGTTTTAGTGAGTTTTGGATACATACAGGCAATTATGTATTACCATTGCAATTTCTGTCTTTCACAGCCCAAAAATGTAATAAAAACCAGGTGTGCTTAAACTGGAAAACAGCCAACGAACAAAACGTTTCGCATTTTGAAATTGAAAAAAGTTATGACGGAAGAAATTTTTCCAGCATAGGAACTAAGCCGGCATTTAATCAAGCTGTAAACAATTATTCATTTACCGATAATACTAACGGGGTGGATGCAAAATCCTATTACCGTATTCGCCAGGTAGATGCAGATGGCAGGGTAGCATACAGCAATATACTGTTTATTTCTTTTGATGAAAAAGGAATCAGCATTTATCCAACTATGTTTAAAGACAAATTCAATTTGCAAAACAATCAAGATAAGATGCTGCAACTAGACCTGTACACTGCCGATGGCAAACTTTTACAAACACAGTCCATAAGGCCGGGAATCAAAACCATTAATGTAAACACGATGCAAAAAGGAATAATCTTTTATCGCATCCTGCAAAATGGTGTTTTAGTGCAATCGGGTAAATTGTGGAAGCTATAATTTTAACCCACATGAAAAATTTTTGGGGAAAATTATTGGCAATTTTTTTTGAAAATTACTGGAGTTTGTGCCTGTAATGAGATGGCGCCATTCAAAATAAAAATTAAAGTATAAAATCTAAATTTCATTTCAATTATTTAATACAGGGAAATAATTCATAAAATAGGCAGCAGATTAGCTACCGCAGACGTTAAAAATATAAGATTTTTTCATCGTAAAAAAAACAGTAAGGATTTCTTCTCATTTTTATTTCTTTTGTTTATCAACAGGTGTGTTTTTTATTGCGGTTACCAGGCAATAAAAAGCATTGGTTTATGATAAGCATAAAATTGAGTATGAAAAAACAGGTTATAAATTTCATAATTGGGTAATAATACATAGAGTAAGAGCATTTTAAAGCAGTTGCGTTTTACTCATTATAACCGATGGGTTTACACCATAAAAAAAACCGGAAGCAATATATACTTCCGGTTAGGTATTTTACAGTTTTTTATTGTGAGTGAGAATTAAAAGTGTTTAATTTATTTTACCAAAAACAGCAATACCCATTCCATTATTAACTTCAAAAGCGCCCACTAAAAAGCGTTTTGTTGTTGCATCAAGGCTAACACTACATCCAAAATCATCACCACCACTACCAGCAGGATCAACTACATTTTGCAGTTTACGCCATAAAGGGCCGTTTCTAAGATAAATACTGGCTGAACCCTGGTTTGAATTTACCCCCACATCATCATTAGAAATCCCCACAATAGCATAATTACCGGAAATGGATACACTTGTACCAAAATTATCGTTAGCAGCTCCGCCGGCATCGGTAATTTTTTGCATCAGTTCCCAACTGCTTCCAGTGTAATGGTAAAAACTGGCTGAACCCTGGTTCGTATTTACCCCCACATCATCATTAGCAGCACCCACAATAGCATAATTATCCGAAATGGATACACTTATACCAAAATTATCATTAGCAGCTCCGGTGGCATCGGTAATTTTTTTCATCAACACCCAGCTACTGCCATTGTAGCGGTAAATACTGGCTGAACCCTGGTTCGGATTTGTCCCCACATCATCATTAGCAGCACCCACAATAGCATAATTACCTGAAATGGATACACTATAACCTGCATAATCGTTTGTAGAACCCGAATTGTCTACCACCGGTTGATACTCGCTAATATTGCCATTGGTGGCACAGTCGCCCCAAACCCCGTAACCAATATTGCTGCCACTACTGCTGTTGTTTAAAGCCCAGCTTGCATTGCCGGCGGCATCGCTGGTAAGTACTTTTCCTTCACCGGCACCGGAGGTTAGTTTAAAGGCAGAGGGTTTAAGTGTATCGGCTTTTACATTGCCGACCACATGCAGTTTTTCAGTAGGATTACTGGTACCTATTCCAACATTTTGGGCATTGGTAATGCAAAATGCTGTAAGCAGACAAATAAGAAAGAGATATTTTATCATAAAAAAATTGTTTTATAACGCAATGTGAAAAGAAATAAACAATCACATAATCGGAATCGAGTAAATGGCTGGAAAGTTTAGCAGATTGTAGATTTAAGTTTTTCATTTGAACCTTGTGGCATGAAACTGAACGAACATGGGCATTGCCGGAGAGCGACCCACCAGGTTTAGGTTTCTGCCGACGGAATATTTGAATGGCCCTGCTAAAACGGGGTACCGTTATTAAGAGCATCAATGGAAAATCTATACAACAGTTGGCAGATACAATGTTTCAATATATTTCAACCGATGGATATAACAATACATATCGTTATCAACGGCTGAGTTCATTTGGGGCATTTGGTTCAGCTTATACATCCTTATACGGATTGTCGGATAAATACGCCGTTGACTATGTAGCACCTGATGGCAGTATTCAAACAGATAGTTTAAAAGTTTTTAACATCGCAGCAGATACAGCAGGGCGCAAACCGGTACGACCGCGGGTGAAACCACAACCCAAACCATCCCGCCATGAAAGAAGAGAAGCCATGCTGAACCGAAGCCGGCTGTTGCAAATTGATACGGCTAATAAAACGGCCATGATGAATCTGGCAACCTTTACCAAGAATTACGGGTTGAGAAGATTTTTTAAAAACTCATTTAAAACGCTAAAGGAAAATAAAATTCAACATCTCATTATTGATGTGAGAAATAACGGAGGCGGCAGTGTTTCTAATTCCACGATTCTTACCCGTTATATTGCCAATCACCGGTTTAAAATTTGCGATTCTCTTTTTTCCATCAGAAGAAAAACACCCTATCATAAATACATCAAAGGCTATTTCTGGAATCATTTGTTCATGAATCTTTTTGCAGCAAGAAAAAAAGATGGCAATTTTCATTTTGGATATTTTGAAAGGCATTATTTCAAACCTAAAAAATCAAATCATTACGCTGGCAAAGTATATGTGCTGACGGGGGGCAATTCATTTTCGGCCACTACTTTATTTGTAAGTGCAGTTATCAAACAAAATAATGTAACAGTGATAGGTGAAGAAACCGGAGGCGGCGCTTATGGTAATTCTGCCTGGCTGTTGCCCGAAGTAACTTTGCCGGAAACCGGAGTAAGATTTCGTCTTCCCTTGTTCCGTTTAGTGATTGACAAAACGGTACCAAAAATCGGAAGAGGCGTACAACCGGAAGTAGTAGCCGGTCCAACTGTGGAAGCAATTCGTAAAGGAGCAGATTATAAACTGGATAAGGCGATGGAGTTGATAAAAAATGACAAACAGCAACAATAACCTACACTCATTTTTCCTGATGCGCCATGCTTACCGCCTAAGCTTTGCTGTTGATGTGCAGTTTTGAATAAATATTTTCTACATGCTTTCTTACGGTGCCGTGGCTGACGAATAGCTCGTTGGCAATTTGCTGATAGGCTAAGCCTTTGACCAGAAGTTTTAAAATTTCTGTTTCTCTTTCGCTCAGGTTATATTCCTGCTGCTACAATTCTTTTTAGGTTTCGGTTTTACAGAGTTACTTACCGATTTTTTAATGCTATCCGTATCAACCGGTCTGTTTGCCTGAACCTGTGTTTGGTACCTGGCAAAGAAATTTTCAAAAAAAACACTGTCTTCCGTTTGCTGATTTTTTTGTGCAATAGCAAACGACCAGGTAAATAGCAGGCATGCAGAAAGTTGAAACAATCTTTTTTGCATACTTAAATTTACTTAGAAATTGGGAACTTATATTTTACATCAGGAATGTATTTCTACCACCTTATAAGCATAAGCCGGCAAGTATTTTAGTAATCGGAAAATTTCTGAGATTAGAGAATAAACTAAACTAACAGGAAATTATTAAATATAATAACGCCGGGTATTTATGAAATAATGACCGTATTCTCAGCGATAATTGCTTTACATGGTGCATTCATGCTTTTAAATGTGAACTCAGAAAGCTGTTCCGGCAAATGCTGGTAAATTTTCATCAATTCAGACCTGAAGGATCTGAAGCATGCTGCCACAGTCCCGGCTTCAAAACTTATAAAACGCTTTCATCCGTTCCATAAAGATTTCCTTCTTACGCCGGCTCACTTCCACATCATGCCCGTTTGACATATTAACGGTGCCGCCTTCACCCCGGATATATTCTTTTACATGCTCCAGGTTAATGACAAATGATTTGTGGATGCGGACAAAACCAGAGTCCTCCAGCAGCGTTTCAAATTCATGTATGGGTTTGCTGGCGCAAATCACCTGACGGTTTGCAAAATGAAAATTAGTGTAGTTACCGCTGGCTTCGCAATAAATAATTTCCGAGAGGCTCACTACCTGGAAACCTTTCAGCGAAGGAATGCATATTTTCATCTTCTGTCCGCCTTCTTTGCTGCGAAGATTGTGCAGTAATGTTTCAATATGGTGGTCGCCGGTTGTATCCTCTATTTTTTTAGATGCTCTTTTCACTGCTTCCGCAAGTAAAATATCATCCACAGGTTTCAACAAATAATCTACTGCGCTGAAGCGGAAGGCCTGCAGCATAAAATCATTATGAGCTGTTACGAAGATGATTTCAAAATTTATTTCTCCCAACTCATTCAGCAAATCAAAACCGGTTTTTTCCGGCATAGCAATGTCAAGAAACACAAGTTGTGGTTTCAATAAATTTATTTTCTCTTTCGCCTCGTTTGCACTGTTGCAGGTGGCAATAATCTCCACTTCGGGGCAGTTAAACTGTAACAGTTTCTGCAGGGAGGATATACCTCTGGGTTCATCATCCACCAGTATGGTTTTTAGTGTAGTCATGATTCATTTATTTCAAGTGGTAAACTGATTGTGACCTCTGTCCCTGAACCGGTAGCGCCGGGTATCTCTTTTTTGTCCCTGATATTTACTTCACACTGCAGGTTATATTTTTCATTCAGCAGCTTAATCCTGTTTTGAATATTGCTGATACCGTGCGGCCTGTGTAGTTTCCCGTTACCTGTTTTATTATTTTGTGATTGGTTTAAACCAATGCCGTTATCATCCACCGTGCATACAAGCTTGTTGATTTCTTTTTTGAAATGGATAGTAATATGAATGGTTTTGTTGCTGGCGGCTACTCCGTGCCATAAACTGTTTTCAATAAAAGGCTGAATCAGCATCGGCGGAATCAGAGTTTCATCCTGGTCAAGTTCCTCATCCGCTGTAATGGTATAACTAAAGAGGCCGTTTCGTATTTGCTCCATCTCCATATAGCGATGGAGATAGTCCACCGTATTGCGGAGCGACACAAAAGTTTGCGATGACTGATCGAGTGTGATCCTGATTAAATGAGCAAACTTACTCAGATAATGAGAAGCATCTTTGTTTTCATTGTTCAGAATCATTTCCCGTATGCTGTTCAGGCTGTTGAAAATAAAATGCGGGTTCATCTGTGCCTGCAGGGCCTTCATTTCGGTTTGGGAAAGTTGTTTATCTAATTCGGCTTTCTTGCTAATATGACTGATGCGGCGCCGGTAGAAGAAGTATATCAGGGAGCCAAGCAATGCAGCAACAATAGCCATAAACCAGCCTGTTTTCCATAATGGCGGCTTGATTGTAAATGAAAACGATTTAATTTTCTCTATTCCGGGTTTGCCGGTTGCTTTCATATCCAACTTGTATCTGCCGGGTGGAAGTTTGTTCAGGTTGATATTACGTTGATTGCCGATGGACGTCCAGTTATCAGAATTATTCAGTCGGTATGCAAACCGATAATTGCTTTTTTCAAAATCAATAGCGGAAAAAGTAAGTGATAAGTTATTTTCATTATACTTGAAGTGCAGGGTTTCTTCAGGGTAATACCATGTTTTTTGATTTCCAGTTGTCACTTCTTCAATCAGCAGCTCACTGCTCCGGTCTCTTTCTTTTTTGGGCAGAAAAGGAAACCGCACTAAATATTCATTGCTGCACAAGTATGAAAAACCGGATTTTTCATCATAATAAATTTTTCTTCCGGTAGGTCTGTGTTCCGGCAATTCGTCCCTGTAATCATATACCGTTACCTGTCTGGTTTCTATATCAAATAAATACAGATGGCTGTCGGCGGCCGCCCACAATTTATTCCCCATTACCGGGCTTAATGCATTGATCAAATCCGACGGCAGGCCGTCTTTCATGGTATAAGTAATAAACTTTTTTTCTTTTATACGGTATTCCGAAAGGCCATTGTAAGCATTGTGAAACCACAGGGAGCCATGCTCATCAGCACGGATATCAACAATATTATCATTAAATTTTCCATCGCCGCCATAGGTGGTAATCAGTGTATCAAAATATTTCTTGCTGTTGTTCCACCGGGCAAGAGAATGTCCGGATATCCAAACGTCTCCATAAGCATCATAAACTATTTGTTTTACTTTTTCAAATGGCAGAGCTGGTGTTGTTTGCTTAGTAAATAATGTAAACGTACGGGTGGGTATGTGATACCGGACTACTTTGCCCCCCAATATTGAACACATCCATGCATAACCATCACTCCTTGCAGGGGCCAGCGAAGCGCTGAAACCAACGGCCCAGGGATATTTTTTTTCATCAAGAACTTTTCCATAGCGTTCAGTTTTTGTATCAAACCAAATCAGTCCTGCACTGGTACCTATCCATAATGTATCAGGGTGGTAGGTTTCAATACTTATTACTTCGTTCCAGATGCTGCTGGCAGAAAAAAAATCAATTTCTTTAATCAGCTTCATTGTAACCGGATCAATTATTGCGAGTCCCTTGCTGTTTGAATAACGGCCAGTGTATAATTTATCCTTATAGCGATATACAATGCTGAAGCCTCCGTGAAATTTTTTTCCGCCGGGCGGGGGATAATGCCAGGCTTTAAGCGCCGGTTGGGTCAGGTCCTGTTTCAGCAAACCTTCCCTTGTGCCAATCCACAGTCGCTGGTCTTTATCAGAAAACAGGCAGGTTATTTTATAATCAGGCAGATGTTTTATTCCGTCGGATGAAATATCCCCGGTTTGCCTGTTTATTTTTAAAATGTAAAAACCATTGGTAGCGCTGTTAATAGCAAGCACACTGTCGTTAATCGGAACAATTTTGCTTTCCCAGTTTATTGAATCGGTGATACGGGTGGGAAGCGATGAAAGAACAGTTTTTTTCAACGGGTAATTATAATAAGTAATCTTATTAAAACCGTAACGTAAAAAAACAAACTCATCCTTACTTATCTGTTGTTTTACTGTCCAGTAATCCTTCGTGATAAATGGAGAATCTCTGAAAACATTTTTCAGGGCTTCAGAAGTCCTGAATTCGCTGAATATTTTTTTCTCATTATCATAAAAAGCCAGGCCGGCTTCATCAATATTCACCACATATTTTTTTGCCGACAGACTGAAAATATCTCTTCCGTACAATATTCTTTTTTGTCCGATATCATTTATTGTATATGCGTCATGGCGATACAACAGTTCTCCTTTCGGATTAAAGTGGTAAAATCCGGCAGCGCTGGTTATGGCAAATGATTTGTCCGGCAGTTCAACAGCATCCCAAACAGCATTGATATATATACTGATGGCGGTGCTGTCGGGCACCCGGAAATGCTGTACCGAATAATTTTTTGTATTCAGTACCAGGAAACCGCCACTGCTAAGGATACCCAGTTTATCAGGTCCAAATCGTTTCAGCCTGCCAATATTTATGGATGGCAATTGAAGAGGCGCCGTGCCCCGGTAAAAATTTTTAAAACTATTTCCATCAAAGCGATTGAGTCCTGCATCGGTTCCAATCCATAAATACCCTTCCGCATCCTGCTGCAGGCAGTTAATGTTATTATCGCTTAATCCGTTCTTTACTGTATAGGTTGTAAAATTTTTTTCATCATACTGCGCCCATGCAAATACGGATAAATGAATGATGAAAACTATGACGGTAAATATTTTCATTCGTTTTTATTACAGGATTATATTTCCTGTCTGGAAATAAAGTTAAACCCTTCTCCCCGTAAAATGAACGAAAGAAATGCTGCGTGAGCAAGAGTACGTAGTTAATGTGGTCATTGCCTCCGTTAATCCCGGTAAAACCGCCATTACTGAAAACCGGGTATGAAAATTTTCTCAAATCTCAATTTCCGTAAAATCAAAAAGAACCGCCGTTGGTGAAAGGGGGCTCAAAGCCCAATCAAGTGCAATCTACTTTTGCTCCCGAAATCAATAATTGCAGCAGAAACGGATGAGATAAGAAAAGATAAATGACTAAGTAAAGAACTAAACAAAATATTCAAACCCCTAAATAAAAATTTTGTATGAAAAAAAGAACCATCACAGTAACAATAAGCCTGGTTGTGCTATTAACAACATCCTGCAAAAAAGAAAATGATGCTCCCAAATTTTCAGCCACCGGCTATTGGACAGGCAAGGTTTATCTATACAATGCGGTATTGGTAAATGGTAGTAATGGCGAATCGAAACTTTATGCAGGCACTACTAACAATGATACCGCAACGGCGCTACTAAAACTGTATGGACAGTATCAGAGTAATGAAAAATCTTTTGATGCAAAATACTATGCAGGCAATGATGATACGGCTTATCTGAAAGCCGATAAAATGTCAGCCGGCCTTATGTCGGGGTATTACAGAACGAAGAACACTCCGGGCGCCAACTTTCCTTTTGAGTTTAAAAAATAAAACAATACAAATTTTCAATACAATTTCATTAACCAAACAAATTTAAAAGTCATGAAAAAACAAATTTTCGGTATCAACAGGTTTTATTTTTTCTACCTGTGCATGGGGCTAATTTTTATTTTGGCACTATTAGTTTCCTGTAAAAAGGAAGATTCCATTGATCACAATTCTCCTTTGTATAAAATCAAAGAGAGTGAAACACTAACCATCCCTGCTGATGTGGAGTTGCCGGCCAATCTTCCTTCCGGCAATGTAAGGGTAGCCACTTACTATGCCAAAGGCGTGCAGAAGTACAAAGCACAATTAAAGGCAGGCGGCGGTTATGAGTGGGTATTGGTAGCCCCTCATGCAGATTTATACGATAGCAATAATCAAAAAGTAGGTTTTCATGGTGCCGGCCCGGTATGGACCATTACCAGTGCCGATTCCATTTTTGCACAGCATTTTACCCCGGTCCGCATGGCCACACCTGATGCCAATTGTATTCCCTGGCTGTTGCTAATGCCTAAGACAGGAAAAACACCAACCGGAATTTTTGCCGATGTGGATTATATACAGCGCATAGCCACCACCGGTGGTAAAGCCCCGGCAACTCCTCCACAAACTGCTACTGATACAATGGATGTTTTTTATACCGCCATTTATCGGTTCAGTAATAGAATTTTATAACCAATAATATTTTCAACATGAAAAATTCATTTTCTAAAACAATGAAGCAACCAGCAGCCCTCCTGTATGTAGCTATACTCTACATCACTTTGCTTGCTTCCTGCAAAAAGGATAATGGCGGTAGTTCATTTCCCGGAGGGGCAAAAAAATTAACCTACACAGCCAGCACCGAAGCATTAAGCGAAGGCAGGTTTAACATGCAGGTTTATAAAACGGGCAATTATACCTGCTTTACAGGGGGTGAAATCTTTTCACTTCCCAATAATAAAACATTTAGTAGCAATACAGATGTATATAATAAACAAACGGGAAGCTGGACCCGGTTTGGGTTAAGCGTAAAAAGAGATAAATATGCCGCAGCAGCATTAAACGATAAACTACTTATTGCAGGCGGCATAAACTCAAACTTTACCTATTCTGCTGTAACAGATATTTTTGATTTGGCAACCGGCCAGGCAACCACCACACAGCTATCGCAACCCCGTGGATATTTAGCAGCTGCAGGAGCCGGCAACAAAATTTTGTTTGCCGGTGGACACCAGGCTAACAATAAAGTTTCTGCCAGAGTGGACATTTACAACACCCAAACCGGGCAATGGACCATTGATAGCCTGAGCCTGGCAAGGGGCCAGCTGGTTGCCGGTGCAGTGGGCAATAAACTGGTGTTTGCAGGTGGCCTGGCTCAAAACAGTAATGGCGAAGGCTACTACACTAACCGGGTGGATATATACGATGTGCAAACCGGGCAATGGACTCAGGCCACTCTTAGTCAGCCAAGAACAACTTATTATAATGCGAAAGTACTAACTGCGGGTAATAAACTCTTTATTGCAGGAGGTGCTACTACAACCAATTCCGAAACAGTTGATGTATATGATGCTCAAACCAACCAATGGACATCCTTCAACTTAACCGGTAACACAATCCCTTATTATATAGCTTGTACAAATGGCTCTCAAGTTTTTATAACATCCGGCTCTAACACCACTTTCAATTACACAAGGCTGCATATATATAATGTACAAACCGGCCAGGTGAATTCGGTTCCATTTCCGGAACCCATAAGGGGCTTGGGCATGGCAGCCATAGAAAATAAAGTAGTAATAGCAGCCGGCATAATAGATAATAAAGCTACAGACAAAGTATTTGTTTATGATACACAAACCGGTCTGTTTGATACCACCGGCTTTAAACTTCCACAGAGGAAATTTGAAGTTACTGCTGCCAGCGCCGGCAATAAGTTACTCTTTGCAGGTGGGGTTATTGATGAACAACCTGCGGGGCAGCCAAGGCGGGTAGAAAACTTTAAAACCGTATCTGTATTTGAATTAAAATAAACTTTTCAATAACAATTAAAATTTAATAAAATGAGCACAAAACAAATTCAGGGAAAATTATGGAGCACAGCTCCGCAACATTGGTCCACTTTTTTTGAACCATTTTTTCTCCCGCTTTACAAAAAAACATTAGAGCATCTTTCTTTAACCGAAGAAGACTCATTACTGGATGCCGGTTGCGGCGCCGGTATGTTCAGCCACATGGCCATCAGCACTGGTGCACAGGTAATAGGTATGGATGCTGCACCCGGTTTATTGAAACTGGCGAGGGAAAGAAACCCCGGGCATAATTTTTTGGAAGAAGACCTGGAAGCACTGCCCTTTAAAGATGAAACATTTGACTTTGTAACCGGGTTTAATTCTATGCAATATGCCAGTAGTTTTTCCAATGCGGTTGCAGAGGCAAAACGGGTATTAAAAACCAATGGTAAAATGGTGATATGCATTTGGGACAAGGCCGAAGCAAGTGAAGCCACCACGGTGTTGAAAGCAATTGGTTCATTACTGCCACCGCCACCACCCGGCACGCCCGGCCCTTTTGCGCTATCAGAAGATGGAAAAGTAGAGCAGGTTTTGCAATCGCTGAACCTTAAACTCATCAGTAAAGAAAGAGTGAGTTGCCCATTCCTATACTATTCGCATGCTGATGGTATCAAAAGCTTTATGAGTACCGGGCCCGCTGCTGCTGCTTTGAACTATGCTTCCAAAAAAATGGTGGAGCAAACCATTGCCGACGCTCTTGCGCCTTATCACCTTACTGAAGACTTGTACTACCTGCAAAACAGCTTCCTGCTTTTTGTAGTACAAAAAAACACAACACACCCAATCGCCAATGCTAAGGCAGTACAATTTTTAAACGAATATGAATCAAAATAGACCGAAAATGAAAAGCACTATTTCCCGATTGTATGGCGGCATCCACTACCTATCCAGTATAAACGATGGAACAACTATTGGAAAAAAGTAGCCGAAAATTTTTTAAATGAATAAAATCACTTTTTAGTTGAGGGTTATTGCAAAGGCCTTGTTGTAAAAGGCAGGCCTTTCAATTTTTCCATTTTTTTGAAATAGCACATCAACCCATTTCAAAAACTAAAACGATTTAAATTTTTACACATGAACAGATTAATATTATCCATTATTAGCTTGATGCTATTGTATAACAAGGCTGCTGCGCAGGACTTTGCAATGACACCCCTAACCGGGGCAAACATGTACTTTAGCACCCAGCCATTTACTACAAGTAACCAGGGGCACAAAACACATTTTACTTCGTCCGACTTTATATACGGCAGAATAGAATTACCGCAAACTCTTTGGGATGCTTTTGAGATGAAAGCCTTACGTACTCACTTTTTATCGCTGCGCTGCTGGGTACGCATTGCAAAGAAAGGCGAAGAGCCGGGCATGTGGCAGTCCTGGGATTATATGATGGTAAAAAGAGGAGATGAAAAAAACAAATGGCTCAATTTTGATTTACTTCCCGATCCTGCAAAAGCCAGCACCGTAATGGCTGCAGGCTGGAATTTTGACCCCGGAGTAGCTGCCGGCCCATTTTACCAACAAATTAATGCATCCAATTTTAGCAGCAGTGGCGAATACAGCATATTTGTAAGGATTTACATGGAGACTTATGATGGCTGGGGCAAGCAAAAAGAATTAGCCAAATGGCCTTGCATTGAAGGAAGCTTTGACTTTACCTTTAACGAAAACGATGCAGCTACTATACTAGCCAACTATAACCAGGCAAATGAAAGGATAAGAGCAATAAGAAATAAAATGTAAATCTCTCCATCAATTAATAATCCGGCAATAATTTAAAGAGCAGAGTTTTATGCCGGCACTCATCACATGCCAGGTATCGAATATGGATTCCAGGCGGAGCAGAAGATTGTGAATAATATTTTTCAAGACAAAAATATAAACTTTTATTAAGCTCAATTAAACTGATTGAGGAAGGTTTTTGAAAAGCCCCTGCTGTAAAAGGCGGGGCTTGTTTTCAAATATTCTTGATGCTTAATGCCTGAAAAAACTCATCACGCAATTGCATATTCTGCAGGTGTTTTGTATTATAAGGATTGATGCGGCCATTTTTCATCCATAATACCTTCATATTCCGGCTGACCGGAAACATGTGTGAGCATTTGTTTTAATGTTATATTATAATAAGGGAGTTAGGGAAAATATTGTCTTAAAGATCCGGTTAGTTTCAATTTCCCCTGTCTTTTAGAAGCAAAATTACAGATGCAGTAAATTGTTTACTAACCGAAGCTAATTCAAAAACTGAACTATCATTTATTGTAGATTGTTTTTCATAATTGGCAAAGCCTTAATATTTCTGAAAAATAATTTTGCCTTTTTCTGCCACCAGCACATTACCGTTAAAGCGATAATATTTTTGCTGACCGGCTAAATACTCATCCGGCTTTTTTGCAATGCTGTTGTCTGTCTTTTTTTCTTTGCACGAAATAAATAGAATAAACAATAAAGGAATACACTTCTTCTTGTGTTGTTTTTGTGAAATGAAATTAAGACGTAGTTGCCAAATTACTCTCCGGGTTGATAGGTTCTTTCTGCATGGTTAAGTACATCTTGTTTATAAAACCAAACATCCCTGAACTGTCCTTTGCTGTATGCTTTTCCCTGATCAAAAAAGTGGGGAGATTTTTCATCACCACTTTGGCCTCCGGCTAATAAAGCTTTTGCTTTAATTTTATTGTTACCCAATCGTCCAAACTCTACTGCACAAATAAAACTGTTGCCAGTAACGCCATATCTTTTTTGAGTTCCGGGAAAAATGCGGCTGCTGTAAGAAGGCAACATTCCCCAAAAGGAAGATGCAAAACCAACGGGATAGCTCGGCAGATCATCGTTGAACCTGTTTTCAATATCAGATGATATTCTTTGAAAGCGGTTGATTTGCCCCCAGCCTATCTGCCATCTGCCAAATCTTTTTTGTAAATCTGTAATGGTTGTTAATAAAGGCAACAACAAAGCTTCCGGTTTTGCTTCGTCAGTAAAACGTTTTGTTTTTGCAACGAAGTCAGTTCCTGCACTTGTTATAATAAGCGGCAGTATTCGTTCACCCCATTCAATTGCTAATGTAGTGGCAATGGAATTTTCGCTGCTGCGATAGTCCCAGTGTTTTAATACCGTAACCGGCCCCACCAATAAAGCATATAACGAATCAGGATATTTTACATTTTTTTCAAAAGCTTTTACCAGAGCCGGCACCAATACTTCAAATGCCGCAAGCCTTGTATCGTATCCTGCCTTTATTACTTTATCTAAATTGTAATTATTGTTTTCATTCAGTGTTCTTACTGCATTGATTCCCCTGAAGTTTTCACCATCGGGTGCCATGTAAGCAGGATAATCTTCTTTTTTTGGGCTGAAATTATTGGCTACTGTAAATGGAGTGGAATTACAGTTTTGCAGCCATCCGTTTTGCGGATTGATACTTTGCACAATTTCATTTATGGCATGATAGCCCTTCCATTCAGTTTCTTTAATGCTGCCGTCAACCGGTTGGCTCCAGTTATATTTTGTATCCCGAATAGGAATTCGGTTTCCATGCCAGTAAGCAATGTTTCCCTCTGCATCGGCATACACCGTGTTGTTTGAAATATTGCCTTTTACATCCATTGTCTTTTTATAATCAGCAAAACTTTTTGTTTTATTGCGAAGCCAGCTTTGTTCCAATCCGCCAGCTATCTGGTTATCGGCTCTTACACTCAGCCATTGTCCGTTTTTATATCCCATCACCGGGCCGTGATGTGTAAACAAGGCGGTAATTGTTTTTGATTTTAATGCTTCACCTTCTTTGTATTTCAATGTAATTTTTTCTTCTCGCACTTTTCTTTGCTTGTTATCATATTTATAGAGCCAGCCTTTATCCGTTTTTGACATTTTTTCAATATAGCTGTCGGCTGCATCTACTGCGCTGCTGGTGTGCATCCATCCGCAATGCTCATTAAAACCCTGATACACAAAAAACTGTCCCCAGGTAACGGCGCCATACACATTCAGCCCTTCTTCGCTAACCACATGCACTTCGGGCCGGAAGTAAAACGTAACATGCGGATTGATGTATAATATAGCATTTTTATCTTCTGTAATTTTTGGCGCAAAGGCGAAACCGTTGGATCCGCTAAGATTTTCATCTTGAAAAAACTGTTGCGCTGTTTCGTTTTCTGCTGTAAAGTGATTGGTTGCAACGGCCTCACCGGTTTCGTATAAATTTTTTAAATCACGGGCATTCAACCCGGCGGTATTGATGGCGCCAATACTTCCATCTGTCCATAAAAAGGGATACCAGGGTTGAAAACGGGTGAGCAATGCAGGTTTAACTGCCGGATGTGTGTAGAGATAAAAATTAATTCCATCAGCAAAAGCATTACAAAGTTTTTGTAACCATTGCGGCGCTTTGGCAAAATCTTTCTGTGCCTGTTCGGCATCTACTTCCAGGCGAATCAACAGGTCTTCATACAAAAACTTTTCTCCCTTTACTTCGCTTAACCGGCCCAGTTTTTCAATATAGTTCATCTCCACCCTTTTAAAATCATCTTCACATTGTGCATATAGCAAACCAAAAACAGCATCTGCATCTGTCTTGCCATAAATATGCGGAATACCCATTTTATCCCGGATGATACTAACATGCTGCGCTTGTTGTTGCCAGCGGCTTATTTCCGATTGGGAAAAATTTTGTGCCCATAGCTGAACAGGGAGCAGTAAAAGCAGGAATAATTTTTTGAACATGAGGAGCTGTTTAAGAGAGATAAAAGTAAAGCAAAAAATAATGCCACAGTTACAAAGATGGAATGTAACAGTTACATAAATAATTACTGTTACTTCCCTGATGGTATAGTAAAAAATGATGAAACAATTTTTTCGTTTTATCCTTACAGTTATTTAAAACAAATAAATACCCACCAGTACGTATGTTTTATAATTCCTTTAGTAATCATATTTGTAATCTAAAAAATAAATATGAAAAAAATAGCCCTATCAGCAATTTGCTTCCTTGTAACATTGGTTACCATTAAAGCAAACAATGTAGTTGTTTCAACAGTATCATTAGGCCCTAAAATTACTGCAGGCCCTTTATCTACACATTACACACAAGTAAATTACGATATTGCCTGGCAAAACAGTTGGCGCACCAGTACCAACGAAAGTAATTATGATGGCTGCTGGATTTTTGTAAAATACCGTAAGCAAAGCACTTCGGTATGGCAGCATGCCACTTTAAATACTACGGGCCAGGTTATACCTACTGGAAGTGTTATAAAAATTTCGGCCGATGGAAAAGGCGCCTGGATGTACCGCAATGCCGATGGTATTGGAAACGTAAACTGGACTGCCGCCGGCCTGCGCTGGAACTACGGCACCGATGGCGTACTGGATAATGAAAATGTAGAAGTAAGGGTGTACGCTGTTGAAATGGTGTATGTGCCCCAAAGCCCTTTTAATTTGGGTAATTCATCTAACGAAACATACAAGTTTAGAGACGGCCTTGTTGATACATGGTTTCCCGTAACAAGCGAAAACGCTATTAACTGTGGTACTAACGCCGGCGAGTTATATGCCGATACTTATTTTGACAATACTGGTACTATTCCCGCAGCTTTTCCAAAAGGATACAATGCATTTTGGAGTATGAAATACGAATTTAGCAGGCAACAGGTGGTTGATTTTTTAAACACATTAGATCAAACCAATGCCAATGCACGAAACAGCGTAGGCGCAACCGGGCTTGTGCCTAATATGGTGGTTACAGAACCTGAAAGGGCAGCCGATTTATTTTCTATTCAAAATTTTTTAGCCTGGTTAGACTGGGCAGCCATGCGCCCCATGACTGAACTGGAATATGAAAAAGCCTGCCGTGGTGGTAATAACCTGCCAAGCCCATTAGAATATGCCTGGGGCAACACTACCATTTCGGCCATTACAACAGCATCCAACCAGGGTGCGGCAAATGAAACATGGGCAACTGGTAATGCCAATTATGCCGGTGGCCCGGGCGTACCCATGCGTTGTGGTGCATTGGCAACAGCCACAAGTAACCGCACCAGCAGTGGCGCCACTTTTTATGGTATAATGGAAATGAGTGGCAATTATGGTGAATTGGTGGTACATGCAGGTAATACAACAGGTAGGTCATTCAACGGTATTCATGGCGATGGTGTTTTGAGTGCCACTGCAGAGGCTAATACATTAAATTGGCAATCACCATCCAATAATTATGCAATGGCAACAAGGGGCGGAGCCTATATTTCCGGGCCTACTTCATTAAGAATATGTGATAGAAGCAGTGGTACCTTAGATTATGCATCTTTATATGGCTTGTTTAATGGAAGGGCTGTACGCACAGGTGAATAATTTTTTCTTTTCAACATAATAAAATATAACAATGAAAAGAAAATTAATATTAATAGCTATTTACATTTTGTACGTAATGCCGCTTACTGCACAACCACCCAACAATACAATATTTTTTGGTGGTGCAGGCGATGGTAGTAATTTTATCAGCTTTACCGGCGCTGCAAATAATATTTTTTTTGGCGGCGATGGCGATGGATGGAACAATAATACTAATAATGTAATGGCCAATTCAATTTTTTTGGGTGGAGAAGGTGATGGCTGGCACAATAGTAGTTATAACCCGGCACCTAATTCAATTTTTTTAGGCGGAGAAGGCGATGGCTGGCATTTTAATAATTTCGGCATAGCGCCTAATACAATATTTTATGGTGGCGTTGGCGATGGGTGGTCGCATGTGATATATCCCATGGGCCCTTTACCGGTAACATTATTGTCGTTTACCGGCGAGCAACTTGGCAAAACCAATTTACTTAAATGGGTTACAAGCCAGGAGATAAACACATCGCATTTTGAACTGGAGCGTTCGGCCACAGCCAATAGTTTTACGGTTATTAAAAATGTTTTAGCAGCGGGCAACAGCAATACGGCAAAAAATTATTCATCAGTTGATGAGTTTCCATTGACGGGGAATAATTTTTACAGGCTAAAAATGGTTGATGCCGATGGAAGTTTTAAATACAGCAATATAGTTTTATTGCGGGTGCTTGATAATGATGTACTGCTTTCTGTTTTTCCAAACCCTGTGGCAGATAAACTTAATATTGCTATCAGCAACAGTGCTATCATTAATAAATTGCAATTGCAGGTATTTGACAATGGCGGCAAATTAATATCGCAGCAATCTGTTACAAACAGCAATGGCATTAGCCTGGATGTGAGCCGCTATGCTGCCGGTGTGTACCTGTTGAAAATAATGTATAACGGTAAGGAAGAAACAATCCGGTTTGTAAAATCTAAATAAATAATAAATGATATTTAAAACCTGTTAGATTTTTAAGACGATTGTTTTTTGTAATATTGGTAATGGAAAACTACCAGCCTTATTTTGATGCCAACCGCCTTTCGTGGAATAAACGCACAGGTGTACATAAAGATTCTGCATTTTACGATTTGGAAGGATTTAAAAAAGGAATGTCATCCTTAACAACAATCGAATTAAATGAATTGGGCGATGTAAAAGGAAAATCACTTTTACACCTGCAATGCCATTTTGGGATGGACACCATGAGCTGGGAAAGGGAAGGTGCCATAGTTACCGGGGTTGACCTGAGTGATGAAGCGATTAAATTGGCCAATGAAATAAAGAATGAGATCAAATCATCTGCCGAATTTATCTGTTGCAATGTGTATGATTTAAAGAAGCACCTTGATAAAAAATTCGATATCGTATTTACCTCGTATGGTACCATCGGATGGTTACCCGATTTGGATTGCTGGGCCGGTATTATTTCTCATTTTTTAAAACCCGGCGGCATTTTTTATATCGCCGATTTTCATCCCGCCTTGTGGATGATGGACGATAATCTTGAAAAAATAAAATACAATTATTTTAATAAAGAGGTAATAACTGAAGAAATCTCGGGCACTTACAGCGATAGGAATGCTCCTATCAAATCAATAGAGCATGGATGGAACCACCCGTTTTCTGAAATTTTTAATGCATTAATTCAATACCAATTACAGGTGATTCAATTTAACGAATTCCCTTTTTCGCCCTTTAATTGCTTTAATAATCTTGAAAAAGGCACTGATGAAATGTGGCGGATAAAAGGCATGGATGAAAAAATGCCGATGATGTACTCCATAAAAGCAGTTAAACGGCCATAAAAATATATCTTCGCAAAAAATAATTAAGCAGATGCTTCCTAAGTACAAACGAATCCTTCTCAAACTCTCCGGCGAATCTTTAATGGGCGATAAAAATTTTGGTTTAGACAGTGAAGTCATATCACGCTATGCCCAGGATATAAAATCAATAACAGAATTGGGTGTGCAGGTGGCCATTGTAATTGGTGGCGGCAACATATACCGTGGTATGAACGAGGCTGAGAGCGGAATTGAAAGGGCTCAAGGCGATTATATGGGTATGCTGGCTACAGTTATAAATGGTATGGCCCTGCAAAGCGGCCTTGAGAAAGCAGGCATTTACACCAGGCTGCAAAGCGCCATAAAAATGGAGCAAATTGCCGAACCGTATATCCGCCGCCGTGCCATGCGCCACCTCGAAAAAGGCCGTGTTGTAATCTTTGGTGCCGGCACCGGCAATCCATATTTTACAACCGATACAGCCGGTTCACTAAGGGCAATTGAAATAAAAGCAGAGGTAATCCTGAAAGGTACAAGGGTAAATGGTATCTACTCTGCCGACCCCGAAAAAGATGCTACAGCAACAAAGTACGAAACGATTTCTTTTGCCGACTGCATACAAAAGAACCTAAAGGTAATGGACATGACAGCCTTTACGCTTTGCATGGAAAACAACCTGCCTATTGTTGTTTTTGATATGAACACTCCCGGCAACCTGTTAAAAGTTGTAAGTGGCGAAAAAGTAGGTACAGTTGTACGTTAGTTAAAACACGGTTCAATAAAATTTTTATTGTATGTTAACCGAAGAACAACTGAAAAAAATTGTTTCATTAAATGAAAGCCTGCAGGTTCAGTTGGCCGATGCCAATGCCATGCTTGCTTCAAGAGAAAGTGAAATAGAATTACTGAATGACGAACTGGCTGCAGTTACTGAATTAAGAAGCCGTTTTGATGAACAAAAGTTAGAACTTGAGAGTATTAATAATAAACTAGGCGTTAAAGAGCAGCAGGCAATTGGCGCCGAAGAAAGAGAGCTGGAACTGCACCAGGATCTTACCGAAATGGCCAGGCTAAATAAAAAATACAACGATTTACTGAGCGATTATACATACCTGCAAACACAACTCACCGATGTAGAACAGCAATTAACGGCATTACATCAAAGAAATATAAAATTACAACAAGCTACGGCTCGTTTTGCCGAAATAGAAAGCACATTAGAATCTACCAGGCTTGAAAATGATGGTTTAAAAGCCAGGCTGGCTCATTTAGAAGCTGAGAAAAAATAGCAACGCAATCCATAACCGGTGATGTACAATATAAAAATATATGTGTAAACATTTGTTTTGCTGAAACCTATTTTTTATTTTACTATCCTAAAACTTATTACTTATGAACATAATCGACAGGGTAAAAAACATTTTAATTACCCCTAAAACCGAGTGGCAGGTTATTAATGAAGAAACAGCTACTCCACAATCTTTATTAATGGGCTATGTATTACCACTGGCAGTAATTGCATCTTTAGGCTCTTTGTTAAAGGGTTTTTTATTTGCAGGAACCTTAGGGCTAAAGTATTTTATCATTTTAGCTGTTATTGCATTTATTTCTACAGTACTTGCATATTATATAACAGTTATTGTGGTTGATATGCTGGCGCCAAGTTTTGCTTCTGAAAAAAATATGGGTAAATCGGCGCAGCTTGTTGCTTACTCAGCAACGCCTTCATATATTGGTGCATTACTTTCTTTCATTCCGGTATTAGGCTGGTTGCTTCCATTGGCTGCATGGGTTTATGGTATTTACCTTATGTACCTGGGTATAGGCCCGTTAAAGAAAACACCCGAAGATAAAAAAGTGGTGTATATGGTGGTAGCGTACCTGGTAATGATTGCCATTTACTTTATACTGGCTGCAGTTTTGGGCGCCGTATTGTTTGCTGCAATGGGCATTTCGGCTGCAAGTATGATGCGTTAATTTTGTTGAATGATAATATAAAAGCATCCTGACGTATATCAGGATGCTTTTTTGTTTGGATTAATTAGGTGAATTTTGCAGTAGAAAAATATAACGATGAAAAAAGATATTGCAGGTATCAGGAAAGATTACCAGTTAAAAAGCCTGCTGGAGCAAGACCTTGCATCTAATCCTTTTAAACAGTTTTCAAAATGGTGGGAGGAAGCGGTGGAAAGCGAGATATTGGAAGTGAATGCCATGACGCTTGCCACAGCCACACCATCTGGCATGCCCAATGCAAGGATTGTTTTATTGAAATCTTTTTCTGATGAAGGGTTCGTTTTCTTTACAAATTACAACAGCAAAAAAGGAAACGAACTGCTTGAAAACCCACATGCTGCTCTTGTATTTTTTTGGAAAGAGTTAGAGAGGCAGGTAAGGATAACGGGCAGGGTAGAAAAAATAAGTAACCAAGATAGCGATGAATACTTTCAATCGAGGCCGGTGGGAAGCCGCATTGGCGCCTGGGCATCGCCGCAAAGTAAAGTGATTGTATCAAGGGATGTAATTGAAAAAAACATATTAGCAGCAGAAGAAAAATTTGCTTCAGGAGTTATTGACAGGCCTTTGCACTGGGGTGGCTATGTAGTAATGCCCACTGTTATTGAATTTTGGCAAGGGCGGTTAAACCGGCTGCACGACCGATTACAGTATAGCCTGCAACAAGATGGCAGTTGGAAGATAGAAAGGCTGGCACCCTGATATAGGCCATTACATTATTTTTTTAGTTGAATACTAATAATGTAATGGCAAAAATTTTTAAATGATGCTTATTTTTTTGTAGCAGCTTTCTTTTTTGGAGCCACTGCTTTTACAGTAGTTTTTGAAGGCCTTTTTTTACCGTACGAACCGGCAAAAATTTTTCCTTTTTTAGTTTTGATATCTCCACGTCCCATAAAATGTGTTTTATTTTTTAAAAATGATTTGTTATAAAAAAAGCAAGGCACTTAAGCACCTTGCTTTTTTTTAGGTTGATACAAAATTACAATTTAGCAGATAATTCCTTACCGGCTTTAAATTTAGCAACTTTCTTTGCTTTAATTTTGATAACAGCACCTGTTTGTGGGTTACGACCGTTACGGGCAGCTCTTTTTGAAACAGAGAAAGTTCCAAATCCTACTAAAGTAACTTTACCGCCACCTTTTAAAGTTTTAGTAACAGCAGCTACAAAAGAATCTAAAGAGGCATTAGCCTGGGTTTTTGTGATACCTGCATCATCTGCAATTTTTGAAATCAATTCAGCTTTGTTCATGATATTTTTTTTTGAATTTTTTAACTGCAACAAATATAGAAGGTTTTTGATTGCAACAAAATTTTTTTTAAAAAATATTTTCAACCAGTTAAAGCCTGAAAACCACAGGTAACAAGGGATTTAGCAGATTAAGGTAATTTTTATTAATAAATATTGTGCCGCAATAATTAATGAAACCCTTTACAGTATTGAGTTTTAACGGCACCTGTATTGAAACCCTTTGTTCGTGCGGCTTTTATAACATTATGAAATGCCATAAACAAAAAAAAATATATCAGCGATTGTTTTGCACAATTAGTTAACAACTTGCATTACGGTACGAAAAGCAATAAACTTATCGCCCCATTTATCATAGCCTTTTTGCCGCATTTGTGATGCATGGTTTTCTATATAATTATTATATAGACCCTTACTTTGGGCATGGTATTGTACCGCATAGGTAGGCCCTTCAGTATCGTCCACTTCTACCAGGCGCATAACAACAGCATGTGTAAAACATCCTGTATTGATTACATCAGGTATATGTTCTTCCTTTAACCACTGCAGCCATTCGGTCTTTATTGACTCATGTACTTTTATGGTTACATTGTAAATAATCATTTTGCAGTATGATATTTGGGTTAAAAATTTTTTATACAACTGTGTTGTTGATTTATTGTTGTGGTTATTTTTCTTTTATCTCCACATATATAGGGCAATGGTCGCTATGTTTTATATCCGCAAAAATATCTGCATCTTTTAATTGTTTTCTTAATGGTTCGGTAATGCTGATATAATCAATGCGCCAGCCTTTATTATTTAACCTTACCGATGGAAACCGCTGGCTCCACCAACTGTAGCGATGTGGTTCAGGATGAAAAACACGAAAAGTATCAACCCATCCGCTGTTTAAGAATTTGGTCATCCATTCTCTTTCATCGGGTAAAAAGCCACTGCTGTTTTTATTGCCTTTGGGGTCGTGGATATCTATTTCGTTATGTGCAATATTATAATCACCTACAAGGATAATTTTGGGATGTTTCTTTTTTAACTCATCAAGATAGTTTTTAAATTCATCCAGCCATGTATATTTAAAATCCTGTCTTATATCGCCACTTGTACCCGATGGAAAATAGGCATTAATGAGTCGGATATCGCCTATATCTATCTGTATTACTCTTCCTTCTTCGTCGCTTAACTTGTTACCGTTTCCTAATACAACCTTTCCCGGTTTTATTTTTGAAAAAATGGCAACACCACTGTAACCTTTTTTTTGTGCACTAAACCAATGATGGTTAAAGCCAAGTGCTTCCAGTTGTTTTACATCAACATCATCTTTTGTGGCTTTTGTTTCCTGCAGGCAGATAATATCGGCGGGGTTGGTTTTTAGCCAATCGATGAAGCCTTTTTTAATAGCAGCACGTATGCCGTTTACATTGTAAGATATGATACGCATGAGAAACTGTTTACGGCAAACTTACGAAACGCAAAATTGATTTACTCCAATATGGGCCTTAGCCATCTTTTTGCTTCATCAATATTCATTTCTTTTCTTTTAGCATAATCTTCCAACTGGTCGTTTTCAATTTTACCCACGCCAAAATATTTACAATCGGGGTGAGCAAAATACCAGCCGCAAACCGATGCTGCAGGATACATGGCAAGCGATTCGGTTAGATGGATACCGGTTGCTTCCTCGCCGCCAAGCAGTTTAAATAACTTATATTTTTCGGTATGATCAGGACAGGCGGGGTAACCCGGCGCAGGGCGAATGCCCTGGTATTCTTCTTTAATTAATTGTTCGTTGCTTAAATGCTCATCAGAAACATAACCCCAGTATTCGGTCCTTGCTTTTTTATGCAGCAGTTCTGCAAAACCTTCGGCAAGCCTGTCTGCCAGGGCTTGTAAAATAATTTTGTTGTAATCGTCAAAATTGGCTTCAAAATTTTTGATGTGTTTTTCTATTCCTTGTATAGTAACGCTAAAGGCGCCAATAAAATCCGGTTGGTTGGGCGATATAAAATCGGCTAAAGATAAATTGGGCTGCCCTGCAGCTTTTTTAATTTGTTGCCGTAAAAATTCAAGTTGTATATTTTTATCTTTTATTTCTATACTATCTGCAGCAATTTTGTTTGTTTCCCAAAACCCAACAACACCTTTTGCAGTAAGCCATTTTTCATTTATCACTTGTTGCAGTAATTTTCTGGCATCATTGTATAGTTTAGTTGCTTCTTCACCAATTACGCTATCGCTGAGTATGGCCGGAAACTTACCATGCATTTCCCAGGCTATAAAGAAGGGTTGCCAGTCAATATAGTCTACAATTTCATTTAGCGGAAAATCTTCAAGTATTTTAGTACCGGTAAATGTTGGTGCAATAGGGTTGTATTTTTTCCAGTCAATAGCTGCACCGTTTTGCTGTGCTTCTTCAAACTTTAAAAATTGTTTTGTAGTTTTTTTATTTCCAAAATCAATGGCCAGCTTTTTATATTCTGCTTTTGTGTTTTGCAGGAATGGTGTTTTTTGATCGGGGTTTAACAGGCTGCCAGCAACCGTTACACTGCGGCTTGCATCTAAAACATGCACCACGCCATTATTGTATTGTGGTGCAATCTTTACGGCAGTATGCATGCGTGAAGTGGTGGCACCGCCTATTAATAATGGTAAATCCATTTCACGTCTGTTCATTTCGTGAGCCACATGCACCATTTCATCAAGCGATGGAGTTATTAGTCCGCTTAGGCCAATGATGTCTACTTTTTCTTTAACGGCAGTTTCTAAAATCTTTTCAGCAGGCACCATCACACCCAGGTCTATTACCTGGTAACCATTACATCCCAATACCACACCCACAATATTTTTACCAATATCATGTACATCTCCTTTTACGGTGGCAAGTAAAATTTTTGCTGCTCCGGCAGGGTCATCAATTGCAGTTCCTGCGGCTATTTGTGCTTTCTTTCTGTCTTCTTTTTCCTGTTCAATGTAAGGCGTTAATACAGCAACGGCTTTTTTCATTACCCTGGCACTTTTAACCACCTGTGGCAAAAACATTTTTCCTGTTCCAAAAAGGTTACCCACTATGTTCATGCCATCCATCAAGGGGCCTTCTATTACATCAAGCGGTTTGGGATATTGCAACCTTGCTTCTTCGGTATCTGCCTCTATATAATCGGTAATGCCATTTACTAAAGAATGCGATAAACGACTTTCAACAGATTCTTTTCTCCAGCTTTCATCTTTAACCGTTTCTTTACCTTTTGCCTTAACTTTTTCGGCAAAGTTTATCATTTTCTCTGTGGTTTCGTTATTGTCGTTATTCCTGTTAAGGATAACATCTTCGCACAGTTGTTTTAATTCGGGTTCAATTTCATCGTACACTGCCAGTTGGCCTGCATTTACAATGCCCATGTCCATGCCGGCATTAATGGCGTGAAACAGGAATACACTGTGGAATGCTTCCCGTACATGTTCGTTGCCACGAAATGAAAAAGATACATTGCTTACACCCCCGCTCACTTTTGTAAGCGGCATTAGTTTTTTTATTTCACGGGTGGCTTCTATAAAATCAACTGCATAATTATTGTGTTCTTCAATGCCGGTGGCTATGGCAAAAATGTTGGGGTCAAAAATGATGTCCTGTGGCATATAGCCCACTTGTTCTGTTAAAATTTTATAAGCCCTTTTACAAATTTCTACTTTACGTTCTTTGGTATCGGCCTGCCCTGTTTCATCAAAAGCCATAACAATTACCGCTGCGCCATACGATTTGCAGATGAATGCCTGCTCAATAAATTTTTCTTCGCCTTCTTTCATCGAAATAGAATTAACAATACACTTGCCTTGTACGCATTTTAAACCGGCTTCTATGATTTCAAATTTCGAAGAGTCAATCATAATAGGAATTTTGGCAATATCCGGCTCTGATTGTACCAGGTTTAAAAATGATGTCATGGCTTGTACACCGTCAAGCAAGGCATCATCCATATTTACGTCTATCACCTGTGCACCGTTTTCTACCTGTTGGCGTGCAACAGCCAATGCTTCTTCAAACTGCCCTGCACGTATAAGCCGGGCAAACATTTTACTGCCGGTTACATTGGTGCGTTCGCCAACATTTATAAAGTTTGTTTCGGGCCGCACAATAAGTGGCTCCAGTCCGCTTAATCGTAAGTATGGTTTTATGATGTTCATTTTTATACTAATTCTATAACTGGTAATTCTCTTGGCTTATATTTTTTTACTTCTTCTGCTATATGTTTTATATGATCGGGTGTGGTGCCACAACATCCGCCAACTATATTTACAAAACCTTCTTTAGCCCACTCTTCAATAATATGTGCTGTTTCGTGCGGCTGCTCGTCGTATTCGCCAAAAGCATTGGGTAAACCTGCATTGGGGTATGCAGATGTAAAACATCCTGCTATCTGGCTAAGTTCTTCAATATGCGGCCTCATTTCTGCTGCGCCCAAAGCACAGTTTAATCCAACGCTTAATGGGTTTGCATGCATTACCGATATATAAAAAGCTTCTAGTGTTTGCCCGCTTAATGTGCGGCCACTGGCATCGGTGATGGTTCCGCTAATCATAATGGGTAGCTCGGGAATATTATTGTTGCGAAAATAATTTTTTGCTGCATAGATGGCGGCTTTTGCATTTAGCGTATCAAAAATGGTTTCTATTAAAATGATATCTACGCCACCATCTACCAACCCTTTTATTTGTTCGGTATAGGCCTGTGCAACTGTATCAAAATTTACTGCTCTAAAACCGGGGTTGTTTACATCGGGCGATAATGAAAGTGTTTTATTTAACGGGCCAATGGCACCGGCAACAAAACGGGGTTTGTTAGGATTTTTTTTTGTGTATTCATCTGCTGCATGCCTGGCGCATTTTGCTGATGCCACATTTAGCTCATAAGCCAGCGATTGCATTTCATAATCGGCCTGTGCAATAGAGGTACTGCTGAAGGTGTTTGTTTCTATAATATCGGCGCCTGCTTCAAGATATTGTTTGTGTATTTCTTCAATAATTTGCGGTTGTGTAATGCTCAGCAAATCGTTATTGCCTTTTACATCGCACTGCCAGTCTTTAAAACGATTGCCACGAAAATCTTTCTCTTCTAACTTGTAGCGCTGTATCATGGTACCCATAGCGCCATCAATAATTAAGATGCGTTCTTTTAAACAATCCTGTAATGTTTTCATTTCATTTACATTTAGCTCAATAATGTGTTGCCGTACAAGTGAGTGACACAACGATGTTGCCCATAGCTGTGAAGCCGGCTCAAAAAATAACCACAAACTTTTAAACGAGAATCAACCTGGGAGAAGAAGTGCAGCATTGCTTTCGTTTATTAGTTCAGTTGGTGAAACATAACAGGCCGAACAATAAACAAATCTGCCTGTTTGATATGCAAATTTAAATGAACGGGGCGATAAAACAAAACCCTATATTGCTTTAAAGGGCAGCTGTGGCCGGCTTAATTGCCCGAAACAATAAAATTTTCGACCGGTATGCGGTTGCTGATACTCTTTGCAAGCGTCATTTCATCGGCATATTCCAACTCTCCGCCAAATGAAATACCACGGGCAATGGTGGTTATTTTTACATTAAGATGTTTTAATTTTTTACTGATATAGTAAATGGTGGTATCGCCCTGTATGGTTGGGCTTAGTGCAAAAATGATTTCATCAATTTCTTCTTTGGCAATGCGGTTAACCAATGCATCAATTGTTAACTGGTCGGGGCCAATGCCATCAAGTGGCGATATGATGCCTCCCAAAACATGGTAAACACCATTAAACTGTTGTGTGCTTTCAATAGCTATTACATCACGTATGTTTTCAACTATGCACAGCATTTCTTTTTTGCGCAAGGGATTGCTGCAGATATTGCATAGCTCTTTATCGGATATATTATAACAACGGCTGCAATATTTTATTTCATCTCTCATCCTGGCAATGGTTTGGCTAAACCTGCTTACATCGGCAGCATCCTGTTTTATAAGATGCAGCACAAGGCGCAAGGCCGTTTTTTTTCCAATGCCGGGCAGTTTGGCAAATTCATTAACGGCATTTTCTAAAAGTGATGAGGAAAATATCATGCAGCAAAAATAGTTGTTAGCATTTACAATTTAATATCCCTTTCGTTATCCCAATTGGCTTTTACAGCCAGTTTTTGCGAAAGCGATATCACTTTTTCGGGTTGCAGCTTAATTGAATAATTGCCCGGATCCCATTTACCATTATTGTTATCATCATATAATATCCTGATATCGTATTCGCCGGGGTTGATGAATTTATTGCTCCATTCCATAGCACTTACGGGGTAGCTGTTCTTTATTTCATCGCCTTGTACAAATTGCAATACCGGGTGTTTTGCAAGATCGAGATTACTGAAACGGAACACAACATTTCCATAATCTTCCTGTGTTTTAGCGGTAATACGCAGGGTGTCTTGTTTGGCAAGATGGTTGTTTGCAGAGTCGGAGGTGGCGGAAGTGTCAACTACAAGGCGGTATTGCATTCCGGGCTGCCAGTTAACTGCCAATGATAATTTGGTATGGCTGCTATCTACCGACCAGGCAGTGGCAGGGATGGGCTTGTAGTTGGTATCGGTTAAGATAAGTTTTGCGGTATCAATTTTTTTTAAAGGGTTGTTGAAACTTAACAGCAGTGGGCTAAGTAAATCCTGCATGGTGGGTACTTGTGTAAGTAATAATTTTTTTGCAGGTGCAGTTGGTTTTGTTGCTGGTGTTTTGCTCTCTTTTTCTAATGCTGATGCATATAAAGTTACCGGCTCTGTTTTTTCTGTAACTGTTATGTTGCTGTCAATAAATGCAAATAATTCTTTTTTAGAATTATAAGTGTAACCGCCATCGCCATCTTTAAGCGCATATATTTTAAAATTACCGGCCGGCAGTTTTACAAATTCAAAACTACCATCGCCTTTAAGCCGGGCAATATAATCGGGTTTTCTTTTTTGTACCGACGAGTCATCGGCCGTGCGGTAAAGCAGGGCAAGCAGGGTACTATCGGCCTTGCCGGTTTCGGCAATTATAACCTTGCCCGATAGGGTTAATGAATCAATTTTATTGCCGGTAGAAAAAACATAGGTAAAACCTTTTAACACATTGCCTTCATTAACATCAACAATAGCATTGCCAAAGTTGATGCTGTACGTGGTGTTGGGCAGCAGGCTGTCTTTTAGTTTTATAGTTACCGTTTTTAATTTATAATCAACCGAAGGATTTTTTTTAGGCATGGGCGATACCAGCACATTGGTTTGTGCGTCTTTCACTTCAACATATTCATTAAAGCTTAGCGTTATTTTATTGCCGGTAACATTGGTGCTTTTTAAAGCAGGCGAAGCGCTGTTCAGTTCAGGAGGGATGCTGTCCCTGGGGCCGCCGGTGGGCATGCCTATTTGTCCGCAGCCGCTGCTGCCAACTAACAAAGCATATCCTATAATGAGCAGGATAAGTGTAAAGAAAAAATGCTTTGGCCTCATGATGCTTTATTAAACTGTAAACTTAAAGTGTTTGGCTTTAATTGAAAATGTAAATATTGCTTAAACTTCTTCTTCGTCTTCAATATCGTGTAAAGCTATTGCAAGCTTATTGTTTTTTACAAAATTGCACCAATGGCAATCCTGCTTGCCGCAGCCGGTATAAAATTCACGGTTTTGTATTTTATGCCACACTTCGGTTAATTGTTTTTTTACGGTATCAATGTCATCGGCATTAATTACAATCATTTCTTTTTTGTATTGCCCGCTTTTATCAGGTTCTACAAAATCAAATTCGGTGCTGATAACTTTCCAGTCTTTTTGTTCGTAATTATCAACAAGTATTTTGTAAAAAACCGCCTGCCTCCAGTAGTCGCCGCCAATTGGGTCTTTTTCATCGGGCCGTTTTAATTTTGCGATGGCATTGTCAATATTGCCCGACTTGTAATCCACCACATTCACATCCTTACCATTAAATTCAAGTTTATCCAACTTGCCTTTTATAGGAACGCCATTTACTACAATACCTTTTATATTGCGTTCTACCGCCACCACTTTGTTCCATAGTTTAATGTATTTGTCGTAATAATTACGCAGCACTTCATCGCCATATTCCATACGGCGGTCAAAAGCTTCTTTGGTGAAGTTTTCACGATGCCTGTGCATGTACCAGTTAAAATCTGCCATCATCTCATCTTTCGAAGGAAATTTTTCTGATTTACTTTCCTGCATCTTGCGGAAAAGTTTTTCAAGGGCAAAATGTATGGCCGAACCAAATTCGGTGGCTTCGCTTTTACCCGAAGGAATGCGAATGAGATTACGGTAATAAAAATTAAGCGGGCAATCAAGATAGGCGTTTAAGGCTGTAACATTCATTACAAACTTATCAAGGATGGATGATATGAAATCTTCCTCAGCATGTTCAATTTCGGGCGCCTGTTGTGTGTAATTGAGTAACTCAAATTCCATCTTTTGTTCGGGCGGGATGTTTATGTTTTTTACAGGCAGGTTGTTGCCTTCCTGTATTTCTGCAATAAACATAGATGGTTCCAACTCCTTGCCATCGTTGCTGTATTTTGCATAAGAGATATACAGGTGTTTTTCGGCCCTTGTTAGCGCTACGTAAAACATGCGCCGCAGTTCTTCATCTTCGGATGAAACATGGTTGCTTGCAAACAAAGTATCCGGATACTTATAACCGCCGCCGGGTTTTCTTTTCTTTTCCCATAATGTTGCATTGGCGCCTGCAAAGAAAACATACTCAAACTCAAGGCCCTTGCTGCCATGTGTTGTTAACAGGTTTACACATTTATCGGTGCCGGCAATTTTGTTCATGGGTAAGGCAATGCCTTCTTTTTGCATCAGGTCAAGTATGCTGATGAGTTCTTTTAAATCCAGTGAAGGGTTGCGGCTTGTTTCGTCTTTAATGAAATCGAATAAAGCAGTAAGCAATTGCATCAGGGCAATCTTATCATCGCTTTGCATGATATGGCTTAAAACACCGGCCTTTTGTATAATACGTGCAAACAATTGTTGCAGTGTTACGTTAGATACATCTGCAATCAGTTTCTCAATCATGTGGCTGAAGTTTATGAGACCTTCATGTATGCCACTATCAAACAAATCCTGTGCAGGCTTGTTGGCTTTGTCGTATAAAAGTTTTCGGATAGAAGTTTGCTCGCCTTTGTATTTTAAATTGTTTACTTCTACAGTAAGTTTTGCAATTTCAATAGGCGGTATTGTATAAAAATCAAAATGCAGTATTTCAAAAAGCATTTCATCGCCACCATAAGGTATATCGTGTTCTGCATTCAGGTAACGTAAAAGTTGTATTATTTTTTTTGAAAAAGATTGTATTAGCACATCTATTTTACGTTTGCTGTACACCGGGATGCCTTTAAGCCTTAGATAAGTTGCCAGCTCTTCGCCATATTTATTTTCTTTATAAATTACAGCAATACGGCCTGGCTCTACTTGTTGTTCTGTCAAACCAACAATGCGGTTGGTTATATCCATCATTTCTTCTTTAGCTGATTCGTATCCAAGAATTTGAGGATCGTTTGTAAGCTTGTTAATTTTTTTATTTGCAGCCACCAGGTCTTTACTCAGGTTTGGAATTTGTTTTACCAGCCTTTCTTCGTTTCTTGATATGAGGGTTTTTGATACATCCAGTATGGCTTGTGTGCTGCGGTAATTGTTGGTAAGCACAACAGTCATTAAATCTTTTTGGTAATTGCTGGCAAACTCCAGCATGTTCTCTACATTAGCGCCCTGGAAACGGAAGATGCTTTGGTCGTCGTCGCCCACTACAAACACATTGGGGCTGTTCCAATAATTAATGAGTAATTGCACCAGCCTGTTTTGTGTACCGCTGGTATCCTGGTATTCATCAACCAAAAGATATTGAAATTTTTCCTGGTAATTGGCAAGCAGGTTTTTGTTTTCTTCAAATGCTTTTATTACCCAGTTAATCATATCATCAAAATCGTAGCGGTTTTTTTTCCGCATCAGGTTTTGAAAATTATCAAACTCATTAACTGCGGCACGCAGCTTTTCCATCCTTTCAGTTTCTTCTGCAATCTTATCGGTTCGTACATCGCCTTTGTTGAAGTCTTTCACTTTTTTTTTGGCAATGTATCCATCACGGTGAGGAAGGCTGTGAAGGTATTCATCAATTTTTTCGTTCATGAATGAAGGTGTCCATCCTTCTTTTTTCATTGTAGAAAACAAACTGCGCAGGTTGTTTATTTCGTAATACACATCGCCACGGTATCTTTTTAGGGGATGGCCTTTTGGAAAAGCATCTATCAATTGTTTAAGCAGTTCAATGCTTTCAAGTTCCGACAGGGCATCCAGTGAATTTTTTTCAAACAGGTTGAGGTTATCCTGTATCACATCATTGCAAAATGCATGATAGGTGTACACGTTTACTTTGTATGCATCGGCGCCAATAAAATACTGCAATCTTTTGCGCATGGCAATGGTGCCGGCATCGGTGTAAGTAAGGCAAAGAATATTTTCTGGAAGGGCATCGGTATCTAACAGTATTTTACCAATACGTGCTGCCAGTATTTGTGTTTTACCGGTTCCGGGGCCTGCTATCACCATCACCGGCCCTTCGATGGTATCTACAGCTTTGCGCTGTTCATCATTTAGTTTTTTATATTCTTCAGCAAATTTATTTTGTAATATCTCCCTGTAGTGACGCATTGGCCAAAGATACCGTAAAGCATAATATTTGCCCTGCTATTTAATTGAAATAAATAAGTAAGCGTGTATTAAAATGCTTTATAAGATATGCCCTGCGGTTGATGATTAACCCGGCATCCTGGTTATGTATTTTTCAATTTGTTTTATCTGATCCACAATTTGTGGTGTGGTGGGTTTAAAAGATTTTGCTTTTTTAAAAAAATCTTTTGCTGCCCTAAATTCTCTTTTGTTCATCATGATAGAACAAAGCTGCAGGTAAGCGGCTGCGTTATTTTCATTATCGGGTAGGCCTGCCCTGATGGCTTGCCGAATAAGGCTCTCTGCCTGCTTCATATCGCCTTTTTGCATCATCAGCATACCTAACTGTAGTTTATTAGGCCCTTCGGCCTGCTTGGTAAGTGAGCCACCGCCAAGGGCAAGACTTTTTTTCATGTTCTTTTCGGCGCTTTCAAAATTTTGGTCCACCATATCAAGGTTACCTTTAATGGTATAATAAACCGAACGAACAGGTTTAATTAATAATGCCGGGAACCAAATAGAATCAACAACTTTTTTTGCACCTTCCATATCGCCTTCTTCCATATACGACTGTATCAACCGCATGGGGCCAAATAAAAAATGGCCAATGATGGCAATAGCTGCAAGAAGATATAATACAAATGAAGGCCAAAAACCTGCCTGTATATTGGTAAAGATGGCAAGGCCCAGAAATAGGATACCTAACCACAGCCTGTATTTGATAAGAAAGTTCAACCACTTCATAACCTTAAATTTTAGGAGGGCAAAGATAGGGATAGCAAAGGAGAATAAATACTATAACTAAATGTTATGTATAGTTGATAAGGATATATTAATTTGATTAAAATTGAACCTCTAAACCGATAAATGCTTACTTTTGCCCTCCTTAAAATGAAATCGCTGGCCCTGTAGTTCAATGGATAGAATAGAAGTTTCCTAAACTTTAGATACAAGTTCGATTCTTGTCGGGGCTACTACTATTAAAGTGCGGATAATCTATCCGCATTTTTTCAAATTAATATAAGCATGTTGGTGCTGTAGTTCAATGGATACCTGCCTGCCGGCAGGCAGGGAATAGAAGTTTCCTAAACTTTAGATACAAGTTCCCTACCACTTCGTTGGCAGGCAGGGATTCTTGTCGAGGCTACTACTTTTAAAGTGCGGGAAATCTATCTACACTTTTTCAATTAAAATAAGCTTATCGGTCCTGTAGTTTAGTGGATACCTGCTAGCAGCGGTTACGCTTCTGTAAATGCCTTTTAATTAGAAGCGTTTATTTTAATCCTTACTGTTTTTTTTACTATTAACTTTTTTTGTCATTACCTATTTTATACTTTTTGTAACTTCATAAAAAGAAAAACTATGAACTGGAAAGAAAAATTGCACTCAGATCCCAAAGTAATGTTTGGGAAAATGGTTATAAAAAATACAAGAGTACCTGTTGACTTAGTGCTTGAAAAATTAGGACATGGTATTTCTTATACTGAATTGTTGGCCGCTTATCCAAAACTAACAATGGAGGATATTCAGGCATGTTTACTTTTTGCTGCCGATTTAACCAAGCACGAAAAAACCCTGGCAGTTGCATAGCTCTGTTTACATAATTGCCGATGAAAGTGTTGATTTTCGGATTGTTCAATCACTAAGGCAAAATGGCTTTACCAAAATTGCAACATTTTCATTTTAAACTTCGCTTAACAATCTTCTGCAACTGAGGCACCACATCTTTTTCAAACCAGGGGTTTTTCTTTTGCCATATTTTATTTCGGGGCGATGGATGAACAAGAGGAAGATATTGCGGTAAATAAGTTGTATAATTTTTTACCGTTTCGGTCAGCGTTGGTTTTAATTTTTCTGCTAAATAATATTTTTGTGCATACTGCCCAATAAGGATGATGAGTTTTACTTCTTTCATGTATTGCAAAAGCCGGGGATGCCAAAGGGGTGCACACTCGGGCCTTGGCGGCAAATCACCCGATTTGCCCTTACCCGGATAACAAAAACCCATCGGCACCAATGCAAACAAGTGTTCATCATAAAACTGTTCTTTTGTAACGCCAAGCCACCTCCTTAATTCATTGCCACTTGCATCATCCCAGGGTATTCCGCTTAGCTGTACTTTTAAACCCGGCGCCTGGCCAATGATTATTATTTTAGATAGCCTGGCTGTTTGTACAATGGGCCGGGGCGGATAAGGCAGAAATTTTTTACAAACCGTACATGCCCGTATTTCTTTTAAGAGTTTGTCCATTGTAAAAACATAAAAAAATTAAACCGTATCAACAACCGGTATATATAAATTCTTTACAACAAAACTATTTCAATTTTGTTTTCTATTTAAGCATGTATTACGCTTGCTTATTGTAACCGCAATCAATCATCAGTAGTTAAGGCTGGCATATTTTTTCAAAAAATTGTTAAAGAAAAATACGATTGCCGGTAATTGTTTTACTTGCATGCTTAACAATATATATTATGAACAAGAAAATATTTTTTATAGGCTTTCTTACAATTGTAGCTGTTATTGCTTTTGCCATTGCACCGGCTGTAAAGCATAACAGTAATAATGAAACTAAAAAAGAAAATGTAGCTCCTGAAGAGGGTATCCGATTTATAGAATCAAATTGGGCAAAGGCAAAAGCTGAAGCCAAAAAGCAGGGCAAGCTGATTTTTTTAGATGCTTATACCACCTGGTGCGGCCCATGCAGGATGCTAAAGCGCAATACATTTCCGGATAAAGCAGCCGGCGAATTTTTCAACAAGAATTTTGTGAATGTGGCACTTGATATGGAAAAAGGTGATGGCCTGACTGTTGCTGCCACATATGGGGTTAATGCCTATCCCACATTAATCATTACAGATGCCGATGGTAAACTGGTAACTTACACAAAAGGATATATTGATGCCAAACAATTGGTTGAGTTTGGGAAATATGGACTATCGAAAAAATGATAAAAATTATGCAAAGTTGTAAAGCGATTTACAATTAGCATAAGAAGGTTAATAAAGGATAATTTTAAATAAGCTGTATACATTTTTGTACAGCTTTTTTATTTATACTCAACTTACACAAATCAATACTTAGTGCTTAACTTTAATCAGAACCAATGTATGGTGCAATGCAAGTAAAAATAAGCACAATCATAATATACACAGTTGTGTTAATGAATACTACCTGTGGCCAAAGCAGCGAAAATAAAAACAAACAAATGAACCCCAATTATACGTATACAAATGAACTCATTCACGAAAGCAGCCCGTACCTGTTGCAACATGCGCACAATCCGGTAAACTGGTATCCCTGGGGAGATTCAGCTTTGCAAAAAGCAAAAGCCCAAAACAAAATGCTTATCATCAGTATTGGCTATGCCGCCTGCCATTGGTGCCATGTAATGGAACACGAAAGTTTTGAAGATACCGAAGTGGCAAAACTTATGAACGAACATTTTATCTGTATAAAAGTTGACAGGGAAGAACGTCCCGATGTAGACCAGGTGTATATGGCTGCTGCACAACTTATCACCGGCAGCGGAGGCTGGCCGTTAAATGCCATTGCTCTACCCGATGGAAGGCCTTTTTATGCCGGCACTTATTTTCCTAAAAAAAACTGGATGCAGATGCTGGAATATTTTGTGGATGTAAAAAAGAAAGAACCGGAAAAATTATTGAAAAGCGCCGAACAGGTTACCAACGGTATTCACCTGGTAGAGACCGTTAACTTTAAGGATAGTGATACAGAATTTACATTGGCCGGCCTTGATAAACAGTTTGCAAACCTTTTACCACATCTTGATTTAATAAAAGGAGGCGCCAACAGGGCGCCAAAATTTCCAATGCCAACCAACTGGGAATATTTGCTGCATTATAATTATTTAACAAAAAACGAAGAAGCCCTAAAGGCCGTGCATGTAACCCTGCAAAATATGGCCGATGGCGGCATTTACGATCATCTTGCAGGCGGCTTTGCCCGTTACTCAACCGATGCCAACTGGCATGTGCCGCATTTTGAAAAGATGCTGTACGATAATTCGCAGTTGGTGAGTTTATATGCCCATGCTTACCAGCAATCAAAAAATCTATTGTTTAAAAAAGTTGTGTACGAGACCCTTGATTTCATCAACAAGGAGTTAACTTCTCCCGAAGGGGCTTTTTATTCATCGCTGGATGCTGATAGTGATGGCGAAGAAGGAAAATATTATGTATGGACAAAAGATGAAATTGAAAAAGCGCTGGGCGCCGATGCAGATGTTTTTTCTATTTACTACAATATAACGGAGGAAGGTAACTGGGAGCATAAAAAAAATATTCTTTTACGAAAAGAAACCGATGAAGCCACAGCAAAAAAATTGAGTTTATCCGTTGCGGCATTACTGGCAATAATTAATAATGGAAAGGAAAAGTTGATGAAGATTAGGAACAGCAGGGTAAAACCAGGCCTTGATGATAAGATAATCAGTAGCTGGAATGCAATGATGATAACCGGATATGTTGATGCCTACAGGATTTTTAATGAGGAAACATTTTTACATGCCGCCCTTACCAATGCAAGGTTTTTATTAAAACATGCCATTGCAAAAGACGGGGAAATGACAAGGAATTATAAAAACGGCAAATCAACCATTCATGCGCTGCTTGATGATTATGCTTTTACCATTACGGCGTTTATAAACCTGTACCAGGCCACTTTTGATGAAAGCTGGCTTAACCAGGCCAATATATTAACTGCTTATGCATTGGAGCATTTCTTCGACCCCAAAACAAAAATGTTTTTTTATACGCATAACAAATATGCCGTTTTAATTTCCCGTAAAATGGAAGTAGCCGATAATGTTATTCCATCTTCCAATTCGCAAATGGCAAAGAATCTTTTTTTTCTGGGGCATTTTTTTTACAACGAAGATTATATTGGCAAGGCAAAGCAAATGCTCATCAACGTAGAGGAGGATGTAGAAAAAAATATTTATTTCTATACCAACTGGGGCATATTACAGGCTTTGTTTAGCAAACCGCTTTACGAAGTGGCCATAACCGGCAATGACTGTATAAGCAAACGTAAAGAATTTGACCAGCATTACCTGCCCGGTACCATCTATCTTGGCTCAAACGAACAAAGCCGGTTGGCATTGTTAAAAAATAAATTGATAGCCGGGCAAACCACTATATATGTATGCCGTAATAAATCATGCAAACTGCCCGTAACAGAAGTATCAAAGGCTTTAATGCAAATAAGCAATTAAATAAATTATTTTCAATTAATAATTTATCAGTACACTAGCGTTTAACTGAAAAGTTTGTTTATCCTTTTTATTTTATAGGGTTGTATTTCATTAACTTAGTAATGGGCTTATAATATCAAACTAAGCACTAATTGCCTATTTTTGCATCGCTAAAAAGCAATATATTTTCATGCACACAATTTTATTAACCGGCGGGGCAGGCTTTATAGGATCACATCTTACACGGTTATTTGTGCGCAAATATCCCAACTACACAATAGTTAATCTTGATAAACTTACTTATGCCGGCAACCTCGAAAACCTGCGAGATATTGAAAACGAACCCAACTACCGGTTTATCAAAGGCGATATCACCGACCTTGGTTTATTACGCAATCTTTTTTCTACCCATAAATTTACGGCAGTATTGCATTGTGCCGCCGAAAGCCATGTAGACAGGTCTATCACCGACCCATTGGCATTTATCAATACCAATGTACTAGGTACAGCATCGTTGTTACAGGCTGCAAAAGAAGCATGGGCAGGCGATTATGAAAACAAAATCTTCTATCATATTTCTACTGATGAAGTGTATGGCACATTGGGCGAAACAGGTTTTTTTACAGAAGATACAGCTTACGACCCACGCAGCCCTTACTCTGCATCCAAAGCATCATCCGATCATATTGTAAGAGCATTTTATCACACTTATAAAATGCCGGTTAAGATTAGTAACTGCAGTAACAATTACGGACCTTATCATTTTCCCGAAAAACTGATACCGCTTTGCATACATAATATCATCAATAATAAACCGCTGCCCATTTACGGCAAAGGCGAAAATGTAAGAGACTGGCTGTTTGTAGAAGATCATGTTCGTGCTATTGATGTAATTTTTCATAATGGTAAAATTGGCGAAACCTATAATATTGGCGGGCATAACGAGTGGACCAACATTAATCTTGTAAAAGAATTGTGCAGGCAAATGGATGATAAATTGGGCAGGGCAAAAGGCAGTTCGGAAAAATTAATAACCTATGTTACCGACAGGGCGGGCCACGATTTACGTTATGCCATTGATGCATCTAAACTAAAAAATGAATTGGGCTGGATGCCATCATTGCAATTTGAAGAAGGTATAAGCAAAACAATTGACTGGTACCTGGCAAATACCGAATGGCTTACACATGTTACCAGTGGCGAGTACCAGCATTATTATACAGAGCAATATCATAAAAGATAAATAGATGAAAGGAATCATACTTGCAGGCGGCACAGGCACAAGGTTGTATCCAATTACAAAGGGTATCAGTAAGCAATTGATGCCCATTTATGATAAGCCTATGATTTATTATCCGCTAAGTACACTAATGCTGGCGGGCATTAAAGAAGTGCTGATTATTACAACCCCCGAAGACCAGGACCAGTTTAAAAGGTTATTGGGCGATGGAAGCCAGTGGGGTTGTTCATTTGATTATGCTAAGCAAGAAGTGCCCAACGGCCTTGCACAGGCATTTGTTATTGGCGAAAAATTTATTGGTAACGATAGTGTGGCGCTGGTATTGGGCGATAATATTTTTTATGGAAGTGGTTTCAGGCAGTTGCTAACAAATAGCGTGAACCCCAATGGCGCCGTTATTTTTGCTTATCCTGTAAGCGACCCCGAGCGATACGGCGTGGTAGAATTTGATGAAAACAACAATGCCATTAGCATTGAAGAAAAACCGGCAAAGCCAAAAAGCAATTATGCGGTACCGGGTTTGTATTTTTATGATAACGCCGTAGTTGAAATTGCAAAAAATATTCAACCAAGCGCCCGGGGCGAATATGAAATAACCGCAGTAAACGATTATTACCTGCAACAGAAAAAACTAAAAGTAGCTGTATTGAACCGTGGTTTTGCATGGTTAGATACGGGCACTTTTGAAAGCCTGAATGATGCCTCTGAATATGTAAGGGTAATTGAAAAAAGGCAGGGATTAAAAATAGGCTGCCCCGAAGAGATAGCTTACCGCATGGGTTTTATAAATAAAGCGCATTTGAATAAACTGGCAGATGAACTGGCAAAAAGCGGCTATGGCGAATATTTAAAAAAGATAGCAGAATAAAATTACGCAGATGAATTTTTTTGTACATCCAACAGCTGTTGTTGACGAAAATTGCCAGATAGGTGATGGTACCAAAATATGGCATTTTTCACATATCATGAGCGGGGCGGTAATTGGTAATAATTGCAACCTGGGGCAAAACGTGGTGGTATCTCCAAAAGTTATATTGGGCAATAATGTAAGGGTACAAAACAATGTAAGTATTTACGAAGGCGTTATTTGCGAAGACGATGTTTTCCTGGGCCCCAGCATGGTACTTACCAATGTTATAAACCCACGCAGTGCCGTAAGCCGTAAGCATGAGTACAAGACAACCCTTATAAAAAAAGGAGCAAGTATTGGTGCCAATGCAACCATTGTGTGTGGTAATACCATTAACGAATATGCGTTTATTGGTGCAGGCGCCGTGGTTATAAAAGATGTACCGGCTTATGCATTAATTGTGGGTAACCCCGGCGTACAAAAAGGATGGATGAGTGAGTATGGGCATAAATTAAATTTTGATAAAAATAATAAAGCAATTTGTGCAGAGAGCGGGCAGGAATACTTGTTAGAAAATAATACTGTTACAAGAATAAAATAAATATTGGGTTGATAGTAAGTTGAAACAGATGTTTGATTTGAAAAAAGCCTGAACATTTTAACATCCGGATTATTGATACCCAAAACTAATTCAACATGAAAAATTTTGCATTGATAGGCGCCGGCGGATATATTGCACCACGGCACATGAAAGCGATAAAAGATACAGGCAACAACCTGATTGCTGCATTAGACAAACACGACTCGGTGGGCATTCTCGACAGCTATTTTCCCAACACCGATTTCTTTACCGAATTTGAACGATTTGATCGCCACTTGGAAAAACAAAAACGCAATGGAATAAAAATTGATTATGTAAGTGTTTGCAGCCCCAATTATCTTCATGATGCACATATACGGTTTGGATTACGCATTGGTGCCGATGTTATTTGCGAAAAGCCAATTGTTTTAAATCCCTGGAATATTGATGCGCTTGAAGAAATTGAAAAAGAGACTGGCCGTAATGTGTACACCATTTTACAATTAAGGTTACACCCGTCAATCATTGCATTAAAAAAGCAAATAGACGAAGCGCCGGCAGGTACAAAACATGAAGTTGATTTAAAGTATATCACATCTCGTGGCCATTGGTACCATACCAGTTGGAAAGGAGATTTGCAAAAAAGCGGTGGTATAGCAACCAATATAGGCGTTCATTTTTTTGATATGCTGATATGGATTTTTGGCAATGTAAAAGAAAACAAAGTGTTTGAACATACAAAAGTAACTGCCTCCGGAAAACTTGAACTTGAAAAAGCAACGGTTAACTGGATGCTAAGTATTGATGCAGAAACATTGCCTGCCGATATTAAAGCTGCCGGTAAACGTACTTACCGTACCCTTACCATCAACAACCGGTCTATCGAATTCAGTGATGGGTTTACCGAGCTGCATACACAATCATACCAGGATATTATAAATGGTAAAGGCTTTAGGTTAAGCGATACAAAAAAAGCAATTGAAACAGTTCATAACATCAGAAATTATTTAAAATAATAAAACTCCTGCATAAGTAAAAGGGTAAGCATGGCAATTATAATCAATCCCGGAAATTTTATTTTAAACATATTTCAATTACTAAAAACAATACAACCCTTTAAGTAAAGCAAGGCACATGCTTAAACAACTAAAACAGTTAGGCAGCGATTCGATGATTTACGGCATATCAGGTGTTGTGGCCCGCCTGGTTGGTGTATTGATAATCCCTATTTACACCCGGATATTTGTTCCCGAAGATTATGGTATCATTAATCTTATCAACATTACCTTTTATTTAATTGGTATACTCATGCTTTGCTCTATGGATAATGCATCGCACAGGTGGTATTATGATACTGATGATATAGAAGATCAGAAAAAAACTTTTGGCACCTGGGTTTGGTTTCAGCTTAGCTTATCGGCGGCAGCAGCCATCATCATCATTTTATTAAGTCCTGTTTTGGTTAAAGCATTTTTTAAAGAAGATGCAAAACCTATCTATTTAATACTTCCTGCAATAGCATTAGTTACCAATATACTTCCGCAGGTAATAACCAACTGGTACAGGGTAAGGCGCAAACCTGTAGCCACCGTGGTTTTCACCATTTCGCAAACTATTGTTACCATCGGCCTTTCGGTTTTGTTTGTGGTGGTTTTGCGCTGGCATATCACCGGCGTGTTTGCAGCATTAACCATTTCATCAACCATTTTCAGCCTGGTAGCATTGCAGCAAATGCAGGGATGGTTACACATAAAATATTTTTTAAAAAGCAGGCTATTACCCATGCTTAAATATGCCTTGCCTTTTATTCCGGCGGCTATTGCTTACTGGCTGCTCAACAGTACCGACTCGTATTTTCTTGTGTATTTTAAAAACAAAGCCGAGGTGGGTATTTTTGGAATTGGCGCTTATATCGCATCGGGCATATCATTATTTACAGGTGCATTTCAACAGGCGTGGATACCGTTTGCCTTTTCAATTATGAACGAAGACAATGCCAAACAAGTGTATGCCACCGTATTTTTGTTGTTTGGATATGTGATGGGTTTTTTAGCAGCATTACTGATGATATTCGCTCCGGAAATTTTATTGGTGCTTACTGCGCCTGCATACCACGATGCAGCATGGGTGGCCGGCATATTGGGTTACAATCTTGTTGTAATTGGCTTTACTTCCATTGCCAGCATCGGAATTTCTATTGCAAAAAAACCTTCATCATTTGGTATTGCCATGATGATTGCCACTGTGGTTACAATTATTTTAGATATCATCCTCATTCCACATTATGGAAAAGAAGGCTCGGCCATTGCAACATTGGCTGCACAGTTAATTGTGCCTGCCTGGATATTTTATAAAGGCAATAAAGTATATCCCATACCATATAAATATACCGAAGTGGTATTGGTAATGTTACTGATGGCAGCTATTGCCGTTAGTGTAAGGTTTATTAGCTTTGATGGATTGCTGATGCAGGTGATTGTAAAAACTGCAGTTGCACTGCTAATGTTGCTATTTATCCTGGTTGCCAATAAATCGAAATTGCAACTGGTATTATCAAAATTAAAAAAACGGAAACAGGGCGCTTAAAAATTATAAAGTATGTGTGGAATTGCAGGCATAATTGCCCTTGATAAAAATGAAGTTTCTTTAGAAAGGGTAAAGAAGATGACCGATGTTATTGCACACCGTGGCCCCGATGGAGAAGGCCACTGGATAAGCGATAACGGGCAGGTGGCGCTTGGCCATCGGCGGCTTTCCATCATTGATCTTAGCCATGCTGCCGATCAGCCAATGCATTATGCAGGCAGGTACAGCATGGTTTTCAATGGCGAAATTTATAATTATATCGAACTGAAAGAAACACTGGTAAAGCAGGGTTATACTTTTACAACCCACAGCGATACCGAAGTGTTGCTTGCATTATACCATCAACATAAAGAGGCGTGCCTGCAATTGCTCGATGGTATGTTTTCCTTTGTTATTTATGATGCTAAAACAAATGAAATTTTTGCAGCCCGTGACCGCTTTGGCGAAAAACCTTTTTTTTATAACTATGAAAAAGGGAAACACTTTTTATTTGGCAGCGAAATGAAATGCCTTTGGGCGGCAGGTGTACAAAAACAAGTGAACGAGCGCATGCTTTTTAATTACCTGGAGATTGGCCAACTGAACAATATAAACAACCAGGGAGAAACATTTTATAAAAACTGTCATCGCCTGCCGCATAGCCATTACCTAAAACTCGATTGCAGTACATGCAGTTTTTCTATGCACCGTTATTATGACATCGATTGGAAATATACCGATCATGCAATAACACAAAAACAGGCTTCAGAAAAATTAAAAGATCTTTTTTACGATTCGGTAAATAAGCGCCTGCGCAGTGATGTGCCCGTGGGCAGCAGCCTTAGCGGCGGTCTCGATAGCAGCCTTGTGGTGGCGGTGATTGATGAACTTAAGAAAGGCAGCCAACAAAAACAGGCAACATTTTCGGCAGTGTTTCCCGGGTTTTTAAAAGACGAAAGAAAGTATATTGACTATGTGATTGCAAAAACAAATGTGCAGCCGCATTTTGTTACACCTACCGATGATGGTTTGATAAAAAATATTGATAAACTTAGCTGGCACCAGGAAGAGCCCTATGGCAGCGCAAGTATTTATGTGCAATATTGTGTGATGGAGCTGGCAAAAAATAATTCGGTAACGGTTTTGTTAGATGGGCAGGGCGCCGATGAAATACTGGCCGGTTACCATACTTATTATCAGCCCTATTTTGATGACCTGAAAAAAAATTATAAGCATTCATATACACAACAAATGAATGCATATAAAAACCTGCATGCAGGCAATGTTATAAATAAACAGGAAGGGGTAAGTGTAAAGTCAATGGCCAAATCAATTGCCGGGCCTTATATAAACAACCTGCGAAAATTTTACCGGCAGTACCAGCAAATAAAAAATGCAAGCCTGCATCCCGACTTTTATCAGCACTATAAAAAAGAACGCATCATATTGCCCTCCAACTTTCAAAGCCTCAACCATGCATTGTATCATAGCCTCTTTAATATTTCGTTGCAGGATTTATTACGCTATGCCGACAGGAACAGTATGGCGCACAGCCGTGAAGTGCGATTGCCTTTTTTAAATCATGAACTGGTGCAATTTTTATTTACCCTGCCGCCACAAATGAAAATAAATAATGGCTGGACAAAATGGTTAATGAGAGAAACATTTACAAATGAACTACCCACCGAAATTGCCTGGCGAAAAGATAAAATTGGATATGAACCACCACAACAAAGTTGGATGGAAAGGAAGGAATTAAAAGAAAAAATACACGAAGCCAAAAAGAAACTGGTTAAAAATAAAATTATAAACCCTGCCGAACTGGATAAGGAAATAAAAGCAGAGCCAAGCACTAAAAACATAAATAATAGCTGGCGCTATTGGATGGCAGGTGAAATGTTTACCTGAACAAGCCTGCACTATGATGCAGCTTTTTGTAAAAAGGAAATTGCATGAACAATGTGTTTATTGTTTTAAGTACCATTCATATTGGCGGCGCCGAAAAACGCTTTACCGGGTTATGGAAAAGTTTCCAAGAAAATGCTAACAACGGCATTACTGTAAAGCTTGTCATGAATGAAAGCTTGTACCAAAAACTTATCGAAAGTGGCGAGGTAAATACTGATCAGAAAAATATCATAACCGCCAATCTCTCAGGAAAAAGTTTTTGGCAATACCGTAAAAATGTAAAAAGCATTTTACAGGCACAAGCCACAAAGGGCGATATTATTCATTTCGTGGGTTTATCGCCGGTAATAAAAATAAAAGGCACCAAACAACTCTTATCCATCACCGGCACAAGATTAAATGTAGATGGTTGGATAAATATGGCGTTGATACTGGCAAGTGCTTTATATGCCAATGCCATTGATGTGCTTGACCCAAAAGTTTATGCAACTACCAAAAAGATTTTTTTCTGGAAACGGAAAAAAATCTTCCGCACATCCAATAGCTTTTGCGATGTATCGGTTTATACACCGCTGCCCTTGCAGCAAAAAAAAGACTGGATAGTTTTTTTAGGAAGGTTTGATGAAGTGAAACAGGTAGAGCAGATTTTATTAGCCTTACCTTATGTGTACCAAAAATTGATGCTGTTGGGTAATAAAGAATATCATTTTTACATACTTGGCCATGGCGCTTTAGAAACAAAATTGAAACAAATTTTAAACAGTAGCGAATATCAGCATCTACCCATCACCATCCGTTTTCAAAAAGATCCCTGGGTGATTGTAAACAAAAGCAAGGTTTTTTTATCGCTGCAACTGCACAATAATTATCCATCGAGAAGTTTGCTGGAAGCGATGGCTGCTGGCAATATACCTGTAGTAACCGATGTGGGGCAAACAAGGTGGATTGCCCGGCCGGAATTTTCATATTACATTCCCGAAAAATTTTCTAAAGAAGACCTTGCCACTGCATTGATAGAAGTTTTTAAGCTGGATGCACAGCAGTTTGAACAAAAAACAAACTTGGCACGAAACCTTGTACTTGCCGAACATGATATTTCAAAAATGCAGGCTTATTTTGAATCAATATACCGCCAAGTGTAAACCTTGTTGAATGTAATACACTAATATTGTAAAAATTTTAGAAGGTTAATGAAAGTATTGCATGTATTATATTCGGGACTGGGCGGCCATGGCAATGTTTTTTTTTCGATGGTGGATGCAGATGAAAAACATGAAGTTGAATTTGCCGCAGTTTTTTTTGGTGTTGAAGATGTTAGGAACGAATATGTAAAAAAAGCCGAGGCCTGTAACCTTCCCTGGTTTTATGTAAAGAAAAAAACGGGCATCGACCTTGATGCCTATAAAAAAATTACAAGCATCATACTTGAACAAGCGCCCGATATAATTTTTTTACACAGCAGCGCTTATATCTTCCCTGCAAGGAAAGCCGTAAAACAATCAGCAAAAAAAATGAAGATTGTTGTGCGTGAAACACAAGCAAACCATTTAAAGACAAAACAGGAATGGCTGGGATTATGTGCAGCGCTGCTAAAGGCCGACCATGTTGTTTTTTTAAGTAAAGAATACCGGGATGCTGTAAGAAAAAAACTTTTCTTTGTTTTCAGCAATAAAAAAACATCTGTAATTCCCAACGGGATAGACCTGCATCTTTTTTCACCAGCACAAAAGCAGGATACTGATACCATACGAATTGGTATGCTTAGCCGTTTAACCGCATCAAAAGACCATGTAACACTGATACATGCTTTTGCAAAATGTATTCAGGAAAATAAAACAGGAAAAAAAATGGAATTGCATATTGCCGGCGAAGGAGAAACGAAGCCGGCATTGCAGCAACTTGTTTCTTCATTAAATTTAACAGGGCATGTTTTTTTTGCAGGCTTGCTTGATGTTGCAGAATTGCCTGCCTTCATCAACAAGTTGGATATTTATGTACATGCCACCCTTGGCGAAACCATGAGCACTGCTATTATGCAGGTAATGGCTTGCAGGGTACCCATTATTGCATCGGATGTTTTGGGCGTAAACAATATGGTAAAGGATAAACAGAACGGGTTGTTGGTGCAGGCAAAAAACGAATCGGAATTATGTAAAGCGATATGGGTTTTTATTAACGACCCGGTTTTAGCGCAAACATTAGCAACCAATGCCTTTAATTTTGCAACAGAAAATTATTCAAATAAAAAAATGCTGCAAAGCTATAAAGCTATATTCAACGATTGAAAATTTTACATCTTATATACAGTGAAGCGGTATCGGGTGCAGAAAAATATATTAAACAACTGTTGCCGGGCTTACATCAGTATGGTATTCATTGTCATCTTATAGTGGTTACACCAAAAAAAACATCGGGTGTATTTAAAGAGTTTTGCAATGATCTTGAAGTTAATGGTGTTACTGCATCCTTAATCGTGGCCAACAGGCTGTCCATCTTCAATACAGCAAAAAAAATAGATAGCTACCTCAAAAAAAATGAAATTCATATTGTGCATTCGCACCTGGTTAATTCTGATCTTATTGCTACAGTTTTAAAAACATTTTATTACCCCGGCCTATACCTTATCTCATCAAAGCATGGATACAAAGAACCGGTGATGCTGCAATATCAACCCGGAAAAAAAATAAACAAGAAAGACCTGTATTATTATTTTACAAAACTTACCTTAAAAAAAATAAACCAGAATTTAGCTGTATCGCATGCCATTGCAGATTTGTTTATTAACCTGGGCTTTACAAAAGAAAAATACCCTGTTATACACCATGGTGTAAATATTGAGCCATTCGATAAAGAAAAATATACAAACACCTGCCGCCTTGCAAACCCACAACTTATTATTGTGGGAAGAATTGAAACAATGAAAGGCCATTATTATTTATTGGAAGCTTTGCAGGAAGTGGTAAAACAGTTTCCCGAAATAAAATTATTGGTTCTTGGCGAAGGAAGTGAAAAAGCCAATTTGCAAAAAAAAGCAGCAGCAATGGGTTTACAAAAACATGTGCAGTTCATGGGGTTTATGCCGCATCCTTATTCTTATATCAGCCATTCGGATATTGTGGTTTTGCCATCATTGTTTGAACCTTTTGGCCTGGTGTACATTGAAGCATTTGCATTACAAAAAGCCGTGGTGGCTTTTGATACACCTGCCGGTAACGAAATAATGGAAAATGAAAAAACAGCCTTGCTTGCCAGTAAAGGCGATAGTGCACAATTGGCACAAAAAATTATTTACCTGCTCAAGCATCCCGAAGAAAGAAAAAAAATAGAAGCATCAGCCTACGAAAAATATACTTCATCCTTCACCCGTGAAATTATGATTGAAAACACGGCTAACTGGTACCATAGCTTACAAATAAAATAAAAGGCTGTTTACAACTTCCTACCTACTGCATGCCAGAAAGCGCTCTTTTCGCCAAACACAATATCGGTAAGCCCTGCGGCTTTCATCATTTCTTCAATTTCTGATTTTAAAAACCTTTGTTCCAGTTTGGTACCAAAGCGGTCGAGGCAATCGTTACGCAGGTTGTAAAACGGTTTGTTGTAATAAGGCTCAAGCGGGATTTTTTTTGCCAGGCCATGTAAATTTAATGTATGCAGCAACCCTGCAAAACGGGATAGCGGCCAATACACAACGGCAGCCAAAATATCGCACACAATTTTTTTTAATACCCCCGGCATACGTGAAATAACAAGCCTGAAAATATTGGATAAGTAAAAAACCGATTTAAAAATGATGCCCCTGTTATCAAACCGGTAATAGAGGTACACAAAAAAATACCCGCCCTTTTTAATTTTTTTTACGCAATCTATTAATGCCTGTTTTGTGTTGGGAATATGATGCAGCACACCAATACTCATACCAAAATCAAAAGTTTCATCGGGCCAGGGAATAGTATCTACGCTTGCTTTGGTGATGCGTACATTTTCTTTTTTGCCCAGCATATTATCTGCCGCAAAAACTGCATCGCTTGGGTCAATAGCTTCAATAAACCCGGCTTTATCGGTGAAATAATCAGTCCATCTTCCGCTACCGCAACCAATGTCAATCATGTAGGTGTTTTTGTTTACCATGGTTTCATTCACAATATCAAAATATTCTTTACGTAATTCTCTTACACTTTCATCATTATGAACGGCAAACTTGCTCCACTCTTCACCAAACGATTTTACTACATCGCTATCAATATTTTCACTATTGTCTAAACTGGTAAAAACATCAATACTGTTATTGGGCCCTTTTATTGTATCAATCGGTGTTTTGTTATACGCTATCTTCATGCAACAATTTTATTTTTCATTTTGCTACCTTGTTTTATTTGTAAGATATTGCCAGATGGTAGGCTGGTAATACATTTTCCCTTTTTCAACATGGTTGGTTACAGGCGCCCTGCCATTAATAAAATCATTTATCACTTGCGGCAAAGCTTTTATACCTTCGGCCACCTGTATAATGGGATAAGTGGTAAAATTATCATCATTGCCCGGCTGTGCAAAAACATGTTTTAATACAGCGCCTGTATCAATACCTGTATCTATTAAGTGTATAGTTGTTCCAAAATTAGGGGCATCATTATTATATAAAGCCCAATATCCGCCATGTGCACCCCTGTATTGGGGTGTAATGCCTGCATGAATATTTATAAAAGATGCATCTACACTTTGTAAAGTGGCATTGATGATAATACGGGTTCCGTTTACAATTACTATGTCGGGCTGATATTGTTTTAATAATTGCCTGCACTGTTCATCATTTACCGATGAAACAAAATGGCACTCATCTTCATTAAATGGGATATCAATCAGTTGATATTTTTTTATTAGTGTGTCTTTTTGGTTTTTTGCTTTCCATCTTAATAACGGGGTAACCAATATTGAAAACATGGCCTGCCCTGTTACCTGCCATACCCCGTTTTTTTTAATCCTTCTTTTAAATAATTGAATTTTTGAAACAGGTTGTTCAATAATAACATGGCTGATGGGCAACAGGTGTTTTAAAGCTTGATATACCCAACGGGAACTTTGACAGTTGGATGCCAGTAAAATTATTTTTTTGGATTGCATGTGTTACCGGTTGCTGTAAATGCTGCTGCTTCAATCATACTGCAAGAAGTGAAATTATATTTTCTGTTCAAATATTGATAATGCATCAATAGTGAATTTAGGTTACTCATATTTTTTTCAAGATTTTTTCCAAAATTATGAGGGTGCCACCATAAATGGTACAGTTTATTATTTTTTGCTGCATAGGTCATTTCCTGTTTGATGCGGTAAATACGCAAAGGCTCTAACCAGCTTAATGGTTTAAACCAGGGTTTCATAAACCTGCTGGCAGCAATGTTTACAGGCTTACCGGGTTCATCAATTATAGTATGCCCATTCATGCCCGATAAAGGCAGGTAGGCATCAATGAGCCTGCACAGCCGTATAAAAAAAACTTCGGCAGCAAAATGGCGAGGTTTATAAATCCAGCTTGTGGGGTTGCCCCGGTATGTTTTTATGCCATTTGATAAAAGGATGGGTAGGTATTCGTTGTTAACCTGGTTGCGTGGAAAAACAAAACTCTCTAATTGTATATTTTTTTCTTTGGCAATTTTATTGGCCGCCTGCAGGTCGGCTTCAAAACTAATGGCATCCTGTCCATCTTCCAGGCAATAATAATGGCTGTGTGTGTGGGTGCCTATTTCGTGGGGGCTGTTAATTACTTGTTGTAATAACGGGTATCCAAAATGCAAAGGATCATCATGTTCATCGTTACCAATACTGTTAATTTCATTTTCATATACATTATAACCAGTATTGCTGTAAGTGGGTTTATGGGCAGGCAACGATGCTAACAGTTCTTCTTTATTTTTTGCAAATAAAAAACCAACAGTTGCAAATGTGGCCTTAACCTGGTAGGCATCAAAAATTTTTAAAAGCGCAGGTATCACATCTTTTACACCTTTAATATTTTCACTGTAAGGTGCATCTTTAGAAGTTACATCCCATATGCCCCAAAGCAATTCCAGGTCTAATGAAATAACAAATAATCCTTTATTTCCACTTTCGTTTTTCATTTATATGATGTAAGCCTCAATAAAATTATCAGTAGTTGCAGTTAACCCAGTTGTTTCTTTCAATCTACCGGCTAAAAGTAAATGATTTTAAATTACTGGTAACCCTTTTTGATTAATTTATGGTTATTACAAAAAATATTACTCTTGTCATCCAATGGCCAATTCGCTTTTATCTTCTACGGCATAGCTATATAATCTTACCAATATAAAATAATAAAAAGGCAGCAAGATAATCTTATACCTTACCATGGTGCCAAAATTAAATGTGGTAAGCCCTATCAGCAAAGCAAAAAGCGTAACCAGGATAAATGAAAAAAGTATATACTTATCGGCAATTAAATATTTGAGCGACTTTAATACCCCGGTTCTTATTATGACAAATAAGGTTGAAAAAAACAGGAACATCGATTCAAGTGAAGTAAGCAGGATAATGATTTTCCTGCTTTCCCAAATAAAGGGCCGGTACAGGCAGGTGAAGATGGCCCAGGGGCTTTGCATTATCAAGCCCTGTAAAGTGATATTGGTATTAATGCTGGTAAGCCCACCTTCGCTGTTTTCTTCAGCATTTTGCAATTGTTCATAACTTTTATGCAAATTGTCAAACTGTAAAATGTATTCTTCTGCAAAACCCTGTACCTGTGCATTAAAGTTGGTGAAATATGCAGTTATTACTAATGTGAAAAGGAAGATAATTAAAACAAACGACCGAATGATGATATTTTTTATTGATGCGATAAAATTTGCCAATACCAATGTAGCTAAAGCAATACCCAATATAATGGTGATGTAGCTTTTTACCTGGCTTACTACAAAAACAAGGAACATGAGTAATATAATATCCCTCAGTTTTCGTTGGTTTTTTATAAAAATTTTATATAGGAAATAAATGATAAATCCCATACTGCCCAGGCAAATAGAATCTTTCATTAACCCGCTGCCCCAAAACCAAATGGATGGAGTATATAAAACTGCCCATGCCATTAACCGCTGATGTCTTTGATTGTTAATTTCATTAAAAACGGTAAACATTTTCCATTGGCCGGCAAATGAAAAAAATCCAAAAAACAGGGAGATGATTAGGAAGCTATTGAACGAAAGATAAGAAACCAATGTGGCCACTTTCATTACAAATAAATTAGAGCTTACGCCAAAATAACCGGTATAGTTGATATCTCCCACTTCGGCATTAAACCAGGCCATAAATTCTTTGGCATTACTGAAAAGATATTTGATATCACCTGAGTTTTGCATCAACTGGTCCCTGAAAAAATTACTTCCATAATAAAAGGTAAATGCATCACCATAACCATAATAATATTGCACCATCATTGAGTAACCAATAGAACCAAGCATACGCAATAAGAATGCTGTTACTATAAACTTGCGTAAATCAGGGTTGCTGTAACTTACAGAGCGCTTGCGTACAATAATATAAAATATGAACAGGTAAACCGGCAGTAAACAATAATCAATAAAAGTAATATTCTGCATAGGCAGGGTTGATATTATTTGGTTTTAAAAAGACCGGGCTTTACCTGTAATGCCAGGTTAATGCAAGATAAAGATTAAACTGCTTACGTTATCATAATTGCATGATTGCAGGTTGGGTATACGGTTGTATTTTTTTTTATTTAAAAATACCTGCAGTACCTATATTGCATCCCATATTAGCCATCACAAAAATATTAATTGCTATTTTTACGTCCGTAAAATAATGCCCGGCATCAATATCAATGCAGGGGCGATGATTTGGAGCAATGAAGCTTTCATCGCTGCAGCAAAGTTAAAAAATGCAATATCGTTCATTAATTTCCGTTTAAAACCGGAAACATAAAAATTATAGGATACAGCTGCAAAACAATTATAACTGTAAGTAAAGCACAAATCTACAAGCGCCAATGAACCCCCAAATAACCTTACAAAACTCATTTATTAAAACCCCACTTCTGCAACTACCTGACGGCTTAACTCAAAACGGTGAAATAGTTTTTCCTTTTAAAAACGAGGCTTACCGCCATGTGGAAGACAATAACTACACACAAAACTTCGGTTACCAGTGGAACAAATTTGCAGCAACACAAATTGACCGTGAGCAAAAGAACATGCAATTAAGCTATAACCGTTTTTTTGCCGTTATCACATTTTTTAATAAGATAGGTATTGGCAAGTTTATAAATCACTTTATGCCCTTTAATGATATAAAAGACACTATTCCACATGGCTTGTCAAAAAAAGAAATAAGGGTACGGAGTATACTGGATACTTTCGATATGTTTAGCTCGCAATATGATCAAACACAAAAAATTAACACTCTAACAAAATGGTTTCAAAAATACGGGGTGAAAAATGTTTTGAGAGGACCTGTTCATTACGATAATTGTGTACCATGCTTGGTAAAAGATATTGTAGCTTAATAAGAAATTGATTTAATAAAAACTTTTTCGTTTGGTTAACCTGAACAAATCATGAGTTTACAAAAAAAAACAACTACAGGTTTTTTTTGGGTAATAGGCCACCAGATAAGTGTGCAGGCTATCAATTTCATTGTACTAATAATACTGGCCCGTGTGCTTGTTCCTGCCGATTTTGGTATTATTGCCATGCTGCAGGTTTTTATTTCTATAGGTATGGTATTACTTGATGGCGGTATGGCATCTTCGCTTATTCGCACTATCAATATTACCAATAAAGACTACTCAACAGTTTTTTACCTGAATATAATATTCAGTGTTTTTCTTTACCTGTTATTATTTATAACAGCGCCATTAATCGCACATTTTTTTAAGCAGCCGCCACTTACAGCTATAGTAAAAGTTTATGGCATCATTTTTATTTTACAAGCCCTGGTAAGTGTACAAAACACAAAACTTACCAAAGAAATGAATTTTAAACTGCAACTATATATGCAGTTACCGGCAACTATTATTGGGGCGGTTGCCGGAATTTGGTTTGCCAATAACGGCTATGGAGCCTGGAGCCTGGTTTATATGAACCTGATTCGTACTACAATTTTCATGGCACAACATTGGATATTTACCGACTGGAAACCTGTTTTTGTTATTGATAAAAAATTGTTACAAAAACATTTCAACTTTGGTTATAAGCTTTCCATCATTGGTATCATCAATACCATTTACAATAATATTTATGATATCATCATTGGAAAATTATTTACACCATTTATACTGGGGTTATATAACCAGGCAAATACACTTAGCATTTTTCCGGTTCAGTTAATAAGTGGTGCAATGGATAAGGTTACCTATCCGGCATTTTCACAAATACAACAAGACGATAATAAATTAAAAATGGTATATAGAAAAGTAATGCAGCAGATTGTTTTTTGGATAGCACCATTAATGATGTTACTAATAATGTGTGCAGATCCGTTATTTAAAATAGTACTCACCGATAAGTGGCTTCCGGCTGTACCCTATTTTCAGGTACTATGTATTTATGCCATTATGTATCCACTACAGGTGTATAATATTAATATCCTAAAAGTAAAAAACAGGACAGATCTTTTATTGAAAATAGAGCTTGTAAAAAAAACTGTTGGGATTACAGGAACTATTATTGCTGCCTATTACGGCATTTTTCCACTTTTGTGGTTTAAAGTATTTTATGGATTTTTTCTATTTTATATGAATACTTTTTATAGCGGTCGTTTAATAAACTATTCTATGAAAGAACAGTTAAAAGATATTATACCTATAATTTTCAAAAGTATATTGATTATGATGCTGTGTTGGAGTTTAAACTATATAATTGGGGATAAATTTGTAAGCTATAATATGATAAAAATTATTTTCAATACAATAGTATTTATTGTACTCTATTTTTTAATATCATACTACAGTAAAACTATTGCCTTATTCGAATTTTGGGAAATAGCAAAGCAAAGTACAGTGTACAAATTTGTAAAGTACGGTAAACAAAAATAGTTTTAAAATTATTTTGCATATTAATAAAACAATAAATACGCCTTGGTAAAAAAAATATTGATAATAAATGAAGGGTATAGCAGTAATTTAGGAGACCAGGCTATTAAAAAAAGTATGGAATCATTGTTACGGAAGTTAGGCTATGAAACTGACTTTTGTTATTTTACCAACCCGGCATTGAAAAACCTTCCTGTTTATCAATATAAAAACAAAGAGGTTGGCAAGGTTAGAAATTCCCGTTTTTCTATTTATAAAAAAACGAAACATTCAATTTTTAGCTTTTTTATTTATTTCAGGTATTTCTTTAAAATTAAAAAACAAATCAGGGCATATCTTCAAAACCGTAGTTACCATGCAGTGATAATAGGTGGCGGCCAGTTAATAAACTCTTCTAAAAATAACGCAATAAGCTTTTTTTCTATTTCATTATATCTGTGGACCATAGCAGTGAAAAAAGATCCAACCATAATGCTATACCTGGCGGGTGTAGGTGTTGCCGGTAAGTTTCATTTAGTTGAGAAATATTTATATAAAAAAGCATTAAATAAAACAGACTCTATATGGGTAAGAGACAGGTTTTCGCAAAAAAGTTTATCCTCTAATTTTAACAAACAAAGTATTTTAATGCCTGATGTGGCATTTTTTCAGGAAGAAGAATTTATTGCAAATAAGAACACCAATACAGCATTGGTAGGTATATATAGTTATAATGAGTATATTCGAAAATTTAATACAGCAGAAAAAAATAAAGATACTTATTACAAAAATTGGCTTTCTATTGTTGAAAGGCTTATTGCAAAGAAAATGAACATTATTTTATTTTATACAACCGAATCAGATGCTTTAGAAACTCTGCTATTTCAACAATATCTGCAAACCAAACAACTAAATACACAAGTGGCCGATATAAAATCGCTGGATGATTTAAACAAGTTGTTAGAAAATGCAGACGTTGTTTGCTCTGCAAGAATGCATGCGCTAATACTGGGGCTTAAAAAAGGATGCAGTGCAGAAACTTATATTATTTCACAAAAATTAAAATCGTTTTGTGAAGAATATATTGACAACCCGAAAACCCCAGAAGTTTTAAGCGAAACAGTTTATAATATGTTCAACAATCAATTTTTAAATCAAGGCCTTACTGTTACTAAATAGCTTTTATGAAAATAATGCATGTTATTGATGGGCTTGCAAGAGGCGGCGCTGAAACATTGTTAATAAACACAATTCAAATGTTACCGCACGATGAGCATATAGTAATATGTCTTTCTAAAGATTATGAGTTTAGTACTGAGCTTAAAAAACTATTTCAATATTATACATTCCCCATAAAAAATAAACTACATATTCCTCTTATTATTTATTTTATACGAAGGTTGATAAGAAAACATAATCCCGATGTTATACATGCCAATCTCCTGTTTCCGGGTATAATATCAAAAATAGCCTGCCCCAGGCGAATACCCTTTTTTTATACAATTCATTCTGAATATAGTAAGGCATACTTTACAAATAAACCGTTCATAAAATGGATTGAGCGATTCACCGCCAGATCCCGGCATCACCTAATCGGGGTTTCCAAACTTGTTATTGATGATTATACAAGTTATATACCCAACAGCGGAACCAGGGATGTATTATACAATTTTGTAGGAGAAGAGTTTTTTAAAATAAACAGGCAGCTAACATATACGGCTGGTTCGTCTTTACGCTGTATAGCAGTAGGTAATTTAAAGCGAGCAAAAAATTACGGGTACATTTTATCTCAGTTTGCATTGTTAATACAATATCCTATTACGCTTGATATTTATGGCACTGGCAGCGAAGAAATAAATTTAAAAAAATACAAAGAGGCACAATCGTTAGTTAATGTAACATTTAAAGGCAGAGCAGATAATGTAGAAAAACTAATGTTGGGTTATGACGTTTTTATTGCATGCTCCATAACTGAAGGCTTTGGTATAGCACCACTGGAAGCTATGGCTGCACGCTTACCTGTTATTGTATCTTCTATACCGGTATTTAAAGAAATAATTGGCAACGCTGGATTTTTTATTGAAACTTCAGCAGGTAAATCAGGCGAATCTTTATCATCAGTATTAAAAAAGATATATACCGGGCAGCTTGCCTTGTATCAACATGTACAAGCGGCTTACGAACGTGTACTTGAAATAGCTTCGCAGAAAAATTATATTGTTCAACTTAAGCAGGTTTATCAAAAGTACAACCCTAAATTATAAACCATGATTTATATGTATTGCTTAATTTTATAGTTTCAAAATCTTAACTAAATCTATGTGCGGTATCTCGGGATTTGCTGATTTTAATAAAAAAACAAGCAAAGAAATTTTACAGCAAATGAATCGGGCTATGCTTCATCGTGGGCCTGATGGAGAAGGTTATGCAGAATTTAAAACAGATACTGCAAGCATTGGTTTGGGGCATCGTCGCTTAAGTATTATTGATTTGTCTGAAGGGGGGGCACAACCTAAAGCATTTCAAAAACTGCACATTACATACAATGGAGAAATATACAATTACGAAGAAATAAAAAATGAACTGGAACGGAAAGGCCACCAGTTCAACAGCCATAGTGATACTGAAGTTATTTTACATGCATACAATGAGTGGGGTAGTGCAGCATTGCAAAAATTCATAGGTATGTTTGCTTTTGTAATTTATGATGAAGATAAAAAACAATTATTTGCCTGTAGAGACAGAGCCGGGGTTAAACCCTTTTTCTATTATTTTAAAGATGGGTTATTTCTTTTCGCTTCCGAGCTGAAAGCATTGATGCATCATCCAAACTTTAAAAAAGAGATTAATACCGATGCCGTAGCAGCTTTTTTACAATATGGATATGTACCTTCTCCTCATTGCATATTTACCAATACGTATAAATTAAAGCCTGGTCATTTTTTATTTATCAACCTACAAAACCAACAACTGCAAACAACACAATACTGGAATGTGTATGATGCATATAATAAACCAAAGTTAGATATAAGCTTACCCGATGCAATAACAGAAACGGAAAAATTGCTTACCAGTGCTTTTCAATATCGTATGGTAAGTGACGTGCCAGTAGGAGTTTTTTTAAGTGGCGGATACGACAGTTCTTGCGTAACAGCTATCCTTCAAAAAAATAACACCGAAAAAATAAAAACATTCACTATTGGCGTACCTGATGCCGGGCTTAATGAAGCACCTTTTGCAAAAGAGATTGCTGCACACCTGGGAACCGACCACACGGAATATTATTGCACACAAAAAGAAGCGCTGGAAATTATACCCACGCTTCCATTCTTTTACGATGAACCCTTTGCCGACAGTAGCGCTATTCCAACCACACTGGTCAGCCGCATTGCCAGGGAAAAAGTTACAGTTGCCTTATCGGCCGATGCCGGCGATGAAATTTTTGCCGGCTATAACCGATATGATTACATGCTTAAGTATGGAAAAAAAATACAAAATATACCAGGGTTTATCCGTAATGGAATTGTAGCACTAATGAATGTAATTCCGGCAGATTCTATACCATTAATGAATAAGAAATACCTGTTTCACAGCCGCTATGAAAAATTAAAGGGTTTGTTAAAAGACCCTTCTGAAAAGCAGTTCTTTAAATCCATGTCGAGGCAAATAAACGAAAAAAATATTTTAAAACTTTTTAAAAGCAATGTTTCCGAAATTCCTACTGCATTCGACAGTAACGAATTAAAAGATGAACAATATTCCATCCTCTCCTATATGATGGCTATTGATTATCAAACTTATTTGGTAGATGATATTTTACAAAAAGTTGACAGGGCTGGCATGAGCGTAAGTTTAGAAGGAAGAGAGCCCTTTTTAGATCATCGTATTATTGAATGGGCAGCTCAATTACCGTTGGAATACAAATACAATCAAGGGAATAAAAAATTTATCATCAAGGAAATAGTTCATCAATATATTCCACAACAAATGATGGACAGGCCTAAAATGGGTTTTGGTATTCCAATAGCAAAATGGCTGGAAAAAGATTTAAAACCATTTGTTGACAATTATTTTAGCGAAGAATTTATAAAAAAGCAAAATATTTTTAATAACGACGAAGTACAGCGTATAAAAAATTCTTTTTATAATGGAAAATCTGAGCGAGCAGAAAAAATATGGTTTATACTAATGTTTCAAATGTGGTACGATAAGTGGATAAATAATAACTAACAGAATGCCCGGCCCCAAACAAAAAAACATATTATTCATCTCTTACGATGGCATGACTGATCCACTTGGGCAAAGCCAGGTTATTCCCTATTTGAAAGGGTTAAGCAAAGCCGGGTATTCAATCTTTTTATTAAGCTGCGAAAAAAAAGAAGTGTTTGAATCAAACAGGCAAGCCATTCAGCAATTGCTTGATGCAGATAATATACAATGGATACCGCTTAGCTACACCAAAAAACCTCCCGTGGCCTCCACCATGCTTGATGTTTTTAAATTAAAAAAAGCAGCACAAAAAATACATCGAGATAATAAAATAGATATGGTGCATACAAGGCCGGGCATACCGGCTTTGGTAGGCTTGTGGATGAAAAAGAAAATGGGAGTAAAATTTTTAAACGATATACGTGAGTTTTATGCTGATAGCCGTGTAGATGGCGGCATGTGGAACACTAGGATGCTGCTTTACCGCACTATTTACGACTATTTTAAGAAGAAAGAAACAGAAGCTGTACGCCTAAACGATGGTATTGTTTGCCTTACATACGCAGCCGAAAATATTATAAAGGAATGGAAGGAATACAATTCATCTATACCGATGGAAGTGATACCCTGTAGTGTAGATATGAAACTATTTAACCCGGCAACTATAAATGAAATTGAAAAATCAAAATTAAAAGCTGAATTAGATATAAAAGAAAACGACCTGGTAATTAGTTATCTTGGTTCTATTGGCGGATGGTATCTTACTGATGAGATGATGCAGTTTTGTAAAATACTTATTTGTAAAATACCTTCAGTAAAATTATTGTTTATCTCGCCGCACCGGCACAATGAAATTAAGTTGCTGGCAGAAAAATATGAAATACCTGCCGCAAAAGTTATAATTAAAAAAGCAAACAGGTTGCAAGTGCCTTTATTGTTATCGGTAAGCTGGTATTCGGTTTTTTTTATCAAGCCCTGTTACTCAAAACAATCATCATCGCCAACAAAACATGGCGAAATTATGGCAATGGGTATTCCTTTAATTACCAATAGCGGCGTAGGTGATGTGGAAATGATTGTAGAAAAATTCCAATCTGGTGTAGTACTAAAAGGGTTTACTGACCAGGATTACTCAAAAGCTGTTGAAGAAATACAGTCTGGGGATATAACTAATTCTGCCAAAATCAGACAGGCAGCTAAAGAATTTTATTCATTGGAAACCGCTATTGAAAAATATATCCGTATTTACAAACGTATATTGCAATAATAAATGATTTACAAATCATCATGAGTAAGAAATATTTAATAATAGGCGCAGGGTTTTCCGGTTCAGTATTGGCAAATCAATTGACAAAAAATTGTGATTGTATTATTGATATTTGGGACGAACGCAACCATATTGGAGGCAATTGCCATACAAAACGGGATGAACAAACCGGTATTATGGTGCATGAATACGGGCCACATATTTTTAATACCGATAAAAAAGAAATTTGGGATTTTGTAAACAGCTTTGGAGAATTCAGGCCATACGTACATAGGGTAAAAGCTATGAGCAATGGCAAAATATATTCGTTGCCAGTAAACCTACATACCATAAACCAATTATTTGGTAAATCTTTTACACCAGCACAGGCAAAAGATTTTTTAAAAACGCTGGCAAATGGCTCCATCACCCAGCCACAAAATTTTGAAGAGCAGGCGCTGCATTTTATTGGTAAAGAGTTGTATCATGCATTTTTTTATGGTTATACAAAAAAGCAATGGGGTTGCGAACCCACCGAGTTGCCTGCATCAATTTTAAAACGCATACCTGTACGATTTAATTACGATGATAATTATCACAACAATATTTTTACCGGAATACCTGTTGATGGTTATTCTTCCGTTATTCAAAAAATGCTTGAGCACAAAAACATCCATGTTACACTCAATAAGAAATTTAATCCTGGTATGAATATAAGCGGTTACGACCATGTTTTTTATACGGGCCCTTTAGATGCCTGGTTTAATTATAAACATGGCCGGCTTGGGTATCGCACTGTTACTTTCGAAAAATTTTATGCTAACGGCGATTTCCAGGGAACTGCCCAAATGAATTATTGCGATGTTGATGTTCCCTTTACCCGAATTACCGAACATAAACATTTTACAAACTGGGAACAGCATGATAAAACTATTTATTTTAAAGAGTTTAGTAAAGAAACAGAACCATCAGATATACCTTATTATCCTAAAAGGCTCGAGAAAGATAAAGTTCTTTTAATGCAATACCGCAATGATGCCCAAGCCCTGCAAGGCGTTTCTTTCTTAGGCCGTTTGGCCACTTACCGGTATATGGATATGCACCATGTAATTGGCGAAGCACTTAATTTTTCAAATGCTTTTTTACATGCAATAAAGGCCGGTAACAAACCCCCGGTATTTTCCAATACCGAGGAGTAGCCAAAATAATTTACCCCTAATACAATAAGTTAATAAACACGGCGTTATAGTTTGGTCCAGTATATTCTTTTAAAAACCAAACACCATTCCTATGGAAAAGGTAATTGCTGTGGTTGTTACATACAACCGTAAGGCACTGCTTTCAGAATGTATAACTGCTTTACGTAATCAAAGTCGCCCGTTAGATGCCATTCTGGTAGTAAATAATGGCAGTACCGATGGTACTGATGAATGGCTTGCAAAACAAGATGGCTTATTTTTTATCAATCAAAATAATACCGGTTCAAGTGGAGGTTTTAGCACCGGCATAAACTGGGCTTATGAAAATAAATATGCCTGGATATGGTGTATGGATGATGACGGATACCCCAAAGAGGATGCATTGGAAAATTTACTGGCAGCAGATGATGGCTGCCTGCGCCTGCTTAATTGTGCTGTTATTGATAAAGAAGATAAAAAATCTTTTGTATGGAAAACACAACAATACAAATCGCTTGATGAGGTTGATTGCAATATCATACATGGTATAGGCCATCCATTTAATGGCACCTTACTGCACCGCCGTATTATTGAACGGGTGGGTGTGCCAAAGCCAAAATATTTTTTATGGGGCGATGAAACAGAATATTATTACCGCATTGTGAGGAGCAACGAAATACCTGTTTGTACAGTGGCTAACAGCATACATTATCATCCTTCTACTGCATTTTCTATAAAAAAAGACTGGGATTATGCTTCGGGCTGGAAAATGTATTATTATATCCGAAACAGGTTTCATATTCACCAGGTTAAGTTTAACAATAAAATGGTTGCAATATTACATTACAGTTGTTTTCTTGTAGCTTTCATGGGTGTTGTGTTGCTATTTCAAAAAACCGACAAGTTTAAAAAACTAAGTTTCATTATTTGGCCGGTGGCCGATGCTTTTAACAGCAATTTTGAAGCTACTCCTCCATCAATATTAGCAAAATTAAAAACCGGAGAATCTATTTCAATTACAGACTCAGTAAACAGTTATATTAAAAATACCTGGCAAAATATTTTAGCGCCTTTCTCAACAACCCGTTCGGCAGAGAGGCCTGCAAATGCATAATGGTTTATTGTTAACCCCCTTTGAAATCACACAGCGTCGCTTACCACGAGGCTGTTTTTTGTTTATGATAGTAATCAAGTATTAAATAAAGAGAAATTACGTAAAATGGCATACAGGGAATTTTATAACGAACTAATGAACCAAAATTAGGTGTGGTAGCTCCTACAAAAAGCCCAAATAAAAGGGAGAAAAGAACACTGTATAAAATAACCGGATCGTTCTTTATTGCTTTTAATGTTTTGAATAGCCCCACTTTAAACAATACATATAAAGTGAAGAACATTATAAACATACTTTCAAGAGATGAAAGTAATGTTGATATTTTTCTAGACTCCCAAATAAATGGCCGATAAAAAGTAGCAATAATTGCCGCGGGTGCCATTTTTATTAAACTAATTAATGTGCCGTCAAATTCAACACCCAATGAAAAAGTTGATTCACCTCCACCTACTTTTGTGTCATCACGATAGCTACTTCTGGTTTTGTCAACTTGTGTAGTTATTTGATCGGCCGTATAACCTCCAAGTTCATTTTCAAAATTAATCATTACCCGTTGCCCGGCTAATACACTTCCAAAAATAAGTGTAGGGCCTAATACCCATTTGAGTAACCTGCTTTTAACCATGTTCACATTTCTTAAAATAAGATAGAGAATTAAAAAAGGAACATACGATATCAGTATATAAATTTTTAGAATTGCTAGCAAATACCCAAATACAAAAAGTATTACTGCGTTTCTTAATAAATTTTTTTTCTTAACAAATGCCTCATAAAATGCATAAGTAATCCAGCCTAATGCACTTATGCATAGTGGGTCTTTTAAAATACCCGAACTCCAAAAAACAAAAGTAGGTAAATACAATATGGCAATGGCAAGCTGTTTGTGTAAATGTGGGTACTGTTCATAAAAAAAACGATATAAACGCCAGATTCCCGTATATGCTATTAATGAGAAAAAAAGATTTATAATTGAATACCTTGCAAAACTTACAAATGATAAAATTGCTACAATACGAGTAACCATGTAATTGTTCTCGGCTCTAAAATAACCAAGATTCATGCTATTTCTAAGCAAAGTTTGATCAAATTCCGACCCCGGAAGATATAACCATTTTAAATGATCGCTATTCCCTAATATTAAATGATAAATGTTTGCGCCTTCTGTATAATACAATACAAAAGAATCTCCAAGTGAGATTACAGTATTGAATAATGTAAATGGTATAACGGCCAACACTTTTATCCAAAATCCCTGTTTATGATAAAACTGTAAAACCGGGTCATCGTATTTTTTCCTTCGTGATTTAAATATAAAATAAAATAAAGCTACATATACAGGAAATAATATGAAATCTAAAAAACCCATTTACAGTAATAGCTTATTTTACAGGTGAGGTATAAAAAACAGTAGCTTATCTATCCATCAAATTTATTGTAAAAATCCTAACTTGTCTTTTAATACTATGATGTTATTTTTAGCAAGATAAAATTTAAACCCAACCCAAACATCTTTTTTTGAACCATTCCCTTTCAAATAAAAAATTGATACGCATTACAACGGTTCCTATGGCATTGCGCTACCTGCTACCGGGGCAAATGAATTTTATGGCCGGCCATGGTTTAGATGTATTGATGATAAGTGCAGATGGAAAAGAACTTGGCGATGTAATTGAAAAAGAAAAATGCAGGCATATTATTGTGCCCATGACCAGGAAAATAACACCCTGGCAAGATGTAAAATGCCTGTGGCAGTTGATTAAAATATTTAAAAAAGAAAAACCGGGTATTGTTCACACACATACGCCTAAAGCCGGCCTGCTGGGGATGGTTGCTGCCAGGATATGTGGCGTTGAATGCAGGATACACACAGTTGCCGGCTTGCCATTAATGGTTGAAAAAGGCAGTAAATACATGCTACTTAAGTTTATAGAAAAAATTACCTACGCAATGGCAACAAATGTTTGGCCAAACAGTGAATCAATGAAACGGTTTATTACAGAACACAAACTTTGTAACCCGGCTAAGTTGTCTATAATTGGGAAAGGATCAACAAATGGTGTTAACATAAACAGGTTCAACCAAAAAAATTTTGATGAAAAAATATTGGAAAGCATTAAAGCAGAAATAAATTATTCAACCGAAAACAAATACCTGCTTTGTATAGGCAGGCTGGTTGTTGATAAAGGGATTACTGAACTGGTAAATGTTTTTACTCAACTGCAAAAAGATAATGCTGACCTGATTCTGATTCTTACCGGCGAGTTTGAAAACGAACTTGACCCATTACCAAAATCTACCTTACAGGAAATCCGTTTCAACCCTTCCATCATTCACATCAACTGGACCAACTATGTTGAGTATTATATGTACTTATCAAATATTTTTATTTTCCCATCTCACCGTGAAGGTTTTCCAAATGTATTATTACAGGCAGGTGCCATGCAATTACCGGTAATATGCAGCCGCATTGCCGGTAATGTTGATATAGTAACAGATAATAAAACAGGCTTAATATTTGATTGCGGTAATGAACAACAATTATTACAGCAAATAAAATATGCGTTAGAGCAGCCTATACAAATGCAGCGAATGGCAAAACAACTGCAAACAGAGGTGAAAGAAAACTATACACAGGAAGTAATATGGCAAAAAATCCTGGAAGCGTATAAAAATTTGGTAAATTAGAAAAAAAGAAAAATGATAATAATTGGTTATAGTGGTCATGCATTTGTGGTTGCCGGCATTTTAAAAGCTGCAGGTAAAAAAGTAAACAGGTATTGCGATGTATCTGAAAAAACCTATAATCCTTTTCATCTTCAGTATATAGGCAACGAAACATCGGCAGAAGCCATTAAAGCATTCAACAAAGATGAATTTTTTATTGCCATTGGTGATAATAATATCCGAAGGAAAATTTATAACCAATTACAAAAACACAACCTGTTTCCGGCAAATGCCATTCATCCATCGGCTGTGATAGATGCAACAGCTACACTTGCAAAACAAGGCGTGATGGTGGCAGCAAGTGTAACCATCAACCCTTTGGTTACAGTGGGAATTGGCGCAATATGCAATACTGGCGCTATTATAGAACATGAATGTGTGATAGGAGATTTTGCTCATGTGGGCCCGGGCGCTGTGCTTTGTGGCAATGTGCAGGTTGGCGAGGGTGCATTTATTGGAGCCCATGCCGTGGTAAAGCAGGGAATTAAAATTGGTAAAAACGCAGTTATTGGCGCCGGTGCGGTAGTGGTTAAAAATGTGGCGGATGATGTGATGGTAAAAGGTGTGCCTGCAAAATAATTTTTTATAAAACCTACAAAAAGCTTCACTTTCAAACTCACAAACTCCCCTTATCTTTGCTGCGCTAAATAAAATTTTATGAAGGTATTAGTTACAGGAGGCGCCGGGTATATCGGTTCTGTTTTGGTTAGGCAATTGCTGGATAAGGGTCATCATGTAAGAGCTTTCGATTCATTAAAATTTGGCGGCGATGCATTGTATGATGTGATGCTGAACCCCAATTTTGAATTCATGAAAGGCGATGTACGCAATGCCACTGATGTGGATAAAGCTTTAATAGGGATTGATGCCATTGCACATCTTGCTGCCATTGTTGGCGACCCCGCCTGTAAAAAATATAGTGATGAGGCTAATGAAACCAATTGGGATGGATCGGTTAACTTGTTCAATAAGGCCGAGGCAGCAGGTGTAAAGCGTTTTGTATTTGCAAGCACATGCAGCAATTACGGAAAAATGCCCGACCCCAATTCGTATGTAGTTGAAACATCTGCTCTAAACCCTGTTTCTTTATATGCCGAACTAAAAGTGAAGTTTGAAAAATATTTATTGCAAGAAAAAAAAGACAGCCCGATGTGTAGCACGGCGCTTAGGTTTAGTACGGTGTACGGCTTTTCGCCAAGGATACGTTTTGATTTAACCGTGAATGAATTTACCCGTAATGCAGCCGTACATGGCGAGCAGGAAATTTGGGGGCAACAGTTTTGGAGGCCTTATTGCCATGTTGATGACCTGGCCCGTTCTGTAGTGTTGGTATTGGAAAGCCCGGTAGAAAAAGTGAAAGCCAATGTATTTAATGTAGGCAGCACCGAAGAGAATTATACAAAAGGGATGATTATAAAAGAAGTTTGCAAAGTTGTGCCCAATGTAAATGTAATATATGTAGAAAGCAGCGAAGACCCCCGTGATTACCGTGTTAACTTCGATAAAATAAAAAACGAACTGGGTTTTACCATAACCAAAACTGTACCCGACGGCGTTAAAGAAATTTATACACTGTTAAAAACAGGTATCGTTACAGACTCATTTGCTCAAAAATTCAGGAATATATAATTGCTTTTAAAATAAAAGGAAGCTTTGCCTTATTTAAATAAAATAAAACTAGGCAGTACACTGTTTTAATAGCAATGGCTATGCATAATTGCATAGCATTTACTGCATGACAAAAATTGAAAATTATAAAGCTAAGTTTCCATTGTTACATGCAATAAGAGGCGTTGCTGCTATGTATGTAGTTATTTACCATGCAAAATTTATACTTTGGAGCGGCGGTACCGAGTATCTTGCTAAATACCCACGCAGCCAATGGCTGGTGGTTGATTATTTAAAGTTCGGTATCGATTTGTTTACCACGGCCGGCTCCGAAATGGTAATGATCTTCTTCGTGCTATCGGGCTTTTTTATAGCCATGAGCCTGCAAAATGCAAAAGGAAGTTTTGTGCAGCGGCTGCAACAATTTTACGTGGTAAGAATTATCCGGATTTATACACCTTATATCGCTTCCATCATCATCGGGGTGGCTGTATTGCTTTGGATAAGAAAGTTTGCGCCGGGGCTTTACCATGCCGATACGCACAGGGAATTTAATAACCGCCTGATAACAGCAAACCAAAACCTCGATTTTTCAAATTTTTTAAAAGCATTGCTGTTCTTAAAAAACGGGGAATATATCGGGTTTAATTTTGCTTATTGGTCGCTGTTGTACGAAGGGGTTTTTTACCTCATTGTGCCATTTGTTTTTTTGAAAAAGCAGGTTTACCTGTTTGTTTCATTGCTGCTGTTGGTTAGCGGTGCATTTATAGTAAACCTGTACCATCCCGGCCACATTTTTATGCGGTATTTATTCGAGTACAATTTTTATTTTGCTTTAGGCCAGTTTATTTACATTTATAAAGAACAAATATTATCTAAATTTGATGGCCGAAATTATAAACCAATTTTATTAGCCGTAACTTTTGGATTATTTATTTTGTTTGATGGTTTAGCCCTGGCAAAACAACATTTTTGGTCGGGCATTATAGCAGGCATATCTGCCTTTTGTTTAATAGTTGTTTTTCTTAAATACGAGTTTAAGAAAAATTGGTTTATAAAAGCAATAATAAAACTTGGCGAAATAAGTTATTCATTATACCTGGTTCATTTGCCAGTTTTAATATTCATGTATGCGCTTATTTTTAAGTATACCAATGAATTGGTTTTTTACAACCGTAAATGGTATGTTACCAGTATTTTGTTTTCTATTATTGCTGGCATTATACTATACAGGCTTGTAGAGAAACCCTCAATGAATATAATAAACCAGGTAAAAAAGAATTTTAAAAAATAATCTATGCTACTGCTATCGGGCCCCAATATGGCCGGCAACGAATGGAAATATGTAAAAGACTGTTTAGATACCGGCTGGGTAAGCAGCGTGGGCGCTTATGTTGATCAGTTTGAAAAAATGAGTGCTGAGTTTGCCGGTACTAAATATGCCGTGGCCACAAGCAGTGGTACCACAGCATTACACATATGTCTTATCCTGATGGGGGTTAATGCCAATGATTATGTGATTGCACCAAACATAACTTTTATTGCTACCTGCAACTCTATTAAATACACCGGTGCTGATCCCATTTTAATTGATACCGATGCCGGCAACTGGCAGATGGATTTGGATTTACTGGAACAATTTTTTGCAGAAGAAACAGAACAGCGTAACGGGGTTTGCTATCATAAAAAAGACGGCAGGCGAATACCTGTTTTAATGCCGGTACATGTGCTGGGTAATATTTGTGATATGAACAGGCTGATGGCACTGGCAAATAAAAATAATGTTACGGTTATTGAAGACAGTACCGAAGCCCTGGGCTCTTACTATAAAGGAAAACATGCTGGCAGTTTTGGTTTGATGGGTACATTTAGTTACAATGGTAATAAGATAATAACCACCGGCGGTGGAGGAATGATTGTTACCAACGATGAGGCGTTGGCAAAAAAAGCAAAGCATTTAACTACGCAGGCTAAAAGCGACCCCTTTGAATATGTACACGATGAAATAGGTTACAATTACCGCCTGGTAAATGTAGCTGCTGCCATGGGTGTGGCACAAATGGAGCAACTGCCCGGTTTTATAAAACGCAAAAAAGAAATCACGGAGTTTTATAAAAAAGAACTGGAAGGAGTGGGCGATATAAAGTTTCAGCAAGTTAGCAACGATGTAAGTCCCAACAATTGGTTGCCAACTATTATGACCGAAAAACAAAAAGATGTTTTAAAGATATTAAACGATAACAAGATGCAGAGCCGTCCCTTTTGGGTGCCTATGAACCAATTGCGTATGTTTGCCAATAATATTTTTTACAACAAAAACAACCGGTCCGATTATGTTTACCGGCGGTGCTTAAGTATTCCATGTTCTACAAATATTACTAATGAAGAACTGGCTGCTGTTTGCAAAAAAATAAAAGAAGTATTTTAAACGTTTATCATCGGCTGCACATTGCCCTTCCATATAGATGAACCGGAAAAAAAGATGGCTGCTTATTAATAACTCATCATGTACAGATTTATTAAAAGATTTATTGATTTACTGATAGCAACCGTTGCTTTAATACTTCTGTCTCCTATACTGCTGATATCAATTATTATCTTATCAATAACCGGCGAGCACGAAATATTTTATTTTCAAAAAAGGATGGGATACAAAAACAAGTTATTTAATATTTGGAAGTTTGCCACCATGCTTAAGAATAGCCCTAATATGGGCACCGGCGAAATCACTTTGCGAAACGACCCCCGTGTTACAAAATTTGGTAAGCTGTTACGTATTTCAAAAATTAACGAGCTGCCACAAATCATCAATGTATTTAAAGGCGATATGAGCATTGTGGGGCCCAGGCCATTGATGGAAGTGAGTTTTAAATTATATCCCCAACATGTACAGGAAGTAATTTACAATAGCAAACCCGGTATTACAGGTATAGGGTCTCTTATTTTCAGGGATGAAGAAAAGCTTGTTTCCCAAACAAACGACCCCAAAGCCATGTATGCTGCTATTTATCCGTACAAAGGCCAATTGGAATTGTGGTATCAAAAAAATGCATCGGTTTATACTGATTTGATGATTATTTTCCTAACCGGGTGGTCCATACTTTTTCCGGGCAACCAAATGGCACAAAAGGTTTTTAAAAACCTTCCGGTACGGCCTTTTTAAGTTAAACCTTTACATTTGATAACCTAATATTGGGCTTATTAAACAAACTTACATAACGGTTGTTTAAAAATAGTAAACCCGGCAATATGCACTCGTTCACCATTAAAGACCTCGAAAAATTATCAGGCATAAAGGCACATACTATACGTATATGGGAGCAGCGCTATTCTTTTTTAAAACCTGCCCGCACAGGTACCAATATTCGTTACTACAGCAACGAAGAATTAAAAACAATTCTTAACGTGGCGTTGCTAAATAAATATGGTTTTAAAATTTCTCATATAGATAAGATGAAGGATGCAGAGATGAAAGAGAAAATACTTTTACTTAGCCAGCAAGAAGCCCAGCAAGAGAGAATTGTAAATTCACTTATTCAATACATGGTTGATTTGGATATGGAGAATTTTGAAAAATTGCTGGATAGTTTTATTGCTACAAGAGGCATAGAAAAAACCATATTGCAAATTATTTTTCCTTATTTAAATAAAATAGGAATACTTTGGTTAACCAATCATATCAACCCGGCACAGGAGCACCTGGTATCAAATATCATCAGGCAAAAATTAATTGTAGGCATTCAGCATGTAGAAAGCCGTGTGCATAGCCAAAAATCTGTATTACTATTTTTACCGGAAGGAGAATATCATGAACTGGGGCTTTTATTTGTAAATTATCTATTAAAAAGCAAGGGCATATCAACTTATTACCTGGGATGTTGTATTTCAAATGATGATGTTGAATTTGTGGCAACTTTAAAAAAGCCCGATTACCTGTATACGCATTTAACAACCTGTGGTACCAAGTTCAACCTTGATAAATTTATTACCGCCATCAGTAAAAAAATAACAACCATACCAATAGTCATTTCTGGCCAATTAACACTTTCGTACCATAAAAAACTTACTGCTCCTATTTTATTTAAAAAATCATTTTCAGAAGTAATGGACTTTGTATCTGAATTGTAACCCTAATGCTCTTAAAAAACCTAACTCACAAATACTTAATCGATTGAATGATAGTGCGTTTAATTTATTAACAAAAAAATTAAACAATTGATTTTTTGTAAAGAAACCATTTGTTTAAATTTACCGTATAGTTAGTTAAACGGAATAGAAATGTCAACCCTCGAATTTAACCAATCAATAATAAGAAACTCCGATTACCTGAAACCTTTTGCCATCACCTTAACAAGAGATATGGAAGCGGCAAAAGACCTGGTGCAGGAAACTTTATACAAAGCGCTTGCAAATAAGGATAAGTTTAATGATGGCACCAATATTAAAGCATGGATGTATACCATCATGCGCAATATTTTCATTAATAATTACCGCAGGGCAGCCAAACAAAAAACCGTTTTTAGTAATACGGCCAATGAGTTCTTGCTCGATAACAAACAATTTGCCATTGCTAATGCAGCCGAAACCAATCTTTCATTAAAAGAAATTAAAGAAGCTGTTTATCACCTGCCCGAAATTTTTAAGATTCCATTTGAATTATATTTTGAAGGATACAAGTACCACGAAATTTCTGCTATCCTGATGGAGCCGCTTGGCACCATCAAAAGCCGCATACATTTTGCCCGTAAATTGCTTAAACAGCAGTTAACCCGTTTTTAGCATTTTAAAAATAATACCCAATGCCACTGATGTGCGTTACATTCTAAAACGTATTTTAGCACTTTGAAAAAAGCGGTAATTATAGGAAGTGGTTTTGCAGGCTTATCGGCTGCATGCTTTATGGCACAGGCAGGTTGGGATGTAGTAGTACTGGAAAAGCAATCAATACCCGGCGGCAGGGCAAGGCATTTTAAAGAGGCTGGCTTTACTTTTGATATGGGCCCAAGCTGGTACTGGATGCCTGATGTATTTGAGCGTTTTTTTAATTGCTTTGGTAAAAAAGTATCTGATTATTACAATTTGCAACGCTTAAACCCAACCTACCGCATTTATTGGAACGATGAGCTGATGGATATCCCGGCTGATTATGATGATCTTAAAAAGTTTTTTGAAAATATTGAACCCGGCAGCGCTGCAAAACTGGATAGTTTTATGCAGGAGGCAGCATATAAATATGAAGTTGGTATTAATAAGCTGGTGCATAAACCCGGCCGCTCGTATGCCGAGTTTTTAGATTGGGACCTGGTGAAAGGTGTTTTTAAACTGGATGTTTTTACTTCTATGCGCAAGCACATCAGTAAGTATTTTAAAAACCCAAAGTTGCGGCAATTGCTTGAGTTTCCGGTTTTGTTTTTAGGCGCTTTGCCGCAAAACACACCGGCATTATACAGCCTTATGAACTATGCCGATTTAAAATTGGGCACCTGGTATCCGCAAGAGGGCATGTATAAAATTGTAGAAGGCATGTATTTGCTGGCCGAAGAATTAGGGGTAAAATTTATTTTCAACAGCAATGTTTCGGAAATAAAAGTTGATGGCAGGAAAGCAAAATCTGTTGTTGCGCTTTCAAATAATCAACAACAAATAACAAGCAATATATACCCTGCCGATGTGGTGATAGGTGCAGCCGATTATCATTTTATAGAAACAAAACTGTTGCCCGAAGATTGCAGGGTTTACAGTAACCAATATTGGAATAAAAGGGTGATGGCACCAAGTTGTTTGTTGTACTATGTGGGATTGAATAAAAAACTAACAGGCATTTTGCACCATTCGCTTTTTTTTGACAGCGATTTTGAAAAACATGGGCATGAGATATATACATCAAAACAATGGCCAACCAACCCACTATTTTATGTATGTGCGCCATCAGTAACAGATAAAACCGTGGCGCCCGATGGGCATGAAAACTTATTTTTTTTAATACCGGTTGCGGCCGGCCTTGAAGGCGATACCGAAGAACAGCGGGAAAAATATTTTGAAAAAATATTGAAACGGTATGAAAAATTTGTAGGCCAACCGGTAAAAGATTCAATCATCTATAAAAAAACCTACTCGGTAAGCAATTTCGTAGATGACTATAATTCGTTTAAGGGCAATGCCTACGGATTAGCAAATACTTTGATGCAAACGGCAAATTTAAAGCCCGCTTGCAGGAGTATTAAAATAAAAAACTTATTTTACACCGGGCAATTAACGGTGCCGGGGCCCGGGGTACCTCCAAGCCTTATAAGCGGAGAGGTGGTGGCTAAAGAAGCATTGAAACATTATAACCAAAACTGATAATAATAAACCTGTTTTTAAGTTAATATCCTTTAGTAAAACCTTTGTATTAATTTAAAAAGAAAATTACACCAGGTAATGATAAAACTTTTTCACGATGTAAGCCAGCAATGCAGCAAAGCGGTTACTGAAAAATACAGTACATCGTTCAGCAGCGCTATCAAATTGCTTCATCCCGATTTGCGTACCCCCATTTATAATATATATGGGTTTGTACGTTTTGCCGATGAAATAGTTGATACTTTTCACCAATACCGGAAAGAAGAACTGCTTTTAGAATTTAAGAAAGATACTTATGCTGCCATCGACAGGGGCATTAGCCTTAACCCCATCTTACACAGTTTCCAGATAACGGTAAGGAATTATAATATTTCGCTCGACCTGGTAGAATCTTTTTTCAACAGCATGGAAATGGATTTAAGCAAAACACAATACAACAGCAATGGCTATAAGGAATATATTTATGGCAGTGCCGAAGTGGTGGGCCTTATGTGCCTGTATGTTTTTTGCGAAGGCGATAAAAACCTGTATGCCGATTTAAAACCATCGGCACAGGCGCTGGGAGCAGCTTTTCAAAAAGTTAATTTTTTAAGAGATGTAAAAGCCGATTATGAGTTATTGAACCGTTCTTATTTTCCTGAAGTGGATTTTACAAACTTCACCCCATCTATGAAAAAGCAAATTGAAATGGATATTGCCGCAGATTTTGAAAATGCTTATGAAGGAATTTTAAACCTGCCAACAAAAGCAAGGTTTGGCGTGTATGTAGCATACAAGTATTATTTATCGCTGTTTAAAAAAATAAAACGTACTGCACCTGCTCATATTTTAGAACAGCGGATACGCATACCTAATTATGGCAAAGCTTATATTGTAGCCAAGGCCGGATTAAGAAGACAATTAAATTTATATTAACCGTATCGCAATTATGGATGTTATATTGGTAGATGAGCAAGATGTGCAAACGGGTACCATGGAAAAAATGGAAGTTCATCAAAAAGCCCTGCTTCACAGGGCTTTCAGCATTTTTATATTTAACAGTAAGGGCGAAATGCTGTTGCATAAAAGAGCCGATAAAAAATACCATAGCCCGGGGTTATGGACCAATGCCTGTTGCAGTCATCCTGCTCCGGGGCAGGAAACACTTGTTGCAGCAGAAAACCGACTGCAGGAAGAAATGGGCTTTTGTGTTTCGTTGAAAAAGGCATTTGACTTTATTTACAAAGCACAGTTTGATAATGGATTAACCGAATATGAGTTTGATCATGTTTTTATTGGCAATTACAATGGAGCAATATCACCCAATACCGAAGAAGTGAGCGACTACTGTTTTAAAACAATAACAGAGATAAGAGATTCTATTCAATCGCATCCTCAAAAATATACTGAGTGGTTTAAAATTGCTTTTCCAAAAATGGAAACGTATCTTCAATCCACCTCTAAGTAATTCATCAACCAAGAAAACAATTTTTGTGTTAAGCAGGGTTTCAAAATTCCAGGTAGCTACAGCCATCGCCGTATTGTTTCATACTATCGGCCTGGTGGGTTTATTATATTTTGATAAATCCTTTTTTCTTGAAGCCACTCCCTTCAACCTGTTATTATCATTTGCATTACTTGTATGGACACAAGCTGAAAAGAACCTGCATTTCCTGTTTTTTTTTATAGCTTGTTTCCTGGTAGGGATGGCTGTTGAAATAATAGGAATACATACCGGCGTACTTTTTGGCGATTATACGTATGGTAATGTATTGGGGTTTAAGTTTAAAGATGTACCCTTGCTGATTGGTATTAACTGGTTTATAATTATTTATTGCTGCGGTATTAGTGTACATACTTTGCTGATGAAGATGATTAACCGTGTAGCTGCCGATACTGGGAATACGCCTGCAGCCATGAAAGCATTATCGGTGATTATAGATGGCGCCACGCTGGCAGTGTTTTTCGACTGGCTGATGGAACCTGTTGCGGTAAAACTGGGTTACTGGGTTTGGAACGGCGATGGCAGTATACCGGTATTTAATTATATGTGTTGGTTTGTAGTAAGTGTTTTACTGCTGGCTGTTTTTCATTTTGCAAAATTCAGCAAGCAAAACAAATTCGCAGTAAATTTGCTGTTGATACAAATGATGTTCTTTTTATTGTTACGAACATTTTTGAAATAAGTTTTCATGAACTGGATTATTTACATAGCAATCACATTGGCTACTTTCATTTTGATGGAAGGGTTTACCTGGTGCCTGCACCGCTATGTAATGCATGGCTTTGGCTGGTACCTTCACAAAGACCATCATCAAAAAAGCCCCGGTTTTTTTGAAAAAAACGATGCATACTTTTTGATATTTGCTATACCAAGCTGGTTGCTCATCATGTTTGGAGTTATCTATAAACAATACTGGATGATTTGTATTGGTTCTGGTTTTACCTTATACGGTATTGCTTATTTCCTGGTGCACGAAGTAATCATCCATCAACGCTTTAAATGGTTTACCCGAAGCAACAATACCTATGTGCGAGCCTTGCGTTGGGCACATAAAATGCATCATAAACATTTAGACAGGCATGATGGCGAAAGTTTTGGTATGCTATGGGTACATAAAAAATATTGGGACAAAGTACGTGCCGATAAAAAAAGAAATGCTAAAGATATAAAAGCAGCAAAAACAACTACAGTCTGAAATACTGCTGCAAACGATTAACAGGCTTTACCACAAAATATTTTTTCCTGATTGAATTTCCACTACACATATTTTCTTATCCTGGCAGCTTCGCTGGCAGGCCCGCTGGCCCTAAGCTTTGATAAAAAAGTGGCTTTTTATAAACAATGGAAATATGTTTTGCCGGCTACGATTGTTCCGGCAATATTGTACATCGTGTGGGATGCATATTTTACAAAATTGGGTGTATGGAGATTTAATGAAACCTATGTAACAGGATTAAATTTTATTGGCCTGCCTATTGAAGAAATCCTGTTTTTTTTTATTGTACCTTATTGCTGCGTTTTTATTTATGCATGTATAAGAAGTTATTTTCCTACCCTTATAAATAAAAAAAATGCCGACCGTATTTTAATTGCGATGGGTGTACTGTTATTGGTTAGCGGTTTATTTTACCATGAAAAATATTATACCGGGTACACATTTATTTTTACAGGCATTTTTATTCTTCTTATATATTCATTGCGGAAATTTTTTAAAAGTTTTGATGCTGTTTCTTTTCTTGTTTCTTATGCCATCTGTTTAATTCCGTTTTTAATTGTAAATGGTTTTCTTACTGCTATTCCCGTGGTAATATATAACGATGCCGAAAACCTTGGATGGAGAATTTATAGCATACCATTTGAAGATACATTTTATGGCATGCTGCTGGTATTGATGAATATTGTGTTGTACGAAAAATTGAAAACAATGTATTAAAAGCAATTAATGCCTTTGCAGTTTACCGGTTTTGGTCATAGGTAAAGCATCTACAATTGTTAACCGCTGTGGCGCTTTAAATGCCGAAAGCCTTTTTTTGCAATATTGCATTACGTCTTCTACATCAATACTGGCGCCTTTGTGTAATACTATTTCGCCAACAATTATCTGCCCTAACAGTTGATGTGGGCTGCTGCTGATACGTGCCTGTTTTATTTGGGGTATCATTTCCAAAACAGCTTCCACTTCTTCAGGAAAAACTTTCAGCCCCGAAATGTTTATCACCGATTTTGAACGTCCTTCAATCGTTATCAATCCATCTTCTGCTTTTGATGCATAATCGGCGGTTAAAAAATACCCGTTTTGCAAAACATCTTTTTGCAAAGTAGCCGGCACTAAGTAGGCGTCAAACATACCGGGTCCTTTTATGCCCAAAATTCCTGTGCTTCCTTTGGGCAACGGGTTATGGTTTTCATCTAAAATATCAACAGTATATCCCGGTTGTGCATAACCAACTGCTTCGGGGTGCTCGGCCGATTTTGTATAATTTAAGATGGGTAATCCAATTTCAATAATGCCGTAAGCCTGGCTTACATCAATGCTAAACCTTTCTTTAAATGCTTTGCAAACATCCAATGCAATGCCTGCCGATGTAGAGATTACTTTTTTTAATGAAGGCATTTGTTGGGCGCTGTTATCATTTGCCAATAACCTTATTTGCACAGGCGATGCATACAGTAATGTACCTTTGTGTTTGTTAGTGGTATCAATAATATTTTTTGCTAAAAAATCTTTAGCAACAGAAATAGCTGCACCAAATTTTACATACAATATGATTGAAACGATGAAATGATAGGCCATGGGCAATACCCAAATAACGGTGTCGGATGGCCCAAGTTGTAATCCTTTGTTTGCGGCGTTGATCCTGTCCAGTACGGTTTGATGAGAGACAATAACACCTTTTGATTTTCCGGTTGTGCCGGAAGTAAACCTTATAAATGCCGGCTGCACAACAAAAGGAGCAAATGGTGTTGCAATATCAACTTCTGTAAATGCAAAACGGAAAGAGCCATGTTGCAGGGGAATAACCGTTTCAATACTGTTTAATGGTTGAATGGTAGAACGGTCGTCAATAATAGCATGCAGTTTTGCCTCCTGTAAAATATCATTTATTTCGGCTCTTTTCAGTTGTGGCGACATAGGCATAACGGTAGCGCCTGTACCAACTGCTGCAAAAATACCAATGATGAACAGCCTTCCATTACCTGCCATCACACCCATACCCATCCCCTGTTTAATACCAAGACGTATTAACTCCTGTTTCAGCTTTTCGGCTTCGCTATATAGTTCAGCAAACGTTATCACTCCCTGTTCATCATACACCGCTGCATTGCCGGGCCATTTATCGGCAGCTTCTTTCAGTATTTCATAAACAGGCAATTCATTCATCATGCAAAAATAATTATAATTGACTGGTTTGAATTTGCACAACAGCATCTGCTATTGAAATGTTTTTTACAACAGCAGCAGCCAGGCAGCCGGCGGCATAACCTGTTTGCAGGCAAATACCCATCACCCTTGCACTTGCAATGGCAGCATCGGTAGCCGAAATGTTTCTTCCGGCAAAAAATAAATTACCTATGCCTGCCGATTGTAAACAGGCTGCCGGTACATGGTAATATTCATCCTGTGGAAGATAACGCATGTTAACTCTTCTGTCTTGTCTCCATTCTTCAATGGGCCAGGCAGCAAGGGCTATGCCATCATCAAATTTTCTGCAGGCTAATACATCGTCTTCGGTTAGTATGTATTTGCCAACATTTCTTTGCCCCGTTCTAATGCCCACTTCGCTGGCAATATTTTTTATTGATGCGTTTTTAAAAGCATCAACATTTGCAATTAAAAAAGCAGCAAGATTGCTAACAAAACTGTGAGCGGCTTTTTTTAACTCCTGCAAATTGCCGGGAGTATTAGTAACCGCTATTGGAATACCCACTTTAAAACTTGCCTCGTTATTTTTTAAAGAACCGGGAACAATATAAACCCGGTCGTAAAACGCAGGTAATATTTTATTTGTAATGGCAGCACTTACAGCTTTTGTTATAATTAATCCAAGCCTTGCTTCGTTGGTTTCTTCAATTCCTGTCATACTAAAAACCTGTGCTGCAGCCTGGTATTGATCACTTTCAATGATTGGTAAATGAGCCGCCTGGCTGATAATACTTGCACCCGTACAATCAATGATGGATTGTAAATGGATGTTTACAGGTTGGCCTTTTTTTAATACAGTAACTGCATTTATTTTATGTTGATGGATTTGCACCGATTTTATTTCCGTATCAAAATATGCAGTCACTTTGTTTTCATGTAAATAATCAAGCGAAACTGATTTAAAATCTTCAATGTTGTATGGCAGGTAATGCAAACCATCTGCATTGAACAAAGCTTTGGTGCCGGATTTTTTTTGAAGATGCGTTGCAAATTCTTTTGCAAAACCTTTCACCAAATATTGGGCATTGTTTTTTTTATTGTATTTGTATAAACCGCATACGGTGCCTACTTCGGCAGCCGTGGCTTTACCACCAGTGTAGGCATTACGTTCAATAAGTAAAACCTGTAAACCTTGCCTGGCAGCGGCTATAGCGGCAGCAATACCGGCAGCGCCACCACCTGCAACAACAATATCAGTATGTACATTGGCTTTCATCAATAATTGGCAAGTAAGGTTGCTTTTATGTTTTCTTCAATTAAAGCTAACTCATTATTATTGATAATTTCCTGCGAATAGGCAATGTTGATATGTAATGTTTCAAGATGATGCAAAAAAACAAATGTAAGGCCCGGCGGGTAGGTGAGTGCCGGAACCATAGTGATATTTTTTACAGGTTTACCAAACAGTGTTTCCATGTTGCTGAAATTATCGCCTGTTGAAGTGTATAAAAAACTTGCAAAAACGCCTTTGTTGGTATTGCTGATTAAAAAATAATAGAGCCATAAGGGCAAGTGCCGCATCATGTTCAGGAACATTTTATATTTCTGTGGAATACCATCTTTTATTTGCCGGGTCATTTGCATGCTCAAACTTTTTACTGTTTGCGGTACACTTTCAAATTCAGTTTTCAGAATACGGTAAAATAAAAAAGAAACACAGTTCGATATCATTGGGCCGGTAGCGCCTTTTAGTCTTCCATCGTATGGCACAGGCAACCACAGGTCGCCGGTTTTATTTCTTTGTTTGTTTATAGAATGAACCGCATGGGCACAACATGCTATAAAAAACAATGTAGGCCCAAACCGGGAGCCTGCCTTAATTGCATTGTCTTGTATCTTCTTTGTTTCACAGGCATCAAAAGAAATTATTTTTGTGCAAGTCTTGCCGTCGCCGGGTTTTACTTTAGTTGAGGCAACTGAACTTACGGGTGGCCTTGCAGATTCTTGTACAAAACTTTTAATCTTGTACATGTTTTTTATATGCTGAAAAATATTTTGTTTTTTTTCTTTTGCAGGAAAGTAAAGGCCGGTATCCTGCTGTGCTTTGGCAGTAAGCTGGTTTAAATGTTCAAAAAGCAAAGTGGTTCCTTTGGCATCTAACAGTATATGGTTCCAAGATAACACAAAAGCACAGCTGCCCGAAGGGTAATATACCAGGTCGGCTTCAATAAATCTTTTTGCATCAATTGTAATGTTTCTATTTAAAATTGATTCGGGGATTTCATTTTCCCGGGCCATATTATGTTCTTGCAATATTATTTCATTACCGGCATTGGTAAACTTCCAGTAGGCGGTATTTATAATTGTACCATAATTAAGTTTGATATTACAAAGCCAGTAAATTACGGGAGAACTTTTTAAGATGGCATCCACTTTTTTAAAATCAAGCTTATCGTTAAAATAAAAGACCTTTCGCATTACATTACCACCTGCTCCATGCTTTTTAGCATGTTTATCCAATACAAGATGAAAGCAGTCGGCACCGCTTAAAATTATTTTTTCAGGTAAATCGGCTTTATTAAATGTTGCCATGTAAAGCGCCTTTAAGCTGTATGGTTCATTAGCCTTGTAACCGTTAAAGCTAATGAACGCAGGGTTTTAAAATTTTCGGGTAATAATTGTTCATCAGGTATGGCAACGCCAAACTTGCGTTCAATGAAAAGGATTATCTCTACCGTTGAAAAAGAATCAATGCCGGCTTTTTTCAATTCGGTGTCGGCATCTATCGAAACAGCCTCAGCCAAAATATTTTTTTCGATGTATTTTTTTATTTCTTCTATTATGCTGTTTGTATCCATGTGCTACACATTTCTTTTTTTAAGGTTTGCTATATGAGCTATTGCCATCATTGCAAAAAAGAAGGCCATTAATTTACATACATCTGGTAAAATACCATTAACAGTTCCTCCTCTTAAAAATAATTTATAAAAACCTTCCAGCGACCAGTTTAATGGCGAGTAAGAACTGATAGTACGCATCACTTGGGGCATTACATAGCTTGGTACCCAAATGCCACCCAGCGCCGATAATAAAAGTATGGATAGTGAACCCATAATTGCCGCCTGGTGATCGGTAGTGGCCAATGTACCAACAGCTACGCCAAAACCGGTTGCCGCAAAGCCGGTAGCCAGTGTTAAAAGAAAAATACCTGCCACGCTGTTTCCTAAAACCAATGCCGGCAAACCTAATTGTGGCAACAGGAATTTACCTACTGCAAGCATCAGTAAAAATTGCAACAGGCAAACTATCACATACACAATTATTTTTCCGTTTATCAATAACAGGTAAGGCGTAGGCATAGTGTGTAACCTAAATACACTGCCTTCGGTTTTTTCTTTGAGAATGCTGTTTGATAAAGGGATGGCAATAAAGAACATGGCGAATATTGTCCATGCAGGTACATTATGTTGTACAGCATTTGGGATAATTTTTTCAGATGCTGCTGAAGCAAAGATTTCTTTATAATGTATAATCTGTGATTTTTGATATGAATTAGTAGGTGCATTTTGCCTGTCGGGGATTACATCGGCAATTTGTTCAGAAAAAGACTGGAACATAATTTTTGTTTTTACTTCCGATATAAATTCTCGCAGGTTGCTGGTAACAGCATTTAAAAAAGATTTTTTTGCAACAGGGTCAATTAAAATGGTTATCTCAACAGAGTCTTGTTGTTGTTGAAGGCTGTCGCTGCCATTCATAGTTTCATCTACCAGCGCCGATACATTTTTTCTGATGGCTGCAGTGGCGCCTTTGGGAATTACAATGCCAAGCAAAAAATTTCCTTCACTAACTGCTTTCTTTGCCAGTTCAGCAGTGGCGGGCTTTCCATCTATGCTATCAACAAGGTAACATAAATCATTTTCCATCAACCCCTGTTTAATGTTATATCCCAGCGAATCGTTATCATCATTTACAAAAACAATAGGTATGCCTTTTTCATTGATAGATTTAAAAGCCGAATCCTGGATCAGCGTCATCACCAGTATCAATGCCACCGGCATTACAAATAAAACAGCAAGGCCTACTTTATCTCTTAATAACAGCAGCGCTTCTTTTTTAACCGTAGCAAGTAATTTGTTCAGCATCAGTCTCTCAGTTTTCGTTTGGTTAAATTTAAAAATAAACCTTCCAGGTTTGTGGCGCCGGTACTGTTGTTGATTAACTCCGACGGGGTACCAACAGTCAACAATTTTCCATGGTCGATGATAGAAACCCTTGTACAAAAATTTTCCGCCTCTTCCATGTGATGCGATGTATAAATGATGGTAGTGCCTGCTGCATTTATCTCTTTTAAATGTTCAATAATTACATTACGGCTCTGTACATCTACACCAACTGTGGGTTCGTCTAAAAATAAAATTTTGGGTTGGTGTAAAATGCCGGCAATCAGGTTTACCCTTCTTTTCATGCCGCCAGAATAAGTTGAAACCTGTCTTTTACCTGTATCTTTCAATCCAAGTTTTTCAAGCCATAACTCAATCCTGTTTTTTAAATTTTTTCCGTGTAATCCATACATGCTGCCATAAAAAGCTAAGTTTTCACGTGCCGATAATGTGGGATAAAGGGCTATATCCTGCGGTACAATGCCTATGATTTTTTTTATTAAAGGTAATTCTTCGTACAGGTTTTTGCCATCAATAACAATTTTGCCGCCGCTTGGTGCAAACAAGCCACACAGGATGGAGATGGTAGTTGTTTTGCCTGCGCCATTTGGCCCCAGCAATCCAAAAATTTCGTTTCGGTTTATTGAAAATGAAATACCGTTTACAGCAGGTTCTTCGGCATGTTTAAATGTCTTGGTTAAATTTTCTATTTCTATTATGGCCGAATTACTCATGTATGGGGTAAGCCTGTTTTAACTGAATTTATTTTTTGAAAAAATATGTGGGGCAAATTTAAACTAAATAAGCCGCCTTTTATTTAATTAAGCCGGTTATAATTTTTGCCGATAACAAACAAAGCGGAATACTGGGCCCCGGGTGTACACTGCCTCCGCAGAAATATAAATTTTTAATGTCTTTCGAAAAATTTGCATGACGTAAAAAAGCTGCAAACTTATTGTTGGAGCTGTTGCCATAGATGGCGCCAAAAGCGCTGGAAGTGCGGCTTTCAATTACCCGGGGGTCAAATACCATTTCACTTTCAATCAGCGGCCTTATATCTGTTTTTAAAATGCGGTTTATTTTTTTAATCATATTCTCACGAGCTTCGGCAATAAATGCATCCCAGTTTTGGCCCTGGTTATTTGGTACATTGATGAACGAAAACCAGTTTTCGCAACCGGGAGGTGCATCACCGGGAGTATGTTTGCTGGTGATGTTTACGTAAATAGTTGGATCGTGGTAAATAGATTTTTTTGCAAAGATGCAGTTGAACTCTGCTTCGTAATCATCTGCAAAAAAAATATTGTGCAACCCAAGTTGTGTAAACTCTTTTTTAATACCCCAGTAAAATATAATTCCCGAACTGGATTTTGGCTGGTCTAAAGTTTTGGCCGGCCTTTTGGCTGTTGGCATCAGTTTTTTATAACTGTTATATACATCCATATTGCTGATGATGATATCAAAATCCTGTATGCCATCATTCGTTTTAATGCTGGTAGCTTTTTTATTTTCAATAATAATTTCTTTTACGGGGGTTGAATATTTAAATTCTACCCCAATATCTTTTGCAAGTTGCGCTAATGAAGATGTAATGCTGTACATACCTCCAACAGGATAAAATGCACCCTTTACAATTTCTACATGTGCAATTACATTTAAAGTAGCCGGCGATAAGTAGGGGCTGGAGCCGTTATATGTAGCGTACCGGTTAAATACCTTTACCAGCCTTGTATCTTTAAATGCTTTTTGGTTGGCGCCGTTCATGGTATCAAAAGCGCCTATCTTTCCAAAATTTAAAATACCTTTTAGTACGGGCCATGTAAAAAAGTTTTTAAGCCTGTGTAACGAGTTTTTTAAAAATACTTCTTCGGTAAGGTTATAAATGGTTTCTGTTTTGTTGAGATATTTTATGATATCTTCTTTCTTGTCGTTGGTTTTTGCAGCAAGCTGTTCTGCAAATTTTTCTTTTCCGTGATAAGCATCCAGGCAGGTGCCGTCTTCAAAAAAATATTTATAAACGGGGTCTAATGGGATATAATTAAAATGATCACGGGGGTTTTTGCCCGATAGGATGAACAACTCATCTACATATTGCGGCATGGTAAAAACCGATGGCCCCATATCAAAGCGGTAACCATCCTTACTTTCCGACGAACATTTGCCACCCGGAAAAGAGTTGGCTTCAAACACGGTTACTTTGTAACCTTTATTACGCATGCGTATGGCAGCACCTAAGCCTGATACGCCTGCCCCTATCACTGCACAGGTTTTATTATTTTCTGTAATCATAATCTTACTTGCGTAAAATTAGCTGATTTCATACAATTCTTCCCACCTGGTGGTATGGCGCATACTCCTGTACTCCTGCCGCATTCTCCAATTTTTTTTTGTACCTGCAGCAGCAAACTTCACCATTTCGTCACGCATGCCGAAGTTTACATTGTCAATCACATGCATAAGGGTTCTTGCATTATCATTTGCCGGGGCGGTAAACAGATTATACTGTACCGATGTATCGGGTACAATATTGCCCAGCATCACGCCTGCTTTCAGGTATCTTGATCCGTTGTTGTATAATTTCTCTATCAGTATGCTTGCATGCGCTATCAGTTCGTTGGTTAATGAAGTTGCAATAGGCAGTATGCTGTATAACCCTTTGGTTGCAGGGCGATAGCTATACTCGTTACCGGGATAATCGTTAGTAACCACAAATACATGAACAAGGCCTGCAGCGCCCGATTGCCTGCGTAATTTTTCAGCAGCCCGGCTGGTATAGCTGGCAATGGCTTCTTTTAGCTGGGCTAATTCAAAAACCGGTTTGCCAAACATACGGGTGGTGGCAATCATTTTCTTTTTCTTTAACGGGTCTTTCATTTCAATGCAGGCATGGCCTTGCAGTTCTTTTATCAATCGTATGCCAACCACGCCGCCCAGGTTTTTATGGGCCCATTCTTCGCTCATGTTACGAAGTTTCCAGGCGGTATCAATACCAAGCCAGTGCAGTTTTTCTGCACTGCGGGCACCTACGCCCCAAACTGTTTGCACCGGCGTACTTTCAAGGGCTTCACGTATTTGGCCGGCTGTTAATAAGGCTACCGTGCCCTGCGTAGCTACCTTGTTTTTTTTGGCAATATGGTTGGCCACTTTGGCCAGTGTTTTGGTTGGGGCAATGCCCACCGAAACCGGTACACCCGTCCATTGTTCTACTGTTTTGCTAATGTGTAACCCGTAATTCCACATAGCCGATTCCCTGATGCCTTCCAGGTCGGCAAAGGCTTCATCAACAGAATATACTTCTACATGCTGGCACAACGTACGCAGGGTTTCCATCACCCGCCAGCTCATATCTCCATATAAATGATAATTGCTGGAGAACACCGCAACTTTGTGTTGCTCCAAAATTTCTTTTGCTTCATAATAAGGGCCGGCCATTTTTATGCCAAGCGCTTTTGCCTCATCTGTACGGGATACAATGCAGCCATCGTTATTGCTGAGCACAACAACAGGCTTGCCGTTTAGCGATGGTTTAAATACTCGTTCGCAGGCGGCATAAAAACTGTTACAATCTATAATGGCTTTCATACATTTCTTATGATATAAATTACCACGCCCCATATCTTGAAATCGCAAAATTCGCTTACTTCAATTGGCGATAGCCTGGCTGTTTCGGGCACCAGCCGCAGGCGGTTAATTGTTTTTTCGTACCGTCGTATCAGCATTTCGCCATCAATAACAGCAATTACAATTTTACCGTTTTGCGGGGTAAGGCTCCTGTCTACAATTACAATATCGCCATGGTAAATACCAGCGTTAATCATGCTGTTGCCATTTACCTTCATAAAAAAAGTTGCAGGCTTATTGCGGATGAGTTGCTCATTCAGGTCAATGCCCCGTTCCATATAATCGTCTGCAGCGGCGGTAAAACCTGTGGCATTGGCGCTGCTTACATCCTGCTGTGTAAAGGCTTTGCTACCGCTGTAGCTGCTGCCAAAAAACTTTTCTACTTCCATAAAAAATAATTTTAAATACCAAATTATTTAGTAAATTTATACTAAAATAATTAGTGTTTGAAATTTTACCCAAAAATTATTTGTTATGGAAACAACATTAACACAAATGCCGGGCTACAGGTTGTATGAGTATTTATTGATACTGAACCCGCATGAGGAACTGCGGCATAAGATTGAAAAAGCCAGGAAGGAATTGCAGGAAACATACCATATTCTGCAACCGCATACGGGGCGGCCCAATATTACACTGGTAAGGTTTGCAGCCACAAAGGCGATGGAAGAAAAGATTATTAACCGGCTGCAGCAGGTAGCCATGGCCGAAAAACCTTTTATTGTTGAATTGAGGGACTTTGGCAGTTACCCCATGCATGCCATTTTTATCTGTATTGCCAACCAGCCCCGTGTGTTGCAACTGATAAAAAACCTAAAGCAGGCAAGGATGCTTATGAAAGCATCGGGAGAAGATCCGCATTTTTTGCTTGATCCGCAGATAGCGCTGGCTGGCCGGATACCAAAGGAAAAATATCTTGAAGCCATGAAACAATACCTTAAAAAAAGCTTCACCGGCCGCTTTTTGGCCGATGCATTCCTGTTGCTGCGAAAAGGTAAAAACGAAAAAAGATACGAGATAGTAAGGCGTTTTGAATTTGAATATTTACCCGTAAATGCCGAGCAGGGAAATCTATTTCAATAAGGCCAGTTCGGGATAATGGAAAGGCATTTTTACTTCTTCCACATTTGAATTAAGGTTGCGTGAAGTAACAAGGTTGCTGATAGTGTGGGCTGCAATTTCAGCATCGGGGTAAGGATTTAAAAACGAGCTTATCTCTTCTTTGCTAAGCTTTGCCGATAACCATTTTTTATACAATGATGCAGGTATGATGACGGGCATTCTTTCTTTACTGTTATGTATCCTTGCCATGGTAGGGTTGGCTTTAGTGGTAAGGATAGAAAACGTATTGATGTGTTCGCCGGTTTCTTTGTCTGTCCAGGATGAAAAAATTCCTGCAAAACAAAACAGTCGCTCGTTTTTTAAATAAATATAATGTGGGTATTTCTTTTTTTGAAAGTCCATCCATTCAAAAAAACCATCGGCAATAACAAGGCAGCGTTGGTTTGTAATGGATGATCGGAAAGAAGGTTTTTCAAAAACCGTTTCGGAACGTGCATTTAAAGTTTGGGCTCTTAATTTATCTGCATCGGCTTTTGTTTTTACCCAATGTGGTATAAGGCCCCAATTAAAAAGTTGCACAGCGCCAGGATTTGTTTGTGTTATAACGGGCATTTGTAAAAATGTAAATCCATTGGCATGATGCACAGGCTGCCATTCATCATCAAAATGAACACCCAACTGAATTTCTATTTCAGTTCTTTCGATAGTTAATGAATAATGAAAACACATAAATAATGAACGATAAATTACAACAAGACCACCATAAAGTTAAACCAACGGAGCATACCCAACAAGTTCAATACCTGCAGGGCCGTGGCGCTCAGTTTAACACTAAAAACAGGTTTTTAAAAAGTGAAATTAGCAAAGAGCATGTAGAAGCCATTGACGACTGGGAAGAAAAAAACCTTGCCACGCAATATATCGAGCAACAATCAAAAACCATTGTAAACAAAGTTGAAAGTAAAGATGTAGGCATGAGCTATAGTATGAACCCTTACGCCGGTTGCGAACATGGCTGCATTTATTGCTATGCCCGTAATGTGCATGAATACTGGGGTTACAGCGCCGGCCTGGATTTTGAACAAAAAATACTGGTAAAGAAAAATGCACCGCAATTGCTGCGTAAATTTTTACTGCACCCCAAATGGGATGCCACACCTATTATGCTAAGTGGTAATACAGATTGTTACCAGCCTGCCGAACAAAAATACCGGCTTACCAGGCAACTGCTTGAAGTGTGCAATGAATTTAACCAACCGGTAGGCATACTTACTAAAAATGCATGGATACTAAAAGATAAAGACCTGTTGCAGGAGATGGCCCAAAAACAAATAGTGTCGGCCATGGTTTCCATTACATCTTTTAATGAAGACCTGAGGAGGATGATGGAGCCAAGGACTGTAACTGCAAAACAAAAATTGAAAGTTATTAACGAACTAAGCAGCGCCGGTGTACGTATGGGCATTATGATGGGGCCAATGATACCGGGTTTGAATGAGCATGAGATGCAACGCATCATGAAAGCGGCTGCTGATAATGGAGCTACGTTTACTGCTTATACCTTCATCCGTTTAAATGGCGCTATTAAATTTTTATTTCACGACTGGCTGTTTAAAAATTTTCCTAACCATGCAGAAAAGGTTTGGCATTTGATAGAGCAAAGCCACGATGGAAAAGTTAACGACAGCCGGTGGGGCGTACGCATGAGGGGCGAAGGCAGCATTGCTGAAATGGTGGCACAACAATATAAAAAATACGGCAAACTGTATAAGATGAATGCCGAAGAATGGCATTTGGATAGAAGCAAGTTTAGTGTGCCGGGCAGGCAGGGGAAATTGTTTTAAAATTATCAATGTTTATCAATTTTACTTTTAAGTAAAAAGCTATTGTGCCATCTAAACTTATTAATTCACTTCAACAACACAGTAAAAAATAATTTTTCAAATAGGTAATTCAACTTGTTGTACAATGTTATGGTTTGGGAACTGTTTTATTTTAAACTATTTTTACCCGGATAAAATAATACAATGCTTTCAACTGTTGACAGGATTAAAGAACTCTTTTCTACATTTTCAAAAACACCCATAACAGCTATAGATATGCTGCCACAGGCCGGCAGCGAACGGCATTATTATCGTTTGCATACCGCCGATAAAACATTTATTGCTGCTTATGGCGCCAATCTTAAAGAAAACGAAACCTTTATTTATTTTTCAAAACACTTCAGGCAAAAGGGGCTGGCCGTACCGGAAATTTTCTGCATTAATACCGAAAAAGATATTTACATACTGGAAGATTTTGGAAAAGACTCACTTTTAGACTACCTGGAAAAGGATGGATTTACAGGTGGAGTGTATAATCTTTATAAAGAAAGTTTGTACCAGCTTGCACAATTGCAGGTAAAAGGCCACGAAGGGCTTGATTATAGCCAGTGCCTTACCAATACGGTTTTTGGCAAGCAGGCTATTATGGCCGATTTGCTGTACTATAAATATTATTTTTTGGATGCATTGCGCAGGCCATACAATAAACAAAAACTTATTGATGACTTTGAAGCATTGAGTAATTATCTTTCTCATACCGAGTATAAGTTTTTCATGTTTCGTGATTTTCAAAGCCGCAACATACTGATTGGTAAAAACGGCAGTACGCACTTTATAGATTACCAGGGCGGCATGCAGGGAGCGCCGCAATACGATGTAGCTTCATTACTATGGCAGGCAAGGGCAAACCTTAACGATGAATGGAAAAGCAAGCTGTTGGAAGATTATATGACAGGCTTTGAACAAACCTTAGGCAAATCAATTAATAAAGAAACATTCCGCAGCCAGTACAATGGTTATGTGCTGATACGTTTACTGCAAGTGTTGGGCGCTTATGGTTTTCGTGGTTTGTTTGAACGTAAAGCACATTTTTTAACAAGCATACCGCTTGCTTTGCACAACCTGCAATGGTTTGTAAAAAATCAGTCATTGGGTATTGCATTGCCCGAATTTAAAAAAGTGCTTGACATTTGTACCAGCGAAGAAGTGATACAGGAGTTTACACCTGTGCAGGCTACTGCCGAAACACCATTAGTGGTTACCATCAACAGCTTCTCTTATAAAAAAGGAATACCCCAGGATATTACTGATAACGGTGGTGGATATGTGTTTGACATGCGTGGTATTTTAAACCCCGGCAGAATTGATATGTACAAAACACAAAGCGGCCTTGATAAACCGGTAAAAGATTTTATTGAACAGCAAACAGAAATGCTTCAATTTTTAAATGGTGTATATAATGTAGTGGATATTTCTGTTAGCGATTATATTAAACGGGGTTTTAAAAGCCTTATGATAAATTTTGGCTGTACCGGTGGGCAACACCGGAGTGTGTACGCTGCCGAAGCCCTGGCCCGGCATTTAAGAAATAAGTTTAAGGTTAAGATTGTATTAACGCATACCAATAAGCAAAACTGGGTACAATGAAAGCAATGATTTTTGCAGCAGGGCTGGGAACAAGGTTTAAACCATGGACGGATAAGCATCCTAAAGCTTTGGCATTGGTAAATGGTAAATCGCTTTTACAAAGGAATGTTGAATACCTGCAACAATATAATATTACAGAGGTGGTAGTAAATGTGCATCATTTTTCTGACCAGGTGATAGATGCTGTAAAAAAAAACAACGGCTGGGGCAGCCATATCAGCATCAGTGATGAAACAGATGAAGTGCTTGAAACAGGCGGCGGCTTATTAAAAGCAAAAAACCTGCTGCAAAATGATGAACCTTTTATAACCCTTAATGCCGACTTTTTAACCAACCTAAATATCAATAACCTGCTTGCATTTCATAAAAACAAACAGGCATTAATTTCTTTTGGTATCACAAACAGGAAAACATCCCGCAATTTTTTATTTGATGAAAATGATAGGTTATGTGGATGGAGGAACAATACAACCGGCCAGGAAAAAATTGCTGTACCAAAAAATAATTTAAAAGAAATGGCTTACAGTTGCGTGGTTGTATTTAATCCGCAAATATTTGAACTCATTCCACAGCGGGGGAAATTTTCGCTTGTTGATACTTATCTAAGCCTTGCTGCACAGCATCCCATTTATGGATTTGACCACAGCGGCGATAAACTTGTAGATGTTGGCAAACCCGAAAGTGTTGCAGTTGCAGAACAATTGTTTACATAAAATGTAAAAACAATAGAAAATTTTATTGTAATTACGCTAAACCGTGCTGCTACTTATTATCAAATAAATCTTTTTTATCTACCACCTTCACTTCCTTACCGGTTTTTAAAGTTTTACTAACCACATCATAAGGGCCGGTAACCACCATTTCACCTTCCTTTAAGCCTTCGGTAACTTCAATATGGTTAATGTCCTGTATATCGGTTTTCACTTTCACCTTTTTTACTTTTCCATCTTTATCTATTACAAATGCTACCACTTCCAGGTCATCATCAAGCGATACGGCAGGTTTGGTTGATGATTCGTCTTTTTTTGTTACAGAAGTTGTTTTGGTGCTGTCATTTTTATCACGGGTAGTAATAGCATTGATGGGTACACTCAAAACATTTTGATGAGTTTTTGTTTGTATATCGGCACTGGCACTCATACCCGGCCTGAAGGGGAAACTGCCTTTGCCAAGTAAATCCATATAGCTGGAAGGCAGTAGCCTGATATACACTTTGTATTGTGTAACATCGGTAGAGGTAGTAGCCAATGCACTTGCAGTGGAAGCGCCATTATTGCTGCTGGCTATTTGTGTTACAAACCCTTTAAATTTTCGGTTGCTGTAAGCATCCACTTCAATCAATGCACTATCACCAAGTTTCACTTTGGGTATATCATTCTCACCCACATCTACCCTTATTTCAATTTTGCTCATATCGGCAATACGCAGCATTTCGGTACCTACATTAAAACTGTTGCCCGCCACTTTCTCACCTTTTTTTACACTTAATAAACTTACCACGCCATCCATAGGTGCAGTAATTTCTGTACGGCTCAGGTCGGTATTTGCTTTTGCAAGATTTTCCCTGGCGCTTTTTACACTTGCTTGTCCACTACGTATTCCCTGCAAGGCTGCATTGTAATTAGCTTTTGCACTTTTTAAATTTGCATCGGCTACATTAAATTCATTCTGGCTTATCACTTTTTCATCAAAAAGTTTTTTCTGCATATCATAAGTACGCTGCGCCTGTTCCATCTGCGCTTTTAATGCATCAATAGCTGCTTGTGAGTTAGCTACCTGCGCCTGGCTTTGCTCTACACCGCTGGCTGCCTGGTTGCGTTGAATATTATAAATGTCGGCATATATACGTGCCAGTATCTGTCCTTTTTTTACTGTATCACCTTCCTGTACATTCAACTCAGTTATTTCGCCACTAATATCGGGGCTTATCTTTACTTCTACCTCCGGGTAAATTTTTCCGCTGGCATTCACTACTTCTGTTATAGTACGGCGTTGCACTTTTTCGGCTGTTACTTTCAAACCTTCATCTTTGCCAAAGGCACCGGTTTTTGAAAGTACTACTAACAGTACAATTAAAATTCCCAAACTAATCAAAATCCATTTTAACGACTTACTCATTTGTCTTATTTTTTTTTGAGCCCGGCCCAATCTCACTGTTCAGCTTCATTGGCGTCGCACTCTTGTACATAATATCTTTACTCTGCTTTACACAATTCTTTTTTATAATTCCGTATAATTTTACAAGTTATTTAAAATTTCAACCCTTGTCCCTTATAATACTCCAGCACTTTCATTTTAAAAACATAATCAAAATGGTTTAGCACATTTTGCAGTTTAGCGCTAAACAGGTTGTTTTGGTTTGTTATCAGCTCAAATGTTGAAAGCATCCCCACATCATAACGTTTTTTTGCAAAATCATAAGTACGTTGGGCCGCTTCTACACTTTTTTTACCAGCATTATATTTTTCCAAAGCCACAATAGCGGCATCATAAGCCCGGTAAATATCCAATTTCAATGTTTTATCATCCAGTTCTTTTTGCAATTGAAGGTTCCTGATATTAATCTTGCTTCTTTCGTAGTTGGTTCGGGCATTGTACCCGTTAAAAATAGGTATGCTTAAATTTAACCCAACCGACTGACGGAAATTTTGATTTATTTGCGAAAAGAAAGCCTGTTTATCGTAAGTATAACTATTGTATGGTTGAAGTGGAAATACATTGTATTCGGTTCCATTAACATTAACCTTACCCATTGGCGCATTTATTTGTGTTGAACCCGTTATTTCCATTGTACGGTTATTATAGCCACTGCCCAAACTTCCAAAAATTGAAAGTGTTGGATACATGCTGCCTTTTGCAGCTGCGGCACTTTTTTGTGCTGCCTTTAATTTAAAATCATTAACCCGCTGTTGTGGCATATTTACAATAGCTAAATTATAAACCGCTTCAGGTTGCAGGTCGGCAATTTTTTCTACAGGTATCTTATCTACCGGCGGCGCTTCAATTTCAAAATAAGTATCTGCATCCAGCGCCATTAAAGATTTAAGATTTAGTATGTTTTGAAAAACATTTCCTTTTGCAGATATTAAAGTAGAACTGTCTCTTGCCACCTGTGCTTCCAGTTCGGCGGCATTTAGTTCGGGCAACGATCCTGCATCTACCAGTTTACGGGTATTGCTTAATTGTGCTTGCGATTGCTGCAGTTGTACAGCCGCTATCTTTTCCTGTTCTTTTGCCAGTAATATTTGTAAAAAAGAATTAGCAACTGATAGTGCAATATCATTTTTTAATTTATCGGTGCTTGCCTTGGCTGCTTCAAGTTCCCATTCATTGGCCGCAATGGTATTGCGTTTACTAAACCAGTTAAAAATTTCGGCGCTGCTTTGCAATTGCATATTGGCCGATAGGTAGCTTTGTGTTATCAGGCTAAAGTTGGTGGGATCCTGGTTGCGGCCACTGCTGTAACCGGGGCCTCCACTAAAATTTAAACTGGGTAGTTGCCCAAGTTTACTTTGCTTTAATAGTAATGCAGCATTCTTGCTTTGCAGGTCGGTTTGCCTAACCGAAATATTATTGTCCATAGCATACGTAACACACCTGAGCAAATCCCATTTTTCCTGTGCTTTGGCAATACCGCAATTAATTAATAAAACAAAAACAATAAATAATTTATATCGCATGTAACAAAAATATGATTTCCCTTTTAAATGAAAACGAGGCTATTTTATAAACGGTAAAATTATAAAACATAACCCGATGCCAATTTTTTTTATACTATTTTATTATAGTGATAAGCATAAAATAATGTTAACGCTTTAAGTTTAATTACAATTGATAAGTTGCTTTAAAGTACATTCGTTAATAGTTGGTATTTCAGCTATTTAAATTAACTCGTTTGATGAAACATTTTAACTGCACCCTGTTTTCTTTATTTTTATTATTAACCGTACAAGCGCAGCAGGTAGAAACAACCTTAAACCTGTACGCCGATAATTTTCCGCAGGAAAAAATACATATACAAACCGACAAAGAAACCTATTTTACCGGCGAAACAGTTTGGTTTAAAGCCTATATACTGGCCGATGATTTGCCCACAAGCATCAGTACCAACCTGTATGCCGACCTGTTAGATAAGGATGGTAAGGTGTTGCAGCACAAGACCATGCCCATACTTGCATCGAGCGCCGACAGTTATTTTACCCTGCCCGACAGCGCCCAAAACACTTACGGCATACGGGCTTACACAACCTGGATGCTGAACTTTGATACAGCCTTTATCTATTACAAAACAATCAATGTAATCAACAGTAAAGAAGCAATAGCTACCAACGAAAAACCCGAAGTAAGCCTCAGGTTTTTTGCCGAAGGCGGCAACATGCTGCAAAGCCAGTATAATTATATAGCATTTAAGGCCACACAAAGCAACGGCTTGCCTTATGATATAAAAGCCCTAATAAAAAACAGCAAGAACGAATTGGTTGACAGCATAGCAAGCGTACACAATGGCATGGGCCTGTTAAAATTTACCCCGCAGGCAGGCGAAACTTATGTGGCCGAGTGGAAAGATAATAAAGGCGATTACCGCAGAACAGCATTGCCACAGGCGCAGCAACAAGGCATACTGCTGCATGCCGAGCAACTGAACGGGCAACTGTATTATTTAATAAACAAACCCCAAAACACCGATAACCTGCAAACGCTAACCGTATTGGCCACCATTAACCAACGGCCAGTTTACAAAGCCAGCATACAAACCAATAACCAGCCGCAGGTTACTCAAAAATTCGATACCAAAACATTCCCTTCGGGCATTTTACAGTTAACAGTGTTTGATAAAAATAACCAACCCCTTGCCGAAAGAGTGTTATTCATCAACAATAAAAATTACAGTTTTACAACCAACCTAAGCGTAACCGAAAGCAGTACCAAAAAACGTGGCAGAAATAAAATTGAAATAACGGTACCCGATACACTCGGCAGCAATTTATCGCTGGCAGTGTACGATGCAAGCCTTGAGCAGCAACAAACCGGCCGTAATATTTATACCGACCTGTTACTACAGGGCGATTTAAAAGGTTATGTGTATAATGCAGCCTGGTATTTTAGCGATACAGCCACCCATGCCGCTGAATATCTTGACCTGGTGATGCAAACCAATGGATGGCGCCGTTACAATTGGGATAAGATAATAGCCAACCAAATGCCCGTTATCAATTTTGCAAGAGACAGCTACCTTAATATTTACGGCAAAGCAACCAACCAAAACCAACAACCTGTTGCAAACAAACCGGTAAGCCTTATGCTGCAAACACAAGACAGCGCCAAACAATGGTACATGCCCACCACCAATAAAGAAGGTTTGTTTACACAGGCCGGGTTAATATTTTATGATACGGCATTTGTTTATTACAAACCAAGCGATACAAAGAATGATATGTACATTGGTATGGCCAAGGATTTTAACGGCCTCTCGGCTATAGCGCTGCCGCAAAAGAATTTGCCAGGCATGCCTGCCATAAAAGAAGAAACTGCAGCCGCCAATACATACACACAAAGCTTCATCACCGAAATAAAAAACAAAAATCCCGGCTTTGAAAACCAAGGTAAGCTGATGAGTGAAGTGATTGTAAAAACCAACAGTAGAAAAAACTGGAAAAACGATCCCATGCTGAAGATGGATGAAAAATATGCAACAGGAAGTTTTAGAGGCGGTGCTACTTCAAATAGTTTCGACCTGCTGAACGATGCAACTGCTGTAAACGCACAGGATATATTTAATTATTTATCAGGCAGGATACCGGGAATAAAAGTACAGTTTTCAAATATGGGAAAAACTATACTGGTTCCAAACCCCGATGCCTTTGCAGGAGGCTTTGTAGAGCCTTTAATTTATGTAGATGAAAACGAGCAGGATAATGAATTTTTAAGAACAATACCAATTGAAGAGATAGCCTATGTAAAATACTTTGAACATTCTTATGGCAGGGTAGCGGCTGAACAGCAAAAAATTCCAACATTAGCCATCTATTTAAAAAAAGGTAAAGATTATGAAACGGCTGCAAGACTAAAGCCCGGCAGTTTATCAAAAATACCTGTAACAGGTTATTCGCCTATAAAAGAATTTTATTCGCCCGATTATAGCGCTGCAGATGCCAATAATGCCCGTGCCGATTTACGAACTACATTACTTTGGAAACCTTATATCATCACCAATAAAGAAAATAATAAAACTACCATTAGCTTTTACAACAATGATATCAGCAACCGGTTAAAGATAGTACTGGAAGGCATGAACGAAGATGGCAAACTAATACACATTGAAAAAATAATAGAATAAGGTAAGTGGTTTTTAAAATGGTTTTACAAAACCTTATACATCTGTCTTAGTATTCTTTTTTTGAAAAATAAAATACAAAGCAATAAAAGCAGCTAATACAGCGGCGCCGGTTAAGGCTGCTGTTGGGTCGGCAATGATAATGCTGCAGGCTACAAACAAATATGCTACAATGAAAACTATCGGCATTAATGGGTACAATTTCATTTTATAAATGCCGGTGCCATCAAGCTCTTTAGTTTTTTTACGAAACCAGAAAATGGTGGCAGCGCTTAAGATCATGCCAAAGCTATCAAGAAAGATGGTGAAGGTTAATAGCTTTTCAAACTCCTGCGAAAAATAAAGTATGATGATGCACAATGCAGTAAAAACTGTAAGTGAAAACCCTACTACGTTCGACCGTTCATTGTGTTTTGCAAATATCCTTGGCAAACTTCCGTCTTCGCCCATGGCAAACATCACCCTCGGGTTACTCAATAATGAACCGTTAACATAAGCAAGTACGCCTAAAAAAAGCAATGCAGAAAAGGCTGCAGCCCCTTCTTTGCCAAATATGCGGTCGATAACAACATATGCAATTTCTCTTTCGCCTTTCATTTGGTTAAAACCAACCACCTTAAAATAACTAAGGTTTACCAGCATGTATAATCCTATGATGATAAGTATGCCTATAAAAATTCCACGTGGGATATTCTTTGATGGGTTTTGTACATCATTGCCCAGGTTGATGGTTTGCTGGTAACCGCCATAGGTGAATGATACGGCAATTAAACTTATGCCCAGGCTCTTAACCCAATCAATCCAGGTGAAAGATGCACCAGGTGCAACAGCTACATTAACTGCATCGCCGGTTGCGTATTTATCGGGAAAAAACAAAGCAGATACCAGGATTACAACCATCGCTATTTTTATCAGCATTAAAATATTTTGAGCGGTTGAACTTGTTTTTAATCCTTTTAAATTAACCAGGTAAAAAACCAATATAGCTGCAGAACTTAATAGTGCTTTATCAATATCGGTCCAGTTGCCGGGAAATAATTTTAATAAATAACCACTGCCTATTAATGCCACACCACTAAGGCTTGCTGCATTGCTAACCAGTATCAGGCAGTTCATGGCAAAAGCAATGCTAGGATGATATGCTTTTGCAAAAACCCTGTAATAGCCGCCGGTTACGGGATAGCGGCTGCCTATTTCTGCATATGTTAAGGCGCCGCACAAAGCCACCAACCCGCCAATTGCCCAGGCGCTGAAATAAACGGCCGGTGATATTGCATCTTTAGCACTTGTAGCAGCAGTTCTGAAAATGCCCATACCAATCACAAACCCAATGATGATCATGGTGAGTGAAAAAAGGTTTATCCTGGCGGTTTTTGAAATCATCGTTTGAAGATAATGATAATTTATATGCCCGCCTTGCAGTAATAAAATATTTGGATAAGGCATTTCAATAAAACCTGTCACCACAAGGCATTTCAACGTTTCTCCACAAAAAATTGAAAAAGTTTTTGAAAAATCTATCCTGTGTGCTTTACATTTGCAGCGGATTTGGTTTTCGATGTCATAGTCGGAATTAAAAGGGAATCCCGTTAAAATCGGGAGCTATCCCCGTAGCTGTAAGCTCTGTACACTGTTTGTTCATCAAGCCACTGTTTTTAAAAACAACGGGAAGGCGGTAAACAGGGAGCAAGCCAGAAGACCTGCCAGGTTCATCAACATCATTTAAAGCTTTCGGGTGAAAGGCAGGAAATGTAACAGCTAAACAGCTTTTATATCTCTACATTTTTCCAGGAAGCAGTCACAACAAAAAAACTTTTTTACAATGAAAAAGAGAATTTTTATTGCGGCTGCAGTTTTATTCAGCAGCCAGGCAATTGCACAGGAACAGGTTCAAAAAAAAGAGGCCGACAGTACAAAAAATTTAGATGAAGTGGTGGTAACCGCTACAAAATTTCCCATCAAACAATCGCTTACCGGGAAAGTGCTAACTGTTATTGTTCAAAAAATGTTAGAGCGCAACAGCGGTAAATCGGTACCGGAAGTTTTAAACACACAGGCCGGTATCATCATAAACGGCAGCAGCAATAATCCCGGCACCAACCAGGATGTGTACATGCGTGGCGCTGCTGCAGGCAAGACTTTGATTTTACTTGATGGTGTTCCGCTTTACGATGCATCGGGCATTAGCGGTGCTTATGATTTAAACCTTATCAGCGCCGACCAGGTAGAAAGAATTGAGATTTTAAAAGGTAGCCAGTCAACTTTATACGGCAGCGATGCTATTGCAGGTGTTATAAATATCATCACCAAAAAAGGCGGCGCTAAAAAAATAAACACCTCGGTTAACCTTGCTGCCGGAAGTTATAATACATATAAAGGCGCCGTTGCTTTAAACGGTACCATAAAAAATACAAACTATAATGTTGGCTTTACAAAGCTTTACAGTAAAGGGTTTTCATCGGCAGAAGATATTTCCGGTACAAATGGTTTTGATAAAGACGGTATTGATGAAAATGTTTTCAGTGCGGCTGTTATTCAAAAAATAAACAGCAGCTTATCGCTAAAAGCCAATACGCATATCAGCAATTATAAAACTGATACAGATAACGGTCCATTTACCGATGATGCCGATTTTACCATTAAAAATAAAAACACAATCATTAATGCCGGGGCTGATTATACAATTGGCAAAACGGTGTTGCATCTAAATTACAGTTACAATAAAATAAACAGGCGCTACCTTGATGACTCGGCAAGCCGTGGAAGTTTTGCATATTACAGCTTGGGCAATTATACCGGCACATCGCATTTTGCAGAGCTATACAGTAATGTGGCTGTTACAAAACATATAGATGTGCTTGCAGGCGCCGACTTTCGCAGGCAGTCGAGCAATCAAAGTTATTTTTCGCTGAGTGCGTTTGGCCCATATACTTCGCCTACTTTAGATGCAGATAGCGTTAAGGTAAACCAGTTTGGCGCTTATGCATCGGTGGTATTAAAAGATGTAAATGGTTTTAATGCCGAGCTTGGCGGCAGGTACAACAGCTTCAATAAATATGGCAATGTGTTTACATTTTCATTTAACCCGTCGTATGTGATAAAAAATTCAATAAAAATTTTCGGAAATATCAGTTCTGGTTTTAAAACACCATCATTGTACCAGGTGTATTCCGAGTATAATAATACAGGGGTGGAACTGAAGCCTGAAAAATCTTTAAGCTTTGAAGGCGGCATACAATATAATAAAGACAAAGTAAACCTGCGGGCTGTTTATTTCAGCAGGGGTATCACTGATAATATAGTTTTTATAAACACATTTGCCCCTCCTTATGGGTCATACATCAATGCCGATAAGCAAAAAGATAAAGGGTTTGAATTTGAGGCCAGTGTTGATTTTGGCAAAGTGGTTCTTCATGCCAACTATGTAAACCTTGATGGAAAGATTGAGACAAAGACAGGTGCAAAAGATACTTCTTTCTTTAACCTGTACCGCAGGCCAAGGCAAACTGTTAACTTAAATGTTGGCATCAGCCTAACTAAAAACTGGAACATGAACATTGCCCTGCAAAGCATTGGCAAACGCTACGAAGCGGTTTATTTATCGGCGCCTGATGCAATGCCGGCATATTATGTTTGGAACTTGTATTCTACCTACAGCATTACAAAAAACATAAAAGTTTATGCCGATTTTAAAAACATAACCGACGAAAAATATGCAGAAGTAAAAGGATACAACAGTCGCCGGTTTAATGTTATGGCAGGTGTTAACTTCCATTTTTAATTGTGGCAAAACCTAAGCGCCATGCAAAGCAAACACGAACAAAAAAATTGCCCAAGATGCGGTTTTATATTTGAATGTAAAACAGGCAACATCGGCCAGTGCCAATGCAGCGCAATACAATTAACGGTAGAAGAATCGGTGTACATTCAATCTAAATACGAAGACTGCCTTTGTATAAACTGTTTACAAAGCCTGCGGAAAGAGTTTGGCATTTTTAAAGAGAAACACATTTTTAATAAGTAAGGGCCTGTTAATGCTAAGCTGATTATCTTTGCTGGCTAAAACCGGGCCGATGTCATTTGGTAACCTTTCGTTTAAAGAAATTCTTACAGTAACATTCACATTGTTTGCCGTGATAGATATGGTGGGCAATGTGCCTGTGCTGGCATCAATGAGGCAAAAGATGGGTGGCGAAATACGTTCGTTGCAGGCAACACTTGCATCGGGTGCATTAATGATTTTGTTTTTACTGATTGGCCAGCAGTTTTTAAACATACTTGGTTTAGATGTGCAATCATTTGCTGTTGCAGGTAGTATTGTAATTTTCATCATCGGGCTAGAAATGGTATTGGGCCACGAATTTTTTAAAGCCGATGGAAACCCAAAAAGCGGCAGTGTGGTGCCCATTGCCTTTCCGCTGATTGCCGGTTCGGGAACATTAACTACGGTGATGAGTTTAAAAGCCAACTATGCTGATGTAAACATCTTTATCGGCATCCTCATCAACTGTATTGTAATATTTTTGGTGCTTAAATCTTTAAAATGGATTGAACGTGTATTAGGCCCCAATGGTATGGTGGTAATCAGAAAATTTTTCGGTGTAATATTGCTGGCCATTGCAGTAAAAATATTTGGCAGTAATTTTTCGCACCTGGGTTCATAACAAACGGCCTC
>JAHBTN010000038.1 GCA_019638575.1 Ferruginibacter sp. | reverse complement strand
TAATGCAAAGTTTGAAACAGATTTTGATAACAGAATTGGTAAATTAAGTGTCGTACCTCAGGAGATAGGCCGGGTGGTGCTGAACCTTATCAATAATGCATTTTATGCAGTGAGTGAACGAAAAAAGCTGAACGAACCGGGTTACGAACCCACTGTTATAGTTAGTACGATCAAAGAAAATGACGCCATTAATATTAAAGTAAAAGATAACGGAACTGGAATTCCGCAAAAAGTGTTAGACAAAATTTTTCAACCCTTCTTTACTACCAAACCCACCGGGCAAGGAACTGGGTTGGGATTGAGTTTGAGTTATGATATTGTAAAGGCGCACGGAGGGGTAATAAAAGTAGAAAGCAATGAGAATATAGGAACTACATTTACTATACAAATGAATGAAACTAACTAATATGAGATATTTACTGCTTTACATTTTCTTATTGTCTTTCTGTAGCAGGGCAATTGCACAAAACAACACAGAGCAAATAGCAAGAAATAAAGTTGATTCTATAATATTACTGATATCAAAAGAAACACCAGTTGACCAAAAGGTGGACATTCTCTTATCCATTTATACCGTATCTATAGACGCTTACCCGGTATTGTTGTTGGAAACCTATCAAAAACTCTACACACTTGGGCAGGAAAGAAATGATAAGATACTGGAATCGGCTGCCTGGAGTATGGCAGGACAAAGCTACCGGTTGGCCGGCAACTATGTAAAAGCACTGGAATGTCATTACAAAGCAGTTGAACAAGCTACACAATCGCACAATCAATTGTTATTGAATTATGCCTATAACCAAATGGCACACATTTATAAAGACCGTCATGAAAATGAAAAAGCGCTGGAACTATATCGTCTGGCAGCAACACCGATACAATCTAATACATCCGACGACAAAACCTGGTGGGCCTATATGAATATAGGTGCTGTGTATTTGAACATGATGCAATATGATTCCTCTTTATATTATTCATTAAAGGCACAGTCATTAATCCCAGGGGCAAGTAAAAATGAATTTATCAATACGTACATCCTTTCCAATATCGGCAGTGTATATAGTTTAAAAGGAGATACTGTTAATGCAAAAAAATATTTATTTAGTGCATTGCAAATTGCAACTTCTTCTAATTCTCCCCGCTATAACGAAACTTCAAGCATGGCTATTGCCGAATATTTCTACCGGCTTCATCAATACGATTCTTGTGTTAAGTATGCAAAAAATGCTATTAAAGCTGTTGAAGGAACCATGTTGACTAACCTTGCTTTACAACCGGCCAAATTGCTGGCTACCATTTTCGAAACCAACAAGCCGGATAGCGCTTTAAGATATTGGAAAGTATATATGGCGGCAAACGATAGCCTTTACAGTATAAGAACCGGGCAGCAACTCATGATGATGTCGTTTGAAGCTGATCAAAAGAAGAAAGACCTTGAAGCCGCAAAAATCAGTTACCAAAATAAAGTAAGAACCAATCTAATATTAATTGGATTGGCAATTTTTATAATAATCGCAATTATTTTATACCGAAATAATTTACAACGTAAAAAAACAAATAAGATTCTAACAAATACGCTTAACGATTTAAAATCCACCCAAACCCAACTCATCCATTCCGAAAAAATGGCTTCGCTGGGCGAACTCACCGCAGGCATTGCACATGAAATTCAAAACCCGTTA
>JAHBTN010000037.1 GCA_019638575.1 Ferruginibacter sp. | reverse complement strand
TACCAAATGAGCTACTTCCGCTTGTTGTTTATTTTAAGAACTTTTAGTAATGCCTGTTTCTTGTTTTACCATGAAAAAAGCATCTTTATCATAAGTGCAATTACTTATTTTTTGGGAGTGCAAAAATAAGTGTTAGAACATTACAATAAAAATTTTATTTGTAAGTTGGATTGTACAATGTATTGGTAGGTACATCAACTTTTGGATGCCCCTTATAACGGTGAGTATATAAATTATAACATCCGCCTATAAGAAATGCCAACACTAAAAATATCTGGCAAAGCCAAATAAAACGGGAAGTTGATACCCAGTTATGCGTAAAATCTTTGTGTTTGTTGTCTATAACTTCTTGGTTCATTGTACTATAGTTTGCGTTGCAAAAATAAGGCCTGCAATCCAAAAATAATTATTTAAACGTAATAATTTCCGAAAAGGTTTTTTTCTTTTTAATAAAATATGCCCATACTACCGACCCCCCGTACCATCCAAAGGGCTTTCCATCTTTTTTTAAAGGAAAAACAGATTGATTTTTTTTAAATAATATCCACCCAATAAAATGAACATGTGCTTTTAATATTGCCATAAAAAAGCCGCCATCTCCGTTTAATAATCCACGCCAGGCCGATAAAGCATCCAACAATATACGAATAGGCAGTTTCCACAAGGCTGCTGCTGTTGGCAGGTTTTTATACAGCATAATAAGATTGTTACGAAAATTGAGGAAGGTTTTACGACTGTTTCCTTTGGGCAGTGTGCCGCCGCCAACATGGTACACTACAGAAGCCGGCTGTACATATACTTTATACCCCGCCAGTTGTACTCGCCAGCAAAAATCAATTTCTTCCTGGTGGGCAAAAAAGAACTCATCTAAACCGCCTAACTGATGGTACACCGATGAACGAACAAAAAAAGCAGCGCCACTTGCCCAAAAACATGGTTGCACATCATTGTATTGGCCATTATCTTTTTCACAATCATCAAATACACGGCCCCTCATAAAAGGATAACCAAACTTATCTATCCATCCACCGCTGGCTCCGGCATATTCAAATGTTTCTTTATCGGCATACGCCAAAATTTTAGGCTGGCATGCAGCAATAGCTTTATCTGCTTCCATTAAAGAAATAACAGGGTCAATCCAACCTGGTGTAACCTCCACATCGCTGTTAAGCAAAACATAATAGTCGGCCTCAACTTTTTTTAATGCTTTGTTATAACCTTTGGCAAAACCAAGGTTGCTTTCATTTTGAATGATAGATATTCCGGGATGCACTTTCTGCAAAAAATTTACAGAATCATCGGTTGATGCATTATCGGCAACAATAATTTTTTTGGGCTCGTATGCAGATACTTTAACGGAAGGAAGAAATTTTTCAAGGAAAGGTTTCCCGTTCCAGTTTAAAATTACAATGGCTACTGATGGTTGTTGCATTTTTATACCGGCTTTAGTTCCCTGGTTATACACTGTTGTGTCACAATCCTTTCATCGGCATTGCTACTATTGGGCCTTTTTTATGTTTTGCACAAACATACTATATTTCCTGTTGAGCTTTACATTGCAACTTAGTTATTCCTTATTTTTACTGCATGTTTAATACATTATTTAACTGGCGCAGTTTATTAGCTATCATTGCTATTGCCATTGTTACAGGCACTGTCTTTTACTCTAATCACCTGGCAAAAGAAATTGCCGCCGACGAAAAAATAAAGATTGAACAATGGGTAGAAGCCACAAAAGATATAGCAAATCCCAACAGCACAGAATCGAACCTGGTAAGTATGGTTTTTACCGAAAACAGTAAAGCCATACCAATGGTACTTGTTACAGAAAATGACAGTATTATTGATTACCGTAACCTGGATTCGGTAAAAATTGCTGAAGACAAAACCTACCTGAAAAAAAAACTGAAGGAATTTAAAAAATTAAACGCACCAATTGTTTGGAAGAACCCTTACGACTCACTACAAACCAACAGGGTTTTTTATGGCGAATCGGTATTGTTAAAACAAGTTAGGTATTATCCTATCATCCAGCTTTTTATTGTTGCATTATTTATCATCATTACACTTATAGCCATATCAACCCGAAATAAATCAACACAAAACCAGGTATGGGCCGGTATGGCAAAAGAAACAGCCCACCAGTTAGGTACACCATTAACATCGCTGCAGGGTTGGGTTGAAATGCTGAAGGAAACACCCAGCATGGAAAAAATTGTACCCGAAATGAGTAAAGATGTAGACCGCCTAAAGCTGGTGAGCGACCGTTTTGGTAAAATTGGCAGCACACCACAGTTAGAATTAAATAATATAGTAACCCTTGTACAAAACATGGTTGCTTATATTAAAAGAAGATCGCCGGAGAAAGTAAATTTTAATATAGAAACACATGGAGAAACTGAAATAAAAGCAATGGTAAATGGCCCTTTATTTGACTGGGTAATTGAAAACCTGATGAAAAACGGGCTGGATGCTATGGAAGGGAAAGGTACAATGACCATTGATATTAAAAATGAAAACACTCAGGTTCAGATAGATGTTACTGATACAGGTAAAGGCATCAGCACAAAAAATATTCCCAGGGTTTTTAAACCGGGTTTTACAACAAAAAAACGTGGCTGGGGGCTTGGCTTAACTTTGTGTAAACGTATCATTGAACAATACCATAAAGGAGAATTATTTGTTAAACATTCGGAGCCGGGAAAAGGAACTACATTTAGAATTGTATTGAAAAAATAATAACATTAAAATTTTACAAAGGCTGATGCTTTAGTTTTTTTTAAACACTTTTAAAATTTTACTTTTGCTTAACCTTAAAATATACTAACCGGTTT
>JAHBTN010000036.1 GCA_019638575.1 Ferruginibacter sp. | reverse complement strand
CAGCCTCCCTGCTGCCAGTAAATAAAACCGGCCACTGCACCAACAAATGCGCCAATTATGTACAATTTATTTTTATAAACCCACTTCTTCATAAGTGATTTCTTTATCGTTTGTTTGTTTTTTTTGTGGCGCTGTGTAACAACTGTTATTGCATCCGCAACCTATATTAAAAACAGGTAAAGCAGTAAACAATATCCCTAATACAATAAACAGCACATTGGCCAGCAACGCAGCCTGTACCAATATGGCAATACCCATCAGCAATCTTGCCAATCGCACCAGGTTCCAGTTTGAAAATATCAATTGTTTCATTTTTTTATTTTGATAACACAAATTTAATTTTTGGATGAATTACCCAACGTAACAAAGGTTACAATCGTAAAAAAAGCACCTGCCGGCGGCAGATGCTTTTAGTTCCCTCATGCCATAACCTTTTACTTAATATAAGCCGAGTACATCCAAACAGATTTTTCCTGCGCCCGGATATAATCGCTCATCAATGCATTGGTACCTTCATCGTTTGCATCGGCCGAAAGGTTTAATAACTCTCGCTGCATAGTAATTACTGTTTTAAAAGCATCCAGTATTTGCCCTACCGCTTTTAAGCCATCAGTAACTTTTTCGCTTTCTTTTATTGACGAGGTTTTATGATACTGTGTAAAATTATGCTCGGGCCAATATCCCAAAGTGAGAATCCTTTCGGCTACTTCATCAATCTTTAATAACAGGTCGTTGTACAGTTCTTCAAACTTAAGGTGCAGTTCAAAAAACTTTTCGCCTTTAATGTTCCAGTGATATCCTCTTGTGTTTTGATAAAACACCGAATAGTTGGCCAGCAATTCGTTCAATTTTTTGGCAAGCTTTTCAGACTTCGCCTTATCTAATCCTATTGCGTTTGTTGTTTTCATTATAGTATTTTTAAAAAATTTTATTAATGCTATATTTCAAAAACTCCTATTCTTCAATTATGACTGCATTTGTTTTGACTGGCATACAAAATCTGTTTTAGGCAAATTGGTTTTGCTGATAGCATTAAAGCCTCCTCCTATTTCTGTAAAGTTCCTGTATCCACGTGCCTGTAAGATAGATGCTGCAATCATGCTGCGGTAGCCGCCAGCGCAATGAATAAAGAAATGTTCATCGGGATTTATATCCTTTACCCATTCATTAATTTGTGCCAATGGTTTATTATATGCTTCGCTTACATGTTCGGCAGCATATTCGGTTTCTTTTCTTATATCAATCACTTTATCTTTTTCAATATTTACCATGCCGGCAAATTCGTCTGCCGTAATACGGTTAACAGTATCGGCTTCTTTACCTGCTGCCAGCCAGCTTGCAAAGCCTCCTTTTAAATGGCCAAGTACATTATCGAAACCAACCCTGCTAAGGCGTGTAACCGATTCTTCTTCTTTACCATTATCTGTTACCAATAAAATCGGTTGTTTTACATCCACAATCATAGCGCCAACCCAGGGTGCAAAGTCGCCATTCAATCCAATATTTACTGACTGCGGAATAAAACCTTTATAAAAATCTGCGTTACTTCTTGTATCAAGTATCAATGCTTCTGTATTTTCTGCAGCGGTTTCAAACTCATCGGCCGATAGCGCTTTCATTCCATTATTTAAAACGGTATCAAAACTTTCGTATCCTTTTTTATTCAAGGCCACATTTAAACCAAAATAACCCGGTGGTGGTTGCAGCCCCTCTGTTACTGCTTTTATAAATGATTCTTTATCGGGTTGGTTTAATGCATAGTTCATCTTTTTTTGATTGCCCAATGTATCAACCGTTTCTTTCATCATGTTTTTTCCGCAAGCGCTGCCGGCACCATGTGCAGGATAAACAATTACATCATCTGCCAGGGGTATAATCTTATTGTTAAGGCTATCGTATAACATGCCTGCAAGTTCTTCCATCGTCATGTTTGCTGCTTTTTGTGCCAGGTCGGGGCGGCCAACATCACCCAAAAACAAAGTATCGCCGCTGAATATGCAATGGTCTTTACCGTTTGAGTCTTTTAATAAATACGTGGTGCTTTCTAAAGTATGGCCGGGTGTATGCAAAACTTTAATGATTACATTACCCAATGTAAACTCCTGCCCGTCATTTGCCGAAATGCAATCAAACTCACATGCCGCATTGGGGCCGTAAATAATTGGCGCCCCGGTTTTCTTACTTAGGTCTACATGCCCGCTCACAAAATCGGCATGAAAATGTGTTTCAAAAATGTACTTTAGTTTTACATTATCTTTTTGCAGGCGCTGCATATAAGGCGCAGTCTCACGCAGGGGATCTATTATTGCAGCTTCGCCGGCAGATGTTATATAATAAGCGCCCTGTGCCAGGCACCCGGTATAAATCTGTTCTATTTTCATAACTTTTTATTTTGAATTGTAAAGTTCGTACTTGCATTTATCATTTAAGGTAACATTAGTAACATTGGAGCATGATGTTTATCAGTTTTGCTTTACCAGTTTGATAAACAATTCGGTTGTCTGCCTTTTAACAAATGAATTATAACATGGTTCAAAAATATCCAGCCTAAAACTATCTTTAAACAACGCCTCGTACTGGCATTTGCAGCCGCCGAATGGTGGGCCTTGTTTATCAAATTCCCTGTCAAACAATAGGCCAACTAATTTACCGCCGGTTACCAGTAACTCTCTCATTTTAGTTACATATTGTGGCCGTAAAGCCGGATCAAGGGCACAAAAAAATGTTTGTTCAAAAATGAGGTCATACTCGCCTTTGTGTTCAAAAAAATCGCCCTGTATAATTTTTATATTTTTATTAGATTGAAATTTTTCTTTCAGTTTGTTAACCAGGGTTGGCGCTATATCAATTACAGTTATATTGGTAAAGCCCTGTTGCAACAAATAAGATGCTTCGTAACTATTGCCGCAGCCCGGTATCAGTATCCGTATATGTTTATCTGTTAGCTGATTGATATATGCTTTCAATGGTGGCGATACTTCTCCCAGATCCCAGCCGGTTTGCTGTGCATCGTATTGGCTGTTCCAATAAGTTTGGCCTAATGGAAGATTACAGTTTACAACACAACATTTTTCTGATTCAGTATTATCCATATTTTAATTAAACAATGCCTGTTTATTGTTTTATGCAAAGATACAATGGATATAATGTGGAATGAAGGCAAGATCACAAAAGAAAATCAGTAAAAAAATTCAATGAATTTACAGGCAACTTTCGATGTTTAGATTTAAACCTGTTGTGTAATAATTTTAAATTTTCCTGTGCAGGATAGTGGCCTCGCCAGGAATCGAACCTGGATCTGGAGCTTCGGAAACTCTTATACTATCCATTGTACTAC
>JAHBTN010000035.1 GCA_019638575.1 Ferruginibacter sp. | reverse complement strand
TGAACTCCTTGATGAAATGAATACTGAGCTGAACAAAGGTGACATTGAAGAAGCCAAAGCCTTAGCCGCAGATGTAAAACAGAATTTGGAAAAAATAAATCATCACGGACAAAGAGCGGCAGATATTGTAAAAGGAATGCTCCAGCACAGCCGCAGCAGCACCGGGCAAAAAGAACCAACAGACATCAATGCTTTATGTGATGAATATTTACGATTGGCGTATCATGGCTTACGGGCTAAAGACAAAAGTTTCAATGCAAAATTTGAAACAGACTTTGACAATACACTTCCAAAAATAAATATCGTACCACAGGATATTGGCAGGGTGATTTTGAACTTAATCAACAATGCGTTTTATGCAGCCTCCCTAAATCCCTCCAACTTGTCCGCCGTGGCGGAAGGAGAGACTTTAGAGCCTGGTGTTAAAAAAGACCCCATGATATGGGTGAGAACGAAAAGAGAAGGTCATAAGGTTTTGATCTCGGTAAAAGATAATGGCCCGGGTATTCCGGATAATATCAAAGACAAAATATTTCAACCATTTTTTACAACAAAACCAACAGGACAAGGAACCGGTTTGGGTTTGAATTTGAGTTATGACATTGTGAAGGCACATGGAGGAGAAATAAAAGTGGAGAGTGCAGATGGGGCTGGAACGGATTTTATTGTTTTATTGCCAGGTTGAGATGTGTCGTGCCGATGGCACTCAAGGTTCTACTTACTTTTCTTGCCCCGGAATAAATTCCGGAGTGATAAAATAAAACCGGGCCTAGGCCCTGGAGTATGAAAGGGAAAAGAGATACTATAGTAAACCAGTGGCGCCTGCCTGCCGGTAGGCAGGTAGCCACGATGCGATATACAAACATCGGGCTTTAGTCCGGTGTAAAGAAATAGGAACTAACCCCGGAATAAATTCCGGAGAAACAAAATAAAACCGGGACTACGGCCCTGGAGTATGAAAGAAAGAACTATGAAAACCCAGTGGCATAGCCACGTTGTAATTCTTTAACATCGGACTTCAGTCCGGTGTTAGTGCGAAGCAAACGAAACCCAAGTCCCGTAGGGACGACACATATAAAACAAAATGGCCAACTCCTACTCTCAAATCTACCTGCAAGCGGTCTTCGCTGTAAAGTACAGAGCTGCGGTGCTTGATAAAACCTGGCAGCCCAAATTGCAAGGTGTAATTGGCAACCTCATCAATGAAACCGGCTGCAAAACCATCATCGTAAATGGTGTAGAAGACCACATGCATTGTTTTCTCGGCTTAAAACCGGTAGTTTCCGTTTCAGATTTGATGCAAGTGATAAAAGGTAAATCATCAAAATATATTAACGTCCATAATTTAACAAAAGAACAGTTTGAGTGGCAGCCGGGCTACGGCATATTCTCTTACAGCCAACGGGATATAGACCAGATATATAATTATGTAAAGGGGCAGGAGGCGCATCACCAAAAGCAATCGTTTAAAGATGAGTATCTTGAATTGCTAAAAGAATTTGAAGTAGGGTATGATGAGCAATATCTTTTTGAAGAGTTAATTTAAAAGTGCAATAGAAAAAATTATAATGAAGCACAAACACATTTTTATACGATTAATAGCTGGATTGCTATTGTTCACTTATAGCATCACCGCAAATGCCCAGCAATCCCGGGTTGACTCCGCCATTACACTGCTTTATAAAAGTAACACCCCAAAAGGGCTTGATACACTTACCTTCATTGCAGCACGGCAATTGATTGGTACAGCCGTATTATCAGATGCACAAATAACGCAAATAGAAAAAGCTACTGAGCAATTTAAAAAAGGCAAAGACGAAGACCTTTGCTATTCTTTAAAATTTGCTATTTTAACAAGCCTGTCTGTTTCTAATAAATACAAAGCCATTGACTATGGCAAACTGAACGTAGCTGAATTAGAGAAAAGCTCAACTCCCCATGCTAACTATTTGTCACATGCATTTTTAGGCTCTATGCGGTTGCCTTATCGCAATTCTGATAAAATCACAGAGGGCTTTCAGTACTATACGGAAAAACTAAACCAGTATAAGCGAACGAAAGATTCTCTTGGCCTTACCAACTGTTATTATGTGCTGGGTGGTTTTTACCGCACCATTGGTTTGTATGAACCTGCCATTTATAACATGAAAAAATCAATCAGCTACCTTGATTCAACTGATATTGCCGGGTACCGTTATTTAGATTTCACGGTATTGATTGGCAAAACCGGATGGATAAACAATTCATTTGTAGTAACTGAATATTACACACAGAATGGGGAGTATGAAAAAGCAATTACACAGGGCAAACGAATGTTGAAAGAGTCAGTTGATTATTATAACGCCGTGGGAAAAGATAATACCACAACTGGAACTAATATCCTTTTTGGGGCAAGACATTTAGCAAATGCCAAATTACTCGCCAACCAATTAGACAGTGTTGATTACTACTTAACGCTGGCTGAAAGTGCTTATCAAACATCTGCACAGGGGTTTGATCCCCGTGCAGTGATGTTACAATTCCGGGCATTCTACAATATAAAAAAAGGAGCTTATACAACAGCAGATTCACTGTTGCAGCTATGCTCAACTTTGGTTAACCAGTATCAAATACCTGTAGCACCGGCTGCCGGTTATGTGGAGCCGGATTATTATTTGGCCTTATTGCGGATTGAACAGAAAAATTATCCAGAGGCCATTGCTGCATTAGTAAGAAATATTCAACGGGTAAAAGGGCTGCGGCAAAATGTATTGAGAGATTATAAGCTGCTGGCAGGTTTATATGAAAAAACAGGCGATAATGTAAAGGCAAAAGAAACTTATAAAAAATTTATCAGCCTGCAGGATAGTGCACTCGCCGACCAGTCAAAATTTCGCAGCATCAGTTTTGAAACAGAGCAACAGATAACAGATAATGAAATTGCCATTTCCAAATTAGAAAGTGCCAATAAACTTTCAGCCCAATCCAGGAATTTCACTATTGGCATTGCAGCATTGTTGTTAATACTGGCAGCTAGCATTTACTACCGCTTTCAATCAAAAAAGAAAGCCAATAAAGTATTGGAAAAAACATTGGCTGATTTAAAATCCACCCAAACCCAACTCATCCAATCCGAAAAAATGGCTTCACTCGGAGAACTCACTGCAGGTATCGCACATGAGATTCAAAACCCGTTAAATTTTGTAAACAACTTCAGCGAAGTAAGTAACGAGTTAATTGATGAAATGAATGAAGATTTAGAAAAAGGAGATTTGGAAGAAGCCAAAGCCATTGCTGCAGATGTAAAACAGAACTTAGAAAAAATTAATCATCACGGCAAGCGGGCAGGAGATATTGTAAAAGGTATGTTACAACATAGCCGCAGCAGCACCGGACAAAAAGAACCTACGGAC
>JAHBTN010000034.1 GCA_019638575.1 Ferruginibacter sp. | reverse complement strand
TTTATTAGCCCTATAATTGTTTACTATGGGTCTTTTTTGTACTTGGTTGAATATGTAGTTTATAAGAAATTAATTTAGACGTTTCTAGTCATTAGTTGAAATTACTGTCTATGCAATTGTAATAACTGAAGAGTATCCCCATGGTTATAGGAATAGGGTTCGTTGCCATATAAATTTAAAGAGCCTTTCAATAATTTTTGATAGGCTCTTTTTGTTGAATTAATTTATAAAAAAATCAATCTTAATCAATATTCTGTTCAATTCTTTTATCGGGGATGAACCAGATAAAAGCAACCAGTACATAAATCATAAACCCAAACCAGGAATTGATAAAGGCAAGTATTATTCTGGTTATGTACATAATTACAGAAATAATCCTTTTTTTATCTTTACCAATAGCTACCGAAAGTATTGATTCTTTTCCATGAAATGAGATTAGGCTATGCGCTAAAAAATAATATGCAATAGCTGCCATCAATAAAATAAAGCCATATAAAATAACTGGCCATTTACTAAAATGGTTTTCGCCCATCCATGCAGTGGCAAATGGTATTATTGATAACCAAAAAAGCAGATGCATATTTAACCATAATATTGATCCATTTACTTTTTTTACAATCTGCATCATGTGATGATGATTGTTCCAGTAAATGCCAATGTATATAAAGCTGAGTACATAACTGATAATAACAGGAATAAGCGGTTTTAAATCCTGCAGATTTTCACCATGCGGTACTTTTAATTCCAAAACCATAATGGTAATGATAATGGCAAGTACACCATCGCTGAATGCTTCTATTCTTCCTTTGCCCATAAAATAAATTAAAACATGCAATTTAATTTAAAATGCGGTTAAGAAATAATGCATTTTAACTATACCTGAGAGTGGAAGTTGAAATTGTTTTTATACAATGATAAATCCTACAGATACAAATGTTAAAAGGGGAATAAAAAAAATCCTTTCGATTGAAAGGATTTTTTAAAAACGTTGTATTTGGATGATTAATAATCCCTGTTATAACCACCTCCACCGCCGCCACGGTTTCCACCACCACCGTAACCACCACGGTTACCGCCACCATAACCACCACGACCACCACCGCCGCCGTAGTTGCGTTTTGGGCGATCGCCCTCTGCACGAGGTTGAGATTCGTTAACGATTAATTTGCGGCCCTGTACTTCAGTTTCGTTTAATGCAGCGATTGCAGCTTTAGCAGCTTCATCGTCTTCCATTTCTACAAAACCAAATCCTTTACTACGGCCGTTCATTTTGTCTTTCAAAATTTTTGCGCTCGTTACGCTACCGTGATCTTTAAAGAGATTCATCAAATCATCATCAGTCATTGACCAACTTAGATTACCAACATAAATGTTCATTGTAAAACTTTTAATTAATAAATAAAAACGTAATGACTTAGTTGTTACAATGTACTGAATCGGACTTCAAAAAAAAGCTACTTCAGCCAATAGCGAAAAACTAAAACCATTAATTAACGGGGTAAAGATAGGTTTTTCCATATAAAATTGCCAATTGATTGCAGAAATTATTAAAATATGATTTTTAATCTTGTAAGTAGTTAATATTTAATTAGTTGGGCTAATACAGGATTTCAGTTTTGGTAATATTAAATCCTTATCTTTGGCATTATTCAAAAATGAAAAGGGATTACCATATCATTTATTCAAATTCTACAGTGGTTAATAGAATCATTAATCTTATTAATTGCACCACCACTATCACAACCCGTTAGGGTTGTAATTTTTCATATCATATATCGGGCAAAAGCTGCAAATCAAAACCTTTGAATGAGGTTTAATATAAATCAATAATTTATTTCTATGCAAGTATTAAAATTTGGCGGTAGTTCGGTTGCAAACGCCGCAAATATAAATAAAGTAGTTAACATCATTAAAGCAAAACAGGATAATGGGAAAACAATCATTGTTGTATCGGCACTTGGCGGGATAACTGATAAATTACTTAAAGCTGCACAACTTGCCGAGTGTAATGATGAAAGTTACAAATTGATATTAAATGAAATTGAAAACATCCATCTACAAACTGTTAAGGAACTGGTACCCGTTCAGCAACAAAGCCCGGTTTTAAGCCTGGTTAAAAAAATGTGTAACGAGGTGGAAGATATTTGTGACAGTGTTTTTATTTTACACGAATTATCTCCCCGTATAAAAGACTGGGTACTTAGTTTTGGTGAATTGCTTTCATCTCAAATCATTGCGGCAAAACTAAATGCATCGGGTATGCAAACAGAATGGAAAGACAGCAGGGAGATAATTGTAACGGATAATCATTTTGGTAAAGCTACTGTAGATTTTTCTTCAACAAATAAAAATGCAAGCACTTATTTTCAATCAATATCAACAAACCTGTTTATAATACCCGGATTTATTGCGGCTGATAAAAATAATATAACCACTACTTTGGGAAGAGGCGGCTCTGATTATACTGCTGCAATTATTGCTGCGGCAGTTGATGCAAAGGTTTTGGAAATTTGGACAGATGTATCGGGGATGATGACTGCAGACCCAAGATTGGTAAGCAATAGTAAACATATACCTCAAATAACTTACCAGGAAGCTATGGAGCTTTCGCATTTTGGGGCTAAGGTTATTTATCCGCCAACAATGCAACCGGTGATGAAGAAAAAAATTCCGGTATGGATAAAAAATACTTTTTTGCCTGATGAACCCGGAACAGTTATTGAAAATGAAGCAACCGGAAACAGGATAAATATACAGGGCATCTCCAGCATTAATAATATTGTATTACTTAGCCTTGAAGGCAGTGGCATGGTAGGGATACCTGGTTTTTCAAAAAGACTGTTTGAAGCTTTGGCCAATGCTGCAATCAATGTAATCCTTATTACACAAGGTTCTTCGGAGCATTCAATTTGTGTGGGTATTGATGAACATGCAAGTGTTAAGGCTAAAGAAGCTGTTGACATGGCTTTTGCTTATGAAATTGAAACAGGGAGAGTAGATCCCATCATTGTTGAAAAACACTTGTCTATTGTGGCAATTGTAGGCGATAAAATGAAAAACCATTCAGGCATTAGCGGAAAAATGTTTTCGGCATTGGGCAGAAACGGTATCAGCATCCGTGCCATTGCACAAGGCTCTTCTGAAAGAAATATTTCAGCAGTGATAAGCACACAAGATGTAAAGAAAGCGATAAATGTTTTGCATGAAGCATTTTTTGAAACAACCTATAAACAGGTTAACCTGTTCATTGCCGGATTAGGAAATGTTGGAAAAAGATTTTTAGACCAACTTCAACTTCAAAAAGAATTTCTTAAAGAGCATTTGCGTATGCAGGTAAGAGTGGTTGGGATTGCCAATAGTAAAAATATGTGTTTCAATGAAGAGGGAATTGATTTATCGCAATGGCAAACTGCATTGCAGCATGGGCAACCAATGAGCCTTGAAGGGTTTGCTACTTTAATCCTTTCAAAAAACCTTAGAAATACTGTTTTTGCTGATATTACAGCTAATGAAGAAATAGCTGGCATTTATAGCAGCTTGTTACAAAAAAGTATTTCGGTAATTGCCTGTAATAAGGTGGCGGCATCATCATCATTTAATTATTATAATGAATTAAAAGAATTGGCTAAGGAATATAACTGCCAGTTTTTATTTGAAACTAATGTTGGCGCCGGCTTACCAATTATTGGTACTTTAAAAGATTTAATGCAAAGTGGCGACAGCGTTCATCGTATAGAAGCAGTGCTAAGCGGTACATTGAATTTTGTTTTTAATAAATACAATGGCACTAAAAGTTTTGCGTCAGTTGTAAAACAAGCACAGGAAGAAGGTTATACGGAACCTGACCCCCGCCTTGATTTAAGTGGGAAAGATGTGGTAAGGAAAATTTTAATACTGGCACGTGAGTGTGGTGAAAAATTGGAAGCTGAAGATATCTATAACAATAGCTTTATGCCCCAATCTTGCATGAAAGGTAGTGTGAATGATTTTTATGCTGCCATGGAAAAAGAAGAAATTCATTTTAAAAAGTTGCTTGATGAAGCAAATCTTTCGGGTAAAAAATTAAAGTTTATAGCCAGCTACGATAACGGCAAAGCTTCTGTAGGCTTGAAACAGGTAGATGAGCGGAGCGATTTTTTTCATTTATATGGAAAAGATAATGTAGTATTATTTTATACCGATCGCTATCCCGAACAGCCATTAGTTATAAAAGGCGCTGGTGCAGGAGCAGAAGTTACCGCATCGGGTGTGTTTGCCGATTTATTAAGAGCAACGGCTGTTTAATTTAAATTTTAATGAAAATATTTTCTTTCAAAAAAAACTAATCGTAAAATGTATATATAAAGAAAAAATAATTTTATAATCAACTCCGATATTTTAATCAGCAACATTTGATAGTGCTGTTGTTTTAAAAAGGATATTAATTCTGTATGAAAAAAATAAAAGTAGCGGTACCGGCAACAGTTGCAAACCTGGTTTGTGGTTTTGATATTTTGGGTATGGCATTAAACGACCCTTTTGATATCATGGAGATTGAGTTGACTGATGAACCAATCATCAGGATAAAACATACCGATGGATTTAATTTGCCTGAAGTTACTGAACAAAATGTTGCAGGTGTTGCATTACAGGCATTGATTGCCGATTATGGAAAAAAAATAGGATTTAATGTTACCGTTTGCAAAAATATCAAACCCGGTAGTGGACTTGGATCAAGCGCTGCAGGATCGGCAGGGGCGGTGGTTGCAGCCAATTTTTTACTGGATAACTATTATTCAAAACCTGATCTTGTAAGATTTGCCATGAACGGTGAAAAACTGGCAACAGGTGTAAAACATGCAGATAATGTAGCGCCATGTATTTATGGAGGCATTACTTTGGTAAGATCAGTTTTTCCTTTAGATATTATTTCGCTGCCTTCTCCTTCCTTGTTTGTTACGGTTGTACATCCGCAAATAGAAGTAAAGACTGCTGATGCAAGACAGATTTTACGAAAAGAAGTGCAACTTAAAAATGCAATAAAACAATGGGGCAATATAGCAGGGCTTGTTGCAGGCATTTTAAAAAATGATATTTCGCTTATTGGCCGATCGTTAGAAGATGTGATTATAGAACCGGTGAGAAGTATTCTCATTCCCGGCTTTGATGAAGTAAAAAGTAAAAGTAAAGAAGCAGGTACTTTGGGCGGGGGGATTTCGGGTTCGGGTCCATCAATATTTATGCTTAGTGAAAATGAAATTATTGCCAAAGAAGTGGAACAAATTATGATTAACATGTATAATGCTATCGGTATAGAATTTAAAACATACGTAACAACAATTAATTCTCAAGGAGTAAAAATTATCGATAGCGAATAAAAGAATCAAGGATGAAATTTTACAGTTTAAATAAACAATCAGCAGCAGTTGATTTTGCAACAGCCTGCATTTTAGGTCAGGCGCCCGATAAAGGCCTGTATTTTCCTGAAGTTATTCCACAGGTAAGCAAAGAACTAATTGATAACATTGAAAATTATTCAAACGAAGCAATTGCATTGCAAGTGATTACTCCATATATTGGCGATAAAATTCCTAAAAAAGAACTGGAGAGAATTGTAAATGAAACAGTGAATTTTGCATTTCCCCTACTCAAAATTTCTGAAAGTATTTATTCACTTGAACTGTTTCATGGCCCAACGCTGGCATTTAAAGATGTTGGCGCAAGGTTTATGAGCCAATGCCTGGGCTATTTTGCAAAAGGGAACAATGAAAAAGTAACTGTTTTAGTGGCTACATCAGGCGATACCGGTGGTGCTGTTGCACATGGGTTTTATGATGTGGAGGGTGTGGATGTTGTTATCCTGTATCCATCTGGTAAAGTAAGTAATGTTCAGGAAAAACAACTCACTACCCTGGGAAAAAATATCTATGCGCTTGAAGTGGATGGCACCTTTGATGAATGCCAGCAAATGGTGAAAGCAGCATTTGCAGATAGTGCGCTGAATAAGAAAATGAAACTTACTTCGGCCAATTCTATAAATGTGGCCCGTTGGCTTCCACAACAATTCTATTATTTTTATTTGTGGAAACAATGGAAAGACAAGAACAATCCACCTGTGGTGGCAGTACCAAGCGGTAATTTCGGAAACATTTGTGCAGGCTTACTGGCACGCCAATCTGGCTTGCCCATTAAACATTTTATTGCGGCATGTAATACAAATGATACGGTTCCCCAATTTTTAAATACAGGAAATTATCATCCCAAAAAAGCAATTGCAACGTTATCAAATGCAATGGACGTAGGTGATCCCAGCAACTTTGTAAGGGTATTGCAGTTATTTGACAGACAAAATGAGTTGCTGAAAAAATCAATGAGTGGTTATTCTGTTTCTGATGAAGAAACTAAAGCCACATTGGTTTCTGTTTTGAAAGAAAATAAATATTTATTAGATCCACACGGAGCTGTAGCTTATAAAGCACTTTATGATCATCTCGCCATTTTTCCTGCAGATAAAGGAATAATCCTGGAAACTGCTCATCCCATCAAGTTTTTTGATAAGATTGAACCATTAATAGGGCAACCTGTGGAAGTGCCGGAAAAAATTGCAATGATGATGAACAAAGAAAAATTCAGCACAAAGATTAGTGCTGATGTAAATTGCCTGTTTGATTTTTTAACGGCGAAATAAAAAAGGGCTGGTAAAATACCAACCCTTTAAAAAATTATCATTACTGATTATTCAGCTACTACTTCAAATTCAACTTCGGTTTCGTTACCATTACCAAAATCGATATTAGCTTTGTAGGTACCTAATTCTTTCACTTCATCTACAATGCTGATACGGCGGCGGTCAATTTCGTAACCTTTTTGTTCTTTAATTGCACGTGCAATCTGAACAGAAGTTACGCTTCCGAATATTTTTCCGCTGGTGCCTGTTTTGGCGCCAATCTTTAAAGCGCCATCTTTTAAAACAGCAATAACGCTATTTATTTCGGCCAGTAATTTGGCTTCTTTCTTAGCTTGTTGTTTTTTTCTTTCTTCCATCATCTTTATGTTGGAAGGGCTTGCTTCAATAGCAAATTTTTGAGGAATAAGGTAGTTGCGACCGTAACCGTTCTTAACAGTTACCAGTTCATTTACGCCACCTAAATTGTTTACATCCTGTATTAATATTACCTGCATTTTGTTTGCATTTTTACCCAACCTCACTTAAGGGCTTTCTTCGCCGAGGCGAATTAGGGTGGTTAAAAAAAATTATTTTAATAAATCGGTAACGTAAGGCAAAATAGCCATTTGACGGGCTTTTTTAACTGCATCGCCAATCTTACGCTGATACTTCAAAGAGTTTCCGGTAATACGGCGTGGTAATAATTTACCTTGTTCGTTAATGAATTTTTTTAAAAATTCTGCGTCTTTGTAATCAATATAATGGATTCCCATTTTTTTGAAACGGCAGTATTTTTTTGGGCGCTTCTCCTGCTTAATGGCAGTAAGATATTTTATTTCGTTTTTTGCCATGGCTTAAGCGGGGGTTTTTTCGTTAGTGAATTTGCCGCCACTTCTCTTTTTAGCATTGTAATCGACGGCGTACTTGTCGAGTGCAGTGTACATGTGACGCATTTGCGATTCGTCACGTAAAAGTTGAATTTTCAACTTTTCATTGAAGCTGGATGGCGCTTTATATTCCATTATCCAATAAAGACCGGTTGTCTTTTTGTCAATGGGATAGGCCAGCGATTTTAGTCCCCATGGGTTACTGTGCAAAACCTCACCTCCGTTTTCTACAACGAGGTCGGCATATTTTTTCTGGGCGGCTTTAAACTCTTCCTCAGAAAGCACA
>JAHBTN010000033.1 GCA_019638575.1 Ferruginibacter sp. | reverse complement strand
AATAATTTAAAAGAACATATTTTATTCAACACCGCAACCCGAACCCGTCTCTACGTCCGTAGAGACCGTGACAGGGCAGCATCTCTATGGTCATAGAGACCAACTGAACTACCGATCCAATAATTTAAAGAACATATTTTAATCAACGCCGTAACCCGAACCCGAATCTACGTTTATATAGACCGTGACAGGGCGGTATTTTAACCCCAAAAGAATCGTTTGTAAATCACCAATCTTAAAGCAATAGTGTTACTTACATAACACTGTACTTTTTAGGGAGGGCAAAGATAGGTTTCTTAGCATTTGATGCCAAAACTTTTATAAAAAAATTGTATGCACTGATTTTACAAACTATCTTACAGCCTCCAAAGGCATTACATACTAATTATTTGTAAATTTAAATACAAAACATAGTACATGATCGATTTAAAAAAACGGCAGTTTCTCGACTTTGAAAAGCCTATTAAAGAATTATACGAACAGATAGAACAGTTAAAAATCACTTCAGAAAAATCAAAAACCAACATGAGCGGTGCCATTGCCATGCTGGAAGAAAGGGTGATTGAAACCAAGAAACACCTTACGGCAAATTTAACACCCTGGCAAAAAGTTCAGCTTAGCAGGCACCCCGACAGGCCATATACACTTAAGTACATCGAAAACATGTGTACTAATTTTATTGAACTGCATGGCGACCGCAATGTGAAAGATGATAAAGCCATGGTTGGTGGTTTTGCAAAACTGGGCGATGAAACTGTAATGATCATCGGGCAGCAAAAAGGCTCTAACACTAAAACCCGTCAGCTTCGCAATTTTGGTATGGCAAACCCCGAAGGGTATAGAAAAGCGCTACGCCTGATGAAACTGGCCGAAAAATTTAATAAACCTATCATCACTTTGATTGATACACCGGGTGCTTTCCCGGGTATGGAAGCAGAAGAAAGAGGGCAGGGTGAAGCCATTGCACGTAATATTTATGAAATGATACGCTTAAAAGTACCGGTGATATGCGTTATCATAGGCGAAGGCGCAAGCGGCGGCGCTTTGGGTATTGGCGTAGGTGATAAAGTTTTTATGATGGAAAATACATGGTACACAGTTATCTCTCCCGAAAACTGTAGCACTATTTTATGGCGTAGCTGGGCACAAAAAGAAATAGCTGCAGAGCAACTGAAACTTACCGGTAAAGATATGCTTGAATTTGGGCTGGTTGATGGCGTTATTCCCGAACCATTGGGTGGCGCCCATTGGGATTACCAGGCTGCTGCCGATTCTTTAAAAGAATACCTGGTACCAGTAATACAAGAGTTAAAAACTATTGACCCGGATAAAAGAGTTGAACAGAGAATTGAAAAATTCGGCAAGATGGGTTTTTGGGAAGAATGAAATTTATAAGTAAAAATTCAAAAGTGAAAAGTGAAGAACCAAAAGTTTTACCCTTGAAATAAGGAACTCATTTTTTTACATTTCTCATTTTGACTTTAAAAAATAATAGCAATAAACGATGCTCAAAATAGGTGTTATAGGTGCCGGCCATTTGGGAAAATTTCATTTAAATAACTGGGCCGATATTGATGATGTTAAGCTAATTGGTTTTGCAGATACGGATGATGCCAATGCCGAACAGGTAGCACAAAAATACCAGTTGCCCAGGTTTGAAAATGTGCAGGAACTAATTGAAGTTTGTGATGCCGTGGATATTGTTGCCCCTACTTCTTTTCATTTTGAACTTTGTGAGCAGGCCATAAAAAAAGGTAAACATGTTTTTGTAGAAAAACCATTGGCCAATACCATGGATGAAGCTAAAACACTGGTTAAACTTGCCAGGGAAGCAAATATAAAATTCCAGGTGGGGCATGTTGAAAGGTTTAACCCTGCCTACCTGGCCTTGAAAAACCAGGTGTTGCAGCCTATGTTTATTGAAGTACACAGGCTGGCACAATTTAATCCACGTGGCACCGATGTAAGTGTGATACTTGACCTGATGATTCATGATATTGATATCATACTTAGTCTGGTGAAAAGCAATGTAAACCATATAAGCGCAAACGGTGTAGCCGTAATGAGCGATACTCCCGATATAGCTAACGTAAGAATTGAATTTGATAATGGCTGTGTGGCCAACCTTACCAGTAGCCGTATATCAATGAAAAAGATGCGTAAGATGCGTTTGTTTCAGAAAGATGCTTATATAGGTATTGATTTTCTTGAAAAGAAAACTGAGATTATTAGGTTGAACACTCCGGGCGACAGCAATGTTTTTACTTTTGACATTGAAACCAATAGTGGTAAAAAAACTATTGCTATTGCTAATCCGCCGGTGATGGAAGTGAATGCTATCAAGATGGAACTTGAGCAATTTAAAAATGCAATTTTAAACAATACCGAAACACCGGTTAGCGTGGTGGATGGCTTTAGGGCTATGGAAGTAGCTCATCAAATACTGGATAAAATTGCCAACACCACTCACCAATAATAAAATTGTATTACAATATTTAATGCTTTCTTTTTTTGAAACAAAACAGGATACATATCAGTTGGTATGCTTTAGGCGATTGTGTAGCAGCCATCATTTCCTGGATATGTTTTTATTTTGTTCGCAAACAAATAATTGGCGAGCTGCCGGTAGCAGGCCCCAAATTTTATATAGGACTGTTTCTATATCCACTCACATGGTTGGTTTATTATTACCTGGTAGGCACTTACCGTGCACTTTACCATAAATCGAGGCTGAATGAATTTTTAAACACACTGGCGTACACTTTTTTTGGTAGCCTGTTTATCTTGTTCACTTTCCTGTTATACGATGTAACCGGCAACTATAATATCTATTACAAGGAATTTATATCGCTATGGGGCATACATAGTTTTTTTACTTTTTTAATACGGCTTTTATTTTTACTTAAGGCAAAATCACAATTGAATAAAAAAACTGTCTTTTTTAACACAATCATTATCGGTTCTGGCAAAAATGCCATCAACCTGTATCATTCAATCGTAAACAATACTGAAAATACAGGATACCGTATATGTGGATATGTTAATGGAAAAGATTCAAACCTATGGCCTGCAGAAATAAAAAACCTGGGTAGTATTACTAATATGGATTCGTTGATAAGTGACAATAAGATTGAAGAAGTGATTATAGCAGTTGAAAAAGAAGAAAGGCATAAACTGGAAAAAATTCTGCAGCAACTTGGCAATAAAGCTGTGAACATAAAGATAAATGCCGACAATGTAGATATCATCAGCGGTGCGGTAAAAACAAATAATGTACTGGGTGTGCCGCTTATTGATTTACCATCGGGACTAATGCCAGCCTGGCAACAAAACATAAAACGATTGCTGGATTTAGCAACAGGTATATTTGGTATCATCCTGCTTTTTCCATTGTTTGTTTATACAGCACTACGAGTTAAACTTTCATCAAAAGGCAATTTGTTTTACCGGCAGGAGAGGATTGGATTTAAAGGCAAGCCTTTCATCATGTATAAATTCAGGAGCATGGTACCCGGAGCCGAAAAAAACGGGCCCGAGCTAAGCAGCGATAACGACCCACGCATTACCAACTGGGGTAAAGTAATGCGTAAATGGCGGCTTGATGAATTACCGCAGTTATGGAATATTATTAAAGGCGAAATGAGTTTGGTAGGGCCAAGGCCCGAAAGAAAATTTTATATAGACCAGATTGTGCAACAGCATCCCGAATACAATTACCTGCTTAAAGTGAAACCCGGCCTTAGCAGTTGGGGGATGGTAAAATTTGGCTATGCCGAATCAGTTGAAGAAATGATTGAACGTATGCCTTACGACCTGATGTATGTTGAAAACGTTTCGCTGGCGCTTGATTTTAAAATTATGCTTCATACTATAAAGATTATTTTACTGGGAAAAGGTAAATAAATAAGCTTATGATTTGATTGCATCGATTTTGTTATTTTTGAATAAACTGATTCGTCTTGAAGAAAATAGTTGTTGCATTTATTTTTTTTTATTGCTATTTACCAACTTCTAATTGCCAAACTACTGCGTACTGGCAACAGCAGGTGAATTATACTATTGATGTAACCCTTAATGATGTGGATAATACACTTGACGGTTATGAGAAGATGGAATATTTCAACAATTCGCCCGATACACTTTTTTTCATCTGGTTTCATGTATGGCCCAATGCATTTAAAAACGATAAAACAGCATTTACCGACCAGGAATTACAGAACGGCAGCACAGCATTTTATTTCAGCAATGCCGATAAACGGGGTTATATCAACAGGCTAAATTTTAAAGTAGATGGAGAACTGGCAGAAACCGAAGACCATCCGCAGCACCAGGATATCATCAAACTTGTTTTGCCCAAACCTTTGCCGCCATCTTCAAAAATAAAAATCGAAACGCCATTTCATGTAAAACTGCCTTTTAATTTTTCGAGAGGCGGGCACATGGGGCAAGCCTACCAAATTACGCAATGGTATCCCAAGCCGGCGGTGTACGATAGCAGGGGATGGCATCCTTTTCCTTATTTAAACCAGGGAGAATTTTATGCTGAATTTGGTGATTATGATGTACAGGTTACTTTACCTGAGAATTATGTGGTAGCTGCTACCGGCGATTTGCAAAATGAATCTGAAAAACAATGGTTAAAAAAACACAAGCCTGTTTACAGGGAGCCTGCACCTAAACGTTCTAAATCATCTTTAAAAAAGAATGAAGAACCCGAAAATAATTTTCCATCATCAAGAAAAACAAAAACTATCAGGTATATTCAAAATAATGTTCACGACTTTGCCTGGTTTGCTGATAAAACTTATACAGTAAAATCTGATACGCTTCAATTGCCTTCAGGAAAAATAATACAGGTTAATGCATTTTATTATTCCGAAAACAGCGAGCATTGGAAAAATTGCCTGTCGATGATAAAGCGGGCAGTACTTACAAAAAGTAAGTGGCTGGGCGAATATCCTTATAATGTTGTAAGTGTTGTGGATGGCGGAAATGGAGGCGGTATGGAATATCCAACCATCACTTTGCTTGATGACGGCGGGTCGGAAAAAATGCTTGATTTTGTTATCAACCACGAAGTGGGGCACAACTGGTTCCAGGGTATTTTGGCAAGTAATGAGCGAGAACATCCCTGGATGGATGAAGGTATGAATACTTATTACGATAACAGGTATGCACTACAGCAATATGGTAATACAAACCTTGATATTTTACATACAAATTCTGCATTCATAAAAAACAGGTTGCCGGATGATGTGCAGCAAACACTGTTACAAACAGCAATAGCAGTTAAAAAAGATCAACCTATTGAAACAAGCAGCGAAAAATTCTCCAACTTTAATTACAATATGATTGCGTATGTAAAAACCGGCAACTGGATGAAATTGCTGGAAGATGAGTTGGGGCAGCAATTATTTGATAAATGTATGCAGGCTTATTATCAACGCTGGCAATTTAAACATCCATATCCCCAGGATTTTAAAAAAGTGATGGAAGATGTAAGTGGCAAAAATCTTGATAGTATTTTTTTGTTGTTGAATACAAAAGGCAGCCTTAAAAAAAATACAGGTAAAAAAGATATACGCATTACATCTTTTTTCAGCTTTAAACAAACTGGTAAGCACAATTATATTTTTGCCATGCCGGCAATTGGTTATAATTTTTATGATAAGATTATGTTGGGTGCTTTATTTCATAATTACACATTGCCCCCAACAAAATTTCAGTTTGTAGCAGTTCCGTTATATACAACAAAAAGCAAACAATTTAATGGTTTGGGGCGTGTGGGTTACAGTGTGTACCCAGGTAGTAATGGGCAAAAAATTGAATTTGCACTTGCCGGCGCAACTTTTTCCGGTGATAATTTTACCGATTCTACCAATACCACACACCCACAACGGTTTTCAAAAATTGTGCCTTCGGTAAAATATGTTTTTGCCAATAAAAACCCAAGAAGCCAAATTACTAAGTTCTTACAATGGAAAACTTTTTTTATAAAAGAACAGGGTTTGCTTTTTACGAGAGATACTATCAACAATGTTGATGTAATAACATATCCCACAGCATCAAGATACATTAATCAACTGCAGTTTGTAATTGAAAACAACAGGGTGCTATACCCTTACAAGGGCGCTTTGCAAATTGAGCAGGGCGAAGGATTTGCCCGTTTAGCATTTACAGGAAATTATTTTTTCAATTATGCTAAAAGTGGAGGTATGAATGTACGTGTGTTTGCAGGCAAGTTCTTTTACCTGGGCGATAAAACTTTTATTAAGCAATTTGAAACCGACCGTTATCATTTGAACATGACAGGCCCTAAAGGTTACGAAGATTACACTTACAGTAACTATTTTATAGGCCGTAATGAGTTTGAAGGTTTCTCTAACCAACAAATTATGATGAGGGATGGAGGTTTTAAAGTACGTACCGATTATTTAAGCAATAAGATTGGTAAAACGGATGAATGGCTGGCAGCTTTAAATTTCACCAGCACCATTCCTGATAAAATAAATCCTTTGGCAGTATTACCATTCAGGCTGCCATTAAAATTATTTTTTGATATAGGCACTTATGCCGATGCATGGAAAAAAAATGCTGCTACCGGCCGTTTTATTTATGATGCAGGGTTACAGCTTTCTTTGTTTAAAGATGTGGTAAATATTTATGTTCCTATTTTATACAGTAAAGTGTATAAAGACTACTTTAAATCAACCATACCCGATAAAAGGTTTTTAAAGAATATCGCCTTCAGTATCGACCTGCAAAACATAAGTTTAAAAAAACTGGTGCCGCAAATACCATTATAACGTGGCAATAATTTATCTCACATACCAACAAATTGATAAATTGAAATGGGATGCCTGTATTAATACCGCTTCAAACGGATTGGTTTATGGTTATTCTTTTTACCTGGATGCCATGGCAAAAAACTGGGATGCCTTAGTGCTGGATGATTATGATGCTGTGATGCCGCTTACTTATAACAGGAAATATGCAGTGTACTACCTTTACCAGCCTGCGTTTACCGCCTGCCTGGGTGTATTTGGCAATAATATAACTACCAAAATATTAAACCTTTTCTTACACGCCATACCCGGTAAATTCAAATACTGGGATATTTATCTTAACCCGGGAAACTTGTTTGCCTTGCCCGATTTTAATTTGTACGAAAGAAAAAATTTTGTGCTAAACCTGCGTAACAACTATGCAGAAATATTTTCAAACTTTAAGGATAACATAAAACGCAATATTCGCAAGAGCGAAAAATTTGGTTTATTAACCAATGCTAACTGTAATATTGATGATGTGATTGCACTTGCAAATGAACAAGCACTTGCATTTGCATCGCCCGGCCAGGATGATTATGAAAATTTTAAACGGTTGTACAAATTATTGTATAGTAAAGAAAAAGCAAAAATATATGCGGTAAGCAATAAAGAAAATAAATTGCTTGCAGCAGCGGTATTTTTCTTTTCGCACAACCGGGCATATTATATCCTTGTTGGTAACCATCCCGATGGAAAAACACTTGGTGCATCGCATGCGCTTATCAATGCATTTATTAAAGACCATGCAGGCCAAAATTTGTTACTTGATTTTGAAGGTAGTGATATACCAAGCCTTGCTTATTTCTACAGCAGTTTTGCAGCAGCCGAAGAAAAATACAGTGCTATTAAACTAAACAGGCTGCCTGCTGCCATCAGGTGGTTAAAAAAATAATTTAGTATGTAAAAACTATTTGTATTGCAGCATAAAAAAAGGCAGCCCGCTAATGAGCTGCCTTTTCAATGATAAAATATTTCATCATCTTAATATCACCATCTTACCATAACCTTTAGTGAAAAACTTATCGGTATTATCGTCTTCGGCTTTGTATTTATCTAGCGATTTACCATTCAGGTTTGTAAGTACCCTGTACAAATAAACCCCGTTGGCCAGTTTGGCACCATAGGTATCAGTACCATCCCATTTAAACTCGGTGATGTTTCTACCAACATGCAAGGGGCCCAGTTCATCTTTGGTAATTTCCCTCACCACTTTACCGGTGATGGTTAAAATCTGTATGCGTATGTTTTGCGGTACCTGGTTGCCGGTAATATAAAATACAAACGCAGTGGATGTGCTGAACGGGTTTGGATAGTTGAGCAGGTTTGATATCATTGCTTTGTTTATCACCTGGAAGTTTGCATGATAATCTATTGCGCCTGCAGTATTGCCAACCACATCCCTGCCCGAAACAATCAGTTCGTAATTTCCTTCCAACGGAAAATCGGGTGTAAAATCAATGGTGGCAGTATTGTTGCCGGTAGAAAGATTGGCCGGCGTAAACCGCATGGTATCGCCAAAATGATAATCATGTAAGCTTCCATCAGGTTCAGGGAAACGCACCTGCACTTTAATCAAAGATGTATCGGCAAGTGCAAGAAAACGGCTCTCATCTTTAAGGCTAATCAAAATATGTGGTTTGCCCGATACGATATCATTGTTGAGAATATGTACACCATCGAATGTAACATCAAGCAATGGATTAAATTCATCGGCATTTACATACAAATCTTTAAACAGTATATTATTGAAATGATATTGTTCGGGCTGATCATCATTGGGGTTCACTTCAACAAATAAAGTATTGGTGCCAGGGTAATCTTTTGTATCAATTTTAAAATTAATTACCAGCGTATCGCCCGATACCAGTACTTTACCTTTTGGTAAGGCTATAGCATGTGGTACATTATTCCTGTCGGTAATAATAAAGTTGAATTTTAAACTATCGGCAAAACTTGTTTGGCTTATATTTTTAAATGCCAGTTTAAAGTCAACAATTTCTCCCTGGTTGGCTGTATCTTTCATTGAGAAAAGAATGTTTGGCGCAACGGCACCTTCTGGAATATAATCGCCATTAACACGCCAGTACCTTAACTGGTTGGGTGAAGCATTAACCGAATCGGTACTCAGCAACTTTAATTTAATGTAAGGATAAGTTTGAGCATTTACCCAGCTTAAAGAAGTATCTACAGCCGGTCTCACTGTAGCAAGCAGTGTTTCGTTTCCTGCATTATTAACACCATAAACCTGTACCGATACCGAATCGGTAGATGGATTTTCGACAGATGAACCACGCCAGTGCAGCGAGTTCCAGCTTAATGCAGGGCCAAATTTATCTGAAGTGATATCGCCGCTTAGGTAATTACCTAATGTGTAAAAATCAACATTTAGTTTATCAACCGGCAATGCTGCAAAGGTTTGTAAGATGGCGCCCGGTGTACCTTTTTTATAAACAAATACAAATGGCCTGTTGATGGTATTTAGTGAATCGAGTTTACTGAAACCATTTGCTTTTAATTTATGATACAGCGAATTGCCCGATCCTAAAGTAGCAGTATCAGCTTCCCAGCTATCGGGGAAATAAGTGAATGGGTTGGCCGGGCAATTGGTCATCACCACATAATGGCCAACAGGGATGGTATCTAAAAAGTCCATTACGGTTTTTCTTTGTGCCGTATTTGTTATTTTAAATTGAAACCATCCGGGTTTTGCTGTAGGGTTGATGGGTATGGGGCGCATGCTTCCATATTGGCCGGATGTGCCATTATCGGTATTAACCCATATTTTTTGTGTGGTGGTATCAATTACATAAAATTTCAACACTTCGGTATTGGCAGCAAGTCCGGGGCCATAAAAACCTTCCATCACCATCACCCCATCGTTGCTTATAGAATAATCGGGCCCATCGCCAGATGCAGGGTAAATGGTTGTACGTACATTGTACACTACATTGCGTTTATCAAAATTAAATTTCCGGCTATCATCCAGGTTAATTAAGTTATAGGTATTCTTTTTAAACTGGTAATAATGCGATTGGTTAAAACCTGTTGTGCTGTTTGGTAAATAAATAAATGAAAAATCGTTCCATATAACCGTATTACCGTTAACAGGTACAGTGGATGTACGCCAGTAATACACAGTACTGTCGGTAAAAGTAAAGTTTGATGGGTTGAATTCTATTACACCACCAACGCCGGTTGCATTATAAGTTCTTTTCAATGGAGAGTTAAAAAGTTCGGTGGTATCAAGCTCCATTACATATTGCCTGCTTGGGCTTAA
>JAHBTN010000032.1 GCA_019638575.1 Ferruginibacter sp. | reverse complement strand
GGATTGAGTAAGGACAATGAGTTTCAATGCTTTTAGGTTGTTAACAGGATAAAAAAACGGGCAATAGTTCCGTTTTTTTATTCCTGCTGTATCCGTTTTATTTTTAAAACAATTCTAATTGTTGTGATGTTTCCGGTGCTTCAACCACATCTTTTCCGTTAAAAATTTCCATTTGCCCAAATTGTTTATCGGTAATATTCATAATGCCTACATGCCCTTTGGGTGGTAAAATATTTTTTACCCGTTGTATATGCACATCAGCATTTTCCCGGCTGCTGCAGTGCCGTATGTACATGCTAAACTGAAACATCGAAAAACCATCTGCCAGTATATCTTTCCGAAACCTGGCATAAATCTTCCTGTCTTTTTTTGTTTCTGTTGGCAGGTCAAACATGACAAGCACCCACATAATGCGATAGGCGTTTAAACGTTCAAAATTCATATTCTATTTATATCCTGTTTCTAATAAAGGATAAAGTAGTTTGCGGCTTTTTCCTTCAAAGCATTTGGCAAGGCTTGCCGTGGTACGCTGCACAGCGTTCATCAAGGGGCTTTTTTCATTATTAATTTTTACATCCATAGCCGGTATGCCTAAGAGCTGCTTTTTCATAGCCGGCGTCATGTCTAAAAAATTCCCGTTCATACGCACTATATCCCATACCACCTGGTCCACAAAGGGGCGATAGGGTTCCATAATGTCATCGGCCAGGCAATAAGCATTGTATTGGTTACGATGAAAAATTCCCAGCGTGGGCAATAAGCCCGATCCCACCAGGCTGCGTGCCACCACGGCTCTCAGTATGGCATAACCGTAATTCAATAAATTATTGGGTGGCTCGCCTTCTCTCTGCCTCTTAAAGTTTGGAAAAATGGGAAAAATGTTTTTCCAGTAATAAGCGGCAGCTTGTGCTTCGCAATTATCGCTGTCGCCGCTTTTTACTTTTCCGCTAAAGTGCAGCAGGGCTTTGTTGTTAATGTTTTTTTGCGCCAGCAGGTTGGCCTGGTTAGTAATTTTGGCTTCAATCGTTTGCTGCCATAATTGTTTTTGTAGAGGTGCCGATGCTTCTACCTGCTGTTTAAAGCGCTGGCTTTGCAGCGTATGCCCATCCAGGTTTAATAGCAAACCGGTAGGGTGGTGGGTTTCATTGCAGGTAATAAAAGCAATATTGTTGGCTAATAATTTGGCAATAGTAAGTTGAGTAATGGTTATTTGCTGATGGTCAATTATCAATATACCAATATCTTCTATGGGTACCGTTTTTGATTCAGCAAAAACCGGTTGGCCGTTTACCATTTCGGACGGGAACTCAATAACCAGTTGCTCATTCTTGGTTTTAAGATAGGCAGGGTTGCCAAAATAAAGGGTTCGCTTTATCATGGTATATTGGTTTACTATGATAGAACGGATGAAGTGGTTTATTATTATTGTTATAAGCCCTGCTTGTATTTTTTGATTTTTTCCAGGTATTCTACATCTGCCAAATCTTTTAAACGTCCTGAAGACTGTTTATTTTTGATCAGGTTATTGTAATGAATAAACGGAAGCTGTAGGCCTTCAATTTCTGCAGTAATTTTAATTTGATCTGCTTCATCGTATTTCACACCACTGATATGTGTCATAAACTCTGTTCTGTCAGGCTGGTTTTTAGCGCCGATATAAAATTTATGTGGTTGGGAGAAATCCTATCCACGGATGGTAGCAATGTCTTCCTTGTCAAAACCCATACTGCTTAGCAGGTTCAGTAATTTCTCTTTGTTATCATTACCAGGTTTTAACCAGATATTCATATCGCCTGTACTCCTGTTGTAGCCATAATAATTTACGGCATATCCGCCAATTAGGATAAATGCAACACCGTTTTGCAGAAGCCCTTCTAATAATTTCCTGTGTTCTTCAAAAAAGATATTCATTCTGTATCAAATTTTATTTTTTTGTCGGGCATCGTAAAATTTGCTTCGTTTTTATAACCAAAAACAGCTAAGTTTAATTCCCTTAAATTTTGTAATATTTTTACAGGCGGCAAAGAAGCATAATAAGCCAACTGGTCGTTTTCCATTTCCTCAAAAGTAGAGAAGGTTTTGAGGGTTCTATTTTGATAAATAGCTTCTGTTTCTGATACGATACTTTTCAACTCATTCGTTTGAGTAATTACTTTTTTTTTGCTGGCAAAATATTACCTAGTCTGTCAACTTGGAGTTTAATGCAAATAGATTTTATTTGCTCTCCTGTAATTGCATTTTGATTTTTCGAACCTTGTGAACCAACTCCAATTTCATTTTGAATTGCAAACATTTCTCTACCAAATGCTTTTTTCTGTTTTTCTTTATTCATATTGAATAAAACATTAGCAATATATACAGGAATGAAATTAGCAATAGTTCCACTGCCGTCAGTAAATTTGTAAATCCTTTTTCTTTGTTCATTCGTCAAATTATCAAAATCAATTTTCGCATTGAGACCTAATTCTTCTTCTGTTGGAACATATACCAAATCGTTAGGAGAAAGATGAAACAAATAATTTACTTCAATTTCTTTGTTGTTGTGTTCTAAGACATTTTTTGTTGGAACATCTGTTCTTTTAGATTCTTCTACATTAGATGAAACTTGTAATTTTTGATGTTCAATAACTTCGTTTAACGGAACCGTATCAAACATTCGGACTTTTGTATCTTTATTTTCATATACCACGAAGAAAAGGTTTGTTCCATCTGCTGCTGTTACATACTTATGTTTCTTATTACCCTTCTGACCTACTTGAAATTGCGTTGCCGTTTCTACAAAAATTCGTGCTTTGTAAATTGGTTGGTGTAGTTTGCCTTCGTTGTATTGAGCAATGTTTTTATTTAAATCTTCAAGCCCTTCGGGTGAAAATGCCAATTCAGGATTATTGCCTTTTGCTTTTAAATAGTTTTTAAGGATTTTTTGAATACCTGTGTCAGTAATGGACTCAATGGTTTTTAAAACAAAACTTGTATCAATACTCTTTCTTGTTGCCGTTAATATTTTTCCTTTCGGAACTTTTATTCTTGGTAATTCTATCTTTCCTGAAACAGTTTCTTTGTGCATTGGCTTTCTAACTGCCCAATTCACTCCTTTTTGTTCAACTTCAATCTTTTTACCGTTCTCAATTTTCTCGTAATGATTGGTTGCTTTATTAATTACCCGTAGATTTTGTTTAAAGCTCACAATAATTTTTTCCAATTCATTTTTAGCATCAGTAGTAAAAGTTGCCCAAGGTTTAAAAAACTCTTTGGGCACTTCTTTTTCTCCTGCATTTACTTCTATCCAAATATCATTGCTGTCTTGAGCCATTTTTGTTAAAGTTGTTTTTTCAAATCGTTTTAGTTTTCGTTTTAAATCATAGCGTTTCATTTCAGATTTTGCACTTTCATTATTTAGTAAGTTCACATGATCTCTGGTAGTACAAGCAATTACTAAAGCATCCATGGCGTGGTGGCGATGGTCAATACGTTTCATTTGAAATCCTTTTGATAGTTCAAACGGAATAGCTGGAATAGTATGCCCTTGTTTATTTTTTGTTGTAAAACTTGAAGAATTAGTTAAACGATTCATTCTCTCAAAGCGGGGAAGGATTAATTCATTCCACACATTATTCAACCCCCAATCTTGTTTTAATTGTGAAGTAATTTTTCCATTAACAGGAATAATGTTTTTTGAATTTACGCCATCGTCATTTGCAGCCGATTTTGCCTTTTCCCTAATTTTATTCGCTTTTGCTTTGTCCTGTTCTTTATTCGCTAATTTTTCTCCTTCTTCTACTATTTTTTTTGCCATTTCATCGTCTATTCTTACAATGTTTGACAAAAGTTGTGAAATATATTTGCTGATGTAACGAGTATCATTCAGTTGTCGTTCAATCATTTTATCTGGAATATCTTCCAATAATAATTTGTTACGCTTGGCTTTGTTTTTAGCATAATGTTCTTCAATAAACTTTCTGTATTGTTCCTCGGTGCAAATGGTTACAGTCTTGTTTCCATCTGTTGCCACTTTTTGCCCGTAATGGTTTTTAATAAACTCTAATCCGAGCTGGTTACCTTTAAGTTTGTTTACTGCTTCTTCACAAATTACTTTGTTGCTTAAGCTATCATCAAAATAACGGCTCTGAGGAATGATGTGCTCTATTTCATAAGCAGGTGTAAATAATTTGCTCAGAGGTATAATTTCTCCTGTATAAGGCGATTTGTATTTTTGTTCGAGCCAAAGCTTATAGCGATTAATTTCTGTTTTTGTTGGTTGTTTTTTTATCTCACTTTCTTTAAATTTTTTAAGAATTTCGGAAACATCATTAGGAATTTCAATACCGGAATTTAAAACTCCTTCCTCATAAATTTTTAAGATTTCAAGTTGTGATTGAGAATACTGTCTAATAGGGTTTTTGTCTATTTTATAGAAATGTGTATCGTTTTCATTATTGCAGTATTTGGAATAATCCATTTTATTTTTAAAATAATCATCACTGGCAAATTCAATCAACAATAGCTTGATACGCTGATTGGTGTTTTCGTTTTCAGTTACTTGTTTAGTAATTGCCGCACGGTCATCTGCCGTATTTTTCATTTCTCTGCCCAATTCAATATGAATTTCGCTAAAGAAATCTTTAGCACCATTTCCATATTGCCGCCATATATCACCTATTACACGTAAGGTTTCTGTAATTACTTGTTCTACAATCGGATTGCGTAAAGAATGTTGTTTAAACTCGTTTAAATACCTTTTTAAATCTTCAACAGAGTTCCATTTTCCTATGTCGGCAGCTTCTGAATGGCGGTCGTAAACTACATATTGTGCCAACCAAAGTTGTAACCCTTGAAAATGATTTTGTTCGGTTAAGTTGATTGCTTTTTCACGAACTCTGTTTTGTATTTCAGCATCAAACTCGCCTGTCAAAAGTTTATCAATTCGTGTTTGCGTTTTAGCGTCAATGTTTTCCCATTTCCAATACTTTCCTAAACGCATTAACGGTAACAACTTTTTAATGGCTTTTTCTGAATAGGCACCATACTCACTTGGAAATGGTTTGAATTTTTTAAACTCTTCTACAAAAGAAGTTTCGTCTAGTTTGTATTTTACGGCAAACGTTTTTAACGCTTTTTCATACTCATTTTTATCGGTTACAGAGTAGATGATATGCCAAAGTTGATATTCTCTTGAATCCAATGATAGAACCATTTTCTTTCCTGTTTTTTCTCTTTCCCCGGTTTGTTCGTTTTTCTTAGTTATTTCAACTTCTTTTTCATCAACTTGTTTAAGGAAATCAGCAGGAACGTTTTCAATTTCTTTTAATCGTCTGCGAATTTCGTAACCTGTTTCGTTCATCGAATAGTTTTTTGATTCGCTTTTTTCTGAATCATACACATAGTTCCAACGGTATTTGGCAATTTCAGTCGTTTGTGCTTTGCCTTTTAAATCCTTAAAAAAATATTTTAAAACCTTTTTGTGGTCAACTTCTTTTTCACTCATCAAAAACTCAAATAGTTTTTCCAAATCTTCGGTAGATTTCAAAAATTCTACTGTTACATCTTCGTCATTTGTCTTTGTATAAATTTTAAGATTATACAACCACTGCCAAACTCTAAATTCTTGATAATAAGGATTTGATTTTGGAATAGCTTTTAGGTATTCTTTTACTTCTATTTCTTTTCCGTTTTCGTCTTTTCGTTTGTATTCCCTAAATTCCAAAGTACAATTTCCGATTGATGATTTTTGACTGCGCAACGGACGTTGGTAAAAAATAATGTCATCCAAAAACAAATGCACAAAATCATTTTTACTATTCAGTTGTTGTTGATGTGCTTCGTTGCTTTTGTACAATTCACGCACGCAAGTGTTGTATAAATCCTCTGTAAACAATTCGGGTTGTAACGCTATTTGTTTTTCTAAAATGGCTTTTAATTCATCTTTGTAATACTCCCTTTCAATGGTGCGAACCAATTTTCCTCTTATTTTTTGAGTAGGATTTTTTAGTAGGGCTTCGTAAATGTATGTGCCAACGGTTTTCGTTTTTTTATCACTACCTATATATTTGCAAAGATCGTTTTCGGTTTTCGTTTTAACCAAAGTCCAATCGTCTTCTTTGGGTGAACGATAACTTCTACTTTCTTTTCCCTCATTATCAGTTTTTACTGTTCCGTCATCGTTTAAATCGGTCGTTACAATAAACTCACGCACTTTGTCTTTCCAATCAAATAAAGGGGTTTTACTTTCTCTGCGGTATATCCAACCGTTTTCCAACGCTAATGAATACCAAACTTTTTCTTGTTTTTCTTCTTTTACTTCAATTATTTTCAACGAAACTTCCTCAACTTTTTCATTCCTCTTTTTGGTTGTTTTTGATGGTTTCTTTTTTATTAACGATAAATCCTCCTTTAAGAAAAAACTTCTTTCTTCTTTTCCTTTTTTGTCTTTTTTTATAGTTCCGTCATTTTCTATGTAAGATGTTACAATAAACTCACGGCTCGTATTTTTCCAATCAAACAAAGGTATTTCGCTGGTACGGTAATAAGTTTCGTTGTTCTCTAATGTTAGAATATATTTTATTTCGGCTTTTACATCCTTTATTTTTAACGAATGAAATTCAACTGATTTGTTACGGGTTTCCTTTTCTTCCTCACCACGTTGATAATATCCTCGTTTTTGATTAAAATTTAAAATCAGCCAAGCCAATTCTTCTTTTGAAATTGCTTTTTCAAGTGCTTTTTTGCGCAGGTAGTAAATTGTCCAATCGTAAGGTATTTTTACATCTTCTCCTTTTTTATTTTTTCGTTTTAATAAATCAGGTTGCGATTTCTTAAACTCCTCAATCATTTCTTTAAATGTGGATTGAAAGACGAATTCAAATTTATCTTTTCCGTTGTCCTTTTTCCCGTTTTTCTTCCAAACCAATTTGGTTTCTGTTTCATCTTTAAATTTTCCGAAATGTTTTTCAAAGTCAATATCGTTGGCATAATGTTCGGGTAAAAATCCCAATACGTTTAATACTCTGTGTAAGCGTTCTCTGCGAAGATGATGGCGTTCGTACATTCTTCGTGTAATTCGAGCTTTGGTTCTTTCAGCTGTTTGAGAAATTGAGACTCCTTCAACAAATTTTCCCATATCACCGGCATCCATTGGAATTATCCTGCTACCCATCCCTAAAATTTTCCCTTCTTTTTTTTCAGTGTCCTGCTCTACTAATGCCCACCCAATCGAGTTGGTTCCCAAATCCAATCCTAAAATTTTTTTACTCATCTTCTTTTATTTAAAAATTAAAGTTATTTTTGTCTTGTTGAAAGCAAATCACAATAAGGATTATTCCGTTGTGAAAACATTTAAAGCGGCGCAAGTCGCTTTTTTATTTTTATATTATATACACATTTAAAGCTTTGCTTTAAAAAATAAAACCTAATTAACTTCAATTTATTAATTTTTTCAGCAATAACAAAGCTTGCGCTATGTAAAGAATAAACTAGTAATAATAGTGATGATGTTTTTATAGCATTTAGCTATGTTTTTTCTGAAGCAAACATAACTGTACTGTAAACACAATACATTTTGTATAAGGCTTATAAATTTTGAAGATAATTATTGCAAAAGAAAAATTAAAAACTTCTGTTGTTCTTTACCCAATCTGTAATATAACCTGCAATTTCTGAAGTGGTGGCGCCGGGTGCAAATAATTTACCAACACCTAATTTATTCAACTCAGCCATATCATCTTCGGGAATGATGCCACCGCCGGTTAACAGTACATCATTCATTTCCTTTTCTTTCATCAGGGCAATTATTTTTGGAAAAACAGTATTGTGTGCGCCGCTTAATATGCTTACACCAATAGCATCTACATCTTCCTGCAGCGCAGCATTCACCACCATTTCGGGAGTTTGACGCAGGCCGGTATAAATTACTTCCATACCTGCATCACGCAGGGCAGTGGCAATTACTTTGGCTCCACGGTCGTGGCCGTCTAATCCTACTTTGGCAACTAATACTCTGATGGGTCTGTTCATATATACTTCTGTTTTACAAAAATACATGAATGTACACAATACAGAATTTAATTTAACTACAGCAACTTATTTTTTACAAACACTGTGTATTTAAAAACTTAATGGTTGCCTTGTTGTAATCGCTGTAAATATGATGATCGGAAACAGAGATACTTATTTGTTCATTTACAAATAACCGTTGCAAAATGGTAAGGCTGTTATATTCGGGAAACGAAGTAGGACTAGCCTGGTAGGCGGTTGTAAACACATCAATGTATCCTTTAAAATAATTTTTGCTATCTAAAAATCCTTTACTTTTTAATTCATTAAATACGGCGGTTGATTTGGTAATCGTTATATCGCCACGGCGGGCAAAACGCTCGGCATACAGGGGCGCCCTTTCTTTTATAAAATATTTACTGCAATAGCCCCGGCTGGTTATTAATTGCGAATTGGATAATGCCGCTGCATTTCCGGTGGGGCCTACATTTTCATTATTATCAAACCGTGCCATACAAAATTGAAGAGGTGTAACTGTGGTTAATGATGCAACACCTGCAGGCGCACAATAACTTACTGCTGCTTTGTATTTAAAATAATCAGAAAGATATGCTGCAAAGTTTCCTCCGTTACTCATACCTACACAGTAACGAAGCTTACTCCTGTTGGTGATACCACGGTTATAAAAAGTATCGGTGATAATTTTTATATTGGCATAATCAATATTGTTTACAGAATCGGCCGGTGTTACAAGCCACCTGATTTTACCATCGGCATTGGCATCAATACCTGTAGTTGATTCTTCTGATTCGGTTACAATAATTCCAAAACCATCATTGATTAATTCCTTGTATAATTGTACAAACTCAAAACTGTTTACCAGGTTTTGTGCAGTGCCACTTGTGCCATGCAGCAAGTAAATAAATCCTTTATGCCCGGCAGGAAAATAATAATACACAGGTTTCATCCTGTCTCGGCCACGTATCTGTTCAAATTGTAAAGTAACAGGTGTTATAGATTTTAATGCGCCGGTAAATGAAACATTTTTATTTGGCATGATGAACCATGTATGCCATTCGCCGGGGCCATCAAGATACGTAACATCGCCGCTCCATTTATCAAACACCTGGTTATCGCCATAAGCAATACTGAAGATATGCACCGTATCACCTATTTTATATTTACCACTTCCATAGCCATTGTTAACAGCTACGGAAAAACTATCTGTGGTTGGTGGCGTTACAATCGGTGTTAACGTATCTGAAGATTTAGAACAACTGGTACAACTGATGATGCTGATTAATACAAAAGCGGTAAGCAGTACTCTCATTAATTTTTTGTTTTTTATGACTGAATGAGATCCTGTTAGTTTAAACGGCATCAAAATTTTTTTATTGCATTTTCAATACGCTGTATGGTTTCATCTTTACCAATCAGTTCGGCAATTTGAAAAACGGGTGGGCCAAATTTGCCACCCACCAGCATAATGCGCAAGGGTAGTTGCAGTTCTCCCGGTTTGATATTTTTTTCTGCAGCCAGTTCTTTAAAAACTGTTTCTACAGTAATAAGGCTCCAATTGCTTATAAACTGTAGCTTTTCTGTATAAGCAATAAAGAAATTCTTTTTTTCATCATTCCATTTTGCTTTTACAGCATCCACATCCAATTGTGCCGGTGTGCTAAAGAAAAAAGAAGCCTGCTGTACAAAGTCGGTAAGCAATGTACATCGGTCTTTTACCAATTCTAATATTTTTTCAAATTGTGCATCATCATTTATTGTAATTCCTGCTGCTGTTAAATTCTCTTCAACTTTTAACTTATAATTTTTAACATCTAACTTTTTAATCCATTCGTGGTTGAACCATTTTGCTTTTTCATAATCGAATTTGGCGCCTGCTTTATGCACTCTATCCATGCTGAATTTTTTAATCATTTCATCCAGCGTGTATATTTCCTGTTCGGTACCATCGTTCCATCCAAGTACGGCCAGCATATTTATAAATGCTTCGGGCAAAAATCCTTTTTCTTTAAACCCTTCTGTAAATTCATTGTTCCTGGGGTCGGTCCAGTTCATGGCAAAAACCGGGAAACCATATTTTGCTCCATCTCTTTTACTAAGTTTTCCGCTTGGCCCCATTATCAAAGGCAGGTGTGCCCATTGCGGCATTTTATCTAAACCAAAAAGATATTTCCATAATAAGATATGTACGGGTGCGCTGCTCAGCCATTCTTCTCCCCTAAAGGCATGTGTAATTTTCATAAGGGCATCGTCAACTACAACAGCCAGGTGATAAGTGGGCATTCCATCGGCTTTTAATAAAACCTTGTCATCAACTACTGAAGAATCAAAACTTACATCTCCATGAATCATATCGGTAAATGATATGTTTTCCTGCTCGGGCATTTTAATTCTTATCACATGCCTTGTACCCATCGATAATAAACTTTCTGTTTCATTCTTTGGTAAGGTTAAAGAGTTTTTCATCTTTAATCTTATTTTATTATCGTATTGTGGCGATGGGTTTGATTCGGTTTTAAAATCAACCCTCATTTTTTCCAGTTCTTCGGGAGTATCAAAAGCATAATAGGCATATCCTTTTGCAACCAATTCCTCAGCATATTTCCTGTAAATTTCTTTTCTTTCACTTTGCCTGTAAGGCCCGTATTCGCCGGGTTTTTGTATGCTTTCATCGGGCTCAAGGCCACACCATTTAAGGCAGTCAAAAATGTATTGCTCAGCACCTTCTACAAATCGTGTTTGGTCTGTATCTTCTATCCTTAATACAAATGTGCCTGCATGCTGGCGTGCAAACAGGTAATTATATAAAACGGTACGTACACCACCCAGGTGAAGGCCGCCGGTAGGGCTTGGGGCAAATCTTACTCTTACATTACTCATCCTGCAAAGATAACTGCATTCATAAATAGCTGAAAATGGATTAATAAACTGAATAAAAAAAACCGTGAAGATTTTTTCCTCACGGTTTGTAAATTATTTCAATTGAATGTTACCATAAAATAATGGTTCTCTCAGGCCTTCCGTCTATTGAGATGGTTGCAAGGTTATTGCAGGTACCATCACCATAATCTATCACAGCATAATGATTAGGACCTTGTACTTTTAATTTGCCCTTGTCAATATTGTGGCAGTCATTTCTTTTATGTAAGGATTCTAACACAGTAATATCCCTGTAAGCGCCGGCTTCGTTGGTAACCCTATGATTACCGGTAACTAAAAATGCATCATCTGTTAAATCCCAGGGAGTACCTACACCTTCATTTTGTATAACATTTCTAACGCCCTGGTGTAGCCAGTATTTACCGGTTGGTGCTGTTACTTTTCCATTTTCAGTTTTACGCTCCCAGCTCCTGGTAGTTGCTGTGCTACCTGTATTGGTCCAGGTATAAGTTCCTTCAATCTTATAACCGCTAACAAAATAATTGTCAAAAGTCATAATAGCTGTGCTGCCTACTTTTCTTACAGAATCAGAAATAACGATATTTATTTTACCGCTGCGTACAATACCGTAAGGGCCTGTACATGATGTGCCAAAATCAATTACAATAGTTTTTGGAAAACCCAATAATGGGGTAATTGTAACAGTGGCACAGGGAATAAAATTGTTGGTAACAATGGGGCCGGGTGCAAATCCGCTTCCCGCCACATTATTTTCAACAGCTGCCTGTAAAAATAATTGATTGGCATCTTCAGTAAAATTATCAGATATTGCCTGGTCACTACTTAATTCAAATGTTGTTTCATAATCTTGGGCTTGTTCCTCTACTTTTTTACAAGAGTTAAGGCAAAGAGCAAAAGTTGCTACTCCTAATGCAGCTAAAAAGGGTTTTAGTTTCATAAATTTTGAGTTTTTGATTAGGTAAGACTAAAACAATAATAGATGGTTTAATGATTTTTTAAAATTAATTTGCCTTATGTTTTACACTGCTAGAACGCCTAAATGGCTAAATAAATTGTTCAACAAAAGTGTTTGGGAAATGCCAGGCAATGAAAAAGCTATTTACTTAAGTTTTGATGACGGCCCACACCCCCAGGTTACAGCATTTGTATTGGATGAATTGCGCAAATACAATGCCAAGGCTACTTTCTTTTGTATAGGCAAGAATGTTGTGATGTATCCCGATGTATTTAAAAGGATACTACAGGAAGGGCATGCGGTTGGTAACCATACTTATAACCATTTAAACGGCTGGAAGACTGGGAGAGTGGAATATTTATCCAACATATTGAAGGCCAGGGAAGTAATTAAGTCTAACTTGTTTAGGCCGCCTTATGGGAAAATTATGCCCGGGCAGCATAAAGCATTATTGCAAATGGACGAACCTTTTAAGATTATTATGTGGAGTGTGTTAAGTGGCGATTTTGATACAGCCATCACTGCCCAGCAATGCTGTAAAAATGTATTGGAAAATGCTAAAAGTGGCTCTGTTATTGTATTTCATGATAGTGATAAGGCAAATGAACGCATGAGATATGCTTTGCCTGTAGTTTTAGAAACTTTTACCCAACAAGGGTTTTTATTTAGAAAGATTCAATTTTAAGAGTATTTAAAATCCTTTTTTTGCAGATTATTTAACAAAAAAAATTGGGCCGGGGTAGAAACCCTGGCCCGTTTTTAATCCGTACCCTATGAAAACTAGGTTAAATGTACATAGTTGTTATTGAATTAACAACAATTTTTTAACAGTTTTTTTTAAAGGGTTATAACGTGAGGCACCCCGTTTATATAAATAATGGCCTTGTTATCGCAGTCTCCGTTACCGTAATCTAATAAGGCTTCACGGCCGTTTCTAACCAGTTTAACTGTGCCTTTTACTATCCAGGGGCATATAAATTTCTTGATTAATGGATCCATAATAAGAGAAGTCCAGGTATCGCCGGCAGCATTTGACCCGTTGGCATTACCGGTAATCTTATATATATCATCCAGCGGTAAACGTGGGGTACCATTACCGGCTACTTGTAATACATTCCTTGTACTGTTCCACATATGCCACCTGCCCGAATTGGTGTTTGTAATTTTACCGTCAATTACAACATTTTTCCATCCTTGCATATTTGATGTGCTGGTATTTTCAGAAATATGTGTTCCTTCTATATGAAAGCTGTCAACATAATACCCAACAAATGTAGTAGATACTTTGGCGCCCGGCACCATCATTGGGTTTGTAAAAATTGATACAATCTTACCTTTTCTGAATTTTCCGTCGCGGCCCAGGCAGCCATCTCCAAAATTGATGGTAACTGTTTTAGGAAATACATGTGGGATGTTGGGAACCACAGTAATAGTAAAACACCTGCCTTGTGTGTTACCGGTGGTACTTCCAAGGTCAAATAAGCCCGATACATTGGCACCTACGCCAAGATCTTCGCCGGCAACACTACTGTTCATACTGGCGGTAATGTTAAAAACATCATCATACTGTGCTTCGGCTTCTGCATCCTGGGTGCTTACATTTTGAGTAGAAGCTACTTCGGCAGGATCTGCAGTTGTTACAGGGCTAAGGCTTTCATCTTTTTTACAGCTCGAAAAAGCTATAGCACCTATCAGGCCCAAAGTAAATAAACGGGTACTGAGTTTTAATGTTTGTTTCATAATAATAATTTTAAAATAAAGGTGAATAATACGAACATGGGTATGACTGCCTGCAAAAGGCATAGTTTAAAAAACCGTTAAATTTTTTTTAAGCAAATTTGTTGTTTAATATTAATAGATGATAGATACACATTGCCATTTGTATGTAGATGAATTTAAAGCCGACATAAACGATGTGATTGACAGGGCCTTAACTGCAGGGGTTAAAAAGTTTTATTTGCCGGCTATTGATAGCAGTGAACATTCAAATATGCTATTGCTTGAAGAAAGGTATCCGGCTGTTTGTTATGCCATGATGGGATTACACCCATGCTCAGTAAAAGAGAATTGGATTGCCGAGTTAAATATTGTAGAAGAATGGCTTGCCAAAAGAAAATTTGCTGCCATTGGAGAAATAGGGCTTGATTTTTATTGGGATACTACATTTACCGAACAGCAATATAAAGCTTTTAGAATGCAGATAGAGATTGCCTTGCAATATGGATTGCCTATTGTTATTCATACCCGAAATGCTATGAAGCAAACTATTGAAGTAGTGGAAGAATATGTATCCAAAGGGTTAAGAGGTATTTTTCATTGTTTTGGCGGAAGTATTGATGAAGCAAAAAGAATTATTGATGCAGGCTTTTATCTTGGTATTGGCGGCGTGGTTACATATAAAAATGCAGGCCTTGCCCAGGTGCTTGAAAATATTGATTTAAAATTTATAGTATTAGAAACCGATGCACCTTATTTAACACCTGTACCATACAGAGGTAAAAGAAACGAAAGCAGTTATTTGAAATTTATTATTGAAAAGCTGGCGTTGGTGAAAAATGTTTCGGTGGCCGAAGTGGAAACTGCTACAACAGCAAATGCAAAAAAAATATTTGCTTATTAAATTATTGCGGAGACTGAGGGACCGCACAACCCAAAATATACGCTTAAAAAACAATGTGTTATAAGAGCTAAAATACCTTGCTAACCGAATTGCTCACCGAGAGATTCAACTTCTAAAACAATGAACTAAAATGCTTAAGTGCTTATATAAATATAAGAAATTAATTGCAGTTTTAGGCAAATTTGTGCTATTATTTTTACAGTCTTTTTGGAGGAAATCTGAAACACAGAAAATCTATTTTCATACCTTACCTATGCCTTTGGTATAGCTAACAACTACTTTAGTTATTCAGAAATTCAGTAACACTTTCTTTTTTTAGAGAAGTGAATTCGCAGAACTCATCAACTGAAATAAACTCCCCTGTCTTCTTCTTATATTTTTTTCTGATCCTGGCAAGCAGCTTCCTGGCGGCACGTTCTTTACGTCCGGTAATATTCATAATGTCTTTTGCATAAATGACTATGCGATTTGGGATCGTTTGCTGCATAACCCTGCACGTTCGGAACCGTTGCTTTTTTTGTTTTAATTCTCATTCTACTATTGTGGTGAAATGCAAAAATAGAATAATTCTAACAGTGCACTGTAGATGATTCTTTGCAAAAACATTAATCTTTAAACCTTAT
>JAHBTN010000031.1 GCA_019638575.1 Ferruginibacter sp. | reverse complement strand
AGAATACCAGTTAGAGCATATAATAGAAAAACAAAGGGCAAAAGATTATACCAAATCTATACACAGGGACCTGTCGGCAGATACAACCATTTTTAATAATACCATAGAACGTTTAACAATTTGTACAAAAAAAATAGACACATTGGCTGAATTGCTTGGGAATGCAGAAGAAAGCCAAAAAAGAGCAGCCTTTGCCTACCATTTAAGTGTTTATGCTTTTATATACCCTGATGCAAGTCCAAATGAAACTACGCTGCTTCAGTTGATAAATTCAGGATCGCTACGGTATATCAAAAACAGTAAGCTTGTGGATTCACTAAAAAATTACTTTAACGCCATACAATTATTAAAGGATTTTTACAATGCTGCAAATGACCTCAATAGAGACTTTAGAAAAAATCAATTACAATTCATAGATATCAACCCTTTACTTGAGTATATGCAATTGGGCGGGATTTTCTCCAGGTCTATACTCAACCTCACTGATACAGCATTTTTTAATAACCGGCAGCTTTTAACCAATAACCCTTTACAACTTAAAAATTATGCAAACTGGTGTGTATTAAAAAAATTCTACTTAATTAATACCATTTATCGTTTTAAAGAACTAAAATTAAATGCAACCAACCTATTAAAACTGCTTGATACTAATAAATAAATGGAAGAAAATAAAAATATAGGGGGAGATTCTAAAAATCTGAAAAACAATTTAACAGATGATGATTCAACTAAATTGAATTCATCTATGAATGAGTTTCAGGAAACTAACAACAAACAACAGGAGTTTACTAACGAGAAAACAGAAACAAAAAATATGGAAGTACACCATCATCCACATACAGAAAGGAAGAAATTTAAACATTACCTGTTTGAATTTTTCATGTTATTCCTGGCTGTATTCTGCGGTTTTCTTGCAGAATACCAATTGGAACATGTGATAGAACATCAAAAGGAGAAACAATATATAGAATCATTGACATCGGATCTGCAGGATGATGTAAAAAGCCTTGACTTGCAGATTGCCGATGAACAGAGAGGAATTGGCGAACTGGATTCCTTGATTTATTTATTGGATGATTCTGCGCTTGCAAAACAAAAAGGCGATGACTTGTATTATTTTGGCAGGATGGGGCCAAGATCAAAACCATTTTCCAATAATAACAGAACTTTTGACCAGTTAAGAAATTCAGGTGGATTTAGATTGATACGAAAAGCAAATTGTTCCAATCAAATCATGGGATATTATGGACAGTTCTCTCAAATACGATTGCTGGAAGATAATTACAACCATGAGTTTGACAATTTTAAAAAGGTGGCGGCCAGAATATTTGAACCCGGCATTATGCGCAAACAGGAAAATGCTGATGGAGACATAATGCGAAGCAATGATAATCCTCAATTAAGAACATACGATGCGGATTTATTGAAAGAGCTGAGTTTTCATGCATTACAAATGAATGGCTCCCGCCGCTCAAGGCTTACAGTACTAAAACACCTGAAGGCATCAGCGCAACAGTTACTTACTATGTTGAAAAAGAGTTACCATCTTCAATAATTAAAAATCAACAACATAAAGAAAAGTACAAAGCATAATAATTAATGTTGATAAAAAAAGAATTTTGTATACAACATTAAAGGCAAGAATTCCACGAACCGCTCTATTGCTTTTAAAAAGGCTGCAGGTGTTATTACTCTTTTCTAAAAAAAACATAACAGCCTGTAAATAAATCAAAGAAGATACTGAAAACCGCTTCAATAAAAAACACATTAGGCTTGATTTGTAGCTTACACATGCCGCAACACGAAAACTTTTTGTATTTTTAACTAATGAGCCAAAAAACTAAACCAATATTTGATAAACGCATTTTTTGGGATGTAGAGTTTGAAAATATTGATTATGATGCAAAGGCAAATTTTGTAATTGAACGTGTATTTGAACGGGGCGACGTTGAAGATATCCGCAACTGCCGCCGTTATTATGGAGATGAAAAGGTAACAGGAGTATTGCTTAATGCAAAGTTTTTGCCCGAAACAAGAATGTATTTAGCAAGCGCTGTAACAGGCAGGCCTTTAAAAGATTTCAGATGCTACACACTCAGACAGTTAAACCCCACACTTTTTCCTTATTAAAAGAGTTGATGCAATTGCCTTCACTAAGTCATTTCGGTTTAGTGGGCGGCACAGCTTTATCGTTGTTGTATGGGCATAGAATGTCAGAAGATTTGGACATCTTTTCTTCTGCACCTTTCGAAAATACTACGGTAATTAACGAACTTAAAAAAAAATTTGAGTATCGTTTTGTAGTGGAAGAAAAGCCTCCACGTTTTGGTATTTTTTGTTTTATTGATAATATTAAGGTTGATATTGTTCATCATCCTCATCAGCAAATAAAACCTGTAATTAATATGGATGGCATAAGAATGTTTTCCATTGAGGATATCATTGCCATGAAAATACAAGCCGTGCTTGGCCGGGGTAAGAAAAAAGACTTTTGGGATATTGCCGAATTGCTGCAGCATTTTACTGTAGCAGATTTTATAAAATATCATACAGAAAAATACAGCACACAAAACCTGCTCATTACGGTACCACAAGCCATTACTTATTTTAGTGATGCAGAAGAAAGCGAAGCCCCGGTTAGCTTAAAACAACAAAACTGGGATAGTGTACAAAAATTTATCAGCAAAAAAGTGAGCGAATATCTTGAATAAATAGAAGAACAAAGTCCAACACATTAGTAAATCATCACCCTTCATATAAAATACACAATGTATTCAATGCTAACAGAATTGAAACACCTGAATACCTCAGGGTTATAATTACAGGCTTCATTACAAATGGGTTACCATCTTCAATAATTCAATGATTCCATTAAACTAAAAAACACAAGAAAAAATAATTAATGATTCTAAAAAAATTATAAAACTACAATGGCAAAAAAAATTTCTTTCCCCGGCCCCATCCCCATCCTGATGATAGTTATCATCCTGGCAGCTATCGGCACCTGGCTGTTACCGGCAGGGCAATACAATAAACTGTCGGCCGGCGAAAAATCATTCACCATGGTAACCAATAATGGAGATATTCAACTTCCGCTTACACAAAAAATTTTAGACAGCCTGGGTATTCAAATTAAAATAGAAAAATTTTTGCATGGCGATATACGCAAACCGGTATCGGTTCCGGGTACATTCACCAAACAAGAAAGAAATGGACAGGGATTCATCGCTGTGTTACAAGCTCCCATTAAAGGAATTATAGACAGTATTGATATTATCTTGTTCATCCTCGTTATCGGCGGCTTTATGTTTGTTTTTAACGAAACCGGCGCCATGGTAAAAGGCATCACCTGGCTATCGCATAGTATGAAAGGGCAGGAGCATTGGCTCATCATCATACTTACCACTGTGTTTTCTTTCTTTGCCGGATCGTATGGTATGGCTGAAGAAGCACTGGTGTTTTATCCCATATTGGTTCCTTTATTTCTTGCGGCCGGTTATGACCTGTTAGTGCCGCTGGCTATTATTTTTGGAGGAACATCTGTTGGTGCAATTCCGGCATTTTCTAATCCTTTTTCCGTGATCATTGCATCTAATGCAGCCGGTATTAACTGGATGGATGGACTAACACAACGCCTTATCCTTTGGGTAATAGTAACTGCATTGATGGTCTGGTATATTTTAAGATACGCATCAAAAATAAAGAAAGACCCCACTGCTTCATTGGTATATAAAATTGATGGTAATGTAACGCCACCATACGATGTTCAAATAACCCATGATGTAATTTCAAAACTTGATGGGAGAACAAAACTTTTATTGCTCATTTATATTGTCACTTTTCTTGCCATGATTGGCGGTGTGGTATTTTTAGACTGGTGGACAACCGAAATGTCGGCGCTGTTCCTGGCATCCTCCATCTTAGTGGCTGTGATAAGCCGCCTGAATGAAAAGCAATTCATCAGCGAATTTATCAAAGGCGCTGCAAGCCTGCTGTCGGTTGCTTTCATTGTTGGTGTGGCAAGAGGTGTTACCGTTGTTTTGAATGAAGGCCATGTAAGCGACGCCATTTTATATTATACAGCCCAAACCGTGCAGGGTATGCAACCGGCATTTTTCATTTTATTGTTATTGCTATTTTATATCGTGTTTTCCATTTTTATACAATCAACTTCCGGTATGGCGGTTTTAACCATGCCCATCATTGGCGCATTAGCCATCCTGGTAAATATTCCGGGCAGGGAAATAGTAAACGCATATATGTATGGCATGTGCCTGATGTCATTTCTGGCTCCTACCGGATTAATTTTGCCATCTCTGGCTATGGTGAACATAAGTTACAAAACATGGATTAAATTTATTATGCCTTTATTGGTTGTATTTACCATCATTTGCATGGCAGCATTAATTATGGGGATTTATTTATGAGAGGCAATATTTTTAAACGAATAAATTATTCGGAGAATGTTTGAAGAAAAAATATAATTATGAATTATGAATTTTGAATTCTGAATTGTACATGAAAAATTGAGTTAACAATTAACCATTCACCATTAACAATTAAAAAAAGTGAACGCAAAAACCATCAAAGGAAAATCAACCGAAGAAATTAAAACTGCTTTAGCAGAAAGTATGGCAGATGGGTTTAACCCTACACTGGCCATTGTTTTTATTTCAGTAAAACAGGACAGGAAGGCCGTAGCAGCTATGTTGCATCAAAAAAACATTGAAATTTTCGGTGCCACTTCCTGCGGGGAGTTTATTGACGGTTTCCAGAGTGATGGGGGAATTGTAATCCTCCTTCTGGATATTAAAAAAGAATATTTTACTATTTGCTTTAATGATGTTGAAAATGAACAGGTAGCTTCCGCTGCTTCATTCATTGCTAAAGATGCATTGCAACATTTTAAAAATCCAACATTGCTTTTGACCAGTTGCGGGGTTTATGGCAATGGAAAATACTTTGATGGCGATGAATTAGTAAAGGCCCTGGTGCAGGAATTGGGAGAAGACTGTGTGTTTTTTGGTGGGATGGCCGGCGATGACTGGGCTATTAAAAACAGTTACGTATTTACGGGTCAAAAAGAAACGGCCAATGGAATTGCAGCATTGGTTTTTGATGCTGATAAAGTCTCTTTACTTGGCATGGCTATTCACGGATGGAAACCTTTGGGCATTGCCAGAAAGGTAACCAAAAGCGAAGGCAATAAAGTATTCAGTATTGATGGCAAACCTGCCGCAGATATGTATTTGAAATACCTGGGAATGACAGATAAAACCGGCGAGGAAAACTTTGATATGTTCAAAGACCTTTCTGTTCATTTCCCATTTATCGCTAAAAGAAAAGATGGAGAAACGGTAATTAAATCGCCCCGGTCAATTGATGCTGCATCCAATGCACTCGTCATGGATATAGAAATGGAAGAAGGTTCTGAATTTCATTTCACCACTCCACCTGATTTTGAAATTTCTGAAGAAATTATTGCAGAAGCTACTTTAGTAAAAAATGAAATGAAAAGTAATCCTGATGCATTACTTATTTTTTCCTGCGCAGGAAGGCCACCTGTACTTGGGCCATTAACCGTAACAGAGAACGAAGGATTGGCGAACCTATGGCAGGTGCCGATGGCGGGCTTTTATACGTATGGAGAATTTGGAAGAACCAAAGGAGGCAAACAGCATTTTCATTCTGCTATGTGTTGTTGGGTGACAATAAAAGAAAAAGAAAACTAATTAATAATGGTGAATTATGAATGAAGCATACCATTAACCATTAAAACAATTTTTATGATAAAAGGAACAGTTCTGTATGGTCATCCAAAAGATGCCGATGCATTTGAAAAATATTATGTTGAAACGCATCAGCCTCTTGTATCAAAAACATCCGGTATTGTAAAAGCAGAATACACAAAGTTTTTGCCTAACCCGGATGGCTCTACTTCGGCATATTACCGTATGGCAGAATTGTATTTTGAAAGTCCGGCTGACATGCAACAGGCATTAAGCTCTCCCGAAGGACAGGCTATGGCTGCCGATTTAGCCAACTTTGCCACAGGTGGAGCAACAATTATTTTCGGAACGGTAGAATAGAAGGAAAATTTTTGGCAACATGCCCCGTAGGGGCGACATTCTTTAAAAAAAATCAGCGGCAATCAGCGGTATCTGCGGGCAATATTTTCTCCCGCAAATAACGCAGATGAACGCAGAAATAAATTTTTATGACAGAGAACGAAATATCATACCTAATCAGAGGAGCAATATTTAAAGTATATAATGCCTTAGGTCCAGGATTGCTTGAATCCGCTTATGAGGCCGCATTAATGTACGAAATAGCAAAACAGGGTTTAAATGTAAAATCGCAAGTTGCTCTGCCATTAGTTTATGACGAGATAAAAATGGATGTTGGTTATCGGATTGATCTATTAATAGAAGATAAAGTGATTATTGAAATCAAGTCAGTTGAAAATCTAGCCGAAGTACATCATAAACAAGTAATAACTTACTTGAAACTATCCGGCAAAAAATTAGGACTACTGGTAAATTTTAATTGCGTTAAAATTGATGAATCAATATTCAGGAAAGTAAATGGACTCTAAAAAAATCAGCGGAAATCTGCGATATCAGCGGGCCATATTTTTACCCGCAGATTCCGCAGATGAGCGCAGAAATGAAATGGCATAGAATGAAATATCATACAAAATGGTGGAAGGTATATATAGTGTTTAAAAAATCAGCGGAAATCTGCGATATCAGCGGGCCATATTTTCTCCCGCAGATTCCGCAGATGAGCGCAAAAAAACAAAAAAATAATCATGCAGGCCAAATCAATCAAAGGAAAATCAACAACAGAAATTCAATCCGCATTGCAGCAATGCATGAGCGACGGTTTCACCCCTACCCTTGCCATTTGCTTTATTTCAAAAAGCCAGGATAGAAAAGCCATTACAGATTTATTGGATAAAAATGGTATTGCCGTATTTGGCTGTACCACCAATGGCGAATTTATTGATGAAGAAACAGAGAAAGGCTCGGCAGCTATTTTGTTGCTTGCTATGAACAAAGAATATTTTCAAATCTATTTTGAAGAGTACCCCGAAAAAAATTACAGGGAAGCTGCAAGAGTCATTGCGAAAAAGGCAAAAGAAAAATTTACCATGCCTGCATTTTTAATTGGCATCAGCCATTCATCTGCCGATGGAGAAGAAATATTGCATGGCATTGAAGATATTGCAGGTATGCAGGTAAACGCCTACGGCGGCGCCGCAGGCGATGATTATTCATTTACTGACACCTATGTTTTTACCAATGGAAAAGATAGTGGAAACGGCATGGTTTGTATTGTGCTGGACGAAACCAAAGTAACAATCAAAGGCGTTGCCACCTGCGGTTGGAAAGCAGTGGGCACCGAAAAAATTGTAACAAAAAGCGAAGGCAACCATGTTTATACTGTTGACAATATTCCTGTGCTCGACATCACTGCCAAATATGGCGGACTCGAAAACATAACCCCCGAAAATACCAACCTGCTGGTAGAAATTGCCGCCAACTTTCCACTGCAGTTGCAGCGGGAAAAAGGCGACCCTGTAATGCGTCCGGGCCTGATGGTTGACTGGGCCGACCGTTCGTTTTATACCAGCGGGTCGGTACCCCAGGGAGCCAAAGTAAGGTTTTCGCTGCCGCCCGATTGGGATGTTATGGAAAAAGTAGTGAAAGGCGTTGAAAATTTAAAAGAAACAGAAATGCCCGAAGCCGATGCAATGGTTGTATTCAGTTGTGCCGGCAGGATACTGTCGCTCGGCCCATTGATGAGTAAAGAATTGGAAGGCGTAAAAAACGTATGGAATGTGCCCATGGCCGGCATGTTCAGCAACGCCGAATTAGGCAGGGCCACGGGTGGCAATTTGGAAATGCATAATCTTACCACCTGCTGCATAGCATTAAAAGAAAAATAAATTTTATGTTACCAGCATTAGTGCTACAATCAACTGTAGTTGCGCCTGCCCCGAAGAGCCGACGAAGGAGGCGGAACTCGGGGTCACACACTTGTACTGCACCAATTCTATTGAGCAAAAAAACTTCGCATGAGTAATATCAAACTTTTTGAATCTAAACAAATCCGTTCCGTTTGGAATGAGGGAGAACAGAAATGGTATTTTTCTGTACAGGATGTAGTAGGTATTCTTACAGACAGTTCTGATGTTAAGCAATATATCAAAAGAATGCTTAGTCGTGATGAACAGTTAAAGGACAACTGGGGTACAATTTGTACCCTGGTTGAAATGGAGGCAGCCGATGGTAAAATGCGTAAAGTTCAGGCCGCTGATACCAAAGGCCTTCTCCGCATCATCCAGTCCATACCCTCTCCCAAAGCAGAGCCATTCAAGCGTTGGCTGGCCCAGGTAGGCAGTGAAAGATTAGATGAAAATGAAAACCCCGAACTGGCTACACAACGCACAAGAGAATTATATAAACTGAAAGGCTACCCCGATGACTGGATTGAAAAACGAATGCGCAGCATTGCCATCCGGGAAGAATTAACAGACGAATGGAAGGAAGCCGGAATAAAGCAACAAAAAGATTATGCCATACTTACTGCCGAAATTTCAAAAGCGACTTTTGGCATTGCCCCTTCGCAACACAAAAAAGTAAAAGGCCTGAAAAATCAGAACCTGCGGGACCACATGACAGACCTTGAACTAATTTTCTCCATGTTGGGCGAAGCATCCACTACCGCCATTGTGAAAACAAAAAAACCAAAAGGGTTTATTGAAAATAAAAAAGCAGCCAGGCAAGGCGGGGCCGTAGCAGGCAATGCCAGAAAAGAATTGGAATTAAAAACAGGGAAACGGGTGGTAACCCCTCAAAACTATTTAACCGAACCGGAGAAAATAAAAAACAAACAGATTCCCCCGCCCACATCAAAAAGAAAACCCAAATGAACCGCCACCTGCAAAATATTATAATCTTTATTGAACAGGATGCACATCTTTCTGCTGAAGAAAAAGCTGCATTGCTCAAACAGGTAAAAGATGCCGACAAAGAGTTAGAGATTACCTCCTTCAAACTCGACCGCACCGAAAAAGTAAAACGCACCACCGCCATACTTTTGGAAGAAACCATACAGGAATTGGAGCAAAAAAGAAAAGCCATTGAAGAAACAAATACAGCCCTGCAAAAATCATTAGAAGAATTAAAAGCAGCACAGCAGCAACTCATCCAATCCGAAAAAATGGCTTCGCTCGGTGAACTCACTGCCGGCATTGCACATGAAATTCAAAACCCCTTGAATTTTGTCAATAACTTTTCAGAAGTAAGCAATGAACTCATTGATGAAATGAATGAAGAGTTAGAGAAAGGAGACATTGAGGAAGCCAAAGCCCTGGCCGCTGATGTTAAACAAAACCTTGAAAAGATTAATCACCACGGGCATCGGGCGGCAGATATTGTAAAAGGCATGTTGCAACACAGCCGCAGCAATACAGGGCAAAAAGAACCTACGGATATTAATGCCTTATGTGATGAATATTTAAGACTGGCCTATCATGGATTAAGAGCAAAGGATAAGAGTTTCAATGCAAAATTTGAAACGAATTTTAATTCTTCTATTCCTAAAATAAATGTAGTGCCGCAGGATATTGGAAGGGTGATTTTGAATTTAATCAATAACGCCTTTTTTGCGGTGAGCGATAAAAAGAAAACTGCAAATGAAAATTATGAACCTGCTGTTATTGTTTCAACAAAAAAAGAAAATGGCAAAGTTCTAATTTCCGTCAGAGATAATGGCAACGGCATCCCTGCAACAATCAAAGACAAAATATTCCAACCCTTTTTCACCACTAAGCCCACAGGCTCAGGAACCGGGCTGGGATTGAGTTTGAGTTATGATATAGTGAAGGCACATGGCGGAGAGATAAGAGTGGAGACTAAGGAAGGAGAAGGAACAGAGTTTATAATCAAATTGCCAATTGCATAAATTATCCGGATGAGATTATTACTTAAAATATTATTACTTCTGTTATTTCCGGTATTTGCTTTATCGCAGACACGACGACAAATAGACAGTGCTTATTTAATGCTTCAACAAGCGGTTAATGATACAGTTCGTATGAACGCCTGCTCAATGCTGGGTGGATTTTATGATGATATAAACATAGATAGTGGTTTATTTTATTGTAATAAAGGGATAGCTATTGCTGAAAAACTCGACTTTCAATTGAACAAGGCTGAGATGTTGGCATTTATGGGATGGCCTCTAATGAAGGAAGGAAATTATCCAGAAGCGCTCAGGATAATAAGCCTGGGATTGAAAATTGCCGAAAATCCTTCCAATAAGAAAAAAATAGGAATATTGCCTAAATGGCAATCACCAGAAATATACCAGCGTAGAGTTGTCGGTTTACTCTATGCTGCCCTTGAGTTCCTTTATTTCTATGTTGGGAATTATGAAAAACAAATTGTTATAGCTCATGAAGCTATTTCACGATTGGAAACTGCAGGAGATAAGGTAAACCTTGCAGGGGTTTACACTGACATAGGAGACAGTTATCTGAAATTGAACAACACAGATTCAGCTTTACACTATCAACAGCAGGCATTAAAATATTATTCAACATTTAGCTTTGAAGATAGAAAATTTGAAGGCGGCACATATTCTTCCCTTGGCATGATTTACGAGCAAATGGGAAACATGAATCTTGCCAGTGAAAATTATAAAAAAGCTGTGCAGGTTAGTGTACAGCACGGTAATCTCCGGCATACCGGAGATGCATATCTTCAACTAGCTAACCTTTATCAATCATCAAAAAAAACAGATTCAGGTTTTCATTATGCCAAAAAAGCGCTTGAGACGTTTTCTCTGGGTGGTTACCGGAAGGAAGAAGCAATTGCCTACAGGATGATTTCAGACTATTATCATGACCAAGGCAATACGGACAGTTCTTTTACCTATTTACGAATTGCAACATTCTTAAATGACAGCCTTTCTCGGATTGAAAAGACCCGACTTCAGGAATTCCAGGTTGCGGCATTCAATCAGCAATTAGAGCTACAGCAACAGGAACAGGCAAGAATTGAAAAAGAGGGCAGGCAAAAAACTATTGCCATCATCGCATTAATTGCCGTGTTTGGTACAATAGGATTCTTACTTTACCGAAACAATCTTCAAAAGCAAAAAGCAAATCAAACTTTGCAGGAGAAGAACACACAAATAGAGCAAGCTTTCAGAGAACTAAAATCCACCCAATCCCAACTCATCCAATCCGAAAAAATGGCTTCCCTCGGAGAACTTACCGCCGGCATTGCACATGAAATTCAAAACCCGTTGAATTTTGTCAACAATTTCTCCGATGTAAGCAAAGAGTTGCTGGATGAAATGAAAACCGAACTCGATAAAGGCGATACCGAAGAAGCCAAAGCCATTGCCGGCGATGTAATTAAAAATCTCGATAAAATTCTGCACCACGGTAAGCGGGCCGGTGATATTGTAAAAGGAATGCTGCAACACAGCCGTACCAGCACCGGGCAAAAAGAAATTACGGATATCAATGCCTTATGTGATGAATATTTAAGATTGGCATATCATGGTTTAAGGGCAAAAGATAAAAGTTTCAATGCAAAGTTTGAAACAGATTTTGATGTATCTCTTCCAAAAATAAATGTAGTGCCACAAGAAATAGGTAGAGTGATTTTGAATTTAATCAACAATGCATTTTATGCCGTAAATGTGAAAGCAAAACAAGGTATTGCGGATTACGAACCAACCGTTTCGGTTTCTACAAAAAAAGTGGGAGATAAAACTTTGATTTCGGTAAAAGACAATGGTAATGGCATCTCTGAATCAATCAAGGACAAAATTTTTCAACCATTCTTTACCACCAAGCCAACAGGTCAGGGAACAGGACTGGGACTGAGTTTGAGCTATGATATTGTGAAGGCACACGGAGGGGAGATAAAGGTGGAAACCAGGGAAGGCGGGGAAACAGAATTTATCATTCAATTACCTGCTGTCTGAACCACAGATTATTGGGATTAAAGGATTACACGGAAAGGCAAAATACAATCAGCGAAATCAATTAATCCGTGTTCGTCAGTGATTAAGACAAATAAACAAAAACATGGCAGATCTAAAATACGAAGACATAACAAAAAAGATTATCGGAGCTTCCTTTGAAGTACATAAGTTTCTTGGAAACGGATTTCAGGAAGTAATTTATCAAAGAGCTTTGGCATGGGAGTTTGGACAAGCCGGCTTGTCATATGCCAGGGAAATTGAGCAGGATATTTTTTATAAGGAATTACAGGAACCTATCGGAACTAGAAGAGCCGATTTTGTAGTTGAAGGAAAAGTGCTGGTAGAACTAAAAGCTGTAATACAGCTTGAAGATGTACACCTGGCCCAGATATTAAATTATCTGAAAGCCTATCGAATGGAAGTTGGATTATTAATCAATTTTGGAAGCAAGAGTTTAACTTTTAAGAGGCTCGTTCTATAAAATACAAACAGTGAAATCAATTAATCCGTGCCCATCAGTGATTAAGATAATAAGAAGAAATATTAATCATCTCTTCAACGATGAATTATGAATAAAGCTAAAAAATCATCCCTCAAACAAACCTACCAGCAGTTTATGGATTTAGTTGACAATAAGGGTTTGTCATCCAGCCATAAAATTTTGGATAAGGATGTAACAGGTTTTGGGTCTGCCATGGATGAAAAAATAAAAGGCATTCCGGAAGTCAAGGCTTTAGTACGAAACCAAATCAAGCAAAGCAAAGGTTTGATGATAACCTGGAAGATTAAATCATTCTACCGCTACATATCTAAAGATGAAAACACGGCCCTATATGCGGATGATATTTATTTGGACGTAAAATCCGGAAAAGAATTAATCAAAATGTATCTCCGCTTTTCCGTTGTACTGAATTATATCAACAATCAATGGAAGGTAATACATTGGCATGGCTCCAAACCCGAACAGGTACAAAGTGAAGCCGACACTTATGGCATAGACAACCTCAAACAAAAAAATGCCGAGCTGGAAAAATTAGTGAAGGAAAAAACGGTTGACCTCACACGAAAAAACAGGGAGCTGGAAATAGAAGCGGCATTAGAAAGAGTGCGAAGCAGGGCGATGGCCATGTATACTTCCGATGAATTAAAAGAAGTAGCTAAAGAAATGAGGAACCAGCTCCACCTTCTTGGGCAGAAAGAACTGGAAACCTGCGCTATTCACTTATGGGACAAATCACCCGGTGAGTTTGAAGCATGGGCGGCCCTTCGCTCGCCGAATAATAAAGGCAAGATCATTGAGTCAGTAACAAAATTTAAAATTAAAGGCATTAAAATACTGGAAGAAAATTTTCAAAATTATCGTAACGGTAAAAAAGATTATGTACTTGTAAATGATGTGGCAAAAGCCAGGCAATTTTTTGAAGCATTAAAAACGGTTGATCCAAACGCATACGCATTTTTATCTCCAACAATAAAAAATAAAAAGTCACAGGATATCAGCGCTTATTGGGCGGTAGCCGATTTTGCAGGTGGCTCATTGGTAATGGTTACCATGAACCCGCCGGAAGAAAACTCCCGTGCACTATTGCGAAGATTTGCTGATGTATTTGGCTTGGCTTTCCGACGCTTTTCAGACTTGCAAAAAGCAGAAGCACAGACAAGAGAAGCACAAATAGAAGCCGCATTGGAAAGAGTGCGGAGCCGCTCAATGGCGATGCATAAAAGTGAGGAACTAAAACAAGTGATTCGGGTAGTGCTTGATCAGTTTGTACACCTGAATATAAATGTAGGACATGCCGGTTTTTATATTGATTACAAAGCCCACGATGATATGCATATCTGGCTGGCCGATCCCAACATTGAACCATTCTTTGCCGTCCTTCCCTATTTTGATACACCCACCTGGAACAGCTTTTTGGAAGCAAAGGCAAAAGGAATAACGCTACACACCGACCTGCTGGATTTTAAAACTAAAAACAAATTTTATAAATCTCTCTTTAAATTATTTACGATACCGGAAGAAGCAAAGGAATTCTATTTGCAATGCAAGGGGCTTGCCGTATCCACCGTTTTGCTGGAAAGTGTTGGCCTGTACATTGAGAATTTTGATGGAACGCCCTATACCGATGAAGAGAATAACATTCTCCTGCGTTTCGGAAATGTATTCCAGCAAGCTTATACTCGTTTTCTTGATTTACAAAAAGCCGAAGCACAGGCAAGAGAATCTCAAATACAATTGGCATTGGAAAGAGTGAGGGCCAGAACGATGGCGATGCAGGACAGTAAAGAACTATCTGACACATCCTTCCTGTTGGCAAACCAGATACGTGAACTCGGCATCAACGCATGGGGATGCGCTTTTCATATATATGGCGAAAATGAAGAAGGAGATTATGAATGGTTCAGCAATGAGGATGGTTATTTGCCATTTTATAAAACGCCAAGAAAAAAATATTTTAAACAATATTTTGAAAACCGCCATTGCGAACAAGGGATATTTATTAAAGAATTTAAAGGAAAAGCCTGTGCAACACATTATGACTTCCTGATGCAAATCCCGGTTGTTGGAGATGCGCTGAGAGGCCTTATCAAATCAGGTATTGCCCTGCCCACATCACAAATAGACCATATAATATATTTTGAATACGGATACCTGTTATTTATTACTTATAAACCTGTTCCCGAAGCACATCCTATTTTTAAACGATTTACAAAAGAATTTGAACAAACCTATATCCGATTTTTAGATCTGCAAAAGGCCGAAGCACAGGCAAGAGAAGCCCAAATACAATTGGCATTGGAAAGGGTACGTGCCAAAACAATGGCCATGCAAAAAAGTGATGAGTTGGGGGAAGCCGCTGTTTTGCTTTTTAAACAAATAAAACAACTGGGAATAGAAACTTATGCCAGTGGTTTCAACATCTGGGATAAAGAAGCAAAAAACCTGGTATCATGGATGAGCAATCCCACCGGAGAAATTAATCCTCCTTTTGAAATGCCCATAGAATCATTTGAGCGGCATCGTAAAATATACGCCGCCTGGAAAAAGAATGAGACTTATTATGAAGAGGATATTAAAGATGATGCGCTGGTAAAGCATTATAAATTTCTTCGTTCATTCCCTTTGCTTGACAAGGCATTTAAGAAATCAGAAGCTGCAGGGATTGCAACGCCTGACAGGCAGGTTCATAATGTTGCTTTTTTCAAACAGGGTTTTTTATTGTTTATCACATTGGAGCCGCATCCTGAATGGAAAGATATTTTTATTCGTTGTGCAACAGTTTTTGAGCAAACTTATACCCGTTTTAATGATTTGAAACAGGCCGAAGCACAGGCAAGGGAAGCACAAATAGAAACAGCATTGGAACGTATCCGGTCTATGGTAACAGCCATGCACGAATCAAATGAACTCCTGGATATTGTGGTAAAAATGCGCACAGAGTTTGTGGCCCTGGGGCATGATGCCCACTATTTCTGGCACATGAAATGGACTTCGGAAAAATACCTCAAAGCCATGACATCCGGTGATGGCAGCCGTATTGGTATGGTGATGGAACTGCCCAGGAAAATCCATTCACAAATCAAACAAATTGCGGATTGGGAAAAAAGCAAAGAGCCTGCTGTGGTTTTTGTGATGAACGTAAAGGAAACCCTGGATTATGTTCATAAAATGGTTTCATGGGGCGATTTTGAGAGAGTGGACCCCAATATGCCGTCAGAAGAAGATATTCATCATATTGGCGGACTTACATTTATTATGGCCAGAACACAGCATGGTGAAATCGGTTACAGCCTTCCGGGCATGGTTCCTCATCCACCGCAAGATGCCGTTAATACACTGATACGTTTTGCTGCTGTATTTGATTTGGCCTATCGGCGTTTTGAAGACCTGAAAACGGCTGAAAAACAAAACAGGGAAACCCAGGTTGAACTGGCATTGGAAAAAGTGAGAAGCCGTTCAATGGGCATGCAGAAAAGTGAAGAACTCAGGGAGGTGATTCGCATCGTATATGAACAGCTCATTCAATTAAACATCCATGTGGAGCATGCCGGTTTTTTGATTGATTATAAAAAAGGAGACAATTTGCACATCTGGCTGGCCGATGAACACCTGGCTCCTTCAGAAGTGATCTTCCCATGGTTTGACTGCCCGCCCAATAACGCCATCAGAGAGGCAAAAGAAAAGGGAGAGGATTTCTTTTTTTATCATCTGAACTTTGAAGAGAAAAATAAATTCTACCGGGATCTTTTCAAACTCATTCCCGGCATACCGGAGGAAACAATAAATTATTATCTCCATTGCCCCGGGCTTGCCGGATCAGGTGTATTGCTGGAAAGTATTGGATTGTACATTGAAAATTTTTCAGGCACAGATTATTCGGATGAGGAGAATGCGGTGCTGATGCGTTTTGGAAAAGTATTTCAACAAACGTATACCCGCTTTCTTGATTTGCAAAAAGCCGAAGCGCAGGCAAGAGAAGCGCAGATAGAAGCGGCACTTGAAAGAGTGCGTGCAAGAACCATGGCAATGCAAAAAAGTTCAGAACTGAATCCCACTGCCAATCTTTTATTTGATCAGTTGAGGCATCTTGGTGCAGAATTACAGGGTGTAGCTTTTGCAATTTGCAACAAGGATAGTAACATAGTACAGAAATGGACAAGCATCGGAGTATTTTCTTTTCCTTATACCATTGAGCCTGCTGAGCAGAATATGTATGAAGCTTGGAATAATAAGATACCACTTTACGAAGAAGTTTTTGAAGGAGAAAGGATAAAGAAATATTATGAAACCCTGATGGAAGTTCCTGCATTCAAACAAGGACTTCAGCAATTACTTGATGCAGGAATCCCGATGCCGACCTGGCAAAAAAATCATGCAGTATCATTTCAGCAGGGCTATTTGTTAATCATTACTACAAAACCATTTGCCGAAACACAGATATTCGTTCGCTTTGGAAAAGTATTTGAGCAAACCTATACCCGTTTCCTTGATTTACAGAAAGCAGAAGCCCAGGCAAGGGAAGCGCAGATTGAAGCGGCATTGGAGAGAGTGAGAAGCAGATCAATGGCTATGCACAAGAGTGACGAACTGCTGGAAGTCATTAATGTGGTATCAAACCAACTGCAGCAATTGGAAATCCGTTTTGGATTTGTATGCTTTGGAGTTATTCACCCGCAGGGCAACCTTGATTTTTGGATGGCGGCGCCCGGTTTAGGAAAGCCTGAAAAGATACACATGCCATTTGTCAACAATCCAATTACCAACTCCCTGTTGGACGCACATAAAAAGGGAACAAGGGTACTGACGGATTTTTTCCCGAAAGCAGTAATGCTTGAGTGGTCAAAAGTTTTTTTTGAAAACAACCCGGATAGCCAAATCATGGCTCAATCAAAAGAGTATATTCAGGAAAGCCCGGGACTTGTAAGAACATCGGTTATCCTTAAGGAGATTGATGTGTTTGCTGGAAAATTTGCCGACAAACCCTTTACCGATGAACAAAACGAGATTATTATCCGCTTCGCCAATGTTTTTGAACAATCCTATATCCGCTTCCTGGATTTACAGAAAGCAGAAATGCAGGCCCGGGAGGCTAAGATAGAAGTGTCGTTGGAAAAGGTAAGAACAGTAGCGCTTATCTTAAAGAAATCAGATGAAATGCTGGATGTGGTACAGGCCTTGTACGAAGCATTGTGG
>JAHBTN010000030.1 GCA_019638575.1 Ferruginibacter sp. | reverse complement strand
CCGTTTCGAAAAAAACAGTAATCGCCATAAAGATATTGAATGGGATAAAGTGCAGGCCAGGTTGATGGCCAACAAAGTAAAACTCTGGTCGCTGAACGAAATGGAAAATACAGGCGGCGAGCCCGATGTGGCCGATTATGATAAAAAAACAGGTGAATACATTTTTTATGATTGCGCCGCTGAAAGCCCTGCAGGCCGCAGAAGCCTTTGCTACGATAATGAAGCGCTAAAAAGCAGGAAAGAAAACAAACCAAAAGGCAATGCCATGGATATGGCCACAGCAATGGGTATTGAAATACTTACTGAAGAACAATACCGTAAGCTGCAGCAACTTTTTCCATTTGATGTAAAGACTTCAAGCTGGGTGCAAACACCTGCCCACATTAGAAAATTGGGTGGCGCTGTATTTTGCGATCGCCGTTACAATACAGTTTTTCTATATCACAATGGCGCCGAGTCGTACTATGCTGCCAGGGGGTTTAGAGGTTTATTAAAAGTTTGATATATTATTTATCGCAATAAAATTATTTTCCAATTAATATAAAAGCCATGAAATCCTTTAAACATAAGTTTTCCAAATCTTTCTTATTCATTTTTACTGTTATTACATTTCCTGTTTGGGCACAAGATATAAAACCTGTGTTCAATTATACCGTAAGCATGCTAAAACCTGCAACCGGTATTTTTCATGTAGAACTTATAAGCAGTGGCTGGCAAACAGGTACCATTAATTTAAAAATGCCTAAATGGATGCCCGGGTATTATCAATTGATGAATTATGGCAATGAGGTTATAAATTTTACGGCTACAGACAAAGCAGGTAATAGCATTTCTTTTAATAAAATAAATGAAAACACCTGGCAACTGCCAACTAAAGCTACTGGCAGTTTACACATCAGCTATGATGTAAAAGCTACGAGGGCATTTGTAGCAACCAATTTTTTAGATAGTTCTCATGCATACATTGTGCCTGCAGGCATGTTTATGTATGCAGATGGTTTTATTAAAAACCCGGTATCGGTTAAAGTTAATTTACCAGGGCACTGGAAAGATATTGCAACTGGGCTTACCAAAATCAGTGCAAAAGAAAATACATTTACTGCACCAGATTTTGATATTTTGTATGACTGTCCACTATTGATTGGAAATCTTGAAGAATTGCCATCTTTTAAAGTTAATGGTATAACGCATCGCTTTATTGGTTATAAAATGAGCCAGTTTAACCGGCAACATTTTATGAACAACTTAAAAAAAGTTGTAGAAGCTGCAGTAGCAATAATTGGCGATATCCCATACAGGGAATATACTTTTATTGGCATTGGCCCGGGCCGTGGCGGAATTGAACATTTGAACAATACAACTGTTAGTTTTGATGGCAAAGAATTGGATACTGATGAAGGATTAAACAGGACATTGGTTTTCCTGGCGCATGAATTTTTTCATAACTATAATGTAAAACGCATAAGGCCGCTTGAACTTGGCCCGTTTGATTACGACAAAGCCAACCGTACCAACCTGCTTTGGGTAAGCGAAGGCTTGTCAGTATATTACGAATACCTTGTTGTAAAACGGGCTGGCTTAATTTCTGAAGAAACTCTTTTCAAAAATTTTGAAAGCAACCTTAATGCTACTGAAAATAACCCGGGCCGGTTATACCAGTCATTAATACAATCCAGTTACCAAACATGGGGCGATGGGCCTTTTGGAACACAGGGCAAAGACCCCGGTAAATCCATTTCTTATTACGATAAAGGGCCGCTTATTGGATTTATCCTCGACTTTAAAATCCGCCATGCTACACAAAACAAAAAATCGCTGGATGATGTTATGCGTTACGTTTATAACTACTATTATAAAAAACTACAACGGGGATTTACCGATGCTGAATTTCAACAGGCTTGCGAAGAAGTAGCCGGTATTTCGCTGGCGCCTGAATTTGAATATGTATATACAACTAAAGAGCCTGGTTACAATCAATACCTTGCTTTTGCAGGATTAACAACTCAATTTACTACTGATGATAAAACCGGTAAAAAGAAATTTATAATTAAAAGGATGGATAACTTAGATACTTTGCAAACAAATATTTTAAATGACTGGCTTACTCAATAAAAAATGGATTTTTTTATAGCGAAAGATTATTAATACCTAATCCCGGTAATTGGTTATAAATAATTTTTCCAAAATCAAACTTCACACTTTCGCCAATATCTTCTGCCAGCAACAAAGGCCCGTCCATATCCACATAATCAAGCATGGGAGCCAGTTGGGCAATAGCCGCAGTACCCACCGAACTCTCGTTCATACAACCAACCATCACCTGCATACCCAGTTCTTTTGCTTTTGTAATCATTCTTCTTGCCGGTGTTATACCGCTGCATTTTGTAAGCTTTATATTAATGCCATGAAAATGATTAAAGCATTTATCAACATCAGTTTCTGCCACACAACTTTCATCGGCAATTAATGGTAATGCAGATTTTTCAAATAAAACTTTCATACCATCCCAATCATCCTTAGCTAATGGTTGTTCTACCAACTCTACTCCCAATTCCTTTAATACAGGTATTTTTTGCAGAGCCTGTTCCAGTGTCCACCCTGCATTTGCATCTACCCTAAATATTGCATCGGTATGTTTTCTTAATGCAGCCACCATTTCAAGGTCGCCATCAACACCGGTTTTAATCTTATAAACCGGCCAGGGTTTTTCTTTCATTTTAGCAACCATTGTTTCAATTGAATCAATAGCAATGGTAAAATCGGTAAGTGGTGCTTTGGCAATATCCAATTGCCATAATTCATGCAATTGCTTTCTTTTTAGTTTGCCATAAATATCCCATCCGGCCATATCTAATGCACAAACCAAAAATGAGTTATTAGGAAAAAGATGATGCAGGTAATGCCAGTAACGTTCGGGATCGGAGAAAGCAAATTTTTCTATAAATATCTTTTTCCTTTCAATATCCTCTACCATTTTTTCAACCGGTATATTATAATAGCTGATAGCAGGTGCTTCGCCATAACCTTTTATACCCATAAAATCGAGCTGCACAATTAAAGTAGGTTGGTGCGTTTTTGTACCTTTTGAAATAGTGAATGGATGATGAAAAGGAAGGTTATATGTTTTGTATGTAAGTTTCATCGCCTGTTAAAAAATGCTTTGCATTACCTGCCGCTTGCCTTCACATTAGTCTTCAGTTCATCATTAAATGATTTTTCTTTCAACAGGGTTTCTAAACTTATATGCATGCGGTAATTCCAGTAATGCTCGGGGTTTGCCGGGTTGTTAATTCTTTCTTCTGATGGATTTTCTCTGCGCAAAGTAGCGTGCATGCCCAGCAGGTCCTGCATTTGAAATACACTCCATATAGCAGGCGAATACAAGTGTTGCAGAATAATTTCTTTATTAATCCATGGTTCGCAATATTTTGGAGGCATACCGTGTTGCCCCATAATGTGATTATAAAAGCGCCTGGTTTTTTCTGCATCTTCTTCCCACCATGCCCTGATGGTACTCATATCGTGTGTTGATGGCGATACCACACTTAAATATGGTGCATCGTTTGGATGAAAAAATTCAATGCCGGTTTTCTTGGGCATGCGCTGAATTTCCAGGCTCAATATACCCAGTCTTTCCATTACTTCGGGTACGCAATGAGGTACCAATCCCAAATCTTCGCCACAAACAAGCATATTGGTGTTTTGCTTAAGTCCCGGTAGTTTTTTCATCGCTTCCTTTTGCCACAGTTCGTCCTGTCGATGAAAAAAATAATTCACATACAATTTACGTAGTGCAACCTGCGAATGATGTTCAAGATTTTTAAATGAACTGGTTTCTTCCATCGAAAAACGGAAATGGAATTTTTGGCCCCCAAATTCTTCATCATCAAAAAATATAACATTACTTATAAGATCAAATAAGCCTAATTTAATTTTATTATCAGGCTCATCAAGCCCTGCAAAGTATTCTTCTACTTTACGCTGGGTATCGAATTTTGGTTTAAGTTTATCCTTGTCTAAAAATGTTTTTTTAACTTCTTCTTTTTTATCGCCAAACAATTGAGTTAATACATCTTCATTAATGAATGGTTTTGTATAACGATACCTTTCAAAAAGAATATTGTTACCGAATATTTCATTGATTGAAACAGGGATTGCCGGCACAAAACGGCCCATGATACCCTCTACGGCATGCGATGGTATTGACCAGATACGGAAGAAACCGAGAATATGATCAATACGGAAAGCATCAAAATAATTACTCATTTGCTCAAAACGCCTGCGCCACCAGGCAAAATCATCTGCCTGCATTTTTTTCCAGTTATAAGTTGGGAAGCCCCAGTTTTGCCCTTTGGCTGTAAAAGCATCCGGTGGCGCTCCGGCTTGCATATCCATGTGATACAGTTCCGGTTCCATCCATGCATCCACACTATTCTTGCAAATACCAATAGGAATATCGCCTTTTATAATCACTGCATGTTTATGGGCATATTCTGTTGCATCTTTTAATTGCTGGTGTAAATGATACTGAACAAAATAAAAAAATGCAATCTCATCATGATGGTTTTGCTGCGAACTAATCAATTGCTGTATGGCGCTTTCATCATATTTAACATACTGTTTCCACTTTGAGAAATCGGCTGTATTGTATTTATCACGCAGGTAACAAAAAGCAGCATAGGGTTCCAGCCAGTGCCGGTTTAGTTCAAAAAAACTGAAATAAGATGAATTGTTTTTAAAACTATCTTTTTGTTGCCGGTACAATTCTTTCAGTGTATCCAGTTTTATTTTCAAAACCTGTTCGTAATCAATTTCAGTAAGGTTGTTTAAAACCTTTTTCTTTTTTGCCAATTGTTTTATAATGGATGCACCGTCTTTACCCGCTACAGCATCAAGATTTATCAATAATGGATGCAGAGCAAAAGCAGAAATAGCAGCGTAAGGGTAAGAATCACGCCAGGTATAAGTAGCGGTTGTGTCATTAATGGGTAATAGCTGAATCATGCTAAGGCCTGTTTCTCTTGCCCAATCAACTAATAGTTTTAAATCTGTTATTTCGCCAGTGCCCAAACCTTTTTTACTTCGAAGACTAAATACAGGAATAGCTACGCCTGCGCCTTTCCAGTTAATATTTTGAAGGTTTGCAAAACCATCGTGTATAATATTGATAGTATTAATAGTTTCGGGCGAAAGCAATAGCCTGTTATTGCCATCTTCGAACCTTACAAATTTTTTATCTTTTTTATTGCAAATACCATATTTATAAGTAAACGGAAATGCTTCAGTGGGTAATTGTAGTTTAACCGTAAACCAATCGCCTTCTTTTTTCATGGGCGCTACTTTATCTACTGCCCAATTATGCAAAACAGCAGCCGAACCTCCAATACACAAGGTTTCATGCTGCGAAAGTAATGGCGCTTTAACCCTGAATTCGTGTGTAAAATTCTTTAATGGCTTGTCTTTGCTTTTTTCTGTTGCAGGATGTGTAAGTAAAACATTTTTAAAAGGAGAAGAATAAAAAACATTTTCTACCGTACCGGGATGATTCCAAACATCGGTAAGTACAAGCCTTTGAGCTTTATATTTTGATGTATCAATGATGCGGTCATTTCCAAATTCGGCTACGTCATCTGTATTTTCTTTCCTTAAGATATATTTATATTGTATGGATTCGCCAATAAACTTCTCATCTATCTCCACGTAACCGTGCCAAAACTGGTCGTTAAGATATTCCAGTAAAAAAGCTTTTTTAAAATCGTTATTTCCTAAAGTTTCTGTATTACCCGAAACCAAGATAGCCTGGCCGTATTTTGTAGAATAACGCAAATAAAAATGTAAAACCATCCATGAAAGGGTTAAGAAACGCAAGATAACACTTTACAAAAAAAAATCGGTGATTAGAATAAAAAGTATAAGATAAAAAGTTCTGCCTTATATTTGCTAAAAAAAGAAAGAAGATGGGAACAACCAAAAAAAGAACCGGCCTTTATTGGGTTTTATTTTTATTATCTGTAGTTGGTTTTTTTGCAGTTTTATATTCGCCAATTGGCTCTTACTGCTCAATGGTATTGCCTTTTAATACTACCTTTTTAGCCAAGGCGCTTGATTTGTTGTAATTTTTTTCTTTAGTAAAACATATCTGTCAGGCAGGTTTCTGCCTGTACTTGTCAATTACCGCTAACAAAATCGGGCTTTACACTTAAGTTACCCCTGAATTTAAACCGCAGGTTACTGTTCAGTTCTACTTTAAATACATTCATATTACCATTTGTACGGGGAAAATAATACCCTTTTAATTCAACTGTGCCAAAAACCAGGTTATCGTTTCGGGTGCGTATGCCGCCCCCTATAGCTGTAAAAATATCGCTTTGTTTTAATCCCATTTTTGAAGGCTTTACTAAAATTCCGTCAGCAAAAACAAACGGGGCAAACCTAAAGCCTAAAACTTTTCTTGTATTATAAAAAACGGCCTCGGTTTTAAGTGTGGTCCTTAAATCGGATTGAAGGCTATCATTATTAAAATAGGGTAAGCCATATTGGCTATTTAAATATAATGGTAAATTAAGTGCCGGGTTTGCCTGTGCAGCTATGCCGGTACTTATAAAAAAGCGGTTGTACCAGTTTTTGCCAATTTTTTTTAACCTGCTGAAATGATTCATATCAAACAACAGGTCTACATCCTCAAACCGTTTTCTATAATAATAACCACCTAATTTTAAAGTATAATTATAATATTTCCCCTGCTTTCTAAAATTTGCCAGCGATAATTCTACTCCGCTATAAGGCCTTTTAAAATTTTGTTTATTGATATAACCTGCGGTTACAACAGCATTAAACCCTTCGGGAACATCTTCTACCACGCCAAACCCGTAAATAAAACTTGTTTTATAAAATACCTGTTTAAAAATGTTAAGAGATGCAAGGCCTCCTTCATAATCGGCAAAACCGGGGTTATAAACCAATTGAGCTTTAGTAGGAATAACCTGGTAAAACCTTTTAAAACCTCTTAGTGCTAAAAACCGGTGTACCCTTATTTCTTTATTTGCATACAGTGCTCGCCTGCTATCTAAACTATAACCAAACCATCCATCTACCGAGTAAAAGGCATATTTAAAATCAAACTTATAAACCGAGTCGGTAAAATAAACATTTCTTGTACGCTGATAGCTCCATTCAAATGCACCGGTTGTTGGTTTATAAGCAGTAACCAAAGGTTTCTCCAGTCGTGTGTAAAAAATTGTTTCCTGGTTTCGGTCGCTGCTGAAAGCTTTACCATAGTCCTGGTATCCGGCTGTAAAATCAAGAAAAGTTCCACCTATATTTCTACTAATTAATTCGCCGCCAATTCCCCGTGGAGGGTTTCTGCCGGTTTCGTAATAACCACTTAGCAACAAACGGGTGCCGGTACCTAAAAAATTTTCTTCCCTTACTTCTCCCCTGCCCCTTGTTGTACTACTGATATTTAATTTACCACCAATTGAGAAAACATCTTTAGTTAATATTATCACATCCACCGAATCGGCAGACGCCTGTACCGTATCTATTATTATTCTTGCATCTTTTATATATTCAAGTTCTCTTAAAAACCTTTCATTATCTGCCAAAAGATAAGGATACACCGGATCGCCTTCATGAAAAAAAAGATTTTTCCTTATCACATTTTCCCTGGTGTTTTTATGAAACCTTTTCCCAATTCTTGTACCCAGGTTATCACTTATACTTGTTGTATCATTAATATCATATTCAAAACCAAGTTGGATGGTTTCGATGCGACGAATGATTTTTCCTTTAAATTTCATGAAAGGGTTTTCAATCTTTGCAGGTGTTTGTTCTGGCGGGGTTGTAGAAATACTGCGACCTATACGGCCCAAAATACCTTTTTTCTTAGCAAGGAAAAATTCATCGGATTTATGTGTGGTATCCTGTGCGTTTAGCAAGACAGGGGAAATTAAAAAGGCAATACCGGTTAAGCATACATATAAAGCCTTTTTCGTCATTACGGGTAACTATTAATGCCTGTTTTAAAAACTTAAAGATATTAAAGTTATCAACCACAATGCTTTTTGGCCATAAAAATTTAAATTAATTAATTAATGAAAATTAGGTTATAAGCTATGCAGTAATTTTGAAAAGTTTAACCGGTATTAGTAAAATAATACTATGCTTATACCGGTTTTATTTTGGTATATCCTGCACTAATTAATTACTAACAATGTTACATTAAATATAATGAACACTCATTTATATTACCTAACCGCACGGGTGGTTCTGTAATGATTGTTGGCGGCCTGTTGCATGCTGATATCCGGTGAGCAGGAAGCAAGTAAGCAAATAATAACGAGTAGTGTTAAAATTGTTTTCATAAGATTTCATTTTGAGGATTAAAAAACTATCACACTATAAATGTAATACAGCAAACAATTTTATATACCAGTGAAACTGCCCGATTTTTAAAGTATATGCACATGTGAATTTTACGAACAGGTTAAATGCAAACAAAACCCGTTTAACCCGTTTTGTATTTTTAACTGGCTGATTTTGTTTGATAAGAATAAATAGTAAGTTTACTTTAACCTGCTTTGCAAATCAAGATTGAATTTCTTTGCTGTATCTATTGCCAGTTCATAACCGGCATCGGCATGCCTTATTACGCCCATGCCCGGGTCGTTACGAAGCACACGACTTAAACGGGCTTTGGCATCATCGGTACCATCGGCTACAATTACCATACCGGCATGTATGCTATAGCCCATACCAACACCACCACCATGATGCAGGCTTACCCAGCTTGCACCGCCGGCAGTATTCACCAATGCATTCAGTATAGGCCAGTCGGCAATAGCATCGCTGCCATCCATCATTGATTCTGTTTCACGGTTGGGCGATGCTACAGAACCTGTATCTAAATGATCTCTGCCAATAACAATAGGCGCTTTTACTTTTCCTGTACGTACCAGTTCATTAAAAGCAAGGCCGGCCTTTTCCCTGTCGCCCTGCCCTATCCAGCAAATACGTGCCGGCAAACCCTGGAAGGCAATTTTTTCCTGCGCCATTTTCATCCAACGTATCATGCCTTTGTTTTCGGGAAATAATTCCATCATCAGTTTATCGGTAACGGCAATATCGGCAGGGTCGCCGCTTAATGCCGCCCAGCGAAAAGGCCCTTTGCCTTCGCAAAACAACGGACGTACATAGGCCGGTACAAAACCTGGAAAATCAAATGCATTCTCAAGCCCTTTTTCTTTGGCACGGGCCCTTATATTATTACCATAATCAAAAGTTACTGCACCACGTTTTTGTAATTGCAACATCAACTGTACATGCAACAACATACTTTGGTAACTGAGCTCAATATATTCTTCCGGATTTTTTTCACGAAGAATATTTGCCTGTTCATTATTTAATGTATGTGGCACATAACCTACCAATGGGTCGTGGGCACTTGTTTGGTCGGTTAATGTATCGGGGGTTATGTTCCTGTCAATTAATCTTTGTAAAAGATGAACGGCATTGCATAATACACCAATGCTAATTGCTTTTCCTGCTGCTTTGTATTTTAATGCAGCATCAATGGCTTCATCAATATCAGTGAATTTTTCATCCAGGTAACGGGTTTCTATTCGCTTATCAATACGCCACTCTTCCACTTCGGCTACAAGAGCTACACCTTCATTCATGGTAATGGCTAATGGTTGAGCACCACCCATTCCACCAAGGCCTGCAGTTACATTTAAAGTATTTTTTAAAGTTCCATTAAAATCTTTGTTAGCTGCTGCCAAATATGTTTCATAAGTGCCTTGTACTATTCCCTGGCTACCTATATAAATCCAACTGCCGGCAGTCATTTGCCCAAACATCATCAGGCCTTTTTTTTCCAGTTCATCAAAATGATTCCAGTTGGCCCAGTTTGGTACCAGTTGGCTATTGCTGATAAGCACACGTGGCGCATCTTTATGTGTTTTTAAAATGCCAACCGGTTTACCGCTTTGTATCAACAGGCTTTCATCATTCTCTAAAATTTTTAACCCTTTGATGATATTGTCAAGCGCTTCAAAATTACGGGCTGCTTTTCCACGTCCGCCATAAACAATCAGTTCGTCGGGCCGCTCTGCTACTTCGGGATTAAGGTTATTAAGTAGCATACGCAAAGCAGCTTCCTGCACCCAGCCTTTACAGTTTAATTGGGTGCCTGTTGGCGTTTTATATTTTATGGGGTCGTATTTTTTTTCTGAGATGGTATTGTTCATGATTCGTTTATTTTAATGGCCGGATAAACCAGTCGTTTAAAGAATAATGTTTTCAAAATGTCATTCCTGTTGCCAATCATCTTTAATAAATTCAACCGCTTTTACCATATCATGATGTAAAATACGGTCGGCTTCATTAAAACTAACCTGTTTCCTGAAAGCCGAAACAATCTCTTCTAATTGTGGAGATGTTTGTATCGGCTTGCGAAACTCAAGCGCCTGTACAGCCGTTAACAACTCAATTGCCAGAATTTTTTCTACGTTATCTATAACTCTTTTACATTTTGTAGCTGCATTGGCGCCCATGCTCACATGGTCTTCCTGGTTATTGCTGCTTGGTATAGTATCAACAGATGAAGGCGTACAAAGTTGTTTGTTTTCACTAACAATGCCGGCAGCCGTGTACTGTGGAATCATTAACCCCGAATTTAGGCCCGGGTTTGAAACAAGAAACGCAGGCAACCTTCTTTGCCCGCTTATTAACTGATATGTTCTTCTTTCGGAAATACTGCCCAACTCTGCCATGGCAACACTTAAAAAATCGAGTGTTATTGCCAATGGTTGTCCATGAAAATTTCCGCCACTGATAATTAAATCATCGTCAGGAAAAATATTGGGATTATCTGTAACAGAATTTATCTCTTTAATAAAAACACTCAACACATAATCGAAACTATCTTTACTGGCGCCATGCACCTGTGGTATGCATCGGAATGAATAAGGATCCTGCACCTGTTGTTTTTTTGAAGCAGCTATTTTACTGCCTTGTAATAATTGGCGCATTGTAGCGGCTGTACTTACCTGCCCTTTATGTGAGCGTATGGCATGTATATTTTCATGAAAGGGTTCGGTAGTACATTCAAAAGCATCAAAGCTGATGGCAGCAATAATATTTGCCCAATTCATCAGCCTGCTGCATTGCACAAGGTTATACATGCCATAAGCCGTCATAAACTGGGTGCCATTTATTAAAGCCAAACCCTCTTTACTTTTTAATTGCAAAGGTTGCCAATTGTATTTTTTTAACGCTTCTGCAGCAGGCATTTTATTATTATCAACATAAACCTGGCCCAAACCAATTAAAGGCAAACTTAAATGGCTAAGCGGCGCCAAATCGCCGGAGGCGCCTAAAGAACCCTGTGTGTACACCACCGGAAGCACATTATTGTTATACATGTCCATCAATCGTACAACCGTATCAGTATGCACACCCGAATATCCGTAACTGAGCGATTTTATTTTAAAAGCCATCATCAGTTTTACAATATCGGCAGGCACTTCATCTCCCATGCCACAGGCATGAGATTGAATGAGGTTACTTTGTAATTGCTGTAACTGTGTTTTATCTATTTGTACATTTTGCAGGTAGCCAAAACCGGTGTTAATACCATAAAACAAGGAGCCGGATTCATTCATTTTTTCATCTAAAAAACTTCGGCACTTTTTAATACGCTCAAATGCATCCGGGGTAATTGATACAGGTTGACTGTGTTTCAATAAATTTTTTACCTGGTTAAATTCTGTTGAATTTTCATCTAAAAGAAAATAGTTATGGCTCATCAAAATGTTCTATAAGTTTGGGCAATCGTATAAAAAAATTAACTTGGGCAAAAGTAACACAAAAACCGCTTTTTATTTATGGGATTATTAACTCTTGCCATTGCTCCCGGTATAGCCCTTTGCTTATTTATTTATTATAAAGACAGGTACAATAAGGAGCCAATTGGCTTACTGTTCCTAAGTTTTATATTGGGTATGCTTAGCACAATACCTGCTATCATAATACAGGTTGTTTTAACCAAACCTGTAGAGAAATTAATGGGCGAAGGAATACCTTATACACTTGTATTTGCATATTTGATAGTTGCCCTAAGCGAAGAAGGCAGTAAATTTTTATTTGTACGAATAGCGCCTTACAGGCGAAAATCTTTTGACGACCCTTTTGACGGAATTGTTTATGCCGTAATGGTAAGTATGGGTTTTGCAACACTTGAAAATATAGGCTATGTGTATCAACATGGCATTGCCACCGGAATAATGAGAATGTTTTTATCGGTACCGGCACATGCCACCTTTGGCGTTTTAATGGGATACCACTTGGGGCTTGTAAAATTTGATGCTGCCAACAGGAAAAAATTCATGTTCCTGGCCATTTTCTGGCCGGTTGTTTTTCATGGCACTTTCGATTTCTTTTTATTTTTAGGAAACACATGGTTGCATTTTGGCGGTGCTATCATATCTTTTTTTGTTGCGGTACGTTTATCTTTAAAACTTATCAGGCGCAAACAGCAACTTTCACAATCGCATTTTATAAATAATGGTAGTGAAGCCGGTAACAACTACGATACACTTTAAATTTTATGAGATGAAAAAAAATATCTTACAATTAATGGCGGTAATGCTGCTAAGCTTGTTTAGCATTCAGATGGCTGCACAAACAATAAAGATGCTTAACAGCAGCAGCAAAGCATCGCTGCGTGGGTTAAGTGTTGTAAACGATAATGTAGTTTGGGTAAGTGGCAGTGGCGGCACAGTTGGCCGTAGTATTGATGCTGGCGAAAATTGGGAATGGACTACCGTAAAAGGATTTGAGAAAACTGATTTCAGGGATATTGAAGCCTTTGACAAAAATACCGCCATCATTATGGGTATTGCATCGCCTGCCTACATTTTAAAAACCACCGATGGTGGCCAAAACTGGAAGGTAGTGTATGAAAATAAAGATAGCACTATGTTTATGGATGCTATGGAATTTTGGAACGAACAAAGCGGTATTGTTATTGGAGACCCTATTGGCGATAAAATTTTTATTGCCCGAACTTTTGATGGAGGCGAAACCTGGAGAGGGTTACCCGAAGCAAATATTCCAACGGCAGAAAAAGGAGAAGCATTTTTTGCAAGCAGCGGAACTAATATTCGTAAACTAACCAAAAGCGAAGCCGTTTTTGTTAGCGGCGGATTACGCAGCCGATTATTTATAAGAGATAAAAAAATTGAATTACCAATTTTACAGGGTAAAGAAACCACAGGCGCTAATTCAATTGCTGTAAAAAACAAAAAATGTATGATTATTGTTGGCGGCGATTTTAATGCAAAAAACGATACCATAAAAAACTGTGTAATTACATTAGATGCCGGCAAAACTTTTACTGCTCCCATTATTGGCCCACACGGTTATAGAAGTTGTGTTGAATTTCTTGAAAAAAAAAGATGGATAAGCTGCGGATTGAATGGTGTTGATTATAGTAGCGATGAAGGGCAGCACTGGCAATGGATAAGCAAAGAAAGTTTTCATGCCGTGCGTAAGGCTAAAAAAGGCAAAGCTGTTTATTTTTCGGGTGGTGGCGGAAAAATTGGGAAATTAATGATGAATTATGAATGATGGATGTTGGATGTTGAAAGTTGAATTTTGATTTTCATCATTGATAATTAATTCAGGCTTCTGAAATCTACCGGCACCAGTTTACTTACACCTGCTTCCTGCATGGTTACACCATAAATAACATCCACCGCACTCATGGTCATTTTATTGTGCGTAACAATGATGAACTGGCTGTTTTCGCTGAACTTTTTAATCATTTGCGTAAACTTGCCAACGTTTGCATCATCAAGCGGAGCATCCACCTCATCCAAAATACAAAATGGCGCAGGCTTAATTAAATAAATGGCAAACAGCAATGCTGTAGCGGTTAAAGTTTTTTCGCCACCGCTTAACTGGCCAATGGATGAAGGACGTTTGCCTTTTGGTTTGGCAATGATGTCAATATTGGTTTCGGCCAGGTTTTCAGGGTCCACCATTATCATATCGGCCATATCATCTTCGGTAAACAAGGCTTTAAATACTTTTTGAAAATTATCCCTTACTTTATTGAAGGTATCCAAAAACTGCTGGTTGGCAGTAGCTTCCACTTCCTGTATGGTTAGCATCAGGCTTTCTCTTGCAGTAACAAGATCGTTCTTCTGCTCAAGTATAAAATCATACCGTTTTTTCATTTCGGTATAAGCTTCTATGGCAGTAGGGTTAATCTCTCCAATATTTTCAAGGCGCTTACGCTGTTTTTCATTTTTCTCTTTCAGTTCTTCAAGCGGTGTGTCGGTTGTTCTTGGTTCATCAATAATCACATCCAAATCAACTTTAAACTCCACGTTTAATCGCTCCTTCATACCGGCAAGCTGCAGTTTAAGATCGGTAAGTTTGTCTTTTATTTCTGTTAGCAGTGTATCAATCCCTTCTTTTGATTTGTGTTTGCTTTTTAGTTCGCTTTCTTTTTCGGTTAGTGCATTACGCAGGTTGTAATACAACTGATCGGCTTCGTTTAAAGCTTTTTCTTCTTTTTCTTTATTTTGAAGCATGGTAATCACCAATGCTTCAAGTTCCTTTAACTGTTGTGCAGTTTCTGCAATACTTGATGTAGCTTCTGCAAGCTGTGTATTACTGTTTTCAACCTGGGCTTTTAAATCGTTCAGTTGGTTTGTTTTAAATTCAAATTCCTGTTTTAAAGAAACCACTTTACTTTGTTGCTTAGTAAACTGCAGGTTACTGTCGTTAAAGGTTTGTGTGGCTTTATTATAATCTTCTTCGGCAGATGCATAATCACCTTCTATCAACTGCATCTTTTGTGTAAGCTCATTTATCTGTGCATTATAATTGTTCAGCATTTCCCTGGTACTGGCATTTTCGTTGTGGTTGTTTTCCAGTTGCTTTTCAAGGTCGGCAATTTTTGCAGTACTGGTTTCTTCTAAATGAGTAAGGTTTTCAATTTTGTTTTGTAAAGAAAAAACAAGGTTGGTAAGGTTATTAATATCCTGTTGCAGTTGTTTTATGGCATCTTCTTTCAACTGCTCATTATACGCTATTACATCGTTGTGATGATTTTGAATAGCTGTTTTTAAATTATTAACCACTACTTCCTGTGCAGTAATCTCTTCAATTAATTTTTCCAGGTTTTTTGCCCGGCCAATCTTTTTTCCCTCAAACAAGCCAACACTTCCACCGGTTAAAGAATATTTTCCTTTAACGTATTTACCTGTTTTTTCCAGCACAACAGCTCCATTACTGTTGTGTAATGCTTCATCGTTTTCGGCAATAAAAACATTACCCAGCAAGTGTTTGGCAAGGTTTATATATTTATTGTCAATTTCCACCACACTTAGTGCAGCAATTGTGCCCAGGGGTTGATGCTGGCTTTCAAAGTCATTAAATTTATCCAGCAAAAAGAAATTGGCTTTCCCTTTTTTATTATTATCCAGCAAATGAATGGCCTGTAAGCCTTCTTCTAAATTATTTACCACATAATAATTCAGGTAAGGCTCCAATACATTTTCAACGGCAGCCCGGTACTCTTCCTTTACATAAATAATGTCGCTCAGTAATGGCGCCGTATGGTTCCAGGCGGGGTTGTTGTGTAAAAACTTAACGCTCTCCGGATAACCATCCATCGAATCGATAAGGCTTTTCAAAAGGTCATGTTCATTTTTCCTGCTGTCTAAAGTACGGCTTTCTTTTGCCAACTCATTTCGCAGGCCTTCCATTTTATTCTGCGTTTGCAGAATCTGTTCTTTGGTAAACTCATGATGATCCTGCAATTGCTGCAGCTCTGCTTTCTTTTGTTCCAGTTCGGTTTCCCTGGCAGCTTTTTCGGGCTGCAGTTGCTGCAACTGGTTTTGCCTTTGTACTTTTTCTTCTTGTATTTGGGTTACAGTTCGTTGTAAATTTTGTATAGAAGTATCGGCCACCGCCACTTTCTTTTCAGCCTCAAACTGGTTTCGTTGTATTTGTTGGTTTTGCTTACGCAGTTCATCAATAAGGCTTCGTTTATCGTCAAATACTTTTCGTTTATCTTCTACTTCGTTTTTAAGATTGGTTAGTTTGGCCTCAAACTCCTGCAACTGTAATTCATCATCATTAATCTGGTTGCCCGTAAACTCTATACTTTCATGAAGGCCTTTTAACTGGCTGCCGGCTTTTTGTAAAAAATCATTCAGCCCGGCCTCTCTTTCTTTTAAATATTGAAGGCGCTGCCCACTTAAACTCTTTTCATTTTCTTTACTACGCACTGCATCAAGCATTTCGTTAAAAGCATGCTGCATATTTTGCAGTGCTTTTTCTTTTTCAATTAAACCAAGCTTTTCCTGCTCAAGCAATGCTTCTTCTTTAGCAATGGCAGTTTCCAGCTCAATACGTTTATCAACTTCGCTTTTCTGCTGTTCATTCAGTTCGTGATAAGTGATATTGAAACCTTCCAGCGCTGCTTTGGCCAGTTCTATACTAACTTCCTTGTATTCTTTTTTTATCTCAAAATATTTCTCGGCTTTTTTTGCCTGGCTCTCCAGGCTTTTCAGTTGGTTGTTAATTTCAAAAAGAAGGTCTTCAATACGGGCAAGATCCTGCTCGGCTGCATCTAACTTAAGTTTGGCTTCTTTTTTACGGGTTTTGTAGATGGAGATACCGGCTGCCTGTTCAAGCATTTTACGGCGGCTGAAATCCTTGTCTTTGATGATATCGTCAACCATGCCCAATTCAATGATAGCATAGCTGTCGTTACTAACGCCGGTATCCATAAAAAGGTTGTGAATATCCTTAAGGCGGCAGGCTACATCATTAAGACGGTATTCGCTTTCGCCGCTTTTATAATATTTACGGGTAACTGTTACCGTGCTAAACTCGGTGGGCAACAGGTTTTTGGTATTATCAAACGTAAGGCTTACTTCGGCAATACCGCTGGCGCTACGGGTTTTGCTGCCGTTAAAAACCAGGCTCTCCAGGTTTTCGCTGCGCAGGTTGCTAATCTTATGCTCTCCTATCACCCATCGTATGCTATCTACAATGTTGCTTTTACCACAGCCATTGGGGCCTATCACCCCGGTAATGCCTTCATCAAAATTAAGTACGGTTTTATCGGCAAAACTTTTAAATCCTTTAATTTCTAAACTCTTTAAACGCACGGTTTTCTATATTTTATGTAAGACGGCAAATATAAACTAATGAAGCTTTAGAAAATTGTGAATTTTTACAGCAAAAATGCTTAGTTATTCACAGTTGTAATTTTGTTTGTTACAGGTTTATTGCATTATTGATAAATAATATTATTTTTAATATTAAACATTTTGCTATGCTGAATAAAATAATTGTAATAGCTTTTGTTATTGTTAGTATTGCATCCTGTAAAGGAAAAGATGCCTTTAATTACAGCCAGGATTTTGTGAAAAAAGAAAAAAGCCTGATACCTGCCATAACTGAAACTGAACAAAATGTAAAGCGTTTTATGGATAAGGAACAATACGACAGTATTGCCATAGCGGGCGAAAAAATGGAAGAATTGGTTAACAGTAAAATAAAAGAAGTAAGAGATAAACCTGCTCCCTCAGTTAAAGAAGGCGAAAATTTTAAAGAGGCCTGTGTACGTTATTTTGAATTTATAAAAAGCATGTACTCCGGTTATAAAAATTATGGCAAAGCAACCACTAAAGAACAAAGGAATGCAGAAATGGAAAAGCTGATAGAAATAACCAATAAGAAAAAGGATGCCATTAATGCCATACAGCAGGCACAGAAAAAATATGCTGATGCCAATGGTTTCAGGCTGGAGAACAATAAAAATTAGTATCGCCCTTCTACTAAAAATTTAAAGTTAAAATTTTTACAAGCTTAAAATAGAATAGTGCATTTACGAACATATTCGTATTTTGCAGAAAAATTAGCGCTATGAAAAAAATAATTACACTTGTTTTAATGTTGCCAGCTTTGGCCAGTTATGCACAACCAAAAATTATTACCCAGGCAATTGTAAACACCAAAACAACTGTTGTAGTACCCGAAGGTGAAGAAGACCAAACCAGGACATTTACTACAGAAGACGGGCAAGAGAGAGTTGTGCGATTTAATATAGGTAATGGCGAAACCAAATCTGTTACTACACTTAAAAATGATATGGTAAAAACATTTACGGAAAATGAATCAAGCCGTACAACATTAATAAGAGACAATGCTAAAAAAACTTCTACCACTATTTTAGAAATGATGGGTAAAAAAACAGGTTTTATTGCCACTGATGAAGAGCAGGCACAGGCAGCAAAACGTATAGACAGTATGATGCAAAGCAGGAATGAACAAGGGAATTTTAGACAAAGATCAACACCTGTTTTTACAACCGAATATATTGATGAAACAAAAAAGATAGCCGGTTATACATGTAAGAAGGCATTGGTTATTGATACTACAGATAATAAAGCCGATACCACTATAGTTTGGTATTGCCCCGATTTTAAATTACAAAATATAACAAGTACCGGCGGCATTGCAAGTGGCTTTGCAGGAATGGTAGCCGTTGCACGGCCAAATGGAATGGAAAACCTGGATGGGTTTCCGATGCAAAACGAAAAAAATTTGAGCCGTGGCAGAAAAATGACTGTACAGGTTACCAAACTTGTTATTGATAAAGATGTAGCCGATAAAGAATTTGAGATTCCAAAAGATATTGTATTAAAAACTTTAAAAGAAATGGAAAATGGTGGCGGACCCGGTAATGTTAGGATAGTTGTAGGAGGATGATATGTGTTTAATATGTTTTATTGAATCTTATAATTTCCCTTATTTAAGTTTCCTGATACCTAAAATTACATAGATGAGGCCAGCAGATGAAAACAGGATTGTTGTGCCTGTTTTGCCTAAATGACGAAGCACCCAGTTCATGTTGGTGGCTGGTGTTTTTGTCATTTAGTTGCGATATAAATTTCAACTTCCGAATTATCTCCGTTTTGTGATTTTTCTCCGTAAACTTCAAAGTCGTAAGTATATTTTCTGTTTAATTCTTTATCTTTCTGCCAAATGTCTAACCAAACATTGACAACTGCATTCGGCATTTTTCCCTTAGCTACAAATTTTTTAAAATTGTCTGCTTTAAATTCTCGCCCAATAAGTCCATTTGGAATTTCGTCAAGTGTCGAAACTGGAACTCCGATAATTGTTGTGTACTCGTCAGTAAAGTCGCTTTTATAATCTGTATAGATTGCAAGAATATTGTCAGAAACTTTGTTTGGTATTTTGTCAAAAACATTGTCAGAGTAAAATTGTCCCCAAAGTTTTTCCAAGTCTTGTTGAGCTTGATTGTTTTGGTTTGTTGTTCGGGTTGAAATTCCGATTATTTTAAATCCGTTTGTCATATTTTTTATTTTTTTCTGTTTGTAGTGTGTCGTCCGTTACACTTGCCACCAACGGGCCGCGTATTGGCGATGGGCGGGATTTTTAGCACTACTGTTGATACGAAGAACGAAGGTTGAGTTTAGCACTTACGTTGATACGAAGCCGTTCAACCCGCCTATTGCCAATACGATGTTAGTGGCTGGCATTCTGTTCTGTCGCCTGTTT